>DASPFY010000010.1:0-71164 GCA_035620895.1 Nitrososphaeraceae archaeon
GATGATAAGGATGACGATATAGAATTTGATATAGTGTCAGATCCATCTCATGGAAAACTCGATAATTTTGACAAGTCGGATGGTACTTTAACATACACTCCAGATAAGGATTATTCCGGAGATGATGATTTTAAATTTAAAATTACTGATGATAAAGGAGCAGATAGCGATAATGCTGAAGTTAAAATAGATGTCAAGTTAATTGAGCAGCCGGCCCAGGAAGTAGTAGGTGATGAGACTGATGAGACCAACCAAGATGTAGAGACCAACCAAGATGTAGAGACCAACCAAGATGTAGGGACCAACCAAGATGTAGAGACCAACCAAGATGTAGGGACCAACCAAACCACAAAAGCTGACGAGGAAAACAGCAGCATCAATACAGAAAACCAAGCGCCAATAGCGTACGATCAAGGCTTATCTGTAAATGCAAATGACAAGATTGTGATAGTTTTGGTCGGTGATGATGCTGATAACGATCCCATACAATTTGCAATAGTATCCAATCCATCAGATGCAAGTTTGGATAATTTTGATACGACAGAAGGTACTGTAACGTACACTCCACAGCTCGATTACGTTGGGAATGATAGTTTTGCATTTAAGGTAACTGATGATAAGGCAGCAGAAAGCAATACTGCAACTGTGAATGTGAATGTGAACGCAACTGTCAAGGAGTTAAGCGTCAATGATTCGGCGACAAACCAGGCTCCTTCAGCCTTTGACCAAAGCATTTCAGTCGACAAGAACAATCAGCTAAACATTACATTAGTAGGTGATGATGCTGATAACGATCCCATACAATTTGCAATAGTATCCAATCCATCAGATGCAAGTTTGGATAATTTTGATACGACAAAAGGTACTGTAACGTACACTCCACAGCTCGATTACGTTGGGAATGATAGTTTTGCATTTAAGGTAACTGATGATAAGGCAGCAGAAAGCAATACTGCAACTGTGAATGTGAATGTGAACGAAACTAATCAAACTAATCAAGCACCTCAGGCTTTTGATCTGAGCACCAATGAAACTAATTTAAGTGACTATAGATACGCTGCCTGGAGCGCTGGCGAAGAAGAGGACAGATACATATTTTTTTCTCGCAGTACTGATGGAGGAAAAACCTTTTCGTCACCTCTTAGCCTTAGTGGAAATAGTCGCACGCCCGTATTCAATCCTGAAGCCTCATCAAATGGTAACAATGTCTACGTAGTTTGGCAGGGTCAATCCGAAAATGGCAATCAGGACATATTTATAAGAAAAAGTGTAGATTATGGTTCGAGTTTCGGTAGTGTTGAGAATTTAAGCAATGACCCAGGCGGATCAGGCAATCCCGACGTAACAATAAATAGGAACATCACACATGTTGTATGGGAAGGCACAACTCCAGGTAATAACTATATATTCTACTCAAAAAGTGAAGACGGTTCTAAATTCGATTCGCCACAAAAAATAGGAGACAACAAGGGAATACCGTACAGTCCAGAACTTGTAGTGCAGCATAGTCCAGTTACTGATAGCTTTACCTACAAAGCAATTGACGATAGTGGAGCTGAGAGTAATTTGGCTACTGTGGAAGTAACTACCGATGCAGTCAATGAAAGGAGCTTGAAAGACGAAACCAAGAGTGTCTCTATAGATTCAAGTCAGGAAATAGACATAACTTTGAAAGCAAAGGATCTGAACAAAGACCCGATACAATTTGAAATAGTAACTCCTCCTACTGAAGGATATTTAGACAACTTTGACCCTAATTCTGGTAAAATAACATACATCCCAAATCAAGACAATGAAATAGACATTCAGTGGCATAATTACCAGAGTGGGCAGGACCGGACTATGAGTCAACTCGTAGATGATGGTGACGATGGAAATCAGGATGGTAATGCTGGGCAAATACAAATCGATGATCCCTTCCAAGCGAAACAATAATATTTTTTAACTTTTACTTGATCAAATATTGGATTCTATGGTTAACATCATTAACTGGATTCAAGATATTATCTAGATCAATTAACGTTTTGCGACTAAATATTATTATAAAGTACAAATTCTTATGCAAGTAAACGTAATGTCAAAAATCAAATTCGGCATTGTAATCCCACAAGGATGGAGAAATGATTTACCCGGAAACTCGTCAGTCGCACAATTCAAGTATTCTCAAGACATCGCCATTAATGCAGAAAAAAATGGTTTTGATTCAGCCTATGCATACGATCATTTTATTCCACATTATCGATATCCTAAAACTGGTAACTTTTTTGAATGTTTTACATTATTATCCGCTTTATCTACAGGGTTAAAAAGAATGAAAATAGGTCAGATAGTAACCTGTAACTCGTACCGAAACCCGGCTCTTCTTGCAAAAATGGTAGCAACATTAGACGTCATTACCAATGGACGTGCAGAATTAGGAATTGGAGCAGGATGGTTCGAAGAAGAATATATTGCCTATGGATATCAATACTTGTCAGACGTAGTACGAATAATGCAATTAGAAGAATCAATTCAAATAATAAAAAAATTGTGGACACAAAAAATTGCAAACTTCCCCGGTAAATATTATTCTGTTAATGACGCCATATCCTACCCAAAGCCCGTTCAGAAACCGCATCCCACGCTTATGGTAGGAGGTTCTGGTGAAAAATATCTTCTAAAGCTTGCAGCCAAATATGCCGACAGATATAACCTTTATTTTGGGTCGCCAGAAGAGATGAAACGAAAAATAAACATTCTAAATGGCTACAAATCCCAAAATAGGAAGATAGAATATTCTGTTGTACTTCCGTGTTTGATTATACAAGAAAAAGAACAGATGAAAAAAATCATGAATAAATTGGGAAAGCAAAAGATGACTGTTGCAGAATTTAAAAAATCAATTGCTGGGGGATTGACTGTAGGAACGATTGATGATGTTCTTGAAGGAATCTCACAATATGTTAACATCGGTGTTAATCATTTTATATTTCATTTTTTACATCTAGACAGTAGCGTTCTCAGTAAATTTTCTAAAGTCATCAAGAAATCCAAAAAACTTTTCTAACTTTATTACACGTGATTTTGTAAACAGAATATTTAATTTCATGTTTATTTGATTCTTATGCTGATTTGATTTGACACTAATAGCATCAAGGGTTGATTCTGATATTGAGACTCTAACATCACAGCTGCAGCAACTAATTAGAGTTCCTAGCGTCTCTGCAAAGAAACAATTGACACTAACAAAATGTGCAGAGCTAGTTTCTAAAATAATGTCTGACTGTGGAATAACATCAGAGTTGCTAAAATTAGATGATACATCAGGACAAAACTCAGAGCAAGTTTCTCCAATAGTGTATGGGGAAGTAAATTCCAAAAGTAATCCAAATGGAAAGACAATTCTATTTTACAACCATTACGATGTTCAGCCTGCTGAACCCATTGAGCTATGGCATGACGACCCTTTTAGTGGTAAAATTGATGGTAACTTCATATATGGAAGGGGTGCTTCTGATGACAAAGGCGAATTAATTACTCGTATCAAGGCTGTTGAATATTTCCTTAAAGAAACAGGAGATGTTCCTTGTAATGTAAAATTCCTAGTTGAAGGTGAAGAGGAAATAGGAAGTTCTCATCTTGAACAGTATCTAACAAAGTATCGAAAAAAATTTTCGTGCGATGGTATTATTTGGGAATTTGGCTACGTGGATGAGCATGAAAGACCGATTATCAGTCTTGGAATGAAGGGATTGCTTTGTGTGGAATTACATGCAAAGTGCGCAAACGCTGACCTTCATTCGAGTTTGGCAGCTTTGGTTGAAAATCCTGCGTGGCGTCTTGTTCATGCTCTTAAAACCATCCGCGACGAGAGTGGTAATATCACCATCAAAAACTGGAATAACGATATTCGAGATTTTACGCCTGAAGAACTAGAGCGTATCAGACGAGAGGAGTTTGATATTTCAGAATTTAAAAAAAATTATGGACTAAATAAAGTATTCAATGATGACGATATTGAAAAAATAAAAAAAGCATCTGTAGGAGGAGTTACATCCAACATTAGCGGTTTGTTTTCAGGTTATGCTGGTGAGGGCTCCAAAACTGTGTTGCCAAGTACAGCAATGGTCAAACTTGACTTTAGACTTGTGCCTGATATGATGCCTCAGAAACAATTCCAATTGTTAAGGCAGCATCTTGATAAAAATGGATTCAAAGACATCCAGCTAAAATTTTTGAGTGGCGAGCCTGCCTGCAGAATTCCAATAAGTAATGAATTTGTGAAAATAGTTGAAATGTGTGCCATAGAAGAATATGGTAATGTCATTAAAAGTATTTCTTCAGCAGGCACAGGACCCATGTGGTATTTTAACAAGATATTGAATTGTCCATGTGTAAGCATTGGATGCACCTACAAATACAGTAGAATCCATTCACCCAACGAATTTGCTCGAATAGACCTGATTAAAAGGACGACAAAGTGCATTGGAAACATCATGGAAAAATTCGCCCAATGGAAGTAGGCAAGTTGTTTGCCTGCAGATTTCGAGAACACTAGATTTTTGAACAGATATTGTTTGAAATAAATATTAATGACATCAATTTACCCAATATAATAATGACAATGAATTGTCCATCATGCGGCACACTGATGATATGGTTGAATGGCTCTATAGCACATGATCAACAAATCAACTTTTACGAGTGTAGAAATTGTAAGATAAAATTGAATACTCTATCTGATGGTTCATATGAAATTACTCAACACGACAATGAACAGCGGTTAGAATAGATAAATAAATCTGAAAACCTAGACTGAATAATGAGTTTGGACAAAAAGAGATTACTTAAAGAAAAAATAAGCCAAAGAAATGAGATTATTGTCCTTCCTGGTGTTTTCGATGCGTTAAGTGCAAAGGTTGCCGAAAATGCAGGGTTTGAGGCTATGTTTCAGACCGGATATGGGTCTGCTGCCTCATTATTAGGAATGCCGGATTTTGGTTTTCTAAACGCAGGTGAGAATATTGAGAATGCAAGAAGAATCATCAGATCTGTTGATCTTCCCGTGATAGTTGACGTAGACACGGGATATGGTAATCCTCTTACTGTTTGGAAAATAGTAAATGATTTAATAGCCTATGGAGGAGCAGGGATCTTTCTTGAAGATCAAGTTTGGCCAAAAAGGTGCGGACATATGGGTGGCAAAGAGGTAATTGAAGTCGATGAATACATACAAAAGCTGCGGGCTGCAGTAACAGCAAGTGAGAATAACAACTTTGTAATTGTTGCAAGAACAGATGCGCGTGCGCCATTGGGGTTTGATGAGGCAATAGAAAGAGGGAAAATGTATCGTAAGGAGGGTGCCGATGTTGTCTTTGTAGAAGCACCTCAATCAGAGGATGAACTTCGTGAGATTCCTAAAAAAATTGATGCCCCATTATTGGCTAACATGATAGAAAATGGTGTAACCCCTACATTTTCTGCTGATGAACTCAAAAGCATGGGATATAGCATGGTAGTCTTTCCACTTTCAGGATTGTACGGAGCAACGTATGCAATGAAGAAAATTTTTTCTCATCTCAAAAGAGAGGGAACAACAAAGGGCTGCATGGACATGATGCTTGATTTTAACGAATTTAATGATCTAGTTGAATTATCAAAGTTCATGCAAATGGAAAGGAAATATCAAAGCTGAAACATGTCACAGTATGACGACATACGTCTAAAATTTTCCGTGGTTATGAAAATTAGTTAGTTAATTATTTATGACCTTTTTATTCAATGCGTTTTAAATGATAAAGTGAAAAATCACTATTATTATATGATAATTTTGATGAATAATTCTGCAATTGATGTTCTACTTTACTAGAATTAAGCAAATAAAATTCAGCATATTTGTTTGAATTTAGCATGTCTGTAATGTTATCAGAAAATAGAAAAGACCTATTTTCTAATTCTAATTCCATCCACCCCCTTAAATGCTTACTGCCCATTATTGTGGACCCTGCTGACGTATTATTCTCATTATTAATCCACTCAATCAATGACAGAAGTGATTCTGATTCTGGTAAAGAGATGGAGTTATATTGCATGGTAAGAGGACCATAGTGACTAATATATGGATGGAAAACCCCATAAACGTTAAGGTAGGAACCATTAGGACTCATAGCAAAGGCAGACCCAAGAAATACAAATGGAATGAGAATCACGAGGTAATTGTTTAATTTTTTATGAGATATTGCAATGCGCTTATTCTCAATTAATAATACAAAGCCGTATCCTGAAAATAGCGAAAGAAAAATGCTAAATATTGTAATCCATCTATCTGGTAGAAACGCCGATGTGTTTGGAAATAATAGCCAGCTAAACGAACCTATCAATGATATAAAAAAAGGGATCTTGAAGATAGTTAAGCTTGATTTTAACAGCGCTACCAAACCTGCCGGTAGCAAAATTGCATTCAACACTAAAAATAGAACAATCAAATTTACCGGATTGTAAAATAGATCTATTTTATCGCCATTATTAGTGGCCAGCTGCACATTAAATGAAACATTTTCAAAATTTGTCGCAAGTGAGAGACCATAAACTATTGTTACCAATATTGCAATTGATGCTAATGCCTCTTGTCTTTTCACAAAAGAAGATGCTATGAGACTCAGTGTTAAGAGAAGACCTATCATTCTGTCTGCAAGTACCGAAATAGTACTCAAAGCTGCAATAACTACCATCATCTTATTAGATAAATTTGGAATTCTAGACACATATAATAAACAAAAAAATGTTATTGTTAATGAAAACATGTCTTTATGAAGGTCCCATGTTGTCCTGAGTACCGATACCTGGAATATTACGAATATTGATATGAAGATGCTTTGTAGATTATTAAGGTGTAAGAGATTCCTTGATATTGAATAAATAACTACCGAGAAAAGTCCGAAGATGAGTACTATTGATGAATTAACTACTATTCTCGGATCAACATGCAAAAGCCAAGATATTGTGTGTAGTAATGATATGTAAAAGGGTAATTGATTTGATATTGTAGGCCAATGATCATCAAAATTTTTCAATATAGGCAAATAATAATTTATTACATCATATCCAATAGGATAAGGGGATGCCAAAATTTCTGTTATTGTTCTTAATGAAATCGCAATTGAAAAGACAACGAGTGCGTATTTGACAGCTGTGATAGTACTTTTATAAGATTTCAATATCGAAACTTTGTGCATTAATTTATTTTGTTCATTTATTTATTTTTTGTCAAGATTTAATATCGCCCTCATCGAATGATTTCGCTATTCAGCAACATAGAAAATGAGCAGCAAAATGTTAATACATCATTAATAGGTATTATCCAATTTACAAGCAAAAGTAATATTTAATATTTCAACCTGATACATATTAAAAAGCAAATTTGAGAAGAAAAACAAGATAAAATCCCAAATAATTTATTGTGGGAGAAATGAACATATTTCTAATTGATAGACATACGCAATATCCTCACCCTAAGATATGATCCTACGATTGAAATTAAATCACCTATTCCGCAAATAGACATTAAGCAAATTGAGAGTAGAAAGGGTCCAATTCCATCATCTGAGGATATAGAACGGGAATTAAGGACTAATATAAGGAAGAACATAATCGACCTAAATCCGAAAAAAATTTCACTAGCGTTGAGCACCGGTGTTGATTCTAATCTGATACTTTCATTGATAAGAGATGAATATCCTAAACTAGATATAAAATGTATCTCTGTGAGTTTTGATGAAGCAAGTGAGGCTAATTATGCAAAAAAAATAGCTGAATCAATGGGCACAGATTTTTATAATGTTACTGTTGATAACCCTCTTAAGGATTTACCGTTATTAATAAGTATTATACAAGAACCTAGATGGAATTTGTATCAATATTATTTTATGGAGAAATCTAAACAGTTCTCAAATGTTCTCTTTACTGGAGATGGTGGCGATGAACTATTTGGTGGCTATACTTTTAGATATAATAAATTTCTGAGTTTATTGAATCACAATCACGATTGGAAACAACGCGTCCGTTCTTATCTAGATTGTCATGAACGGGATTGGCTACCAGATCAGGAAAAACTTTTTGGAGAAACCGTCAGGTTCGATTGGTATTCTGTTTACTCGTTACTGAGAAAGTATTTTGATAATAAACTAGATCCACTGGATCAGGTCTTTTTGGCAGATTACCACGGTAAGTTGATTTATGATTTCATTCCAACTAATAACAAGTTTTTTAAGCATTTTGGACTAACTGGATTCTCCCCCCTATTAGATAGTAAAATTATTGATATGGCTTTTAAGATTCCAGCTAGTATAAAATTTAATGACAAAACAAATGTCGGAAAAATTCCTCTACGGAAGATTCTCTCTATTTTAAAAGGTAGTAACGTTTCTGATACAAAGATCGGATTTGGAATGGATCTGAAAAATCTATGGTCAACTAACGCGAAGGAAATTGTTATTGCTACTCTTTCTAATGCAAGTATATTTCGTGATAAAATAATCAGCGGCGATTTTTACAATCATATGATAAAGATTATTGAGGATACTCAAAATGTAAGATACATTAGTAAAATGTTGCAGTTGCTAAGTCTTGAAATTTGGTACAAGATGTTCATTACATTTGAATGGAGCTCGAGACATTCATTATGAAAGGTCAAGATCAATAATGCCCTTTTTGAGATCAACATGAGCATATCAACACTCATTTGTGAACTTGATATAGTTCAAACTGATTTATAGGCGTCGATAATGTTTTTTTCATATTTTTCCCAAATCAGATAATTTCTAGCATAGTTGAAAATATCAACTCTTTTCTTGTATAATTCCTCCATGTTTGTTTTGAAATACTGTAATTTAAGTGCTAAATCTTCATAGTTTTCAAATGTTAAACAATTACCTTCCAAAGTGTGAATGACGGATGTTAGGTCTGATGTTAACATTACAAACAATCCAGCGTGAGCATACTCATATGCCTTATTTGGGTTCAAAAAAGGATGAGACCAGTGTTTCTTCCAAGGTATCATTCCGATGGAATTTTTTCTCATTTCGAAGAACATCTTATTTCTTGGAATAAATCCCGTTGCCTTGAAATTTTGAGATAACTCTGGTTCCCATCCTATAATTGTCAAATTTCCAATATCTCGAATCATGAAAAGATTCGTCAGACCCGAGATATCTCTATTGATAACTTGTTTATGTCTGCTGTCTCCTCCTGCATAAACGCATGACAATTTCTCATGAAATTCAGGTTTATTAAATTCGCCTGTTTCAGCTTCCGATGGAAAGTTAGGTACCGTAAATATGTGCCTTGTACCTTCTGGGCTAAATTTCCTTAAATCTTGTGCAATCTGTTCAGAGACCGTTATTGTAGGTATAGAAGATACCAACTCTCTCTCCCATTTTGTCCATTTAGAAATGCTCCTTTTCGAAATAAAATTCAATTTCATGTCACTAATTAATCTGCCAATACCAGAACGACCCCGAGTATGCCCTTGTAGCTTTAGATTTTCGGCGTTGACTAGTGAAAGCATTCCAAAATATTCATGATCGTCAAAAACTGCAGGTAGCCCAAGATCAAAGGATATCTTTGCCGATCCAATATTGTGTGAATGTACTATATCTGGTCTAACCTCATTTACCAATCGAGTTATTTGTTTCTTAACGCGATCGTAAAAGTATGGTACCCCTATCATAGCTCCGGCAGTCCACTCTATAGGATAGGTTCTTGAAAAGGTAGCAGAATGACAGTTGGTGTTAAATCTGCCACCAAAAAATATCTCAAACCCGTTTTTCTTTCCAGTGAGTGCAGCTTTTTCAACCCTCCAATCAGGAAGTCCATCGTCTGATAGGTGAAGTACTTTCATTCTAGCATCCCGTAATCAGCAATTAATGTCATTAGCAAAATATAGACACATTTTGAAGTAGCATTTCAGATATTAGAATTTTCTGAAAAATAATTGAATTATGAAGATGAGTTATGTATTGATCGTTTTTGACAATATTACACTTTTAAAAGAGACAGTTATAACTGCAAATTAAATGGGTAATTTCACCTTCGAGTCAGGAGGATTAGTAGTCTTATGAAAATTCTCATAACTGGTGCCGCAGGTTTCCTAGGAAGTCACTTGTCTGAAAAGTATGTTCTCGATAATCATCTGGTATACGGAGTGGATAACTTGATGAATGGGAACCTCAACAATGTCCGTACTCTATTGCACAGAAAGAATTTTAAATTTATTCGTGGAGACATCACCCTAAACGAAGTATATTCTAAACTACCAAATGATTTCGATGCCATTTTTCATTTAGCAGCTCAAATCCATGTTGATAGGTCAATCGTCAATCCCGAAGAGACTTTTAAAATTAATCTCGGTGGAACCCTGAAAATTCTGGAATTTGCCAGAATGAATGATATTGACAAGATATTATTTTCGTCAACAAGCGAGGTCTATGGATCTGCACAATATGCTCCAATGGACGAGTCACACCCATTGTCTGCAAAACATCCATATGGCGTAAGTAAGATTGCTGCTGACAGACTATGTTACACCTACAATGAAACTTATGATCTAGGTGTAGATATTATTCGATGTTTCAATTTTTTTGGACCCAGGCAAAAAGATACAGGCTACGGAGGCGTGATTGCAATTTTCATAAATAGGGTATTACAAAGCAAGCCCCCTATTATTTATGGTGACGGGAGGCAGTCCAGAGACTATATGTTTGTGAAGGATGCCGTGTATGCCTATGATACGGTACTCAGGTCCAAAGGAAATCCAGGCAAAAATGGGATAAACTTTGGTAGCGGTAAAGAAATATCCATACAAGAAATTGCAGACATGGTTATAAAACATGGTGCAAAAGACAGTAACTTGCGACCGATTCACGTGGATCCCAGACCAGTTGAAGTACAAAGACTAATTGCTGACATTTCAAAAGCAAAGAAACTATTACAATTCAAACCAAAGATACAATTTGAAAAAGGTCTTGCCTTACTAATTGATTGGTATAGAAACTACAAATCAGAGCTATGGCTGTATTAGCAACTTTTCCAAATGACTATTAAAAAGTACTTGTCACTAGAAGTAATGGATTTGTTGGAAGCCAATGCACATAAGCGTTTAAAGGAAATTGAATCTAAGTTGTTACTACTAAAAATCTGAAACTTATCGAGGTAATTAGTGCCCCTAGAGAGAATCTGCCAGGATTATTCACGACACTTTGGAATAAATTTGGTGACTTTGCATACATTCTGTGTAAATGGCCTTAATTCAGGAGATCGTTCCCTTATTTCTTCTATCATTAGTTAAATCAAAAAAGATGGGCAGCATTAGACTTTTCCGTAAAAAGTTTAAGGGGGATTTTCTTTTTGTTACTGATTTCGAAGATCTAATATAGAAGATTTTAGAAGATTTCCCAAAGGGATAAAATCTTTATAACGTAGGTTACGGAAGGACCTACAGCCCGAACCAAGCTGTAGACAATCTCGCAAGATTACATGGCAAGAAAATAAAAATTCAATTTTCAGATCGACCATTCCGGATATTTCAAAAATTAGAGCCGATATCACAATAGTTTCAAAGGCATTTATTGGAGGCAATTGTTGACACCAGAAAAGGATTGAGGTTAATTGTTAAGATTCATGAGTTTTGTAATTTTATTAAGTATCAGCCAACAGAATATTAGATATAGTGTTATGTAATAGATTATTAGACGATAGGATATTCAATAGAACATGCGCATTGTGCACATACTTGATGCAGCCGGTGTTGCGTGCATTTACTCAAAATATCAACAGATGCAGGGGCATGACGCCAAGGTTATCTGGAACAAGGATGTTGCAGACAAGTATGGAATTTATGATTTCTATAAAGATTATCTAATCAATGTAACATATGGGAAATTTACTGAAACATGCATCCAAGAAGGAGAAACTGCTGATGTGATTCACGTGCATGGCTACATAGACATACTTTTTGCGCTTCGTAAGAAATTCCATAGACAAAAGAAGATCATTTTGCATTATCATGGAACTGACATTCGTGGATTAAAAAAACAAGAGCTACCTCACCGATCACTACTGTCAGATACAATGATTAAACTCAAGATGTTTTATAGGAAAAAAATTGGTCATATAAGAGCTCAGAAATTAGCTGACGCTGTATGTGTCTCTACACCTGATTTATTACCATTGGTTAGGAGTGGCATCCATATTCCAATTCCTATAGACATAGAACATTTTAGTCCAAAGAATGATTCAAATGGAGAATTGAAAGATGCATTTACCATAAATTCAGAGGTAACAAACATACAGCGAGCCCTAGACCTGTGTAAGAAAAATCAGATTAATCTCAATATAGAGGTAATTGACAGGACGAAGAATCCAATATTGTATTCTGACATTCCTGATTTTATAAGAGGATACAGTACATACGTTGATATCAGATATGTCAACGATATTGTTCTAGAGAATCTAAGTAGCACAGCACTGCAATCCCTAGCATGTGGACTAAGTGTATTGGATTATAAACTACAATTTCGTAGCGGCCTGCCCAGCGAACATGATGCAGTAAATGTAGCTTCTCAATTGTCCAAAATTTACACTGATTTGGGCATCCTGAAACTCTAAATTAGACAAAGATAATCAATGCACACTTCAATTCTATATAAAAATAATTCCCATAAGCCTTCTAGGTTCTTACATTATAGAAACTACGCTATCTAGAGTCATTGATGATTATTGTTCCTCTTTGGGGATAACAACCAGCATTGTTGCCATGCTAAAAGGTTTTTGAATTTCATCAAATGGCTGGGCAGAAAAGTCCTAAATTCTAATATTTTTATATTTGCTTCTTTACAGAATATCTCAAAATCCTTTACAGACCAGAAGTGTAAATGTGTAAAGGATTGCCGTGGAACATATCCTCTTAACATCTGAATCCGCCATTTAATATACGCACTATTGGGGATAGTTACTATGACCCCTTTTGTTGCATGGTTCATTGCGTCATTCAAAATCCTTTGTGGATATGCCGTATGTTCAATTACCTCTAACAACAGTATGTACTCATAAAAGGTATCATCAGAAAGGCCCAGACCATTTGTAATATCTCGGATTTCTGTTGCTATTCCAAGCTTCCTTGCTTTTTCACATGCTGTTGCTGATATATCCACTCCAGTAACCTTAACATTTTTATTCTTTATTAAATAATTTGAAACTGTTCCGTCCCCTACTCCAACGTCTAGTACTGTTGCACCGGGTTCAATCCAGTCTTCCACTAGTCTAGCTCTTGATAAATTACCCGTGATAACAGCGGAGTGATATTTTTCATAATCTTCAAAGACCTCTGGAAATTCCATATTACTTTGAGTTAGTGCCTTCCATGCCTCACGTAATATACCCAACCCGAGTGATACTCCAAAGCGAGGAGCGTAGCGTGAGCCCATCATATTGGTTGTGTGGAAGGGGTATTTGACTTAATTGATAATAATAATAGAAACTTACAGTAATTAATTGATTATAATACAGTTTGTTACAGTAAATCTTAAAAAATGAAATTACAGCGATTACTCAAGCACGAAAAACCCTCACAGAAGAAAAAATTAATTCAATAATATTTATGATGCTATGCCACTTATCACTTAAAAAAAATTTAATTTAACATTATGACATCGTCACCCGAGAAAAAACTATTCACGATTCAGTGAATAGGATATATCCTTAATTTATCAGCATATCCAGGAGGGTGGAAAGTATGATCGTCAATTTCCCCTATATTCTTGAAGGGATCATCGGCCATATTTTTGGATGAGTTATCGGCGAATACGTTCGCTGTAATTGCACCAAATATCATTCCAATTAACAGTACTATCGAGGCGAGAAGTAAGGTCTTTGAACATAAGATCATTTACTTCTTACAGAAGGTTTTGGTTAATATGGACTTGGAGGGAAAAATCCTATTAATATTAAGTAAATTATGTTAGTTAGTATCTATAATAACATAAGTGATTGAGTAGATATGTTGACTTATTCTAAATCAATCTATAAATTTATCTATCCATCTTGGATGCAATCAATAATCTGTTATTGCTAAAATCAATGGATCAATACAATACAGGATCGGTATAAGGGTGGGGTGTTGCGAGAAAAAAATTTAATTGTTTTATTATTCTTTCCTTCTCTTCATTAAGAACAACACAAGCAAAAGAGTGCTCTTTAGATAAAGAACAAACTAGTTATGATGATTCGTTAGATGCCTTAAGACTTAGTTTGAAAGGCTATAGTATAATGTAATGAGTAACAACTTTTAGCAGCCTAATTCGTAAATGCGTAATTCATTACAACTATTGCCACAGTGATAACTACTGCCGCGATAGCCGAGATTGCTCCAATATACTTACTTTCACTCATTTAGCATCATAGTTATGCGTCAGGATTTAATATAAGCTTAGAATTGAATATTTTATCTATGATTGCAGACCTATTTTGATTCATCCTATTCTAATGTCAATCATTTTTAAACCTTATACGCAATTGGAGAAATTGCAAAAATCGGTTGTAAAATAAAAGAAAAAAGTGTTTGTAGGTAACGAAATATTGTTACCTATTGGATGCTATGATGTGGGGCCGTTGAATGCATCATTCCCAGTATTTGGTTCTACTAAGTTGTTGGTGCAAACGAATTTATTGTCGTCATTGCCAGTGTTGCCGCCGGTACCGCCATTCGCGCTGCCGCTATCCGCGCTGCCGCCATTCGCGCTGCCGCTATCCGCGCTGCAATTATTTTCCTGGGTTATTTTTTGGGCTCTATCTTTGGTCGTGTTACAGTTTTCGTCGTCATTGTCTTCACATTCTTCAGTTTCTGCATATACTGGTGCTGCTTGTATCATTGTTCCTGTTAGCACTGCCAAGATTCCTCCAGACAGTATTACTAACATCAACAAGTTCTTTGTTTCAAACATTGTATTCGTAAATTGATACGAAATAATGTATATGTGGATTGAGTCAGAACAAGTGGTAAAAAAGAAACAGAGTCTTTTCTACTACTTTTAATCTGAATTTATGAATAGAATATTATTCACTTGATAAAAGAACAAACTAGTTATGAAAATTTATTAGACGCACTTAGCTATCATTGAACCATTACTAAATAAGATAATTTTTTTATTTAAAATTATGACAAAAAAATTGTGCGAAGTACAGGTTTTTCTAACCAGGATTCTCCTCCTCTGCTTCTGACTCAGTTGTATGTGAATTAGAAAGTTTGATTTGTTGTTTGATTTGTATTCGAAGAAAAAGTCGATCAAATCGTTAGATTGCATTGACAGTTAAAACTCTGACATCATTTGACAAGACACTTGCAGTGATGATGATTAATGCTAGATTTGCTGGATCTTCATGTCTCCTTTTCAATGTTTTCTAGTTGCTTATAATCTTAAGATTATAGACATGATTATCGGCGTGAATATATAGCCACGTCCAACTTTATCATCGAAAAAAAAGTCTTAATGAGAAAGGATACTGGAAACTAGTTCACTAATAACTTGTGATGTCCTACCATTACCAAAAACCGATTCGGAGTATTTAGAATTTGGTGGTCTTAGTCTTCTGACGGCTTTAATTATTTTCTCGCTATCAACTCCTGTAAGGACATTCCATTGGCCTTTGATGGTTTCAACCCATTCGGTGTTCTTTCTCATAGTGATACAAGGCACGTTTAGTAAGTATGCTTCCTTTTGTATTCCCCCTGAGTCAGTAATGACTTTTGCGGAATTTTGTAACAGCGCTATAAAATCTATATATCCTATTGGCAGTAACGTTTTAACATTGGAACACTTTAAAAGTCTATTTAAGAGGCCAAAACTATCAAACATCTTTTTCGTTCTAGGATGTATAGGAAACACTATGATATTGTCCTTGAGCGCTTCAAGTGACTCCAAGAGCTGGATAAAGAAGTACCTTGAACTGGTATTTTCAGCTCTGTGCATTGTAAGAAGTAAATAGGATTTTGATTGCAGATTCAATATGTCAAGTATTTCTGATTTTTTAGAGATTGATCTAGTCTTGTTTATAATTTCAACTGATAAATCTCCAGTATAGTATACTTTGCCTCTTATTTTTTCTTTTTTCAGATTATTTACAGCGTTTCTAGTTGGCGCGAATAAATAATTACTCAGGTGATCCGTTAAAATTCTGTTGTATTCTTCTGGCATAGAGGCATCATAACTACGCAACCCTGCCTCAATATGTCCTAATTTAATATTACATTTATTTGCACATATTGCTCCAGCCAAGGTAGAATTAGTGTCACCATAAACAAGAACGAGATCAATTTGTTTATCCAAGATTTTATTCTCTAGGCGCTTAATTATTTCACCTAACTGGAAACAAGAACTTCCGGATCCTACTCCTAAATGAATATCTGGTTTTGGAAGTTCAAAATCTGAAAAGAAAATATCGGACATTTCATAATCATAATGTTGACCTGTGTGAACTATTAGATGCTCGATTCCTGAACTCCTCAGTGATCTATGAATAGGCCCCAATTTAACAAAATTGGGTCGAGCTCCTACTATTGATGCTATTTTCATTTATCCAAGATAACAAATTTAAAATATAAATATGCACTTATTTTTTTAACTCGATAATTTGTTTGCATGTTGACTATCTGTTTTAGAAAAGCATTAGAATCTAAAATTTACCAACATCAATTATGGTTGCTAGGTATTAGTATTCCTTAATCGTAATATTTGCATAATTCTCGTCTTCTGTCTTGTTCTTATTGCCTTCCTGATTTCTGGATCATACATGCTGTCATATCCGGCTTGTTTTGGCTGATATGATAAGTAATGATACAACATTTGCACCGCACCCATCCTGCCCATTGGCCGACCAGAAACAAAGCACTGAACAAACCTGCCCAAGACAAAGAGAGGATGATATCCCAGTGTTCTCATACTTGCGCCAAATTCGTAAAAATGGTGGTTGGCACCTAGTTGTCGCGTATGGGAAAATCGTGCATTGTTGTTTACCAGATTTCTGAATCCATGATATAATGACATTTGCAGTATAACAGATTCATAACCCATTTTTTCAGGATAAAGTTCGAGAAATTCTTCGAAGAATGAATTTCTGACGAATCTACCGGCCCCATGTGGGGTAGCGTAACTATTATTGTCATAATTGCCAGATGATATTGCTATCTTGTCATCATCGTCCATTTTCTGCATTATTTTTTCTGCATAAGATTCCTCATAATGTGTATCGTCGGCACTTATCATATGATAATCGGTTCTTTCCAGATTCAGTTTTCTGGCTAGACTAATTGCACTATTCCAATTCTTAACTACCCTTCCAATATCATATCCCAAATCTGGATTTGTTATCACATAGAGTATATCGTTACTAGACTTTAGCTCTTCCAGAATGCGATGGGTGCCGTCTGTTGAGCCATCATCAACAACTATAACGTATTTTGGTGCTATTGTTTGTTTTAGCAGCGAATTAATAGCATTTTCAATTTCATTTTCGGAATTCCTACAAGTCACAATTGCAAAATAACTGCCCACGAGTATACTGAAGAGAATGCATCATAAACATCTTTTGTTGCTCAAGTCATTTTGATATTCTCAACCATTATCCGAACATTATGAAAAAGGCAATTTTCGATTATTAGTTTCTTTATCCTATTTGTCTTTTTTATTATTATTATCCATCGCACTGCCGTCATTGTCAGATAACTTCTTGCTTCCGTACAATCGCGTTTCACCTCTTGTAATCCTGAGTAGAGCCTCTCTCATCAATTTCCTGTCCTCTTCACTTACTTTACCTTCAATAAGATCGATCACATACATCCACATTATAGCTCCAACTTTATTTTCTCTAAACAAGGCATCTTGTTCGACTTTCCATTGACTTTTCCTGTGCCAGTATCCTAGCACTATACTCACTGGAACATATGCCAAGATAAATAATATCGCAAAAATCCATATGCTGTTAAAAATATCAGACAAATAAGGAAGCTGGTCTATTAAGAGTTGATACTGAATTGTTATGAAATTAGCAAAAGTCATCGCAAAAACTAGGTATATACTATGCCCATTACGAAAATCAAGCCAGCGTCTTCTGACCCAGTCTGAAGTAAATGAAGAAATCATATGGAAATAAGCGGTTCTCTTTTACAAATACATTGTGCTTAATTTTCACCCATTCAAGTCATGCAAACAAATGCTAGAATTGAGAAAAAATTGGTTTTTGTATTGCTATTTCTATTAGGTTCATCCACGTTGCAACCTAATAAGAAATTGCTAAACTGAAATTAGACAAAATTGCGGATAAGTCAAACCAATTTTAAAATGATACAAGATGTCAGGATAGGTGTAAGGCATCTACTTTTAGAGTGTCCATAATGCTACAGTGCTTTCAACAACCTATTCATTTGGTCAAAATCAATTCCAAATCCAAATCGTTTCTCTTCTTTTTTCATATTTCTATACATACTCATGAGTAGTTTAAAATGCTTTATCGAACTGAGCTTGCCATCCATTTTCATTCTGACAATCCGATAAACATCGTCGTAATATCCAAATTTTTTCAGAATTTTTTTTTGATAGAGTTTCTTGTCAAACTTTGAATCCTTATTCAAAACTTCGATGAAAATACCACAGCAAATTAGAGAAGGAATGATACCTTCGCCAAGCATAGGAAAGACACAGCCTATTGATTCACCAACACCTATTATGTTGTCGTTGTGGAAGGGTAGCATTCGCTTGGGTGGCGAAAGTCTTATAGGCCTGCCAATTTTTCTCAACACCTTAGCACGAGGGTTTTTCACAAAGAATTCTGATATCCCGAAGTATTTTCTATCGATATCACCAGCTCCGATATATGCTCGTCCATTACCCAAAGGAAAAAACCAGAAATAGCCTCGAGCTCCTTTGTATCCTATGACATAAAATTCTTCAATCTCGCTGACGTTTTCTACGAGAAATTCGTATGAAGGTATTATGAAATCTTGCGGGGATCTTGGAAGGAGAGATCTATGAAGACCAGTACAATCTATAACATAATCATAACTTGAAAGAAAGTCAGATTCTGGAGTACAGCGAAAACCATAGTTTATCTTCAATCCTTGGCAGAGGTCCAGCTCCCAATGGTATTTATCATATGTCACCAAACCCTTGAGTTCCAGATATTCTGTTTTTTCATTAGGAAGATCCATTCTCAGTTTTTTTCCTCGATGAAGAACATAATCGTCAAAATTTAGCCCTGCATTCTTGGAAAATATTTCTAGCATGTTTTTTGAGGCACCCCATGCACAAACCGGCCAATGTGATTCTTTTCTTGAAGCCTCAAAAATTTCTATCTGGTGTCCGTCTTCTAGAAGACGATTTCCAAGATAGGAGCCCGCGACTCCTGCACCAACGATAGCCAGTTTCACGTTAACCTTTGAGATAAAAATTGTTTATATGTCTTGTTGATAAATTAATTTCTTAATCAAATATTACTTCAATATATTCCGGACGTCAATCATAAGTGGTTGTGCAATAAAAATATGTGCAAGAAAGCAAGATATTGAGTTTATCAGCAAATAGATTTGGCAACCAATAGTTGAAAATCAAGTAAAAAGTGAGAAGATAAGCCCAAATCATACTATGACAATAGCACTGATTATTTTATGATTCAGGTTTGACATAGTATATTGAGATAATTTTTATATTGGGCCGTTTACAGTCCCGCGAATCGAATAAGAGGTATTGAAATTTGGTAATTCTCACTCTTACTTTACAAACTGACTTCCAAATGGCACGAGGAACGTTGATTGTTCACTAGAAAATTAAGTAAGAGATGCTATTATGATAGAATTTAATATTTATTGCATCTAGTAGAAGAACTACTTATACTGCAACTTAGTTACAATAGAAAGATGAGTTCGACTTAAATAGTTAGTAATGTAGCCCTATTATGGATGCAACAAACAATGTCATACATCTTAGCAACAATATTAGTAGCACTAGCGACTATCAGTGGAGCAACTATGCAAAATTCAATGCAAGTGGCACTAGCACAACAACCATTATCAAGTCCAGCATGCGGTCAAGTAGTTCATGGTAACGTGACATTAACTGCAAATCTTGTCTGTACAGGAGACGGATTAATTGTGGGAGGAGATAACACAATGATTAACTTGAATGGATACTCTATCAATGGACCAGGTGATAACAGTTCTAAGGTCGGAATTGCAATACCTCATTCAAATAGCGTAGTAGTACAGGGTTCTGGCGCTATTCGGGATTTCCAAGCGGGAGTTTTGATAACTGGTTCTGAAAACACTAATATCCACAGAGTATCATTTGAAGGAAATAAGATTGCAGTCTTCATGACAGGTTCAATTGGAAGTACTATTGAACAGAACTTTATTGGGCCAAATACTATAGGCGTGGCATCTCACTCATCTACAGGAGCCCAGGTACATGCCAATATGATGACAGGTAATGATCTCGCAGGCGTAACGCTTGTCAATACAGACAGATCACAGGTAGATGCCAATTCAATAGGTGGAAGCAGAAACGGTATATTCCTAGACGCTCAAAGTACAAAGAATACGATATTGTATAACAATGTACTAAAGAATGATATCGACATAAACAATGCTGACGGATTGCCACTCAACATAAACGGAAATGAACTATTAAAGAACAACTGCTTCGTTAGTCAGCCAAGCGGCGGATGCAATCCTCAATAGGAGCAAAGTCACGCAGCTGGACAAAGAACTACAAACCTCATTTTTTTATTTTAATTAACATATGAATATCTTTATAGTTATTTTAAAAATCCGCTTTAGATGAATTCAGGTAAGCTGACATCTAATATTTTGTATCAGTGAGTAAGGGTTCTTCATAGAATATTTTGAGCGCTAAACGAGTGGAACAAAAATTGTAAAATGTATGAATAGTTGAATATTCCATGGGAATTTCATATTGTTTCGAAATTCATATAATATAGAGAAACGTTGAATACTGCATGAACATAGATACAAAGACTCTTGCCTTTGCTACCATTTTTGCGTCTGCGTTGTTCTTCATTTTCAATTCCGAAAATACAAATTTTGGTGCTTATGGACAGATTTCAGAAAATATTTCGAATAGTACTAGTGCTACTTCGAATGGCAATTTTACTGGAACTGAAAATATTACTGGCTCTAATACCACCAATGCGATTCCTTATGTTTTAAACGTCACGAATAGCTCAGACATATCTTCACAGGCCGTCGACCAAGTCCTTGAAGCTATCAACGGAGGACAATCTACATCTTTGCAGGAAGTATTAGATGCTGCAAGTACTGGAAATTCGTCCTCGTCTTCACTTGAGCAGGTAATAGATGCTGCTAGCAGTGTATTGAATAATCAGAGCGCGAACATTAGTACTGGGAATACTAGTAACAATACTTCGTCAGATCTTCCCTAACAAACAAAACTTTACTTATTATTAGCTGAGGATTAGCTAGATAAATTCTGTACTTCTTCACGACTTATACTTTTCCTTAATTCTGTATCTAATGTATTTATCTTCCAAAGAAAATTTTGGCGGATGTGGATCAAGAGTCCGATTATCGCAATTAGTACATTTCTCTTCAAGAGTATATGTCTTGCAAAATTCACACTTTCGTAATAGATGTTTCATAAATACTCATCGTCTATTTTTTTTGGAATCTTCTCTGATATAATTAAATAGTCCTACCTTTTTCCCTACTGAGTTAGATATTTTCTCAATAGCACTATTCAATGTCTTTTCAGCGATCTTGTAATTCTCTGCTTTAGCAATTATCCGATACCTCGGAGCTGCTATATATGAAATTTCAACAGAAGTATTATTCTTGTCAAGTTGTGCCGAGGATAGGACATTTTTGATGATTTCGATTCCTTGTGGTTCATTTATATTAAGTTCTATCACTCCTCTAATCTCCACACTAGGAATCTGGATCTTCTTACTTTCTTCTGCTATTGCAGATCTGACCTCGTCAGTAATATCAAGCGATTTTATAGAGTCAATCCCCTTAAACGCTACGGCCTCAAACATGTCATACAGATAATCAAATTTTTGCAATACAACATCCTGAAGTTCCTTAATCTTTTCCTCACTCATACCAGTTTTAGTTTTAATCATCTGCATAAAGGCGG
Source organism: Nitrososphaeraceae archaeon (assembly GCA_035620895.1). Taxonomy (GTDB): domain Archaea; phylum Thermoproteota; class Nitrososphaeria; order Nitrososphaerales; family Nitrososphaeraceae; genus TA-21. The sequence continues at coordinate 22,194 of DASPFY010000010.1, forward strand.
AAGCCTTTTCGCTCTTCTTTACTTCTATGAGTTTAGACTTCCTTTCTTCACGTGATACCTGCTTTAAAGAGAGGTCAACCTCTACCCTCGATTTGTCTACCCTAATAACCTTAAGAACAGTCTTTTGTTTTGGTCTTACGTATCTCTCTATATTCCTGATCCATCCTGTTGCTATTTCAGAAACATGCAGAAATGCGGTCAATTCTTGATATTCGTCTAAAGACACGTAAGCTCCATGACCCGTAACTTCCTTTACCGTTGCAATTACCAAATCACCGGCTTCAGGAAGTTGTTTGATATCAGTCACCATTTAGAAAATACGCACCTTGGTACTATACTTTAAGTTTGCTTATAATTCGATTTTTTCAAAAGTCAATCCCCTTTTTGGCCTTTATTCCTTTTTTGTAAGGATGTTTTATTTCTTTCATTTCAGTAACCAGATCTGCCAACATGATGATTTCTTCACAGGCATGATTTCCAGTTAGAATTAGCGACAGATGTTTCGGACGATTTTGGACGATCTTTAAGACATCGGCTAACTGTAACACTCCCAGATGTACTGCATAATTTATTTCATCCAAGATAATAATATCAAACGTATCAAGTGAAATTTTTTGTTCCACGATATCCAATGCCGTTCTTGCCGCCCTTACATGTTCCTCAAAGGCATGGTCATCATCAATAATTCCTATAAAGCCTTTACCTGCAACTATCAATTCAAAATCTGGTTCTAGTTTCTTTATACTATTGAGCTCTCCATAATGCCATTCACCCTTGATGAATTGAACCATACAAACTCTAAGTCCATGGCCTATGGCTCTCAGAGCCACTCCTAGTGACGCAGTCGTCTTGCCTTTTCCATTTCCTGTATATACAATCACTATCCCATCATTTAATGAGCTCTCTTTTTCCATGCATAATCACCATAATGACATTTTATATCATTTGGCTACTTAGATATTATTCAAATTGTATCATTGTTAGATTATTTGAGTCTATTAATACTACAACTTATCCGCCGATTCTAAAAAATAATAAATTGCATTGATTGGTGATATAAATATGAATGGTGTAATCTTTAGTAAAGGTGAAATTAAATTTCTCCGTTCGAATGAAATTTGTAGAATTGCAACATGCAATAACAACCTGCCTCATGTAACTCCCGTCTCATATATTTTTGATAATGGAAAGTTCTTTTTTGCCACAGACTACAATACCCTGAAATATGCTAATCTGAATAAAAATAATAGAATATCGTTGGTTGTAGACACAACCGAGAATAACAAGAACAAGGCAGTAGTTACACGAGGCATAACCACATTTATACACAAAGGTAGAAAATTTCAAAATTTATACGATATGTTTCATAACAAATTCGACTGGGTGAAGAATGATCCATGGAAAGAAGGAGATGCGCCATTCATCGAAGTGATTCCCAAAACTAAGGTTAGTTGGGGGTTATAAAACAAGGTTTCAATTCCGTAAGGATTTGATCTTGATTTACAAGAAAATTGAAAATTGCATTGGAGAAATATGCAAATTTCTAATTCCAATCAAACACGAGTACTATAAGGGAAATGGAAGTGAGATTGCAATTTGTACCCTATCCAGTATCAAATTATTAACAGAAATATCAAACGATACTAGGTTGATGAATAATATAGCTATAGTTGGTAGACTATTGTCGGAAAACAAAGGAATTGATAAAATCATCAAATATTGTATTGCAAACAAGGAACTTGTACATTTGGTCGTATGTGGCAAAGATGGCCATGGCCATGTAGCTGGTGATTCAATAATTGCACTAATGGAAAATGGAATCACAAGAGATGGTAAAATCATCAAATCAAAAAGCCCTTATCCTCATCTAGATTCATCCTTCGAAGATGTGGAGACATTTAGAGGTCGTGTTACTATTCATAACTTAATCGGGGAGATGGATCTGAATCGCATAAAGACCTTCGTAGACGAAATAATTCAATAGTTCATCTTTTTCCTTTTCTTGTTTATCCTATTCTTTTTAGAATAATACTCGACTATATCATCAGGTGTCATGTCTAATTCGATAGTTGCCTGAAGTACAAAATGCCAAATATCTATGAGTTCTTCCTTTGCCTCTTCGGAGTCAAATTTGGTGGGATTTTTCCACCATTTCCAATTTGTTAATCTTTGAAGTTCAATTGCTTCGTGTGTAATTGCAGTGCAGAGATATGAAATTCTCTCCTCAGTCTTCGAAGGATATCTCGATGATGCTAACATGGAGGCCAAGCCCTTTTGCATCTCAATCAATTTTTCTAGTTTATCCACTTACCAATCATAAAAATTGTTTTATATAGATTTTAACCTTCCATGAAGATGGAATGGAGTCGTACTTCCTATCGATTGAATTAGATATGGAAGTTCTCCATTAGCATCTTTTTATGATATAACGTAAAAAAATATTAATAAATGTTTCTGCCAATGTAAATAAAATGTGATTTTTATGATACTACGTGTTTATTTATGCAATTTTTAATAAATTAATATAATTATTAATTGTCATAATGTAAATCTTATTAAGTTGAATATTTGAGTATTCATCAAAATTCATATAAATATCTAGAAAATTACAATAATCTATAACATTTCCAATGATATTTCTATCCATGTTAGAAATAGCATCAACAATCATGGAGTCCATCCGGTCTAACTGTAAAGTAAGATTTGTCTGATGTCAGAGGTTTCAACAGTCTAGCAGAGTATCTTGATTCACCAACCTTCGCTGTCTTTAGTTCTAAACCCACATGTGTAAGATTTGATATGGTTTTATTCAATAATTCATTGAATGAAAGCATTTTTTTTTCAAATATGTCCTCTGCTGAATCGTTATTTTCTCTTTTTGAATAGATTGAGTTAGTAATTACAATCGCAATGTCATTATGAATTGCGTTTATAGCGAGATCGTGTAAATGTTTTCTAACTCGGATTTGTATCGAAAGCGATTTTTTCTTTTCGTTTAAAAATAAGTAACTAAAATTATCAATAATCACCAGAATAGGATGTAGAAGTAAGGAATAATTGACAAGAACCATTTGAACGTTTGTTGACAATATTCTCATCCTTCTTATTTGATGAAGTATAGAATCTGATTCTTGTTTTTCCTTGATATATGAAAGAATTTTCTCTGGCCTGAAAAATCCTTGTGTATCTCCAAATATTACAGATGAATCGGAATAGAGTCTTGCGGCATTTACGCATAATGAATAGCAGAAACTTGATCTGGCCTCCCTTGAATCTGATAAAATATTGGTAATTACACCTGTTCTAATTCCACCTCCCAGTATCTCATCAATTGATGATGATCCTGTTGTGATTATGCGCATAAAACTAAACTCTATAATTATTTATATACAAAGTAAGAGATCTTGGGAGAAACTTTTTATTGTCGATCTTATTTTTTGAAAACAAAAGTGAAAACCTAATATGTCATCATCTCCACAACAACCAAAAAGACCGTTAACAATTTTACAGCGCTCATTAAATATGAAAGTATCTGTCAGACTTAAAAACGAGCTGGAGTACAGGGGCCGAATGAATAATGTGGATTCATATATGAATTTAATATTATTGGATGCAGAAGAATTTAATGGCGCCAATCCTGTTGCAAATTATGGGAAAGTAGTCATCCGAGGAAACAATGTGTTATTCATAAAAATAGAAAAGGATCTCTAGAAAAAGAGACATTCTTGGGATTTGTCATAAATAAAAATGGCAAGACGCTATCTTTTCACTTCAGAAAGTGTAACCGAAGGTCATCCAGATAAGATATGTGATCTAGTTTCTGATTCAATACTTGATGAAATAATTTCTCAGGATCCAGACTGTAGAGTTGCAGTAGAAGCTATGACAACTACAGGGATTGTATTTGTAGCCGGAGAAGTAACTTCCAACGCAAAAATTGATGCCCAGAATGTAGTTAGAAAAACTTTGAAGAATATAGGTTATAATGGCTTAAAACATGGATTTGATGGGAACAGTTGTTCAGTACTAACTTCTATTCATGAACAAAGCCCGGATATTTCCATGGGTGTTTCTAAAAATAAGAATGGTGTACAGGGAGCAGGAGACCAAGGTTTAATGTTTGGATATGCAACAAGTGAGACCGCTGAGCTTATGCCATTGCCCATAACTTTGGCACACAAATTGACTATGGAATTGGCAAAGGTTAGAAAAGAAAAAACTTTAGATTGGATGGGTCCGGATGGAAAATCTCAGGTTTCTGTTATCTATGAAGATTCCGTTCCAAAGAAAATTGATACTGTCGTTGTTTCTACTCAGCATTCTGAAGATGTCTCAATATCTCAAGTGAGAGAAGAAGTTATTTCAAAGGTAATAAAACCAATTTGTGATAACCTTATCAATGATTCTACCAAATTTCTGGTAAATCCAACGGGCAGATTCGTTATAGGCGGTCCCGTAGGTGATACTGGATTAACCGGTAGAAAGATAATAGCTGATACATATGGTGGTATGGGTAGACATGGTGGAGGTGCCTTTTCGGGAAAGGATCCCTCGAAGGTTGATAGATCTGCATGCTACATGGCGAGATATATTGCAAAAAATATTGTTGCATCAGGTATAGCTTCAAAATGCGAAGTTCAGTTGGCATATGCTATAGGAGTAGCTGAACCTGTTTCAATTATGGTCGATACCTTTAGGACAGGCAAAATTGACGAAGAAAAAATTGAAGCACAAGTTAGAGAGATTTTTGATACTACACCTCTCGGAATAATTGAAACGTTAAGTCTGAAAAGACCAATATATACGAAAACTGCAGCATATGGACATTTTGGTAGAAATGAACCTGACTTTACTTGGGAGAAGATCGACAAATCGGGATCATTTAAGTTGTAAATTTTACTTACAATATTCTCACAATTTTAGTATTCATTTTCCTCTTATGATGTTAATGATATTATGTATATCTCCTTCAATTTCAAATTTCCTTGAAAAGAATTTAATAATATTATTTACATCTCTCTTTAGTAGTACATCGGCATTAGTAGTATCGACTCTAACGGCTTGAGGCCAATCCAGAATAAAGATATTGTCATCATTTACAAGAATGTTGTACTCATTGAGATCACCATTAATGTACCCCTTACGATAAGCAATTGTCATGTTGCTAATTATTTTCTGCAGAACTAATTCTGGATAATCAAGATTTTCAATATCAGATAGCCTACTGCCATAGATAGGTTCCATAACAATGCAGTGAAAAGATCTGTGCAGAGGATTTGGAAAAGAAGGACTTGAATCTTTAAGATAGGTCAATATGTCGTATTCTTTTTTTGCTGTTTCGATATTCATTAGTAACCAACTATTAGTACCTGTGTTTACATCTCGTTTTCTCTTTATTTGTTTGAAACTAGATCTCCCCAGTCTGAACATCTTTAAAATCTTGTCTTGTTCTGACGAATCATGAGCTAGATAAATTTCAGCCTCTTTACCAATACCTATTTGAGGTCCAATTGCAGTGATTATGTTACTGTTGGAAAGAATTTTTAGGACATAGATATCTAGTCCAGTTACCAATAATGTATATCCTATATTACTTTTACTTATTAATCCAAATTTGACAAGCCGTTTTAAATGATGCTCAATCAAACTTTGATTTAGGTCCGAATATTGACTCAGAGTAGGAAGATTTAAAAATTGTCGATTTTTTAATGACGAAGCAAAAACCTTTAAGATTTTAAAATCGCTTTTATTCAATAATGAAACAAGGTGTCCTGCCTTTGAAAAAGAAGACAACTGAAAGCATTTACTGATTATATTAAATTAAAAGGTTATTGTGTTAGCTTTAGATAACAATTAAAATATCCAAAGAACGAAGCTAGGATCGTTGTCTCTTGATGGAAAGATAGGTATTGTAACCGGCGGTACGGGAGGTCTTGGATTAGAAATTGCAAGGGAATTAGCTAGAAACGGAGCAACCGTTGTTATTACATCTAGAAAAAAATCCAAATTGCAAAAAGCGTGTAACTTAATTGGCAACAATTGTTATGGATTTCAATTGGATGTTTCCAAAAAGAAGAGTCTACTTCATTTTGCCGGAAGTATCTCAAAATATTTTAACAATGTTGATATATTGATAAACAATGCTGGTTTTCCATTTGAAAGGAAAATTTGGTTTAAAAACGTACATAACATTTCAGAAATAGAATTGATGAATATCATTCGAGTTGATTTAGTTGGCTCATTCCGAATCACGGGTGAAATATTGAAAATCATGATAAAAAGAAGGAAAGGCGTTATCATCAGTATCGCCTCAACCCCTGCCATTTCGGGACATATCTGCGGTTCACCGTACTCTATAGCAAAGGCAGGATTGATTAGCTTGACCAAGCATATAGCTATAGAATATGGACAATATAATATCAGATCGTATTCAGTTGCGTTAGGAGATGTAGATACACAGGCAATGCGGAAATCACTTTCAAAAGAAGAAATGCTAAAAGCAAAAAATGAAAATACCATGAAAAGATTGGGTCGACCGGAAGAAATTGCTAAAAGTATTGTATCCCTTGCAGGTGAAAATTTTTCCTTCTTAACTGGAAATACTATTATTATTGATGGAGGTAAAGTAATCATTTAAAGAGTGAATTGTATGTTCCAAAGCACAGACGATATCAAAGAAAGAGATCAACCCGTTGGTAAAAAGAGATCTCTTAGAACTGGGTATACAACGGGTACCTGTGCAGCTGCAGCTACTAAAGCTGCACTCTCAACGCTGGTTAAAGGAGAAAAATTATCAAAAGTAAACGTTACCCTTCCAAAAGATAAGCAAATGACAATAGATATTGCCTGGATCAAACATGAAGGTGATAAATCTGTTACAGCTGCTGTCATCAAGGATGGGGGAGATGATCCGGATGTTACTAATGGTGCCGAAGTTTGTGCAACGGTATCTCTTTCAGAAACATCAAGTAAAATAGTTATTGATGGAGGAATGGGAGTAGGAAGAGTCACTAAACCTGGATTAGGACTCGAGATAGGTAAGGCTGCCATCAATCCTACTCCACTAAGGATGATAAATCATGCAATTGAAGAAATATTAAATCATCAGAAGGATAAAAAACACGGGTTATCCGTAATAATAAGCGTACCAAAGGGAGAAGAAATTGCCAGGAAAACTGATAATCCTAGATTGGGAATAATTGGAGGTATATCAATTTTAGGAACAACTGGAATCGTTATCCCATATTCGACAGCGTCCTTTGCAGCTTCAATTCGCCAAAGCATAGATGTTTCAAGAGCAATGGGTTCTGATTCTGTTATTCTAACTACTGGTGGGAGAAGCGAAGACTTCGCACGGGCTATTTATGGAAAATCAATTGCTGATCACGCTTATATTCAAATTGGGGACTTCATCGGATTCAGTATTAAACAATGTGCAATCAAGAAAATAAAGAAGGCATATGTAGTAGGTTTTGTTGGTAAATTAACAAAAATGGCAATGGGAATAAAACAAACACATGTAAAGGGATCCCATGTTGACATGAATTTTCTTGCAGACTTGGCCAATAGATCTGGAGCAAACAAAGAGCTCGTACAGCAGATAAAGTTAGCAAATTCTGCGCGACATGTTAGTGAATTAATTGATCAATCTGGATTAAGTATTTTTTATGATATTCTATGTAAAGAGGTCCATGATCATCTGACTAAATATTCTCAGTCTCGTTTACAGATAAAAATCATACTACTTGATTTTAATGGTAAGATAATTGGAAATTATCCTGAAGACCATACATAACAAAAATTGATGTTTTTCTATATCCCCTCTAGGAAACCGTCCTTTTGGAGCTTTTCAGCGTGAGCAGAAATATATCTCCAGACAATATCTGCTTTATCGGTTTGAAAATCCCATGGTGCAATTAGTACAAGATCATGTTCCCTTATCCACATACGTCTCTTTATCTTTCCTCTAATTCTACATGTTCTGACTTTACCATCTGTGCATTTCACAATAATGTTATCTCCCCCGACTAGTTTTATGACACGCCCAAGCAGTTCACCCTGTTGAGGCATTACTAACTCCTTTAGATCAGATTCACTTAGTACTTTTCTTTTTCCTAATTTAAAAACCTCAGTTAAAATTCCTTATAAGCAAAATAAAAACCTAATGATTCACCACAATGAGTAGAAGTAAGAATAGACTAATGATCAGTATTGAGAATTATTGAATTATATCATTAATTGCTTAGATGTCATTAGTAGTGAATATCTTAGCTACTAATACTTGAGGTTAACAAATTTTCTTTATTAAACCTAACGATAGGAAACGAGGTTGTTAAATTCTCCGAATAGTTTCAATATTGCAGTATAGTCTAATTCTGAGTAACCTCTATTTGATGCAATACGGAAATATTGTTCTGCCAACGATGCGAACGAAAGACTGGTCCCATTATGCTTTGCAGACTCATTAAGTAATTGTACATCCTTAAGCATATTTTTTAAAAAGAATTTTGGCTCAAAATTATTCTTTATCATTTTTGGACCTTTTACTTCACTGAGACCTGTTTTAAAATAGGTTGAGTTTAGAATTTCCAGAAATTTTGCTGGATCAATTTTTGATTTTTTTATAAATACTATTGATTCTGCCAATGAGATCGCTATTAATGCAATGTTAAGATTGAGTCCAAGCTTTATGAAGTTGGCAGCACCCTCTTTATTGCCTAAATTAAATAATTTCTTACTATAACTTGTTAGAATTCTTCTAGATTTTTCAATTATTTTCTTATTACCAGAAACGATAGTTATCACATCTCCCTTCATTGTTGCGTCTGGTCCTCCCATAATTGGAGCCTGCAGAATTGCGTACCCTTTTTTTTTCATAAGACCAGCACAATAAATGGAATCGTCCGGTAATATTGTACTGGTATCAACAACTATAAGTCGTTTATTATTGCTATTAACCAATCCATTGTCACCAAACAACATTTCTTTTACTGCATAACCATCTGTAACACTTATTATTACAAAATTACATTTTCTTCCCAAGTCTGAGGGATATCCCATTCGAATTGCACCCTTTTTTACCAGTGCATCCGACTTTCCCTTGGTTCTATTATACAAAAATACTTTGAATCCTCTTTCCATCAATCTATGAGCGATTGCGGATCCCATCAGGCCCGTTCCAATTATTCCAATATTCACAAAGTAATATCCAAACAGTGGAAATTTAAAATTTTTCAATATCTTTTGTGTTACAGCATCATTGTAGATATGGACATTTGATTCCTATTAAAACGATATATTGTAGGATCTATTTAGTCTTATATTTAGTAACTGATAATTTATTATCATAGTTCTAGTGGAATAATACTGTGAATAATGCACGATATTGTAAACCAGTTTTCATGTCATTTTGAATAAATTTGACATTCGTCCTTAGGTTATCAGAGCATATGAATATTAATTCCCCTTTTAATAATTACCAAGTAGATAATGGATAATAGTGTTGTAACTGTCAATCCCGCCAATGAACAGATAATAAGTGAGCATAAGAACATGTCAAATGAACAAGTTACCAAAATTGTTGATAAATCAAGAGATGCATTTAGGGAATGGAAGCGTGATGTTCGCAAAAGATCCATAATATTGCTCCGCTTAGCAGAGCAATTACGGAAAGATAAAGAGCGTCTAGCTAGAATTGCATCTGAAGAGATGGGAAAGCCCATAAAGGAATCACGCTCAGAGATAGAAAAATGTGCCTGGGCTGTTGAATTTTACTCATACAATGGCGATATACTTCTCAATAATGAATCACTAAACAGTGACGCCAATAAGACAATGATAACCTTCCAACCTTTGGGGGTAATTGCAAGTATTATGCCTTGGAATTTTCCATATTGGCAGGCATTGCGATTCGCAGCACCGTCGTTGATGGCCGGAAACACAATTGTTTTGAAACCTGCAAGTGCAACAATGCAATGTGGGATTGAAATTGAAAAAACGATTTTAAAAAGCGGGGCCGCGGATGGCGTATTTAAGACTGCTATAGGTAATTCAAAAACAGCAGAGATGCTCATTGATTCAAAAATAGATGGAGTTACTTTTACTGGGAGTATTGAAATCGGAGCCAAAGTTGCCCAACGTGCCACATCACGACTTAAAAAATGCGTCTTAGAACTTGGAGGAAGCGATCCATTCATTGTTCTGGACGATGCAGATATTGAAAAAGCCTCGTCAGGTGCAATCAAGGGCAGATTTCTAAATTGTGGTCAAAGTTGCGTTGCTTCAAAAAGATTCATTGTTTCAAAGAAAATTGCAAAGGAATTTATGGAATTATTCGTCCAAAAAACAGAAAAACTGAAAGTCGGAGATCCATTGTCTGACAGTACTGATATAGGACCGCTTTCAAGCATGAAGAGTCTGGATAATATCGATTCATTGGTTAAAGATGCAGTAAGTCTTGGTGGAGAGCTATTGACAGGAGGCCAGAGAATTGGCAGCGTCGGTGCGTTCTATAAACCTACAGTAATAAAAAATGTGAATTCAAAAATGCGAGTGTCAAAGGAAGAAACTTTTGGTCCTGTCGCTCCTATAATGATAGTCGATGATGAAGTTGAAGCGATTCATGCAGCAAACGATTCTGAATTTGGACTTGGGGGAAGTATCTGGACTCGTGATTTAGATAAGGCACAGAAATTATCATTGGAAATGGAATGTGGAATTGTTACCGTGAACAACATGGTTGCATCTGATCCTAGGGTTCCTTTTGGAGGTATCAAACATAGTGGATTTGGAAGGGAATTGTCTAGATATGGCATGTTGGAATTTGTAAATGTAAAGTCAGTTAGATTTTACGATAAACTCGTTTATGAGCATCATGTTGAGTGATATAACGTAAAATTGCTTACAAGGACCTTCACGAAAATTATTTTGAACCTAAATCGCGTTAAAGACTTTTTAAACTGGTGGAGATAGAAGCAATCAATTCGACTAATGAGGATTTAATATAAAGCGTTCCTAAAGGGAGGGATTGCTAAAACTTAGAACCGATGGGATAGGTGGTGATGATAGAGAATCCCATCGGTTATTGAAAATTAGGTTCTCTCTAATTAAATTGGCGTTTGTAAATATAAGAATATGACTTACCTTAGTTACTTTGAGTGCAAAAATAAAAATTCCAGTTTGACAGATCTATGATATGATTACAAAAACTAAATCGAATTTTATAATTTCTTGTATTCCTGTTATCTATCTCCTTTTTGTCCTATCTTCCAATCCAATTCTACCATTTTCTCATACACAATTTCGAACTAATATGACTACAAAATGCGAAAATGGGAATTGTACTACAACGCTTTGTATCAATGATGAACCATGCAAAACCACGAATTCCAATTCCAGAAATAATACTTCGTTAGGCGATTTGTTAAAAAACAAAACTATCTTAGCGCCATCTATGCCTAATGAAGTGATATGAATAAAAAATATTCGACTACTTTGGATATAGGAATTCTTAATATCTCTAGTTACTTATATTGTTCAATTATGATAGACACAAGGACAGAATGAATCAATTGGGTTCTACAAGCTTACTGCACGGAGTTATACAGTCGTGAGTAAGAGATCATTTGATCAAAATTCTTTCTATCAAATGTTTTCCACATGTTTCCTTCGATTTCCGTTACAATTCGATATGATGGAACTGTTCACCCATAATTCATTACGATCTACTAATGAATTTAAAACCTAAGACACTGATAAGGGGCGGGGCTAACGATGACTAGCTTCATTTTAAACCAACTACAATTTCAAACAAATTTCTATAAAATTGTTCGCAGCTATTTATATGAAAGCGCCCGCCAGTTGTATCACCTCTAAACACAGGCAACTGGTGGCGGGCTTGGTTGATTCTTGTTCATTACTCGACCGGTTTTCCATCAGTTGCTTAATTATGTTTTTTAAATCTTCTGTTACCAAGACTTACTATTAGACACTTGTATTAGAATTTTTTAATAAAATTTCGGCACATAAAAGTACGCCTAGCTTGAATTCATTGTTGGGCAATTGGTTGGTGCTTTCTTTCACAGGATATGCACCAATCAATCATATTTTTCTAATATTGTTAAATACATCTAGATAGGACATATAATTTATTTTGAACTCTCATTTTTTTGACAGAATACTTTAAGGCAATCTTCAGATACTTGAAGATGAATGACAGAATATCCAGAACTTGGTCTTGCAGGAATGTACAGAATCATAAAGAAATCTGGAGGAGAAAGAGTTAGCGAAGAAGCAGCGGATCAACTTAGAAGAATACTCGAAACAATCGCTACTAAAATTTCTGATCAAGCAGTTGATTTATGTATCCACGCTGGAAGAAAGACAATCAAGGGAGAAGATATACAACTGGCAGCAAAAAATTTGCTAAACTTAATACATTAATTATTGAGAAATACTATAGTCACTTGATATTGTCATGTCAGAGGATATTCTAATTGTGGCTTTAACAGGAATGCCTGGAGCTGGTAAAACTACAGTCGCCAACTATCTGTCTCAGAAAGGTATGCCATTGTTAATTATGGGTGACGTAGTACGAGAAGCTGCACAGAATGACGGATTGGAACCCACAAGCGACAATCTTGCAAAATTGATGATAATATTACGGGAAAAAAATGGGCCGGAAGCCATTGCGCATTTGATTGTTAACAAAATTAGAATTATGAAAAAAGAAAACAGAAAGTTTGGTGTGGTAATAGTAGATGGAATTAGAAGTATGGCAGAGGTACAAGTTCTAAAAAGTGTTGGTAATGTCAAATTGCTAGCTATTCACGGTTCAACACTTACAAGATATTCACATGTTAAAGAAAGGGCACGTTCGGATGTACCATCTAGTATAGATGAATTCGACAAGCGCGATCGGGTCGAAATGGAGGTTGGAATAAGCAATCCCATAGCCTTAGCAGATGAAACTATATCAAATAATCATATTTCAATATCAGAACTATGTGAACGAAGTTTCCTTACAGTTCAAAAATGGATTCAAGAAAACGGAATGAGATAAGGTAGTAATGAAGATAATTGTCAGGTAGAATTGATGATCTTCAAGATGAGAATGTTGAATTAAGGGTAGAAACAATACTTAATCCTTCTGAAGATCCTGAAAAAGTAAAAAAATGTCTAGTAAACGTTGCTAATGGATGTCTACCTGTAATAAAAGACGGACACGTAGAAGCAACATGTAGAGGAATTATGTCGTTGCACCATATTCGAGTTGGGGTGAGATCAAAATCTTCTTTAGGAGTTTTTAGAAAGCTTTTAGAATGGAATAGAAAAGGCAATGTAACGTGGTTCTTATTGAACAAACAGGCAGCTTACAGCGGTGTGATATCATTGGCTGAGCACTATGAAGAGTCACCTCTAGGTCCCATAAGAGTTACAATAACTAGCAAAAGTCTTGACACAATATTAGAGTGGTTATTGTTAAATAGAGGATAGAAGACCTTTATTTGTATATACTAATTATAGGAACTATACCATTTGAGTAAAATGAAACTGGATGAACTCTAAACATGACAGTCTATGTTCAAACATTCTTCTCCAATGTATAGCGACCAAAATATTCCAATTCAATTCTCATCATATCTTTTCTATTTTCTGCAGCTGAATAATCTTCTAATGCATCGTGATTTAATTCTAGAAATGTATGACCCCATTTGAATTTGTCAAGTAAACTCGAAGCAATTTTTTTCTCCCCAAGTATATAATAACACGCCGCCAGAGATTCAACGCTTGACAGTTTACCAAGCCTTGCATAATTTATGGGATTGCCTGCCAACAATGCAGGTATTTTTCTTGGAATTCCTTTCGTCAAATACTTATGATTTGTCAATACACTTTCCGCTTTATTCCATGAACAGTCAATTACACAGATAGAATCCGCCATAGTCTTGTCAGTTTTGTGAACAACTTCACTAGCAAAAGGATTCAATACTAGCATGTTATGCCTTATAGAACGAGTTGGTAAGACCGAGCCAAATCTTATCAATTTCAGTGCACTACATTTTTTTGGATCATCCTGATTTAGCAAAAGTGCAAATGATTGTATCAAATATGACTTATTCATGATAGACAGCTATTAATAAAATAGTTTCGAGCATTTTGGTCAGTTATTTATTTGGATCAGTATGGATCAGAATCGTAACATTAAAAATCATGAATTTGTGGAATATTACTGTTGCTACAGATAAACAAAATCACAGTTTTGGGCTCCGGAATAATGGGTCATGGTATAGCACAGGTATCTGCAATGAATGGATATAATGTAGTATTGCGCGATATAGAGGAAAAATTTTTAGAAAGTGCAATGAATAAAATAAGATGGTCACTAGATAAACTAGTTGAAAAAAATAAGATAAACAAGCAGGAATCAGATAAGATTCATGGGAGAATAAAACCGATTGTCGAGCTGAAAGAGGCTTTGGATGACACTGACTTGCTTATTGAAGCGGTTCCAGAAGATCTCAAACTAAAGAAAAAGGTTTATTCTGAAGTGGACCAGTTTGCTCAAGAAAAGACAATTTTTTCCTCTAACACAAGCACTTTACCAATTAGCGAGATATCTCAATTGACCAGTCGACCGGACAGATTTATAGGACTACACTTCTTTAATCCACCACAATTAATGAAATTGGTCGAGGTTATTCCAGGGGCAAGTACTGCTCAGTCAATTGTTGACCTAGGAATCAATTTTGTAAAATCATTGTCAAAGGATCCTATTTTATGTAACAAGGATGTACCTGGATTTATTGTAAATAGAATTTTCATACCTTTAGTGCACGAGGCTGCATACTGCTTAGAGAATGACAGCAAAAGTATGACTCAAATTGACTCTGCAGTGAAATTTAAAATGTATCTACCAATGGGTATATTTGAATTGGCTGACTATACTGGACTTGATGTCATCCACAAGGCCACTATCGAAATGTATTCTCGTGATAAAAAAGTAGTAAATCCACATCCTAAAATAGAACAACTATTTTCATCAGGAAAATACGGTAAAAAATCAGGAGACGGGTTCTATTCTTATGGTGACAAGAATTATGAAAGGGTTCCATTATCCGAAGAGGAAGCAAAACAATACGATCCAATAAGGATTTTATCGGTTGCGATAAATAATGCAGCATGGTTGATTTCCAATGGTGTGTGTACAAGAGAGGATGTTGAATTGGCTCTGAAATTGGGAATGGGTCTTAAAAGAGAACTATTTGAGATTGGGATGGAGTCTGGGCTTGAAAAAATTATAAATACTCTGAATCAATTGGAAGAAACAAATGGATCATTTTACACCCCTGATCCTTATCTAAAGACTATTTCAACATAGACTTCTTGTTTCCATATTTAGTATCTGCCTCTATGGTTCTTGTTGTGATTCAAAATAGTCTGATATTACTTTGACTGCAGAATAAGCATCTTGTGATGTTTGTATGAATACCCTTTTTCTATCATCAAGATATCTCCCACCAAAATTTTCAGCAGTGCCTCCACTACTGGGAATTGTTACCAGTATTTTTTTTAACATATACCCAACGCATAGCTCTATCAACGTCCCTACGCCTCCACCCACAGCAATAATTCCATCTGCAGAGGTTGCCACGACAAAGTCTCTGGCATAACCTATTCCTGTTGCAATAACAACATCACAAAACCTATTAGCAAATTGAGCTTCTTCCTGGGGAATGATTCCAACAGTCAAACCTCCATGTTCTTTTGCTCCTTTACATGCATATTCCATAACACCTCCCAGTCCACCACAAATTAGGATAGCATTTGCCTTCGCTATTTCGGTTCCAACCTGATATGCTATTTGGTTTGTTTTTTCGCTTGATTTATCTTGGTTATACCCTATAACCGCAATTTGGAGCCTTCTCATGGTTCTGTCGATAAAGTAGTTCTTGCAATTATTATAATATTAGTTTGCGTATATTCTTCTTTATTATGGGATATCCACTTGACCAAACCTAATTAACAATAAGATATTTGGATTATTGTACTCATACTGCTGGATTCAACATATCCGCGATATTACTAAATTTGAGGTGAAGAATAATATATCTCCAATAGGTCACACAGATGAATGAAATATAGAATCAAAGACCCTAATTTAGCTGAAGAGGGAAAGAAAAAGATTGATTGGGCAGAGGTTCATATGCCAGTTTTATCTAATCTTAAAAAAAAATTTAAACTCAACAGTCCTTTTAAGGGCGTGAAGATTGCCGGATGTCTGCATGTTACAAAAGAAACGGGTGTTCTAATTCGTACATTACGCGATTTGGGAGCTGATTTAGCATGGTGTGGTTGCAATCCCTTGAGTACACAAGATGATGTCGCTGCTGCACTAGTACATGAAGGAATCTCTGTATTTGCAAGTAGAGGTGTTTCGAATGAACAGTACTACGATGATATTCATGCAACAATGGCACTAAACCCTAACGTTACTATAGATGATGGAGCGGACTTGACTGTTGAAATGCATAATTCCGCCGGACATATGAGCGAAATTTACGGTGGAACTGAAGAAACCACCACAGGAGTAATTAGATTACGAGCTATGGGGAAAAATGGTAAACTGAAATATCCCATAATGGCCGTCAATGATGCTGAAACAAAACACGATTTTGACAATGTTTATGGAACAGGACAATCAGCCTTAGATGGGATAATTAGGGCTACTAACATACTGATTGCAGGCAAAAATGTTGTTGTATCTGGATATGGACATGTGGGGAAAGGAATAGCAAAAAGGGCAGCTGGGCTTGGAGGCAATGTCATAATAACTGAAATTGACCCCATTGCAGCATTGAAGGCAAAACTGGATGGGTACTCTGTTTTGCCGATGACGTCTGCTGCTACAACAGGTGATCTATTTGTTACCACGACTGGATGTAAGGACGTAATAAGACAGGAACATTTTTTGAAGATGAAAGACGGAAGCATCCTAGCCAATGCAGGACATTTCAATGTCGAGATTTCTGTCGATGCCCTTAAATCAAACTCTAAATTGATAAAACAAATCAATGAGAACACAACTGAATATGAACTTAAGAAGGGAAATAAAATATATCTAATCGGTGAAGGAAGATTAGTGAATCTCGTCGCTGCAGAAGGTCATCCTTCAGAGGTAATGGATATGAGCTTCTCAAATCAGCTTCTTTCGGCTATTAAGCTGATTCAATCGAAGGGATCGCTTTCTCCAGCTGTATATGATATTGAAAGATCACAAGATCAAGAAATTGCAAAAGCAAAATTAGAATCAATGGACATCAATATAGATGCCCTCACCGAAGAACAGCAGACTTACTTGACTGGATTTAGCGAAGGGACGTAAGTACATTTTCCAATTATTCTTGTGCCATTTGCTAGAAATTTATCAAGATATTAATTGGGAAAATATTAATCAAACTTGGGATGGGTGGTCTAGACTGGTTATGATACCTGTCTCACACACAGGTGGTCGAGAGTTCAAATCTCTCCCCATCCACTCTTTTTAGTCTACATTAATTTTGAATCGCCAATTTGTTAAGAATTCCCTTTTGATTTGAACAATCAAATTTGTTATTGAATATCAAAGGTCACACATCTCATTCATATGATATAAACAAATATCCGATCGCAGTTTAATATCGAAAGGAGTAATTTACCCCGTTGATCTAGTTAAAATGCCAAAAATAGTTAATTCCACAAAAAATATATGGTTTTGAAAAAGAAATTAGAAGGGTATTGAAAAAAGAAGTTCTAAATTATGCAGATAAAAATCATTATTCTCCGAAATCCAATCCAAGGTGGGGAAAAGAAGAGGAAACCGAGATTTTTGGTCAAAACGTTAAACTTTTTAGAAAGGGAAAGATGAGTGAAGATGATTTTCGGCGTTTCCGACTTCAGCATGGAGCTTATGGATCCCGCCTGCAACAGAATTACAGTATGATTAGGATCAAAATTCCTAGCGGTGAGATAACACCAGAACAGTTAGAGAAGATTGCATCAATGTCGGAAGCCTTTTCAATTGGCTCGGCCCATGTTTCTACTCGTCAAAATATTCAGCTTCACTGGGTCCAGCTTGAAGATGTAAGTGAGGTTATGAGAGGTTTAGTTGAGGTAGGACTAACAACAAGAGAGGCTTGTGGCAATACAATCAGGAACGTCATGTGTAGCCATTTTGCTGGTGTCTGTCCAGACGAGGAATTTGATTCGACTCCTTATGCAAAGGCAATTGCACGATTCTTTCTTAGAAATCCAGTATGTCAAAATTTGCCAAGAAAATTTAAGATCAATTTCGCATGTTGTTCGAATCATGGTTTGGTTAGGATTGCTGATATCGGCTTAATTCCGATGAAAAAGGACGAAGCTAATGGATTCAAGATATACCTCGGTGGAGGGCTTGGAGCTGCTTCGTTCATAGGGCACCAGTTAGAGGAATTTACTCCTGAAGAGAGAGTCGTGTCTACTTGCATGGCTGTAGTGAGGTTGTTTGATAGACTTGGTAATCGCGAAAATATGGCTAGGAATAGGATGAGATATCTGGTCAATGAAATGGGGTGGGAAAAATTCCAGAAACTAGTCCTCAAGGAAAGATCAAATGTAGAAATGACCATTTCACTTGAAACATTAAATAGATACAAAGTGGACTTTGAAGGCACCAGTATTAGACAATTGTCAAACGGTAAGAAATTACCACTAATTAATGAAAAAGTGGACATTAATAGTGATCCTTACAAAAGATGGATTCACTCCAATGTGGTGTCGCAGAAACAGAATGGTTACTTTGTTGTATTTGTTACACTAGGCGCCGGTGATATAACATCAAACCAACTTCGGTCCCTTGCAAAGACTATTCAGAATTACTCTGGTGAAGGTTGTGCCAGGAATACTCCAAATCAAAACTTTGCAGTAAGATT
This sequence comes from Nitrososphaeraceae archaeon, assembly GCA_035620895.1. Classification (GTDB taxonomy): domain Archaea; phylum Thermoproteota; class Nitrososphaeria; order Nitrososphaerales; family Nitrososphaeraceae; genus TA-21. Next base: position 41,144 of record DASPFY010000010.1, read on the forward strand.
CGTTAAAGCCAGGGATTTACCAGAGTTTTATAACGATCTTGCTAAGATTGGCCTTGCAAATCCGGGTGCACTGACTATGTCATCTGCCGTTGGATGTTCTGGTACAACATCATGCAATCTAGCAATAACCAATTCTCATAGACTAGCAAAAGAAATCCAGTCCAAATTCATTGAGCTAGGACTGGATACTGAGGATGATCTTAGAGACTCAACGATTAAGATAAGTGGATGTCCCAATTCTTGTGGTCAACATGAGATTGCAACAATTGGATTCTATGGTGGAGCATCAAGAATAGAGGGAACCATGACTCCAACTTACACGATGATGTTTGGAGGAAGGGATGGAGAAGAGGGTATGCTGGGTAGAACTGTAATGCGTGTGCCAGCAAAAAGAGTCATTTCTACCATAATAAAAATAATTGAAATATACAGACAGGAACGAAGTGCGAATGAATCACTCACAAAGTGGATAGGCAAATTGATTAATGGAGCAATCAATGATACTGGAGTAATAAAGAACCTGGATGACATAAAAAAGGCCTTGATGCAGACTATATCATTACCAAATCCTAGTGACGATCCAGAATCCTATATGGATTATGGTAACGATATTAAATTTAGTGCAAAGACAGCAAAAGGTGAATGTGCAGCTTGAAATATACTTCCAAGGAAAAAAGAACTAAAAGCATCCTATCAAAGAATCATACATTCAACAACTCGCAAGATGTCATTACAAGCGCAGATATACTTAGAACTTTGATTAGGAAAAATTCAGTAAGAGTGGTGGATGTCAGGAAAGAAGACGAGTATAAAAAAGAACATATTAAGACAGCAGTATCAATACCCCTTGCCAAAGTACTTGACAATGATTCCCCAGAAAGAATAGTTCAATTGCTAGAACAAACTGGAATTTCTGATAAGACTCCTGTTGTTGTATATGATGATACCTTTGGTGCACTTGCTGCGAGGGTCGCATGGACATTTCAGTATGTCGGGCATTCAAACACATCATTACTTGAAACAACTTTTGCTACGTGGAAAAGTTATGGATTTGAAACAGAGAAAAAAGTGAATTTCTTTCCTCATGCCAAACATTCTCTAAGAGTAAATAATGAAATATTTGCCAACTATGATGAAGTAGAGAAAGCAAAAAGCAAGCAGAATAAGATTCTTGTTGATTCAAGAGAACGCCTAAATTTTTTGACTGAGCATATTCCAGGGGCTACTAACTTACCTTATACCATGTTAGGAACAGCTGATTCAATACTAAGGGAACCCCAAGAAATCAAGAGATTTATGGAAAATAGGGGCATATCTACAAATGATGAGGTCATAACCTATTGTGGCAGTGTAGGAACTCTATCAGGGCTTGCATACTATGCATTGAGGATGGGAGGCGTGAAAAAAATTAGATTGTATTCAAGATCGTTCAAAGAATGGAAAAAACTGGGAAAGCCAATTGAAGAATTTAAGGACGCAAACTTTTGGGATCTCTCGGCAGAATAGTCAAAAATTTTTCTACAATGAATTGAGATCACTGATTATTCTGACATAGTTTTTAGATATTTCAAAAGTTTTATTGCGTCACGAGCTTTTAGACTATCCCTATTTTTCAGTATGTAGCTCCTAAAACTTTCAAGCTCATCATAAATTGAAGGCAATTGTTGTTGGGTCAATTTTATGATATCTTCATAATTTCTAAATGGAAAGTAAATGTTTTTTGCAATCTTTGCAATTCTTCTTTTGGTCTCATTTGTTATTATCCCCTTTTTGTACGCCAAAAACAAATTGAACCGGATATCAATCATTGCCTCAGACTGCAGTATGTTGCTTCCCCGAACGAACGTTACTGCGACCTCATCATCAGCGTTAATTACACTATTCTTATACAGCTGAAAAATCTTACCGATTCCTCTCATTCCAAACTTTTCTAATTCAACGGCCCTTAATGCCCCTAAACTGGACGCACCTATTAGTTCAATATTTTTTCTGGTGGCAAGATGATATACCTCAATTGGTGGCGGGGGATAGTCATGCAGAAAAACTCCATCTATGAACCCAACATATTTTTTTTCATCTGAATCTCGTGATAACATCAAAAAATCTCCTTTCTTTGCAGGGTCTCTATAATCAGCGTCTAAAATCTTAATTGCTTCCTCCCTACTCAGTGTAGGTCCAAGATATACTATAGGTTTGCTCATGTTTTAAAAGACTCCCTTCCTCTTTTTCCGACCACAGCCTTTGTGATTTTGAATGTTTCTAACCCAGGTACTATTGTTCTTACTACAGGTATCATTATTTGTGGATTTGTGAGATCAACTACAATTACCTGGTTCAATCCATTTGTACTTAGCCTTGAAAGTATAAAGTTGATATCATCCAAAATATCGTCATTTACATAAGATTTTATTTCAGAAAACTTGACAGAGTTTTTTGATTTCATAAATTGCCAAGTCTTCTTTTCGTCACTATTGCTATTTCCGTATGAGATTTTTCGGAGATCATCCCTGGCGCCCTGAATATTTGCAGCTCGTGTTTGCGAAACTTCTGTAATTGCTCTCAATAATGCAATTCTTGCATCTGGATGAGTCCCATGTCCCTCAGCAAGATATCCATAATTTTCGGTTATCCACTCAATACTACTAGCATTAAATGTTGGTATTCCAATCGGAGATGTAATATCCTTAATTATCAGTGATATATTGGAGTCATTAAATTTTCCTACCATATTTGAAACAGGTTTGAAATCAATATTTGAAATATCGACATCAGGATATTTGGTATCATCATCCACAAATTCGGTACTAGGAATAGGATCGGTAATTACTCCATTGTCAGATAAATATTTAGTCATTGTTCTGAGTGTATTGTATGGCAGAGCACTTGCATTTAATTCCGCGAGGCTTGTTGCATCTCTTTCAATGACCTCACAGAGTGAATGGCATATTGCTTCTTCTAAAACGTTGCCAGAGGCAAGACCGTTAGTATGATGATATGCAAATGGATTTACGGCAGGCGGTTTGGGAGAATATCTAAAAAGAGCCAGTGGGGCAGGCACCATCATCTGTATATTATTTATCAAATCATATCCAGTTAGAAAATCCATAATCATATCTTCATCATATTCAAACAACGTTGGTTCAACCACATTAGAAGGATGAAGTGCCTTTGAAACCTTTGAAACTTCTTTATAGGATGTTTGAATCATCCTGTTTTGATTGGCAGAGGGCAATGAACAATATCTTTCAATGCTTTCCATTAACGCGCTTGCCTTTGCATCTAATTTTGTAGGTCCTTTTCCACTATAAACCCAAATGTAATCTTCGGTTCCTGGCAGAACGGCAGAAAAATTGGGTATGCGAAGAATGTCCATATCTGTAATGTCTGCGAGTCTTGTTACTCCAATATTGCTTGAAACAGGAAGTATAGTATCAAGGGTTTCTTGTACGCTTTTCGTCCTTGATGATACTTTTCCCTTCAATTTCTTCTGGCTTCTGAGCAATATTGACTCAAGTTCCATAGAAGATTGAATAATTTGGTATCAATATCAATTTTTCTAAAATTTGATATAGGTGTAAAAGGTATATCTCGATAGCTTGCAATATAGCGACAGCGACCTGAAAGCAATAAATGATATAGTTCGTAGGGCTCATACTGATCCTGAGTTTAGAATAAAGCTCTTCAAAAATCCGAATATAATTTTAAATCAATTTAATATCACTGATAAAGCAAAATCATTGATTTTGAATTTTTTTAATGAAATTAAGAATTAATCCGCAAATCAGTTTCCCTTCATCGGTCATGCATACCTTAACTCTGGAGACAAAAAATAGATTACAATTAATAGAGTAGGTAGATGTACCCCGTTTCTGACCCACAACTAGTCATTGATAGCCATACATTAAATGTATATCTCGTAGTGCACTCTCTACCGGGGCTACTTGGTCAATTTAGCAATTGACCAAGTAATAATATCATTACTTCGTGTCATTATAAATATTCTGGTCAAATACCTAATAATTTCGTGAGATCTAACTCGAACGCGGCAACGGGCATTTTTATTTTAAAACTATCTATTAGTAAAGGGGAAATTTCTCCTATTTGTCCAATGATGTTCCCCTTGTAGATTATATCGGCATTCCTCCCCCTAACAAACGGTAAATTTTCTGACTGTTTTGTTTCAAATTTGGCATTAAAGCAAATTTCCATAAGTGTCTGTAGAACTGCTTTAATTTCGCTGAATGTTACTCCATTAAATGCATTTACACAACACAAACTCCACTTTTCAAAATTTTCTTTTTCTAGTTTGAAAATTGGTCCTATTTCAAACAGTTTTTGTGGATATTCTTCATGGATATTTTTCGATAGCGAAAATAGTAAAGATGGTAAAAGTGATTGCCTCAATATATCATGTTCATCACTCTTTGAGTTATTCACTGTAAAAAAATTAGTCCTATGTAGATTCATTTTTTTGAAATGAATATCTTTATTACTTAAAATGAAGTTTATGTTTTCAATTAATCCCATGCCAACCATTGCCTGTCGAATCTTGTCAAAAAAATAATTTTGCCTGCTCTTGTTACCATAAAGTCTGAATTCTGGTAAAGAAGGTTTCATATTATACAGTCCATATCCGATTGCCACTTCTTCAACAATATCAATGGGGCCGAAAATATCCATTCTATAATTTGGAATCACACAATTAATGGTACTTGAGTCTACAACTGTCGCATCCAATCTGCTTTTTCGGAGGCAATTTATGACATCCTCATTTGATAATGATAGACCAAGAGCCTTGTTGATGTAATTTGTTTTGACGTTCTTTAAGGTGTTATTCAAATTTGCGTTGAAGGAGTTGTGAGTACTACCTTGTTGCCTAACCACGGTCTCTAACTTGAATCCAATGTCAGCTAATGTAGCAACAATATTTGCCAAAACATTGTCGACAGTTTTTTTGTCAATACCTGTAACTTCTACGAATAAATTATCAACTCCATCCTTAATTCTTGTTACTTCACTATTTATGATAGGAGGAAAGGATATTAGATTTCCCTTAGAATCCCTTAAGATAGGATATTGAGATCCTTTTAACAGCTTCCCAAATTTCTTGCCTGACTCAGATTTGTCTAGTATTTCAGCTAATGCCAACGAATAAGAACTATCAAGAGGAACAAAGCTCAGATTGTCTGATGTTGTTGTGTAGTCCAATGGAAACTCTATATTGTCCAAATTATGAAATCCTATGGATGCTTTTGACCTTCCTCTTCCTATTCCATTATGAAGATCTTCCTGCATAGAAACAATTTGCTTGATGATATTGTTATTTAGTTTATGATCTTTAGCAACGATGCCCACAATAAATGGCCGTATTTTTGCAACCGAAGTATCTACTCTAATCAGGTTTTTTGTATTCTCGTATACCTCAAATTTTGGTATTCCTACTTCTTTCCCTAACAATCCGTTTAAAGCTCTGGAAATGCCATAAAAAGTGGAAAAATCTGGACGATTTGGACTATATTCCAATCTAATACACTTATCATCTCGGTACTCTAGATCTAGTCCTATAAATGGTAGCATATCTAGAATATATTCTAGATCGTAATCAGAAAAAAGTCTATTGATATCTTCTAGTGGAAATTCTACAACGGGCATATTGGTTGCATCCTTAACCACGATAGCTTATTATCATAGAGTTCGCGTACATCATCCAATCCATATCTCATCATAGCAATACGTTCAAGCCCACCGCCCCAGGCAAGTACATTATTCATTATACCTACTGACTGAGTTACCTCTGGTCTGAACATTCCCATGCCAAACAATTCGACCCACTTTCCAAGTTTATCTATGTAAACCATTGATTGCAACGACGGTTCCGTATATGGAAAATAGGTGGGCCAAAACTTTACCTTTTCTAATCCAAGTTTGGAATAAAATTGTTCTTGCAGACCCATCAAATCTCTTAAATTAACTGTTTCACCTATTACAATTCCTTCGATCTGATGAAATTCCATTAGATGCTTGTAAGACATTTTTTCATTCCTAAAAACTCGTCCTATTGAAAAAATCCTTCCATTATTCAACTTACTTTTTGATAAATATTTTATAGTAACGGGGGTAGTATGGGTACGGAGAACGGTTTGCTTTGATTTCTCAATATCCCAATCATAACTCCATTCTGTCTTGTGAAAGTTTGATACTTTATTACTAATAACAGGATCTATTTCTTCATCGGTCAAATTTGACAAGTAGAAGGTATCCTGCATATCCCTTGCGGGATGATCTTGAGGAGTAAATAGCACATCAAAATTCCAAAAACAAGATTGGATAGTTGATCCTTCAATTTCAGAAAATCCCATCGACACAAAAATTTCTCTAATTTCATTAATTATATCGGTAAGAGGATGCGTTCTTCCCATGGCGTAAGAGCGGACAGGGGAAGTTACATCTATTTCCGTAAATTTCTTATTCTTCCATTTTCCAGTACCTAATATTTCAGATGTAATTGCGCCTATCCCTCCCTCTCCGTCGTTCTTAATATTTGATGCTACTTTTTTACCCTCATTTGTAAGGGAAATGTCGAAAGTTTTTTCTATTGTTTCTTTGAGATATCCTGGACGTTTTTTTAGGAGAGTAAACCCATGTAATTCTTTATCTGATAATTCTGAAAGTTTTATCTTATTTAATCTCGAGATTTTCTCTAAAATTGTCTCTTCGAGCGATAGATTTTCTGCATTATCTGTAATCTTCAGAGTATCCTCCGCTTTATTCAGCCAACCATTTCTAAGCGCATTTTGTATTCCAACGCTAAATTCAATATTTGACATACTAGACAGTTTGGCAAGTTCCCCAATCTTGATATTTTTTCGATGTTTGTTTTTTATGGCATTAACTATTCTTCTTTCTGGTAATGTTAAATTATCTGAAACATGTGGTTTATCACCTGGACGTCCATCATTTGATCTTTCTGAAATGAGTTGAACTGTTGAATCCTTGTGGACAGACACCGACACCATTCCTTTGTACTTTAGCCATTCTATCCCACGCCTTACATTATCTAATGAAAGGTTCGTGATAGATGCCAATTTCTCAATATCTGTTTTATCGTGTTTTACAAGTGATAGCAGAATTTTTTTTTCTATTTTATGCAAATTTAGTTCCGTCATTTAAATATGGATCAGACTTTGATGGAATACTTTTTAAACGTTTAAAGCTCTCGAATCATGTATATATAAAAAAATGAGTGACTCATTCAAAGATGATTATTCTGATGATTTTGAAGTAACCCCATGGAAAGTAGAGGGATCAGTAGATTATGCACGATTAATAAAAAAATTCGGAACGCAGGAAATAACTGACGAAATACTTGAAAAAATTAAATCAATTACAGGTGAATTACATCCATTACTTAGACAAAAATTCTTTTTTTCTCACAGAGATCTTGATTGGATTTTAGATATGTATGAAAACAATGAAAAATTTTATTTGTATACAGGAAGGGGACCATCTGGGATGGTTCACCTTGGTCACTTGATGCCATGGTTTCTCACCAAGCACTTACAAGACAAATTTGATTCAAATCTCTTATTCCAAATAACTGATGATGAAAAATTCTTGTTTGGAGACAAAACAATGGATGAAATCAACAAGAATGTATATGAGAATATCCTTGACATTATTGCAATAGGTTTCAAAAAGAGTAAAACAAAAATAATTGTCAATTCAAGACACATAAAACATCTTTATTCAAACTCATTAGAAATAGCAAAAAGGATCACGTTTTCCACTGCAAAGAGTATCTTTGGTTTTACTAATTCAACCAATATTGGAATGATCGGTTTTCCTCCCCTTCAAGGAGTTCCATGTTTTCTGCCTACTATAATTGAAGGGAAGCCCACACCTGTTCTGATACCGGCGGCAATTGATCAGGATCCCTATTGGAGATTGACGAGAGACATCGCAGAAAAAATTGGCTTTTACAAACCGGCACAAATACATAGTAAATTTCTGCCAAGTTTGCAAACTGTAGGCAAGATGTCATCATCAAATCCTGAAACAGCTTTATTCACCACGGATGATCCAGACATAATTGAAGAAAAAATATCCAATGCCTTCACAGGAGGACAGCCAACAATTTCCCTTCAGAAAAAATTGGGTGGAAATCCTGCAGTATGTTCTGTTTTTTCATACCTCAAGTATCTGTTTGATACGCCTGGAGAATCCAATGAGAGGGAACTAAAATGCAGGAGTGGCAATCTTCTTTGTGGAGAGTGTAAACATGATCTATCAAATCATTCAACCTCATTTATTTCCATGTTTCAGGAACGAAGAGAAAAGGCTAAAGACTCAGTCACTGATTTCATGTACAGTGAGGATAGTTGAATATTTGGATAAAGTTACAAGATTTGAATGTCTTGATTCATATGAAACCGAAAAATTAGGAAGCATGTTGTTACCTGATAAGGATAGCGTACACTTTGTGATTGAAGTAATAAAAATCGTGGACAATGAAATTGTTTTAATGTTGAAGGATAAATCATGTCATGCCGTTCTAATGAAGGATAACATAAATGCAGTAAAATTGAGGGAATTTGTAAGAGAATTAATATTAGGCCCCGTTGTTGTTATTAGGACTTTTGGTCAGGAAAATATATTGAATGTTGTACATCAAACTTCATAGAGTATTGATTAATTCAACTAAGTTTGATTCGAACGTATAAAATTTATCAATTTGGTTCTAATGCCAATCCTTGCTTTGAAGTAACGTATCGCTTATTAATAAAGAGTCAATTTGTTTCCGTTTATATCTATTTCACCCTCTCGTATCCTTGTTGATGATATCACCCTACCTTCTTCATCCTTGACCAAGGGAACAAGTATTATTTCCAATTGTGGCATGCCTTTTGACTTTCTTAACTCGTTAATCTTAACACAGTTTTCTTTGGTTGACTCAGTAGTAACGATGGCCTCCACATCTCTAGTCAATACTGTGGGACCATAAAAATCATTTAGTTGATAAATAGAATAATTAGATTTATTAAAATTTTCTCCAATGAATTTTTTCAATTTTTCTTGTCTAATGGAATACTCGTTTGTAATTTTTTTCTTTTTTAGAGTTGCATAATTGTCACTGCTTACACCAATTATTACATTCCGTCCAACTTCGAATGCCTTTAGTAGAAGCATGTAGTGCCCTTTATGTAATATATCAAATGTGCCACCTGTAGCTACAATGTCAAACATTAGTACTCAAATTTGCAAGTTGATATTCGAATTGAATTACTGACTCTTTTGGAATATTTTTACACACTGAGGTGGACAAACATTTTCACATGCCATACAGAAAATGCAATCTTTTTCTCTGATCATGAAAGGCTTTTTCTCAGATGCAGGATGTCCTGGTGTATCCAGCCACTCATAGACATTTACAGGACATGCTTCAATACAGGCGCCATCAGCCACACAAATATCGAAATCTACTGTAACTTCAGTTCCCCAGATTCCCAGTTGCCCTGGTGCATCAACTGGACCCCATACTTTAATTCCTTGGTAGCTTCCCGTTACCTGGCGTTTTGATTTGAATTCGGGATCTATTGGACCTTCTATCTTGGAATAGTTTGTTCCATTACCGGTTAGAGAAATCGTAGTTTGTCCACCAGAGCTTGGCGCTGCGGTGGATTGCTGGGCTGGTGGAGAGTTTAGAGTTTGAGATGGAGAGGGTGTTGTGGAAAGAGAAGGTTGAGCAGTTGGTGCTGATCTCTGGGGTACTTGCGGAACTGGTATCACTATATTTTGCCTTTTAACGGAACAAAGTTGATTGTGAACGTCTTTCATACTATCAAGTGTTACCTGATTACTATGTATCAACAGGGTGCCACAAGATTCACATATGTATTCCATTTCAGTAGACAGTATTCCATAAAAATGAGTCCCTTATCAATTTTGTGAACCCATTTAATTCTGGTGGATTGAAATGATCAGTAAATGAGGGGAAGGACAGTTTCGTAATAAGATTTGGGAATCTTTATTCCAAAATAAAAAATATCCATTCATTTTCAGACTTATTAATTGTCAGGATTGGGACTTGGCTATTGGAAAGAGGTCATTGGAGTATTAAGGAGCATAATACCAGTTTACGATAAAGTTAACAACAGCATCTCCCTAGGTCAAGATAATAAATACCGTGAATTTGGACTCAGAGGTCAAATTAGTCCAGGTGATTTAATTCTTGATGCGGGATCAGGTTTTGGTAATATGTCGTCGAAAGCATTGGAGATTCTAAATGATAATGCCAGGGTAATACTACATGATCCGATTCGTGAAATGTTAAATCATGCTCAAAATCAAAATAGTCAAAGACTTAATCTCTCATGTGGAGTGTTTGAATATATGCCTTTTAAGGAGTCGTCAGTAGATGCTGTTTTGTGTGGGTATTCTCTACGTGATTCCTTTTCATTAGTTGAAGCTATCTCTGAAGTACACAGGGTTCTCAAAAATGAGGGCAGATTCATAATTGTAGATATAGGCAAACCTGATAACGTACTGCTTAGAAGCTTCGTCACATTTTACCTAAAATATATTTTGAAGATAATAGCTTACACCGTTTCTGGTAAAAGAGGTTTAAGGTTTAAGACTTTGTATGGAACTTTTATCCGATGGCCAAAGAATGCTACTTTAAATGATCTTTTACTCAATAAATTTTCCAAAGTCAATTTTACGAAAAAAATGTTTGGTGGGGCAATAATTGTTGTGGCATACAAGTAATTTACATTAGTATTGCAAAATTGAGTATTAGATTAATTGAGAAAAAGTAAATGTTAGCTATTCAAAAACCTGATAATTCTCTACCCTGCTATTTATAGAGAGATTTCATTTTTAAAATAGTATTGAATTATAGAAGCACTGCGGATATTATTGCAATGATATTGTTCACTGCCGTCAATGGTGAAAGGAAATCATCCATAATGTCCAGGGCACACTTGAATTATAGGCAAATCAAGAAATACATTAAAATTTTAGTACTTAATGGACTGGTTGTCGAGAGGAGTAATTTATCTGAAGGCTCTACCTCTTACCATACAACGGACAAGGGAAAAAACTACCTTGAAATGTATGAGGAATCAAAAGCATACAATTTGACATCAAATACGTATGTATTTGGAAAGCATATTAATCATAGTTCTTTCCCCGTTTGAAATTAAGTGTATTCAACTAATTTTGCTGGATAATTTGATTAATTCAATACTTTTTGGAAGGTTCCTTTTATTACCATTTACAGTAACAACTTTCTTGCTGAAGTTATTGAGAAGAAGTGGATTAGTTACTGTATTTTACATATGCTATAGAAAATATTTTAGTATTAATGACTAATTCAACATCTACTTTTTTCTTATGATTATTCTGAAAAAATTACTGGAATATGGAAAAATCCATTTACTATAAGAGTTATTGACGAGGTTTTTATTTTATATATTTTCTTATCTTTTGTGGAATCATTCAGTAAGCTCGATGTAATAGCTATTATTCTAAAGACTGCGCACAAAAAGTGTGACTACGAGGAGATATATTCAAGATTGCAAGCCCATCTTACAACATCACAGATGATGAAATTCATTTTAGAATTAAAGAAATACAATCTTTTGAAATCCAAGGGGAATGAAAGTAGCTATGTCATTACTCCAGAAGGAAGGCAATATTTACAAATTCATGAAGAATTGACCAGTCAGGTACTACCAGAAGTTAAGAGGAATTCACGCATTTTTAATTGTTGTAACTTTTTTTCCAAGTTGACGCATTTTTTCAAAAAGAAAAATAGCATTTTGAAAAATATCTGACATCTTCCAAACCCACTTAAAATTTGGTTTTGAGTAAAGTTAATTAAAAACAAAGAAAACCTTTTTTCATAAATATGGTTGACAGACAAAAGATCCAGAATATTGTTGAATCTTCGAAGGGCAATCCAAAAGTCATAACAGAAGAATCCTCAAAAGAAATTCTTGGTGAATACGGAATCAGGGTTCCAAAATATGCACTTGTGACAAATAGTGATGAAGCAGCAGAAAAATCAAAAGAAATTGGTTTTCCATTGGTTGCAAAAATAGTTTCTCCAGATATTTTGCACAAGACAGACGTCGGTGGTGTTAAAGTAGGATTAGGCTCTGAGGATGAGGTTAAGAAAGCATTTGATGACATGTTTTATAGACTTAAGGAAAAATTTGATGTGAAGGGAGTGCTATTGGAAAAGATGGTTCCAGGAGGGGTTGAATTAATTATTGGGCTCCAAAACGATTTTCAGTTCGGGCCATCCATAATGGTAGGTCTAGGTGGCATTTACACAGAATTATTCAAGGATGTTTCATTCAGAGTTCTTCCAGTCACAAAGGGTGATGCATTAAAAATGTTGGAGTCTCTAAGAGGAAAAAATATTCTGAAAGGATTTAGAGGTTCAAAGGCGATTGATTTGGACATGTTAAGTGAAGCAATTGTAAATATTGGGACTCTAGGAGTGGACATGGCTGGAAAATATGAGAGCATTGATTTTAATCCGGTCGTGGTTTATCCTGATAGTTATTACGTGGTAGATGCAAAGATCATTCTTAAGGAAAAATCTTCAGAGAATGCAATTTCAATAGCTAATCCCGATTCAAGTTACATGGATCTATTCTTTAATGCCAAATCTGTAGCATTAATCGGTGCATCGCCAGAGCCAGGCAAGATAGGAAATTCTGTCATGGAAAGCCTCGTAAAACATGATTACAAGGGCAAAGTTTATCCCGTAAACGCAAAAGGTTATTCCGAAATAATGGGTGTAAAAGCTTACAAAAACCTATTGGATATAAAAGATCCCGTAGATGTTGTTATTGTAACTGTCGATCTTAAATTTGTACCAGATCTTCTTACTGAATGTGGAAAAAAGAATATCCATAACATGGTAATAATATCCGGCGGTGGTAAAGAACTTGGAGGAGAACGTGCAGCTATTGAGAAACGTATCCAAGATCTATCCCATGAATTGAACGTTAGAATAATTGGTCCAAACTGCATTGGTATATTTAATGGAGAAAACAGACTTGATTGCGCATTTCAAGGTCACCTGAGAATGTTAAGACCAAAGCAGGGGAATGTAGCCTTCCTATCCCAGAGTGGGACGATTGGAATTGCGTTCATGGAGACTTCTGATGCATTCGGTCTGAGCAAGATGATTTCTTATGGTAACAGGTCCGATGTTGATGAAGCTGATATGATACACTATTTGGCACAGGATCCTAATACAAACGTAATCGGCTTGTATGTAGAAGGGCTTGGAGACGGTCGCAAGTTTATGAATTCCGCAAAGAACGTTATAAAAGAGCATCAAAAACCAATTGTAGTTTTCAAAAATGGTCGATCTACCAAAGGAGCAAAGCAAGCAGCCTCTCATACTGGTTCGCTGGGTGGATCCTTTGCTGTAATAAGTGGAGCCTTTGAACAAACTGGAATTATTTCTGTGGATTCTTATGAAGAATTAACTTCTGCTCTTAAGGCATTAACATGGCAACCCGTTCCAAAAGGAAACAAAATTGCTATGGTAACAAATGGAGCAGGACCTATCATTGCTGCAATAGATAATTTTGAAAGGCTAGATTTGGAACTAGCGCAATTAAGTGATCAAACTATGAAATCATTCAAAGAACATTATCCAGCGACTTATGTAATTGGCAATCCATGTGATGTTACAGGTTCTGCAAGTGCTGATGATTATCGATTTGCTATTCAGTCGTTCTTAGATGATCCTAACGTAGATATCATCATGCCCTGGTTTGTGTTCCAAGATGATCCACTGGAAGAAAAAATAGTTGATATTCTAGCAGATTTTCAGAAACAAAAGAAAAAACCGATGCTGATAGGCGCTATGGGAGGTCCATTTACCGAAAAGATCTCTAAAAAAATTGAGGAGTTCAATATACCTGTCTACCAATCTGTAATCACATGGATAACAGCGGCCGGAAGTCTGGCAAAGTGGCATAGGGTTAAGGAAAGCTTAAAATAATTTTTGTTTCAAGTACCCATTTTTGTTTTTGCGCAGCTTCATCATTTTTCAAAAGGTTATTATAGTTTATTAGGGCATTGTATTGATAATGGAAAGTACACACCAAACGCAACTGATTACGATTAGTCCAAAGGCGGCAGAGAAAGTAATGGAATTTATGAAACAAGAGAATAAGGACAGTTTGTACCTGAGAGTCTATGTTTCCGGTGGAGGTTGTTCAGGTCTCTCATATGGTATGGGTTTTGAAGAAAAGCCAGATGAAGATGACAATGTTATTGATCAAAACGGCATCAAGATGATCGTCGATAGTTACAGTCAAAAATACCTTAAAGGAACGAATATTGATTACATTGAGAGTCTTATGGGATCTGGTTTTAAGATAAATAATCCTAATGTAACCAAATCATGTTCATGTGGACATTCCTTTTCGACCGAATAGAAAAATTTTTTTAACTACGTCTTTCTGAAAATTTTCTTTATCTTTGTTATTTGTCGGAGTTAGGGCCATAATCCCCTTAACTTTATGGCATCCACAACTCTATTTATTGCAACTATCATACTTGCCTTTCTCATGTCTGTATTGTGTTTTGAATGGGTATCATAAACCCCCAAAAATGCCTTTGTGATGTTTGTATCTAGCCGATCATTGACTTCCGCTTCTGTCCAATAGTCTCTACGCAAATTTTGTAACCATTCAAAATACGAGACCGTAACTCCACCTCCATTGGCCAAGATATCGGGTATCACCATGATTTTATTATTAAATAAAATCTTGTCAGCTTCTGGAGTAGTTGGTCCATTTGCAGCTTCTGCTACGATTTTGGTCCTTATCTTTCCAGCGTTATCTTTAGTTATTTGATTTTCCAAAGCAGCAGGAATCAAAACTGTACATTCCGTTTCAAGAAGTTCTTTGTTGGAAATCGTTTGGCTGCCTTGAAAATTTGATACAGATCCGGTTTTTTCTTTGTGTTTCCTGAGTGAAGCAGTATCGATGCCATTTTTATTAATTATACATCCCCTTGAATCACTTGCGGCTATTATTTTTGCTCCTTGTTCTTCAACGAGCTGAGCAGAAAATTGCCCAGCATTTCCGAATCCCTGAACAACAACGCTTGCATTTTTCATGTCGATATTTAGTTTTTTGGCAGCTTCCCTTACTGCAATGGCAAGACCTCTACCCGTTGCTTCGTTACGTCCAAGGGATCCTCCAATTTGTATAGGTTTGCCCGTAATCACTTCAGGTTGTACGTAATTTCCTTTGATTACCGAGAACGTGTCCATAATCCAAGCCATCTCTTTTCCACCTGTGTATACATCAGGTGCAGGAATATCCTTGTACGGTCCAATAATATCTGAAATTCCATATGCATACCTTCTAGTCATTCTTTCTAATTCTCCTTCTGACATACTTTTTGGATCGCATATTATACCACCTTTCCCCCCACCATATGGGATATTTGCAATGGCGCACTTCCATGTCATCCACATAGAAAGAGCTTTAACTTCATCTATTGTTACCTGTGGATGATAACGTATTCCGCCTTTGAATGGTCCTAAAGCGTCGTTATGCTGAGAACGAAAACCAGTGAAAACTTTAATGGTTCCATCATCCATTTTAACAGGGATAGATATCGTCAACACCCTTTTTGGTTGAGCCAAAAACTGATGCAGACCTTTGTCAAGACCAATCATTGATGAAACTTCATCAAGTTGAGTGAGCGCCACTTTAAATGGATTGATTCCACTATTTGCAGAATTTGACATTACGTGAGTTGAAAAAACCACATATTTAAATTTTGAAATGAAACATCTAAAAAAACAATTTTACAGCAATGTTAAGGTCATCTGTTAATTTTTTCGAAAATGAGGAGCCTTAATTCTTCATCATTTTTATTGACATGATCTATCCCTAACGACTCTGCTATCATTTCGAGTTTATGACGTTCACTTTCCACAGCACTAGCCATCCGTGGTCCAATGTAATTGGAATCATCATCGATTTTTTGCTTAAGCGACATAGTACGAACCTTTTCAAATTCCCCCATAGCTTTCCCTATGGTTCTAGAGAATTCAGGTAATTTCTTTGAACCAAAAAGGAGAATAACCACAAGTAGTCCTATAATTATCCATTCTGAACCACCGATGTTCATCAGGTAATTTTCAAACATGTGAATATTTTAATTCAAATGAAATGAAAAATAAGTCTTTGCTAAGAGTCATTTGGTGACTTTAGTGTTTTGATACAGTTTGACCTGGCGATCCTTTTAGAGAATCATGAATTCATATTGTTTGCCTATTAAGAGTACCTGAAAAAACCTTGCGATATCAAGACAATATTCATTAACGTTGGATTGGTAATTCTATTTGGTAGATGATACATAAAAGGGATGAAATTGTCCTAAAAATTCGAGAGTTTATTGAATCATTAAATCACGAATCTAAAGCAGGAGCAGTTGTCGCAGTAGAGGGTAAGAAGGATGAAATTGCCTTGAGAGATTTAGGATTTCAGGGTGAAATCTTGGTATATAATAATTTTAAGGGAATTACTAATTTTGTAGACTATGTATCAAGAAATGGTAGAAAGGTCATACTATTGCTTGATAGAGATAAGAAGGGGAGAGCCTTAACCTCAAAAATCTTTAAAAAACTAAGCCTGTTGTGTCCTCATGACAGTTTGTATTATAAAAAGTGGTTCGTGAAGATGACTCATGGTAAGATTATGTGTGTCGAGAACCTATCTAACTATTGTTTACCGGTTGCAGAAAACTATTCCAAATTTGCTTTCGAGTCAAGGGCCGTAATCTAAGTTTATATCTCTTATTACTTATTTTAAAAATTGATGCAAAGAAGCATTGTAGACAGCTATGCATTAAGAAATGATTTTCCAATTTTTAAGAAAAAAATCAATGGCAAGGAACTTGTTTATTTGGATAATGCTTCTACTACGCAAAAACCATATTCTGTGATTGATTCGATCACGGATTTTTATACAAATTATAATTCCAATATCCACAGAGCAGTCTATCAGCTAGCCGAAGAGGCAACAGAATTATATGAGCAAAGTCGGGAGAAAATTGCAAATTTTATTAGCGCGCGCCCTGAAGAAATCGTCTTTACGAGGAACACGACAGAATCAATAAATCTTATTGCACATTCTTGGGCCAGATCAAATCTCAAAAAAAATGATGGCATTGTTATCACCGAGTTAGAACACCATAGCAATATAGTACCCTGGCAGATACTATGTCAAGAGATTGGAACACGATTAGAATATGTTGGAATTGATGAAAACGGATTTTTAGATCTTGAACATATGATAGAATTGATTTGTTCAAAAAAAGTGAAACTGGTTTCCCTTAGTCATATGTCAAACGTACTGGGCACCATTGTGCCAATTGAAGGGATTATAAAGGTAGCTCACCAACATGGCATACCAGTTATCGTCGATGGTGCACAGTCAGTACCACATATGCCAGTAAATGTTAAAAATATGGATTGTGATTTCTTGGTATTCTCCGCACACAAGATGTTAGGTCCCACTGGAGTGGGAGTCTTATACGCAAAAAAAGAATTTCTTGAGAAAATGAGACCATTTATGGGCGGTGGCGATATGATTAAGGAGGTCTTTAAATTTCACACAAGTTACAACGAGGTCCCTTACAAATTTGAGGCAGGTACTCCAAATATTGCTGACGTTGTAGGATTTGGTGCAGCTATTGATTATCTAGAAAAAATTGGAATGGAAAACATCAGGAAACATGAGATAAGTCTGACAGATTATGCGCTGGAATCAATTCTTTCACTAGAGTATGTTACAATATACGGCCCAAGTGATCCCAAATACAGGGGAGGAGTTATATCATTCAATATTGCAGATATCCACCCTCATGACCTCGCAACAATAATGAATGATCACGGAATTGCGATAAGGTCCGGTCATCATTGTGCCCAAGTATTAATGCAAAGACTAGACGTTCCAGCAACATCCAGAGCAAGCTTTTACATTTATAATACTAAAGAAGAAATAGATAAGTTCGTTAATGCTATTAAAGAGGCAGGGAGAATCTTCAAAATATGAGTGATGATATATACAGAGAGATCATACTAGATCACTACAGGAATCCAAGAAATAAAGGGAAATTGGAGAACGCAGATGTTACAGTTCATGACAGTAACCCTCTTTGCGGTGATGAAATAGATATTCATTTGAAGGTAGATGGTGGGGTGATCAAAGACGTAAAATTTGAAGGTAAAGGGTGTGCAATTAGTCAGGCTAGTGCCTCTATGTTAACAGAATTGGTCATTGGTAAGGATTTGAATGTAGTCAAGGATTTGAAAAAGGAAGACATCCTTGAAAATATTGTATTGACGAACTTGGGGCCTGCAAGAATCAAATGCGCACTCCTTTCATTGAAGGTACTAAAAGTAGGAATGGTGAAATATTATTCAGATAATGATCCAAAATCAGCAGAACAAATTAAAAATGAATCTTCACTCTATTGACCAATGTTGTAACTAATGAGCAGTACTATTTTGATCTATTTTCAATAATGTCTGGGTCCAATTAGATCTCTAAGATTATTCGGTAATCATGATTGATACATATTCGATCATTTCAATTCTTAGCAATCTTAGTCGCATTCATGATACTTACGGTTTTAGTCCATTTCCGATATTTTTCGTCAATAGATGTTTTAGTCTACAATGCATTTGGCAGTTTTAGTCCTGACCAATATTTACTCTACTTTTTCGTGATCATTTCATCTTTTGGAGAGGTGATAAACCTAATTTTTCTGGCCATAGTTTTTACCATAATAAGAAGAACGAGAAAAATGGGAATGATATTGATGATAACAATCATGACAATAGCCATACTGGTTTCTTATATGAAACCACTAATTGCTCAGCCAAAACCACCGGAATCGCAGAGGATACCCAACCTTCCCGAGGGTTTTCAACTTGAAAGTGATAGTTTATTGACGGGGGCCCGCAATTTCTCCTACCCCTCAAATCACACAGCTATCATAACTGCATTTGCTTACATTGTCACAACTATCTTGCGACTAAAAAGAAAAAAATATGCTCATCTTCTATGGATACTGCCACCAATGCTAATGGTGTCAAATTTATTTCTAGGATTAAATTATTTGACTGATTTAATTGGAGGTTTACTACTAGGCTTAATTATTTCAATAACTATGAGCAACGTCTTAAAACTCGAGGTCCCGTTTATGATGAATAAGTTCAAAAATACTAGTCAGTAGCCAAAATCCTTTCCTAATCTACAATTTTTCTGCCATTTTTGGATTCAACAGCAACCAGCCATAATTATGGGCATCGTGGATATATCTTATATCTCTCAAATTGGCAATTAATTTGTTTTTTTTCAGCGAAAGCATTATCTCGGAATATATGGCAGCACCTAATCTTTTCACATCATTCTCGGATTTCAAATGACGTGGTAGTAATATTCTACAACTGAATTCTCCTGATTCGGACCTTCTATAATGATCAATAAATTCATCAATCATCGGCCTAATTTCAGAGACTTGATTTATTTTGTAGGTCAGCTTTGCAGGAAAATTTACCAGTTGAGTTGAGTTCATATTATACCTATTTTACAACAGAATAAATAAATCATTTGTACAGTTCAAAATTTGTGATAGATGTTTCAAGCGGATAAGGTTTAAGAATAGTTAATTGGACATTTTGAATGTAGTTGACAATATCCTCTAAAGTTGCCACTTCCAACAAATGGACAGAACTGGAACACAATGGTGTCGCCTTCCCACCAGAATATATTCAGCGTGGAATAAATATCAAAATTCTAGGGGAGATCCTTTTCTTAAATCGTGAACAAGAAGAACCCATTTATGCATGGGCAAAAAAGAAGGATACCCATTATGTAAAGGATCCTGTATTTCAATCAAATTTTATTGCCGATTTCAAAAAATTACTTCCCGAACGATTTAGATCGGTTCAAAAAATTCATGAAATTGACATGACCGAGGCATTTAGTTTGGTGGATAAGGAATTAAAGATTAAGGAAGATGAAAAAATAAGAATAAAATCACTTCCAAGAGAAGAAAAAAGACGAATTAGCCAGGAAAAAAAAATAGAAAGAGAGAAGCTGAAATCAATTTATGGAAAAGCAAAGATAGATGGAATCGAAGTTGACGTTGCCAATTGGCTTGTTGAACCTCCTGGAATATTTATGGGAAGGGGACTTCATCCATTAAGAGGAAGATGGAAGCCCAGAATTACTCCCAATGATGTAACACTCAACCTGGGGGAAAATGCATCTGTACCCGAAGGACCGTGGAAGGCTATTGTTCATGATCATAATTCAACATGGTTGGCTTCATGGATAGAAAATTTAACTGGAAAGAGAAAGTATGTGTGGTTGCATGATTCATCCTACTTACGACAAGACAACGATAAGGCAAAATATGACATAGCAAAGAAACTAGAATATTACATTCTTGCTATTGAAAAGGAGATTATTAATCAAATGTTAAACGCTAAGGATACAACAAAAAGAAAGGTCGCCACGGTTTGCTATCTCATAAATAAATTGGCCATGAGAGTTGGTGATGAAAAAGATCCTGACGAAGCAGACACTATAGGTGCGTCTACTCTCAGAGTCGAACATCTTAAGTTCCCAAAAATTAATGATAAAGTTCAAATAGAATTCAATTTCCTCGGCAAAGATAGTGTTCCTTGGCAAAAGACGTTGGAAATATCCAGTCCTGATACAAAAGCGCTTTATGAGAATTTGCTGTTTTTCATGAAGGGAAAGGATCGAACTGAGGAAATATTTGAAGACATCACATCGTCTAAAGTAAATAAATTCCTCAGATCAATTGATAATGAGAATCTACCTAATTTGACTGCAAAGGTTTTCAGAACTTACATAGCTACTGCAGTCGTAAAGAAGCATCTATCTGCGTCAAATATGAAACTTAGTAGGAGTGAAAGTGAATTTAAGAAAGTATACTTGGCAAAAATTGCAAATCTTCAAGCCGCTGTAACTTGTAATCACAAAAAAGGAATAGATCCGAAGAATCCAGCAAGCAAAAAGGCATGGGAAAAATTTGAACAGTCATTAGCTAACAAAAAAGATAAAATCAAACAACTAAAACTTGAGTTGAAAGAGAAAAAATGGAAAACTGAGCTACAGAAATTAAAGAAGGAACAAAGAATTGAAAAGCTTGAATTCCAATTACGACTCCAGCAAGAAACTAAGGATTACAACCTCGGTACTTCATTAAGAAACTACATAGATCCACGCGTTTTCAAATCATGGTGCGAATACGTAGATTTGGATTGGACGAAAATTTATACAAGTACTCTTCAGAGAAAATTTAAATGGATTGAACAGTACTCGAAAAGTGATTTAAAAAAATATCTGAATATAAATAATACAAACTAACTAATCATATGAATACTAATCTCAAACTTTTTATGATTTGCGGTTTATCTGACCTGCCAGGATTATATCACGATCACAATAGTGGTAATTCGAGAATCGATAAGTATTTCTCTTATTTGAGGTCGTTTTTATATTGAGATTGGTAGTGTTATTACCCATTTTAATGGTATTTGTTTTATTGTCTAGCAGTGTTTTTGATATTGGGCTTTCCCAGATTCAGTTTCAAGTTAACTCTGTATTTATTGGTATTTTGTCAAATGGTGACTCAATTGTACAATACGATCTTCGTTTGAAAACTAACACTAGCGAAATTACATTGCCATTAGTTGGCGGTAACATTAACGACATTTTGGTTAGAAACTACTTGTCAAAATATTTGGTATATACGTTCAATTCTGTAACTAATGAAATAAAGATTAATTCACAAAATGAATCACAGATAAGAATTACATATCAAACGCCTGATCTTGTTAACAAACGGGAAAGAGAATGGAGCTTTCTTATAAATTCTGCTTTCCCATTTACAGTAAAATTACCCAATGATGCAGTAGTAACCAATTTAGGAGAACAGTCACCATCATTAATTAGAAAATTAGGAGGGCAGAATTTATTATCATTCGATAAAGGAAGAATTTCTATAGATTATGTTATTGGTTATGCAGGAACACGAGAACAAGCAATAATATCTATAAATTCAGCAGAATTGGATCTGGCAAAAGCAGAAAGTGAACACACAGGAATAAATCTAGGCAATGTCAAGGACATTCTCCAAAACGCAAAGACTGCATTAAATCAGAGTAATTTTATTGATGCAGAACGTCTTGCAAATAATGCCAGCGATTTATCAGGAATAATCACAGAGTCATTTGAAATCTCCAAGGATGCGATGAGTAATGCCACTCGTAAAATAGAGGACTTGCAAGGCATGAATGTTGATACTTCACAAGCATCAGGATTTGTTTCAAAATCAAATATTGAGTTTTTCCAGGGTAATTACCCTAAGGCTTTAGAATATGCCAACCTTGCTTTAAATAGTCTAGAACCTCCAAGACAAGAACAAATATTTCTGAATTCAAGTTCTACAGTATATTTACTGTTAATTCCACTTGCAGTATCAGTTGGATTTTTCATGATTCGAAAGTACATAAGAAGATTTAATCAACAAAAACAATCATCTTCGATCAAAACAGATCCTTTAAAATCCAATACTGCAACCAATACGTTTAAAGAAAATAATTTTATTGAAAAACAATTCCCTATCAAAGAACAAATAGATAACGAATCCCCTACGGATAATTCAGATCTGCACAACTTGGTTACTGATATTATCAGACAAAAAGGAAATTTGAAACCAGAGGAGAAGGAAATTCTATTTTATATTTCTGAAAAGGAGGGAGCAGCATTTGAAGGAGAAATTAGGAATAAATTTATACTGCCCAAAACGAGTTTGTGGAGATTAATTAAGAGACTTGAACGGGAAAACCTGATCGAAGTAACGAAGATAGGAGGGCAGAATTTGATCAAATTTAAATTTCAGAAATAAAATAGAATCAAACAATTATGGTTTGTCATAATATTCAAGAATAAATTCAAGAGCAATTTCCCATCCCTTTGAACCTACAGCATTTATCTTTTGTAGACTACCTATTCGTAAATCTTCCCAATTACCATCAAATTTTTGGACTAACATGGGAATATCCACTGAGGTTAACATGGGTTCATCATTTCTACTATCACCAATCCCAAAGAAGATAACATTATTTTCATATTCTTTACGAAAAGCATCAATTAAAATATTTACACCTGTTCCCTTATCGTTACCTAGAGTAATATCAAAATATTGATTTCCTGGTATGATATTTAAGCCTTCCTTTTCAATAATTTTTGCGAAATCTGTAATTTTCATGTTATTTATCTGGACTATTGTTTCACTATATTTCCTTTCCATCATCCTGCTGGCGTATTCTTGAGAGAGTTTAGTAATTTTCGAAAGTTCAGATACAGTAAGATCTGATACTCCTTTAAAGTCTACATCATATTTGCACTTAATCTTTTTTAAAAGAGATCTGATTTTAGTTGCGGGTCCGCCAGTTTCAATAACGTAATTATTTTGAGAAATCCTTGAATTAGTGATCTTGGTTTTCTTAAAATAATTTATTGGAATTATTGTAGCGCCCCCATTCTCTACGATATATGGTTCGTGTAAATACACTTCCGATTTGATTTTATTTTGCTCTAGTTCTGTTTTTGAAGAACAAAATATCAGATGGATACCATTTTGTGAAGTCACTCCTACCAATTCTTTCATTTTATTCATATTTGGATAACGAGAATCTAGTAATGTTCCATCAATGTCAGTAAAGATAACCTTCTCCATAGTACATATTAGGCTTGTTAATTCCTTCTTTATAAATAGACATAATCAGACAAGAAGTAATTATACCCAAAATTCAATATTTTTGGATTTTATGCCATTTTATACTTCAAGTACAACAATGATTGCAAAATTTGAAAAAAGGCATTTCACAAGAGTGTTATATTCAAGTTCAATACAGGAAATCCTTTAGCCTTTAGATCTAAATTTTCTTAATCAGGAATTTGCAGGAGCAGAATTGATTTCTCGCCATCTCAGAATCCTGTAGATAACAACCACTGCAATAATCAAGAATGCAAATATCAAGTCTCTATAGAATGCCAGGGACCCAAAGGATTGAAAGCCGGTTGCATAAGTCTCAGCAACATAGGATAATGAAATTATGACAGTAACAAAAAGAAAGTTCCTAGACAAATTCCTATACTTGCGCAAATTTTCATTTTGGTAGTTACTAACTCCATACATATCTTTTAGAGTCAAAAGGAGAAAAATCAGCGGGTTGATGAATAAATAAACATCAGGAATCAAATAACCCGCATTTTCATTACTTCCTGCAATTATAATATAATAGAACAGAAACAGTATGCCCAGCTCAATTACAAATCCTCCCAATCCGGATTTCTTTATGTCCTGAGATTTTTGCGTTTGGAAATAATATTCAATCCAACCTGTTATTATGATAAAGTATCCATAAAAGAGAATCGTGGCATTTATGAGATTCGCCGGTATGGAATATAACGGAATAAAGACGTTCTTTGATGCATCAATACTTAATGCAATTACGATTGCATAAATTATGGTGATACCCAGTTTGAAGAATTCTGGATTATCTAGACTTTTTTCCAAATTAGAAAATGAATTTGTGCATCCCACTAATTAAATTATCATGAAAGCGAGACTGGATAATATCATCAAGCATAGTCCAGCAGGTTACACAAATCAATCACCATTCAATAGGGATCTTTGGTTAACCATTATTAATTGACATTAAAAGATCTGATTTCGAAATTTTATTCAAAACATATCTACTTATTTCCATTCCATTTTCATAGTTAAGAGTCTTACCGGTGTGAAGATAGCAAGTAATAATGTACTTCTCTAAGATTATGCACCAAACAGCTCCTAAAATAAAATCTTTCCTATTAACAATTCCAATATCTTTGCCTAGCTCTTTATTTTGATCCTTGAACATATTTTCTATCATCGGTAGACATGAGATTACATTGTTTATTATTTTGTCCAATAGTAATTTAGTGAATTCATCCAAATCTGCCATATTAAAATAATAATTTTGATTCCATTTTAAGATTTACTATGTAAGCTGATAAATGAGCTGCATAGAAATATGGAAGATCACTTTTAAAACTATCAAAATTAGAAATAATATTATATTATTCCACAGTCTGTAATGTAGATATGCAAAATACCAGGGGGAGATTGTATGTGGTAGGAGTTGGTCCAGGACATCATGATCATATGACCTTCAGGGCAAAACAAGTTATAGAAGAGAGCGAAATAATCGTAGGATATGAAACCTATGTTTCACTAATAGAAGATCTAATTCAGAGCAAAGAAGTTTATCGATATCCCATGACTCAAGAAGTTGATAGGGCCAATCAAGCTATTGAATTTGCTGAAAATGGAAGAATAGTCTCATTGGTTTCATCAGGAGATCCTGGAATTTATGGGATGGTAGGTTTAATTTATGAAATTCTTGCTGACAAAAAGTGGAAACATAATAGCGGAATTTATGTTGAATGTGTTCCAGGTGTTTCGTCTTTAAACTCTTGTTCTGCACTGGTTGGCTCTCCCTTGATGACTGATTTTGCAGTTGTAAGCATGAGTGATCTACTTGTGCCATGGGAAATTATTGTCAAGAGAGTTGAGGCTGCTGCATTAGGGGATTATGTAACTGTAATCTACAACCCTGCTAGCAAAAAGAGGATTCATCAGCTTAGGGATACGAGAGACATTTTTCTCAAATATCGAAAACCAGAAACACCTGTTGCGATTGTCAAGGGTGCATTCCGCGACACTCAGAAAATAGTAGTTACCACACTAGAGAACTTGCTGGATTACAATGATATGTTAGGGATGATTACAACTGTGATTGTAGGCAACTCGTCAACCTTTAATTACAATGGACTCATGATAAATCCGAGAGGATACAAATCCAAATATGAACTTGTACCAGAGAAGACAAAAACAGTAAATTAACCTAGAAGGAATTTATTACTGACCTTAATCCGTTGCAAGCCTCAGTTAGACTAAATGCTTTGTCAATTTCATATAGTGAAAATCTGTGAGTAATCAGCCTCTTTAAATCAATCTTTCGTTCATGCACCAAATCCATGGCCTTTTTCATTATCTTGGGAGTAGAACTAAAGCTTCCACTTAAAGCTATTTGATTATAATGAAGTAAGTTCGGATCAATTCGCAGAATTTTATTCTTGGATATCCCTGCGAATAAACTAACAATTGAATTTTTTCCTGCTACTTTTAGGGCCTGGTCTATTGCTTCAGGATTGCTAGTAGCCACAATAACCAATTTTGCCCCTTTCCCGTATGTATCGTCCCATATTGTTTTTATTGATTCCTCCGGATAATTATTCAAAAGTACAATATCTGCACCGATTGATTTTGCCTCTTTTAATCTTGATGAAATTTTGCCAACAACAATAGTCTTCGCACCATACATTTTTGATATTTGTAGGTGTATTAATCCAATCGGGCCATCTCCAATAATTATGACAAATTCATCATTAATTGGAATATTGAAATTCAGGTGTGCGTTCAGACAGCAGGATAAAGGTTCTATAAGTGATGCTTCATCATCATGGATGTTATTTGTAATAGGAATGATACCATTAATTAGTATATTATTTTGAGGAATATTTATGTAGTCAGCAAATCCACCGTTAATACTTGATCCAATTTCGTTAAGGTCATTACAAGAATTAAAATAGCCGGCGTTGCAATGATGACAATTTAAACATGGTATTAGTGGAGACACTATAACTCTACTATCCTCAGGTATTATCTGATTATTTGGTAAATTTAGTTTATTCAAGGTCCTTGCACATATCTCATGGCCTAAAACAATTGGAGGTCGAACTTTTTTATGACCTTCTTTAAAAACTCGAACGTCATATCCGCAAACTGCACATGATAAAGTCTTTAGTAATACATTACTATCTTTACTAGATATAGGCAAATCCTTAATTTCAAAATTCCTAGGCCCACTGAAAACTGCTGAGTGATTTTTTTCTGGTAACATTATTTTTCAATACATTGGTTTGATTAGTTCTGATTCATTGGGTTGATAAGTTCTGGAGTTTAGCAATATTGTTTTTAAATAAAATCACTATTTCAAACATCATAAGATATTCAGATTCCTTCCTTTAATTTCTCTCCAAATGAGATGAACTTTCCATGATCTTCAATTCTAATATTAGTATCAACTCTAATGCGTAGTCCCACAGAACGGAATATTGCCAACAATTCGCCTCCTGATATGAGAGAATCTATTTCACCGGATTTTATCAGTTCAACAATTCTCTTTACTATGATCCTTGTCTGTACTGGAAATTGAGAGTCCGCCAATCGGAGGACTTCATCCCCCCTATCATATAAGTATTTTAAAAGTATTTCTTTATCGTCTATTTTTGTCTTGTTCGTTTTTATCTCATCCTCCTTAATTTTTTCACTTAATGCTGCTTTCTCTTTCAATTGTTTCATTTTTCGGGCTTTAATTATTGCAAGTTCGGGATCTTCATCTTGATTCATCCCTTAATCACCCCAATTGGAACTAAACGTGCAACCTTTGTTGCAATACCCAGAGAATGTGATACCTCTACAACTGAATCTACGTCCTTGTATGCCTCCGGTGTTTCTTCAACCATTCCTTCTCTGCTAAGCGCTTTTATGTACACTCCTTTTGACTCTAAATTCTTTCTTACGCTATCTGTAGTATAGTTTCGCCTAGCAGCAGATCTTGACATTGTTCTTCCGGCACCGTGCGCTGTAGATCCAAAACTTAATTCTAATGATTTTGAATTTCCGAGGAGTATCCAGCTTGCTGTCCCCATTGATCCTGGGATAAAAACTGGCTGACCAATATTGCGATATTTGTCTGGAATATGACTATCGCCTGCTGGAAATGCCCTTGTCGCGCCCTTTCTATGTATCACTAAATCCCTTGTTCCTTCACCATCGATAGTGTGTCTTTCCACTTTAGCTATGTTATGTGAAACATCATAAACTAAATTCATATCAGCATCGCCCTCTGTCATTCCCATTACCTTTTCAAAGGTATTTCTTGTCCAGTGTGTAATCATTTGTCTGTTCGACCATGCAAAATTCAATGCTGAATACATTGCTTTCCTATAGCTCGCGCCTTCTTCAGAGTTGTTAGGAACGCATGCCAACTCTCTGTCTATGATTTTCATTCCTGATTCCCTTATTTTTTTTTCGGAAATTTTCAAGTAGTCACTGCAAACCTGGTGTCCAAACCCCCTCGAACCACAGTGTATCAAAATAGTAACTTGACCCTCTTCAATCCCCATTGCTCCTGCTGCTTTTTCATCGAAAATTTTGTCTACTTTTTGTACCTCAAGAAAATGATTACCTGAACCAAGCGTGCCTAATTGTGCCCCTCCTCTTTTCCGCGCAAGATCCGAGACATGTCCAGGATCCGCACCTTTCATACAACCATTTTCTTCACACACTTCAATATCAGATTCCCGGCCATATCCTTTTTGAACGGTCCACTTCACTCCTTCAATAAGTAGCTCGTCGAGTTCTGATCCTGTGACTTTTCTTGAACTTGAGCTGCCTACTCCAGATGGAATTGCATGAAATAATTCATTTATAAGATCTTTGAGCCTTGGCCTTACTTCTTGTTCGCTCAAATTAGTTCGAATTAATCTAACACCACAGTTAATGTCATACCCAACTCCCCCAGGACTTATCACACCTTCCTCCATATCCATCCCTGCGACTCCGCCGACTGGAAAACCATAACCTTCATGTCCATCGGGCAACACCACCACATGTTTCACAACACCCCTTAATGTAGCAACATTTGCAGCCTGATCAACTGTTCTATCTAATGCCATTTTTGAAGCCAGATTCTCGTCTGCATAAATTGTAACCGGAACCCTCATCCCTTTAGATTCATCTTTTTTAATTACATATTTGAAATCTCCTTCATTTACTAGTTCATGGTTTCCTACTCGCGTTATCAGGTTTTTCATGGGTCTTAGAATTTAAAATATACAGTCATTATATTCTTTTCAATTTTCTATGTGGAAAACATCTAGTTCGCACCAAAGTTCTGCGATCTTTTGACTTGGATCAACGTAATATTTGTGTGCAAAGAATCAGATTATGATTTATTATTGTAAGTATATGACTTATAATTTCATCCAATCTTCAAAGACTTGATTTCAGATATTGCTCCGAAATGGATCAAACTAGATGGATCATAATAAGCGAATAATCCTTGAATTTTATTTATATTAAAAAAGAGAAAAAAAGAAATTAATGACTAGCTGCCCTTGGTGAAAATTCCACTCATGAAGCCAGTCATGTTGCCGGTTATATTTCCAGCCATCATTGTTCCGTTATCAGTCATGTTACTGCCGCTGGTATTGAGCATTGTAGCGTTTTGTGTTACTTCGCTTTCACCATTTCCATTTCCTTCATCGCCATTTCAGTTTGCACCATCACCATTTCCATTTTGGCCGGTTTCACCTTCAGCTTGTGCTTCAGTTTGGTTTTCAGCGCCTTCAGCTGTTTCAGCTGGTTGTTCTGTGCATACTACGCCTTCACCTTTTGTTGGGACACATGTTCCTTCTGGATGATCAGTTGCAGTTGAGTTTTCCGAGGCCATTACTGCAAATGCACCACCTTTTACTACATCTGCCATTGCATGGTCAACACCCACATACAGACCTGGGTCTGGAAATGTTGATTCAATTACCGAACCGGAGGCAGGAGGAATCCACCATGTTTCGTCATTCATGTCCTGTGTTCCAAAGCCGTTGTTTGCTTCGTTGCTACCATCTCGTACGTTGAGCATTCCGCTGATAAAGTGGAATGATACACCATCGTTTGGTCCTGCATTAACTATGTACCAACGAGTTAATTCACCTGGTGTTACCTGGAATATTTCTGCGTCCTTGT
>DASPFY010000011.1:0-92810 GCA_035620895.1 Nitrososphaeraceae archaeon
TTTTGCTACTGTGGATTCCTTCAATGTTACCATCAATATTTGGCTACCAACCGATCTATCCATCATGATTTTTGAAAGCCTCTCAGTATTTTGAGCGTCAAGGTGTGCATCCACCTCATCCATAAGGTAAAAGGGTGAGGGTTTTAGAGACTGAAGGGCCAACAAAAAGACTGTTGCTGCCATTGTCTTTTCACCGCCTGACAATGAAGTCGACTCTCTTGGCGGCTTTCCTTGAAATTGAACAAGGTATGACAGACCACCTGAGAAAATATCTTCATTTTCAATTTGAAGGTAAGCATTGACACCTGCTATTTCTGCAAACGTTTTACGGATGTCATCATCTACTTTTTTAAAGGCATCCATAAACACATCCCTCTTTTCTTTATCAATTTCTGTGATGAACAAAACGATAGAGTTCCTTTCATTTTCAAGGTAATTCTTTCGGGAAGACATGTCCCTGTAACCATCTATTATCTGAACATATGTTTCATGGGCACGTAAGTTAAGTCTAGTCTTTAGCTCATCATATTCTTTTGTCAATTCTGATATTAGCATATCCACCTCGGTAATTTCAGTTTCTAATAGTTCCTTAAATCCTAGCCACACCAAGTCGTTCGTTGTCTGTGACTCTTGTGCAGTAAAGTTAGAAATGTCCTTCTTGATAGCAATTGATTCCTTTTCAATACCGTTTATCTCCCTATACAGATTTCTTTCTTTCTCATCCAGTGACTTTATCTGCTTTTCATAGTTCTGTAAAATGGAATAAGAATCGCCAGACACATCTATAATTTTTTGTTCCTCTTCACGCAGGCTTATCAATTCTTTTTCAAATTGTTCAAGTCTTTGGACAGCAGATGCATCTTGGTCTCTTCTCTCTGTTTGTTCTGCTTGAAGACTTTCTCTTTCAGTAGAAATCTCCTTCCTTCTTTCAGTTGCTGCGGTTATGCCATTTTCAAGTGATGTAATTAATGTGATAAGCTCTCTATTTTCAATCTCAAAGTTTTCAATTTTTCTCAAGATTTCACCCTTCTTGCCTGTCAGCTCTGACAATTCCTTATCAATTTTGTCGTCTCCTATTGATTGAATTCTTGTCAAATGGTTTGCTATTGAAGAGGAAATGATTGCATCTCTTTTTTTAATTCTGGTCAATTCTGTATCAATTTCCGTAATTTCTCCTGACAGAGAGCTTATAGTCGCTTTTAATTTTTCATTTTCGCTCTTCAAACTTGAAGTAACTTCATGTAAATGATTAGCATTAATGCTATTTTCTGCAACCAGTTTTTCTAATTCTCTAACATGCGATTCTTTATCTAAAATATCATTTTCAATTTTCTCCAATTCTGCTTTCTTATTTTCTAAATGCGTTGATAGATTTTTGGAATTTTTTAGCAATGATTCAATTGAATCACTTAATATTATTTCCTTGGTGAGATCCGATATTTTGGAACCAAAATCCAATGAGAGCGAGTTTGCATGTGGCTCAAATAGCTCACCTGCAATAGTAACGCATTTATATCCATTTTTGGCTAATTCAAAAGCTGTTTTAGAATTCCTTACAACATGTACATTTCCAAAGATAAAATCAATTAGATTCGGAACGCTTGAATGCACCAAATCTGCAAGGTTTCCTATGTAATCATACCCTCTCAGTTCAACCTGTTCTCTATTTACAGAATTGAGGAGCTCTGATGAAATAATTTTGAATCGAGGAAGATTTTTTTCCTTGATATACGATGCAAGACGAATCATTTCTTTTACAGTAGGAACAATACAACATTTCATCCAATCCTTTGCAACTGCAAATACCGCCTTTTTATACACATCATCATATCTCAAAAGATCCCTTACTATTCCAATGACCTTGAATTCTTGTGAATTTTTTATCAGATCGGCTATTGCAAAATCCTCATTTGATAGCTGAACTGCCATGGCATATTTTTCTTCATGCGGGAGTGCAAATTTTTGCACCTTGCTAACAGTATTTTCATATGCTCCAATTTCGTTAATTAACTGTTGACTTGTATTTTTTAGATTATCAAGTAGTTTTCGTTCCGTATCTAAATCAGAGTAACAAGTCTGAACATTCAAACTTTTTAGCTCGATTTCCTTTTCACCAAGAGATCTATTCATAATTTCTATTGATGAAGTATTTTCATTTATCTTGTTGATATTGAATTTTCTCCTTTCTTCCAGTCTTGCATTAAGAATATTGAGGCGAGCTCCAATTTCAGCTAATTTTGATTTCTTTTGGAAAAGCCTCTCCCTTAACTTCTTATTTCTGTTCACATGGTAGGATATCTCATCGATTCGGGCGTTGAGGATATCTAACTCACCTTTCAATTGAGCAAGATGTGAACGCTTATCTTCGCTTAAACTTTTTTTATCATATAGCGTTTTATTTGAATTTTCAAATTCAATCTCAATTTTTCCGCCCTCCGAGTCTATAAACGTAAATCGTTCCTCGATATATGCCAGGCGTAACTTTGCTTCCTTGATTATTGCCTTTTCCCTCTCAATGTTGTAAATGACGTCAGTCAATTTCGTATCAATTTGAGCCTTGGATTTGTTCGATGCATCAACCTGACTCATGAAACTTGATTTTTCTAGATCAATTTTTTCTATTTCCTTTCTTAGCTCTTCACGGTTTTTGGACAGGACATCAAGGTTGCTTTCGTTCGTAGCCAACAGTTTGTTTCGATTATTTATCTCCTCTTTCAAGTATCTAATCTTGTTTGAATATTTAATTGCCTTGAATCTCTTCAATTGAGACTCAATGAAGGTATATCTTAGCTGATCATTTCTTTCAGCCTCCAGTTCATTTATGCGCTTCTTGATTTCATCCATTCTGGCAAGTGCAACTTCAAGTCGTCTGTCAGATTCTTCAAGTTGCCTTATAGACTCATTCTTCTTGTCGTCAAAGTATGAAAGTCCAACAATGTCTTCAATAATCTTCCTTCTCTCTTCGGAATTTAGTTCAGAGATTCTTGTTATCATCCCTTGCTGGACAATGTTAAGTTTGTTCGGAACCGCAACCATAATCTCTAATAATTCCAGAATGGTGTTCTTTGATACCTTTTTACCATTAAGATAATATTGACTCTCTCCGGTTTGACCTTCCATTTCTCGACTCATCGAAACAGTATCCATATCAATTGGGATTCCCCTATCGGAATTATCGAAACTTAGATTTACTCGTACTAGCCTATGCGAAGAATTTTCACTATCATGAAATAGCGATTGAAACTTGTCAACACGTAATAATTTAGGGCTATTTTCTCCTAATGCGAACATTATTGCATCCAGGATGTTACTCTTACCGGAGCCATTAGGTCCTGTAACAGCAACAAGACCATTGTTTAAATGTAATACAGTATTTTTAAAGCCAAATGACTTGAAACCATAGATTTCAAGTTTCTTTATATATACCAAATACCCTGTTATCAGATTCTCATGGTTGTAAATATATTCTATTTGACAAAATAGTTAGATCTAAATTAAGATTTTTTTAGACAATAAAGAGATGTTTGGGGTTAATAATAGCATAATGAGGTATTAGCGCTCTCTTTTTCCTTCAACAAACTCCATGAATGAGTCCTTTGCATCCAGATATGGCTTCTGAACTGGAGGGTGCTTAAAGCAGTATGCAGACACACTATCAAGTTGGCCTGTAATCCCCCTATCTATAGCTATTTTGGTTCCTCTAATTGCGTCAATCATGACTCCTGCGCTATTATAGGCATCAACTACTTTCAGTTTGACGTCTAACTCTACTGGCACTCTACCAAAATATTTGCCTCGCATAGAGATATAACATACCTTGTCGTTTGCTAAGAATCCAACAAAGTCTGATGGTCCAATTCGCATGGGCACTTCGTATGGAGCCATGGCAGCGACGGCGCTAGTTTTACTAATTCTCTTATCTTCGAGACGTTCTTCATCAAGCATGTTATAGAAATCCATATCTCCGCCAACATTGAGTTGGTAAGTTTCATCTACCTTAACGCCCCTATCTACAAAGAGTTTAACAAGTGTCTTGTGTAATACCGTGGCTCCCAATTGACTCATGACATCATCGCCTGCACAGAGCAGATTCTTATCTGTGAAAGCCTGCTGCCATTTCGGGGTAGATGCAATAAAGACTGGTATTGCATTGATAAACGACACACCAGCATCAAGGCATTGCTCTACATAGTATTTAGTTGCCTCTCTGCTTCCTACAGGAAGATAATTTACAAGTATTTCAGCGCCACTTTCCCTTAATACTTTTGATACATCGGCCGGAGAACTGTCGGATATCTTTACTCTTTCATTAAGACGCTTACCGACACCATCAAGTACTTTTCCCTTTAGAACTTTAATACCAGTTGAAGGTACATCTGCTATCTTTATTGTGTTATTAGGACTTGCAAATATTGCATCTGCCAGATCGTGGCCGACCTTTGATTCGACAACATCAAATGCTGCGACAAATTCAATATCCCCTGGTCTTATGTTGCCAAGGGTATATGCGATTAAGCCTTCAGGAATGTCCAAAACATTTTCCCTTCCATTACCTTTAGTGTAACTATTACCATAAAATGAAATACCTTGCAATAATGCAGACGCACAGTTTCCGACACCGGCTATTGCAACCTTCACTTTTTTATGATCTTTATTAGTATTACCACTCATGCTTGCTTGAATTACCCTATTGGTTTAATTAATATATGTGTATTCGCAGGTTTAAACTGACTACTTAGCTGCTCCTTTTCACTTATTTCTGGTTCACTTTCTATTTGCTGTTTCTCGACCTAGTTCTTATAGTCTTCGACGGTTTACAGTTCTTTCATGTGCGGTAAATTTGGACACGTTCCTACTTGCGCTTTTCGTGAAAATTAACATTTGTTATAGAATTCAAAGAAGAAAAGCATAACAGTCATCATTAACCTCTCTCAGATTGATAGATTTTCAGAAATGAATCCATTAATCTTATTTGGTTTGGTTACCGCAATAGCGCTTCAGGTGGTAACGGTCTTCATGCCCTTGGGAGTAACCTGGGCCTTTGAACTAAAACAAAAAGTGTGTTTTGACGACCTTGGTGATTATTTCAAGTTCAGAACGTTGAACGGTTCAGAGGCTTTTGATGTGTCTTATCCATGTGCGGCTTTTGACTTTAACAGCTCAATGCAGCAGGAGTTCAAATAAAGTGACATTCTGCAATTAGCTACGTAGTTTCTCATATTAGGAAAATAAAGATTTGTTATTTTTACATGTGATTTATCAGGTAGTCTGAAGTTCTGAAAAGATTTTAAATATACTAATACCATGGCGGGTCTTTTTTTCCATATGCCTCCTTCTATAACTTTGGTTCGAATAACTCCAACGGTTTTAACTTAAGGTCAAACTAATTAATATTAGAAATAAATTGGTTGGGTAGTAATTGAATTATTGAATTTCTCGTTGGCAAAATGAGAGCACATATGGGTTAGAAAAGTTATGAAGAGATGCTAGTTCTAACTTTGATAAATAAGAATTTGAAACTTCTGGGCAGTCTATGAAGCCCTTTGAAAGAATTTCTTGATGAATGGTATTAAACAAATCACTCCCCTTGGGGATATCTGTCAGAATTTGAAGCGTTCCGGTATTTATCATCTTTGCGCCAATCGTGCTTATTAGTGAAGAAAAAGATGTTGTATTGGTTAATATTTCTAATCCAGATGATTTTGGCATATTGATGATGAAATTATCTACTGAATGGTCTGGAATACTTGGAAGCAACTTTACGGGATTTCCCCAAAAAACAGATGCATTCTGCGGATCTAATTCAGTAATTTTAGATCTAGCAAAAGAGATCTCATTTTGATCTTCTCCTATTCCAATAAAAAATTCCGCGTAATTGTCATTGGCCAATTGATACATCATTTCCCCGTTGAAATATCCAATATTTATATTGATTTTTAAAAACGACTTGCGGGCATTGATGATAGTCCGAACCAAAACAGTGGATGGATTACCTTCATGAAAAAACTGATACACAGAATTCCATCTGTTTTTGAATACATCGGGGAATCCCTTCATTTTTATTAGTTCTTGAAACAGATGTGTGTCTGCAAAATCAGAAAAGTACGAGTCAGTTCTGGATACTGCCTCTAATTTTGGCAGAAAAAGCTCATCATACAGGTTAGTGACTCTATTCCATGCTCTTATCGGATCAGATCCCATGTAGGTAACTGATAGATCAGATAGCCATAACACTTCTGCCAAGATGTTTATCCTTTTAATATCATGACCTTTGACATTAATTTGAGCCAACAACTCTTTGTAGTTTTTCTGAGCCGTTTCTTGTTTAAAATATGGAAAGTCAGTTCTCCAAATCAATGCTTCAACAATCAAGCTCTTGTCTGATTTCTCAATATCTGCTGTTTGTGTCAGCATGTCTGGCCTAGTACTAAATTTAAATGAAAAATTTTCCAAAACTCTTTCCAGATTAGGTTGGTCCAGCTTGAAATAAGCATCATGTATTTGATATCTTTGAATAGTTTCTATAGTTCTATGTACTCTGGGCCCTACTGACGGACGAATATTGGATCCCTCTTTAGGGTAACCATTATTTTGTGGCTCCGAACTTTTACCATTATAAGTGAATTGGAGTGGATCGTAATCATGTAATAGAGCCGCTACAAGAAGAATTTCAATATCGTCTGCAGAGAATCTGTAGTTGTTTATTGTATTTGGTAACATTTTAAGAGTCATGTAAGAAACTTCAAGACTGTGATGAAAATTATGATATTCTGTAGATCCCTCGCCCAATCCAACATCAGAATAAACACCATCTAGGAATCTAATTAGAGTAGAGATCTTGTCAATTTTGTCTTGGCTTATTCCTTTATTTTTTGCTACATCTAAAATGGCCAAGACCAACCTATCTTCTCTGATATCGGCGAGCGTATCATTTGCCTCCTTTACTATGGATTTATGGAATCCTGGAAGTTTTTCTAAAATTTCATTATAAATGATCTTAATGGGCAAGCTCTTGTAGATATATACCCACAGTCCTGTTACCTTCCAGGGATATTTTATTCTAAATTTCTCTCTTTCAATGATTTCATCCACAAGAAGTACAATGTTTCTATTTAGTTTTCCAATTTCACGATTTGTGACAATCCCCTCTGGATTGTTTGATTTTGTACCCTGATAATCGGCTCGCATTACAGCCCATTGTGGTATTTTGACCCTGTACCGTACCCGCTTAATCGAACCATTCGTTGACCAAGGGAATCTAACAATTTCCTTCTCGGTCGTAGCTACATTTTGATTTCTTGTATTAAGCAAGTCGTCGTCTTTAACAACCTGAAGAATCAATTCCCTATTTGGAACTTGCAGTCCAAGTAATACATGCCAATACTTGCCCTTGTCCACCCACTCCGGCGCATATGTAGCAGGATCCCAAAAGTCTATGGGTCCAAACGGGATATAACCATCCTCAAACTCGTGTGTTTCGGGATTATAGGATTTATATTCATATTTTCCAATTCTAGGATTAATTTGATTCGCGAGAATTCGTGTATT
The DNA here is from genome assembly GCA_035620895.1 of Nitrososphaeraceae archaeon. Classification (GTDB taxonomy): domain Archaea; phylum Thermoproteota; class Nitrososphaeria; order Nitrososphaerales; family Nitrososphaeraceae; genus TA-21. The sequence continues at coordinate 7,549 of DASPFY010000011.1, forward strand.
GTTAACTCTATCTGAAGATCTGGTAAATTCCCTGTGAGCCATCAGTCCCCAGATGGTTCCTAAACCGCTTAATAGAGTAAAACTGAAGTAAAAGATATCAAATCTGTAATGTATGGCATAATTGAGGGCTAATTGAATACCGAAAACGAAGCAAGAAAACATCCCGCCAAAAAACAATAAAAGAAAAAACCCTCTTGCTATATCATTATAAAATAAACTAAATGATTTCTGGCCGATAGAGCGTGTCATCCTTTGCTTCATGGACATTCACTGTCATTACAAAGGATCACGGTGCTATTCCTAATTGATCGTATGATGATCGTCAATAATTCATACAGTATCACTTAAACTTCGTTAAAAATTATTCGATATAAAAACGCGACTATGGTTCCTCACTTTCATTGTAGTTGGGCAATATATCATTTTCATGTCACAATTTATGAAGCAGTGTGTTGATAATCGACTAGCCATTGAATCAATATTATCTGTTTTCAAACTACAATCAGTTTTACAAAATGCATTCTTTTGTTTACCTGAAGCTGTCTTGATATCTCCTTAACATCCTTAGCATCACCTTTTAAGGAAAATATTTCAAGGCATCTATCTTTGTCTATCTTATTATGTAAGTGCACAATTATTATCTTGTCAAAATCATGTCTTATCGATGATACTTGATCATCAGAGTCTTCATCATGTACTGCCAAAAGTAACGAATTAATTTCTCCATCCAGGTCTTCTTTCATTCGTTCATCTGATAAGAGATTCCTAATTCCTGCCCTTATGATTTCTGATCTTCCTGAAAATCCCAGCGACTTGAGCTTATCTAAACTCTCGATTATGTCTTCGTTTAACGAGACGCTCACTATGGTCAATAAGATTTTGAATTAGTTATTGGATATAATAATTATGGCATATACATGGATCTACAAGAAATCGATTAACGTCAAAAGCGACCATTCAATCATAACGAGGCAAAAATAGGATTACTATCAAAAAACACAGATTCACGATGTATCTTTTCCTAAAGTCTTGAATTAGGTAACTTGAAATATGAATTAATATTTTATTCCAAAAAAAGTCATGCTGATCTGTCACTGTTTTGAATTGCACAGGAAATAGTGTGAATCCGATCAGGTAAGCTTTGAAATAAAAATAATAATTGTATGAAATTTTCAATTCTGGTTGCTAAACAAGACATGAATGTTGCTACTACTACCTGTGTGGAATTAGTAGTGAAAATGAAAAACAGGGCTATTGTCATTATAAAATTGTGTTATTAACAAAGAATTACAAGTTAATTATAATTAATAAAGAAACTATATATTCTTAATAATCTATGTTGTATTTGTGGGGGGAAGAATAATATTTTATCTCATTTAGTTTTCTGGCTTCTATTTTCCTCACTAGGTCAAACCTTGTATGCCCAGAATCAAACATCAAATACAAACGCAACAATGCAATTAGATTTGAACGCTCCAAACGCAACACAGGAAGGTCCAATTAAAGTGGTGAGCAATATTACAAATTCATCACACAAGTTGACAGTCATATCGTCCTTCTTTCCAATTGATGAATTCGTTGAGAAAGTTGGAGGCAACATTATTGAATCCTCTCTAGTCATTCCGACAGGAATCGAACCCCATGATTTTGAGCCAACAATTGGCCAAATACAGAATATCGATTCTGCAGATGCCCTGGTATACAATGGGTTGGGAATTGAAAATTGGATTACAAAAATAAGTCCTACTCATAAAATTGATGCTAGCAAGGGTGTGAATGTTTCTTATTCTGACAAACGTAGTATGACCTTAGATCCGCATGTATGGTTGGATCCTTTACTTGCAAAAAAACAAGTCGAGAACATACGGGATGCTCTAATGATAATTGATCCTAAAAACAAAGAAACCTACATTAGTAACGCAAAGTCTTTTTTAGATGAGCTTGATATACTTGACAAGGCAATCAGAGCTGAATTGGAGCAGTGCAAAAAGAGAGACTTTATTTCATTTCATAACTCGTTTTCGTATTTTGCTAAACGATATGGATTGACGCAACACAGTATTTCTGATACTGGACCAGAAGCAGAGGTAACTGCTGCACGATTAGCAGAAATCATCGATTTAGCAAAAAGTTTAGATCTTCGGGTTATCTATTCGGAAGAACTGATGGACTCTCGCTACGCATTAGTTATAGCCCAAGAAATTCCAAATAGCAAAGTGCTTGTATTAAGTCCTATTGAAGGACTAACAAAGAATGAACAAGATGCGGGAATTGGATATATTGACAAGATGCATGAAAATATTAAGAATTTAGCTGCGGGACTAGAATGCAACCAATAATTAAAGTAGCCAACTTATCATACTACTATGATTCGATCCCTTCATTGGACCATATTTCATTCACGGTCGACAAGGGGGATTTTCTTGGAATAATTGGGCCCAACGGAGCAGGGAAGACGACTTTATTTCAGTGTATGCTGGGAATAGTGAATGATTTTTCTGGTGAAATCAATCTTTTTGGGTCCGACATTAGACAAAATAAGAAAATGCTTCAAAGGATTGGTTATGTGCCACAAAAAAAATCTGTAGAACAAGCCTTTCCTGCAACTGTTAGCGAAATTGTCTCACTTGGTATGATAGGAAAGAAAATTAACAAAGAATTTATCGACAGTGCAATTGAGTTTGTAGAGCTTGGAGCATATCGAAACAAGAGAATAGGCGAGCTTTCTGAAGGTCAGCAACAGAGAGTCATAATTGCGAAAGCATTGGTGAAACAACCTGACTTATTAATATTGGATGAACCTACTACTGGTATCGATTCAGCAGCTCAGGAAAGATTCTATGATCTATTGACCAAATTAAATAAAGATAAAGGAATAACCATTGTATGGTCGTCACATGACATGAATGCTGTAGAAAAATTAGCAAGTAAGGTAGCGTGTATTGATAGGAAATTATTTTTTCATGGGGAATCAGAAGACTTTTTTGGAAATGAGGAGCGAATGAAATCTTATGTAGAATTTGCTATGCAATCACATATGAATCTTCATTTTGGTAACGAAAAAAATAGAAGTGACAATCCGGAAAATAAAATTGATGGAAATGGTATTTGATTTAATTCAATATGGATTTATGCAAAGAGCTCTGGTATCTGCTATTGCAATATCAATTATTTGTTCTATTGTAGGTCTTTTCTTAGTGCTTAAACGACATTCACTATTTGGAGATGCTCTAGCACATGTGGCTTTCAGTGGCATATCACTAGGACTATTCATTGGAGTATATCCACTATGGACGGCTTATATTGTTGCCATCTTGTCTGCAGTTGGTGTGAATAAATTAAGAGAATCAACAAAGATTCCACCCGATTCCTCAATAGCTGTACTTTTAACTTCTGGTCTGGCTATAGGTGTTATACTAATTAGTATTTCCGGAGGATTTACACCCAATTTATTTAGTTTGCTATTTGGAAATATTCTTCTTGTGAGCAATGATGACTTGATTATGATTTTGATCACGGCTGCCATAGTTATTCCTGTCATCTATATACTCTACAAGAAATTAGTTCTCATAATATTTGATGAGAACCAAGCGAAGGTTAGCGGATTGAATGTCACCTGGATAAATACCTTGTTCATTATTCTTGCAAGCATAACCATAATAGCCTCAATAAGACTTGTAGGTGTTTTGCTTATCTCCTCACTGATCGTTATTCCAAATATCACTGCACTGATGCTGGGCAAAGGATTTAAAAAGACTATGTTTATTTCTTGTGCAATGTCTGTATTTTCAGTTGTATTTGGGATAGTCATATCATATTATTTAAACTTGGTTCCGAGTGGTACGATAGTATTAACAATGGTATCGATGTTCTTAATAACTATAATTACAAAAAATATGAAAATTAGATTTAATAAGATTGTAGTTGCCAAATAAGGAGACCGATCACATTACTAATCAATGACACTGAAAATCACAAGTTCCATTTAGAGTCTGATCCAGAAACAAAATAGATTGCTCTAATGTAATATATTAGAATCTTTACTAAATACTTGAATATAGATTCATAATTCTTTTAAAGTTATTTATTTGAATTGTACTAGAAAGATAATCTATACCGAGCATGAAACAGCTATCATAGTTTTTCCTGATCAAGTAAGACGATCTTGTGATTATTATTATCGTATTGTGTCCAGGCAATCCATACCTTATTTTCTGTATCAAAAATCAATGGATTAGAATAGACTTCTGCCTGCCCATTACTTAATACCTTTGTCGTGACAGGAGATTCAGAAGTCTCTCCAATCCATAAAAGTACTGAACTATTATTAGTATCGTCTATCCAAGTAACATAGATCTTGTTGTTACTGACCAATAAATATGGAGAAACAGAATTGCCGGAATTGTTGCTTAAATTTATCACATTCCCCGCAAGGTTTTCTGCATCGATTTTTCTTAACATGACATCAAACATTTTGTTATTATTCAGTGTATCGCTCCAAGTTACGTAAATGTCGTCTCCCAGAAGCTGACCATGTGCAAGTCTGGAAGTCCCAGAAGTATTGCTAATATTGATTGTTGAATTGAAAGAATTACCATAATCATTACTAACTGTAAGAAATATTTCAGATTCGCCTTTCCCAAATATACTCTGTTCCCATAAAACATATACTCGCTTACCTTCCAGTGTAGTGAAGACAGTTGGATTGATAGAATTGATTCCCTCTTGGACAGTTACATTCTCATATATGTGAGGAAATATGGTATTTGAGCTAGCATTAACTGCTGCCCCATTAGATGAAGAATAACCTTCATATCCTCCAAGTGGCAGCATCTTATTGCTTACAATTTTTGAAGTTGTAAAGGTATTTCCTCCATCCAAACTCCTTGTAAATGATATACTACATATGGGATCGTCATGTTTAGTATCACATTCGGTCCAAGTCATGTATAATATTGATCCATTTTGATTTATGGCCATGTGTGGATCTAGCGAGTCATCTATGTCATTACTTAAATTGAGGGTATCATTAAAAGAATCACCCCGATCATTGCTCTTTCTAAAGAAAATGTCCTTATTTGTGGATGATACATTTTCATTAGCAGCCCACATTACGAATACTTTTTTCCCTACCGAAGAGAGATCATGAAGGTGTACGTTACCAGTTGTGTTACTCAGGTCAGTTACGTTATCAAATTTGTTCCCGTTATTTTCACTCTTTGTGAAAAGCAATTTCCACTTATCGGGTTGTTTATCCTCCCATGTGATGTATACATTATCTTCACTGTTTCTTAATTTTATTATGTTTGAAATTCCAGAGGAATTGCTTATGTCCAATATACTAGTGAATAACTCTGCGTTCTTATCGATTTTTTTAAACATTACATCACTATTTTGCTGATTTAGATTGCTAATCCAGGCAGCATAAATACCATTATTTGAAACTGAGAATTGCGGATTTATTGAATCAAATGTAGCGTTGCTTAATATTAAAGTAGAATTCACAGGTGCGAATGGTTCTGAATAAGTTACAGGTCCAATGAAAATTATTACAATCATGAAGGTGGTAAAAATCAAACCATACATTAACAAATTTCGCATGTAAAAATAATTTCTGGTAAGAATATTCAAATCAGATCCAAATGATCAACTGTCATTCGGTCACTGATCCTAATTTCATGAAATGGGTCAGATCGTCGCGAGATCTTCATAGATTTTTCCTCAGATTTGAGCAGCAACAAAAGTTCACCTCATCCCCTCTATATATTTAGCTAGGATTGTTTTTAATGTTTCTAATGCCTAATCTAGAAACGTTCTTTCTCAACTTCTTAAGTGTACCCGAAAGACTGACCGCGGTAACGGCAGGTTGAGTCAAGGTTAACGAGACCAAAAAATAGTCAAGGTATTTGAGCTTACATCCTACTATCATTATGTTTTCAAATTCCGAATCATAGAGTTTCAACATGGCCAACTCTGATTGAAAGATTCCAAAGAGTTCCCTAAATCGGATAACTATCTTTTCATGTATCTGGAAAGGTCGGTATAAACCGTTCTCATCATACATAATTGCCACATATCTTCTTTTTTCTTTATGATTTAACATGATACCATCTTGCCTTACTTTTTGCATAAAGCCACTCAGATATTTCCTTCCAATAAATTCTTGGAGATATTCCTATGACGTTCAAGATTGAGTCAAATGATCTAGCAGAAATCATTTCGTTGACTGAAGTTGCACCACTGGCCAATATGAATTGACAATTATTTGATTGACAGAATTCGTAGATGAATTTTACCTCCTTTAACCATCTTCCAGCCATTACAGCTTCGAGTTTTCTTGCGGATGCAATTGAGATTTCTATCCCAAGGCCGCTTTTGACTTTACGTTTAATTGTATCCTTCCTTTGAAAGGGATCGATAATGAATAGATCAGTTTTACTATCGAGTGTGCGAATGTTATCTGAAACTATCAGGTAGGGAAAATAATCTGAAATAGGATATTTTTTATCCATTCTAAGTATCACGTCTTCTTGTGGTATCATATTCGTTGAATAGTCAGAATCAACACCTATCATGTCTAGACCCAATAACTTGGATATAGTAATAGCTCTGTTAATGTCTGAAACATGAATTCTCATATCTATTTTTTTGTAAATAAATTCATCACATGATCCTTGAATTTATTATTTTGGTTAAACTCTTTTATCGGTTTGAATCTGATTCTGATTGAATCATGTTCAGATAAGGATACTACTCCCTTACACATAGATTGTTTATCCAACCTAATGTAAAAATTGTCCTTTTCATCAAAGGAGTCAGATATTGAATTCAAAAGATAATTTTTTTCACTTATTTTCAAATTCGAAATGATCCTCTCTAACAAGGCATGTGACTCTTTGTGATCACAATCCACCTTAATAATCGATATTTCATTTCCCCAGTGACCTTTTGCCGGTGAGACCAAAAATTTTTCCATTGGAATAGAAAGCACGTCATTCATTCTTTGGAGTATTTTTGGAATATCCTCTGTAGCATGCGCTACAACATGGATGGATGTATTAACTGTCAAACTTGAATTATTTCACTAAAAGTTACCGGAACAAAGCTCAATTGTAATAGGTCTAGGCAGCCTTTTCTATATCTATGGGTTGTTCTTCGCTATTTTCGGTTTTATTTTCAGTATCAACTGTTTCAACAGGTGATTTATGTGACGACACAAGTTTAGTCTTCTTAATACCTATGTGTCGTAACGATGAAATTTTCCTTCCTTTTTCCAAAATTTCCCTATTAAATTCACTATTATCATCAGTAACTTGTTTAATGAAAGTATTGAGATCCCATTGTGGTATTTTTTCAGATAATAGCTGATGTATCACTCTTCTTAATTCATGTTTCTTTGAAGAATTAATTCTCCGCTGGCTGAATGCAATAATTTCAACCCTAAATTCATCACCATCTTTTGTAGTGTAATTGTGTATATGAGTAATCATTGAGCTGCCTCTCCTGACAAGGCTCCTTAAGAACTCCTTTCCGTATTCATGTCCCTTGAAAATTGTACTGGCTACACCTTCGTTTACCTTTTCGATTTCTACAAATACTTTGGTCTTATGATCGGCTGGGTCTTGTTTCTTTATATCAAATAATGTATTCTCTACGACGCGTCCAATTGCTGTATTGGGATCTGTGATGGGAAGATAATTAATGTGATGCCCCCCAAAATCTCCAAAAGAATCTGGTGAATCGAGGATAAGCCACTGTTTGTCTCTCCATTTATCCCTAACTCTCCCGCCTCTTCTTGCACCTTTAGCCATAAAAAAATCGCCCACGACCAAAATATAAGTTGTGCGTTAATAATGCCTAAAAGTGTTATTTCATTATGGATTGATAAAAAAAAATTTTAATCTGACATTGGTTTCCCGTCAGATGAATACTTTACCTTTTTACTTTCAGATGATGCAACAGGCGCAGCACGATGTCGGTATCTTTTGCCTCTTGACAAGCCCAAGATGATTACTAAACCTATGAAAGTCGCCGTAGTTATTGCATACATCAACATGCTATCTGCCATTAACATTGCCTTCTCAGAGCTTGTTTAAAAATATTTATGGTTGCAGTCGATTAGTTTTTTGAAATTCCATTACGAAATATAAAAATTTGTTGAAATTATTTCTAATTAAATATAAAAATGGATCAAAATGCCTCTGAGAAATTATTAGATATGCCTTTGATTTACCAGAAACCATTGTAAAGGTACTGACACATATTAGCTAGACTCGTTTCTATCGATAAATTACCTATCATGTTAAATTGATAGTTAAGATAATGGTTATTAGAAAAAAACTAACGATGCTGTGATCCGATATTCCAAGAGGGTAATTGTTCGCATTATTGTTTATTTATTTCTACTAGTAACGAAAAAAAGCAATACTACGAGAGGCATCATCGATGAATTATAATCGTTCTCTGTTATGTACATTGATTTTACCTTCACATTTCATGATAATTACTTTGGACTGACTAGAATTTTATTAATTCTTCTCTTTTCCCATACTAGCAAGTAAATTATACCAATTACCAAAAGTATCTCGAGTGACTTGGCCATGATTCCTGCGATATCAACAGTTTCTGCCTTATTGTCTGGTGACAATGGGGGCGCCACGACTACCGAGTATGCATACAGTCCTATGAGAACGGAGGTTCCGATAAATCCAAAGAGATTCAAGGCGACTCGTTTCTTATATTGACTTAGAATAAAATTTCTGTTGTTACCAGAGTACATTTCAGTAGTAAAATTCATCAAAATATACAAAATCCCATATGCGACCTGAGCTCCTGCTGCAGCCATTAAGAAAACTGAATAATAGATTTGTTGGGAACCATGTTCGGGAAAAATTGCCAGGTGAACCAGGCCTCCTGCAATTGCAAGTAGCATGATGATGTACTTTAGAGTTTCTTTTTCTGGTACCGCGCCAGTAACTGAGATTTTCCTTCTTCTCTTCAAATATGCTCTACCTAAGATTAAACCTAGAACTGTGATGGGGGTCAAGATAGAAATGACCAGCAGCGAATTTCTAACCAGACCCCACGAATCCGAGATAGTAACATTGAATATCACACGTTGGCAATTACAATCCGCTATACTAGACAGAATAGATCTTGGGGCATCTAATTGATTGTGATTCACCATTTTGTCATCGTTTGCTACACTAAGTACTATTTCATATGAACCAGAATATGGGAACACATAGTATAGATTAAAATCTCCAATATCTCGCACAGTCCAAGGGAAGCCCTTTACTCTTTCACCTGTGCTCTCTTGATATACCTCAACCATTGTCTCAATATCATAAACATCATTTCCATCAAAATCTTGTACGCTGAATGTTATCTGTGTTGGTTCGTCAGGTGCCGCGTATTCCGGATCTAACGCCATATAGGGATAATACTTTCCCATGCCATCCCTATTTGATCCCCCATTATAATGAGGAGTATGAGAAAGATGCGCAAATGATACAAAGTTAGGAATAAAAGTTGATACTAATATGAAAATTAAGATTGAAATCAAAACATAATGGATTTTCATATTATTGATGTGAGATCTAGAGTAATGGTTTCATATAAGTCGTGCATGCAGTTAAGTTCTTTCAGAATCAACACAATTTGTACCGTATTAATGTCTGTAATTAAGGATGACTATACACATGGTGAATTTGTCTCTCATATTGAAGATGGATTAAGAAAAATTTATTTCAGCAATCAATTAACTCCTTTCTCTATATTTGGGTAAATTGGTAAGCGCAGACGAATATTTGAATAATTTTCCTCACGGTACATTTAGAAATAATCAAGATAATGTAATTAAGCAGATTTGTGAAGCCTTCAATTCTGGTTATAAATGCATTATTTTGGAAGCACCAACAGGGTTTGGCAAGAGTGCGATTGCAATAACTATAGCACGAACTCTTCGGTCCAGCTACATATGTACTGCGACTAAGGATCTTCAAACTCAATACTCTCATGATTATAAGTTTCTAAAAGTTGCTAAAGGAAAAAGCAATTTTCAGTGTAGAGTAAAGGAAGACTTTATCGACGCAGGAAAATATCTTTGTGCTTCCTGTAATTCAAGAAGTGAAATTGAGTGTAAACATACCTCTTGTGATTACGGGCCATGTTTATCTGATGAATCAATGGAAGGATCTGGATGCAAATACAGAACTTTCATAAATGATTACAAGATAGATAACAAAGGAAAGGAAAACGAAAGAATTTTCATAAGTAGAGATAAATTAGAAAATTATAAAAATGAATATTCAGATTGGATTCATTTAAAAAATTTTGATTCTCCTAGTGAATGGAATCCGTGTTACTATTTTGACCAATTATTTCAGGCTTTAAAGGCGAGTCATTCAATTTTCAATTACTCTATTTTTTTATCGTTACTAGCGAACAAGAATATGATGCAACAACGAGAATTGCTTGTCTTGGATGAAGCACACCTGCTCGAAACTGAAATCGTAAAATTTAGAGGACTTTCTATATCAAAGAAACGCTGGCGGAGATATATTCATGACTTTAAGATGATCGATTATGGATATGATATACATGGTTGGCTAGAATTTTTGATTGATTTGGAGAAGACTATGCTAGTTTTAATAGGATATGACTCTTTAGTACACTCACTGGTAAAGGAACGGAAAATAAAATATGGATATGACTCTACGAGCTATACTAAAGCCAAAAGCAGAAGAATAGTGAGTGCGTCAGAACTGTTTGAAGATGATGCTAGTCTTGAATTAAATATTAAATCTGAGAATGGAAATAACATGCGTATTGATAAAGAGTTATTAATTGATATTGTTCAAGATATCGAAAAGCTTACAAGAACTATAAATAATATTCTTTCAAGCCCTAAAAACTGGATAGTCTCAGAAGTGTACAAGGAAAACTACGAAGTCACCCGGGTAGAATTCAAACCGTTGGATCCATCTAAATATATTAAAGCAATTGTAGAAAAATGTCCAAAAACCCTGATAATGAGCGCAACTATTTTGAATCATAAAACCTTTGAAAAAAACATAGGTCTTGATTCAGAAGATAAAAATACTAAATTTATACAAATTCAATCAGACTTTCCAATTGAGAATAGACCAATTTTTCCCCTTAGCGTAGAATATCTTAATTTTAGTAATTTACAGCAGATGGACGTAAAGTCAAAGATATCGAGGGCAATTGACAATATAATGCATATTCATAGTAACGATAAGGGAATAATCCATACAAGCTCATATGAGCAACTTAATTTTATCAAGGAAAATCTTTCAAAAATGAATTCAAGGAGATTACTCTTGACTGATCCCGAAATTGAAAGGGATGAGGTAATAAAGGAACATGCAGAAAGCACGAAACCAACAGTTCTCATTTCTCCATCACTTCATACTGGACTTGACTTGAAAGATCACTTGTCACGATTTCAAATAATTACCAAAGTACCTTATCCTAACGTGGCTGACAAATGGACTTCAGAGAAGAGGAAAATTAATAAGGAATGGTATTATTGGCAGACAGCTCTGAGATTAGTTCAAGCATACGGTAGATCTGTAAGATCTAAGGACGATTGGGCAAAAACGTATGTTTTAGATTCTGCATTCAGCTATTTTGTCAAGGTAAATAACAATATACTTCCAAAATGGTTCCTGTCTGCAATACGAAACTAGCACAAGATTGTCGAATTTGGCTACGTAGATGTCAATTAGCTTCTACTAACAATACTTGTACTCTATAAGATATTGATTTTATTGGTTTTTTAGTACTTTTCTGTTCCTCATATGAGGTGGCACATGAATCTCAAATTTGGATTTTATTATTTATTAAGATGTGATACTATACTATAGATAATCAATTTCAGGTATCAGAACGATTGATGGAAGGTTGTTAGTTTTTAGTGGTTAGGAAATTGCTAGTAGGCATTATAGATGATGAATCGGATATTGTTAACTTGTTCCGCGATGCTCTGAGCAAGATAGATGGCCTGTCAATATTCACGTTTACGGATCCCATGGCAGCCCTTGAACATTTTAAGATTAACAAGGATGCTTATGCACTCCTAATCTCAGATTTAAGAATGCCTGGGATCAGTGGCATAGATTTAGTTTACAAAATAAAAAAGAAGAATCCTTTAGTAAGAACGTTACTTATGACCGCATTTGAAGTAGATGATAAAGTATTCGAGGAATATGTAAATAATGATATAATAGATGGTTTTATTCAAAAACCTGTAAAGTTGAGATATCTGCTTTCAGAAGTCCTTAAACAAGTAAATATTTACAAGAGAATAAAATAAATCTCAATATATATCGGTTACCGGAATACATGTATCGACAAGTATATTTGTTTAATTTAACTTGCAAATTCCTTATCAAAACTCTCTTGCGGATAGTTCCTTGATGAAAAATCTAATAAACGATCAATTTGTCAATAAGGTAAATTGATGATAATTAACAATAATGAGCTTAAGCAAAATATTCTTACTGCATTAGCAGATAAGGAGATGTTAAAAATATTGAATCTTTCAATGTACAATTCCAAATCTGTCAATGACATTATCAGGGAAAGTGACATTAGCTATACCACTGTCTACAGAAAAATCAAATGGTTGTTGGATAAAGAATTACTTGTAGTAGATAAGATGAATTTATCGCCAGAGGGGAAAAAATTTACTACATTTCGCAGTGTTCTCAGAAGCATTGTTATCAGATACAAACAAAACGAAATTATTGTAGAAGCTGAAAAAAATGTTGATTTGATTGGAAAAATAGGGGGACATTTTTTTTCAATACATAATACAATCTAGATGATTATTTCATTTCAATCATCAGTTTCCCGCTCCTTCTTGAATAGTAAAATCTGATCCAGAGCATTATTGAAAAGAATATCATAGCTACGGTATGCAGAACAGCTCCTAAATCACCCACACCAAATATTGTAAAAATTTTTTCTTCCTGCAAAAATCTTATTATCTCTCCTACTATCCATATGAGAACGAATATAGACATCTGGAATTGAAATTTTCGCAAACTTCTCGATCTTAGAGCGGACCAACTAAATACAGCTAGTGATATTACCAGTAGAAATATTGTACCCTTTTCCAAAAATAGTAAAGCTGTTTCACTCAAGAGACTTTACCTCTTGCTTTGACTTAATAATCAAATAGCTAAACCCAAAGAAAATTAAAATTATGACTGACAATGGTTCCAAAAGACCTTCTGAAATTAATTCCTGACCAAAGTACGAAGTCACGTGGTAAAGTGAATGAACTAGCGTAAATACAAGAAAGATTATTGCCAACTGTCGAATAATTCCTCGCGATTTAATACTAAAATATGCTAAAACTATTGATCCTGCAAAAAAGGCAAGTCCGCTGATAAGATGTAGGTATGACTCGTCTATCAATTTTGTTATGTAGGTAAAAAATCCTTTATAATCATATCCTCTTTACTGATAAAAATTGATTTCTTCCACACTCTAAATAGATATCTTTCTTTCAGGCAGAATAAATATGAATCAGACTCTCTTAATCCTGTCTTACTATCATAAATATCGTTTCCCCGATACCAAAACATGATATAGCGGATCGAAAGGAAATTGTCTACTGTGAATCGGAGAAATAAGTAGTATCCTTTTTTGTGTCATAATCTTGCAATATATACGATAGTTTCAATGATGGATTTCAAATCTGAAATTTTAAAGAAAATTAATTAAGTATACATTGGGCAATAGGATTATTGAAATTTCGACTTCCCTATCCTATAATGATTACTTTCTTGATCGCTGGATTATTCTTACTTCTACCTGGAGGCATTAAACAAGGCGTGGGCCAGGATGACGACAATAATGACACTGCAACTTCAAATGGGAATTCACTGACAGGGAATAACACGATTGTTCTTAACCCATCTGAAGTCAATGGGACATATAGATGGGTTAACAATTCTGGTGGAATTAATCCGACTTTAGATATTACAATGGGTAATGAATATCAAATCAAGATAAATAATCCCACTGATGAAGAACATGAATTGATTATAGAAAATAATGAGAAGTCTAAAGTTGCATCTAGTGAGGAAATTCAGCCTGGAAAGAATACTGACTTTAAGTTAAAGGCAGATGAAACAGGTGAATTAAATTACTATTGTGAATATCATCCTGAGACAATGAAAGGGATTATTAAAATAATTGAACCTATGTAAGAAATAGTACAATCTAATATTAAGGATTACAAATTCATATATTGGCGAGCCTTCAGTTTAAAGTATGACTAATTTCCACACATCAAAAAAAATCAATGCCCCTGTTTCAGAAGTTTGGAAAGTCTTATCAGACATTGATAGAGAACCTGAATTCTGGCATGGAACTAAATCGATCAAAAACATTAGTAAATCAGATAATATAGTGGAACGAGAAGTAGTTATTGCTTTCAAGAATTCAGTATGTAAAGAAACAGTTACAATAGTGCCAATGAAGTCTATTACAACAGATATTACGGAAGGACCCTTAAAGGGTAAAAAAGTAGTTGTAATTAACCCTGACGGAGACAAGTCGAGTGTTGTTGATGTGGAGTGGGATATTCGACTGTCCGGTTTCATGGGTATTTTTTCAAAAATGGTCAAGAAACATATTCTCGAGGGTACTAACGATGCATTGAACAGAATCTCAAAGGTAGTAGAAAAATAAGCATTTCAATCTTCATGATACTGATTAACCTAAATGTTAAATTAACTTATTAATGTTGTAATATTGGAACATTGAAAAAGTTGGAAGATTCCAAGAGTACTATTAAGGACTCCGAATATAGATTGAATTCTCTTCTTCTTGGCTTGCTTTATTTTAGAATATCGATAGAATATCTTGTCTTACTTTAGTGACTTTAGCAACGTATCAACTTTTAAAGTATTGACAATATCAATTTTTTTTGCCCACGCCCTCCTTGCTTGACCTATTCCAAATAAAAGGTAAGCAAAATGGACAGGATGATGCGCATCAGAATTTATTGCCAGCTTGACCCCATTTTCAACTGCCATGCGGATATGTTCATCCCTCAAGTCTAACCTATTGTAATTGGAATTGATTTCTAGAACAGTTCTGGTCTCGCATGCAGTTTCGATTATTTTTTCTATGTCTATTGAATAACCTTCTCTTTTGTTTATTAATCTGCCTGTAGGGTGAAACAGTATGTCTACACTTGGGTTTTTTGCCGCCATGATGAGTCTCTCAGTTTGAATTTCCCTGGGCAATGAAAAATTTGAATGTATTGAAGCTCCTACTATATCTAGCTTGTCAAGAATATTGTTAGATATGTCAAGGCTACCATCTTTAAGTATGTTGACTTCAGCAGAACTCAGAATCCTGAAATTAGTATCAGTATCAGCTGTTGAGTTTTCATTCACAGTATCATTTAATTGCTCAACGTTATTGATTTGATCTAATAGTTGAAGCTCGTCCAAACCATTTGCTAAACGAAGGCTCTTTGTGTGATCAGTAATGGCAATATACTCTAATCCAAATTTTCTTCTTGCGTGTACAGCCATTTCATATATTGACATTGTGCCATCTGTAATTTCACTATGCGTGTGAAGATCCCCCTTTAGATCGCCATAGTCTATTAGTTCTAATCGAGCGTTTCTATGTTTAGAAAAGTACTCAATTTCACCACAATTTTCTCTGAGCTCAGGCGGGATATATTGAAGTTGGAGAGCTTCATAAATTTCATGTTCGTTGTTTCCCGCAATTTTTTTTCCTCCTTTGTTATACAGACCCCATTCATTAAGATGAAGATTCATTGAAGTTGCTAAATTGCGTAATGAAATATTGTGATCCTTGTTCCCAGTAAAATATTGAGAAGCGGATCCGAAACTTTCTTCAGGTACCACGAGCAAATCAACTCCTATTTCATTTCTGAGTTTTACAAACGCTTTTGCTCTTCCCTTGCCTTTGATTTCTACAACCTCAGGCATGTTGACAAAAAAGTCAATCACTTTTTCCGGTTCTTCCGTAGAGACTAAAATATCGATATCACCAACAGTTTCTCTCATCCTTCTGAAAGAACCTACGACAACACATCGAATTACGTTATCTTGTCTTGTTAACCTGATCTCTATTTTTTTTATCAGTGGATATACATCTCCCAACAAGTATCTACGTTTATTTTGTTTTGACAACTGAATTGTTTTGAGTATGTTTTCTTCTTTAGTCTTTGAAAAACCCTTCAATTTTGAAATTTTTCCTTCTGATGCTGCTTTCTCTAACTCAGTGACGCTGGTGATCTTTAATTTCTCGTAAAGTATCTTCATAGTCCTGGGACCAAATCCCCTCAAATTGGAAAATTCAGATATCCTGATAGGTATCTTTCTCTTTAATTCTTCGTGATATGCAATTTTACTTGACTTGATAAATTCCTCTATTTTGGATGAAATAGCATTACCTACTGATGGTATTTTTCTAAGACCCTGGATACCGTCCTTAAGATAAATTTCCTCAATATTCGATGACAAATTTTCAATCACGTCGGCAGCTTTATCGTACGCTCTAACCTTGTAGATCGTATCTGGGTCTTTTTCTGAAATTTGGATTAGATACGAGATCTCGCGAAATATTTTAACAATTTCATTATTTTTCATTTCATGATTTTAGATGCTTTATGTATAACTTGTGTAAATAATAAATATAATCCTAACAAACCCTGAAAGCTGATATTTCAAAAGTGATATAACATCACTTCAATGAAGCGCAAGGCGGCTCTATGAAGTTAAATTGGGGTTGTATTTAGTTCAGCCAAGAAATATGTTAATTTTGCCAACTCAAACCTGACCAGAAGTGCCCAGAAGTTTTTCCACACAAGTTAAATTGCATAACATTATTAATGTTTACCATGATTGAACTGGGATACGATTATCCACTATATAGGCCACCGTCAGAGTCCAATTCAATTATTTTTCAGGTTACTTTGGGATGCTCATTTAACAAATGCTCATTTTGCAATATGTATAGGTCGAAAGGATATTCTGAGAGACCATGGGAAGAAATTAAGAGTGAAATAGATATCGTCTCTAAATCATATCCTCACACCGAAAAAATTTTTCTAGCGGATGGGGACGCCCTAAATCTTCGTACAGAAAAATTGGTTCAAATATTGGATTATATTAGAGAAAAATTTCCAAATTTAAAGCGGATTTCTTCTTATGCAATGCCTAAAAATCTCCTTCAGAAGAGTTCCGATGATCTAACCCTGCTGAACAATAAGGGACTGAACATGTTGTATGTGGGGATAGAAACAGGCAATGATGTTCTCCTTAGGAAGATCACGAAAGGAGCTACTTCAAAAGGTATTATAGATGCATGCAATAGGGCTAAAAAAAGTGGTTTCATTATTTCATGTATGATTATTTTGGGTGTTGGTGGTAAAAAATATTCAAAAGATCATATGAAGGAAACAGCCAGGGTTGTAAGTGAAGTTTCACCAAATTTTCTAGCTGCTTTGACATTAATTCTTGAAGATGGAGTATACGATGAGTTTATGGAAAAATTTGGTGAACCATTTGAATCCTTAGATGATGCATTAATACTTAATGAGCTTGAATTGTTGTTAAGTAGCATTAGGCCTACGTCGACTATTATCTTTAGGGCTAATCACGCATCGAACGTTTATTCTATCGGTGGCAATTTGCCAGAAGACAAGGAAAAAATGATTTCATTAATAAGAAGCTTAAAGGAGCATCCAGAATTACTCAAACCAAAAGTTTTACGAAGATTTTAAGAAAATTTGACTATTTGATCTCTTTGATATCTCCCATGTATTTCCTTAATACATTTGGGATTATTACCGTTCGATTATTTGTTTGATAATTCTCAAGTATTGCAACCATAGTGCGCTCAGTAGCGACAAGAGTACTATTCAGTGTATGCACCAGCCGAGTTTCTTCGTTGTTCCTTTCTCTATGACGTATGCCAAGTCGCCTGGACTGGAAGTCTATGCAATTAGAACATGATCCTATTTCTCTATACTTGTTTTGTCCAGGCATCCATGCCTCGATATCATAAGTTTTTGACGATACCTTACCTGTATCGGCACTACACAATAGTACCACTCTAAATGGAATTTCCAAATTTTGATAAAATCTTTCTGTGACCTTCAACATTCTTTCATGCTCATCAAAGGAATTTGTAGAATCTGATATGACGAATTGTTCCACTTTTTCAAACTGATGAACTCTAAAAATTCCCTTCATGTCTTTACCATGCGCACCGGCCTCTTTCCTGAAACACGGACTAATACTCGCATACTTTAATGGAAGTTTTCTTGAATCCAAAATTTCATCCATGTGCAAAGAAGCCATTGCATGTTCCGATGTGCCAATCATATATAGATCTTCATTTTCAATTTTGTAAATAACGTCTTCAAAATCATCCATGATTATCGAGCCTTTAATTGCATCATTTTTTAGCATGAATGGTGGCTGCACCAATTGGTAACCATATCCTTCAAGAAAGTCTAGTGCATAGTTTATCAAGGCTTGGTTCATCTTGACAAGTTCTTTTTTTAGGAAATAGAATCTAGCACCAGATATTTTTGCTGCACTTTCCAAATCGATCAAACCAAGGGAGGTTGCCAAATCGACGTGGTCTTTCTTGGATCCTGATTTAAGGTATTCATTGTAAGTCCTGATAACAATATTATCCTCCTCACTATCTCCAGTTGGGACTGACTCATCTAACATGTTAGGAATAGAGTAAATTAATTCAGAATATCTTTTTTCTATCATTTCCTTCTTGGATTCCACACTTCGCATAAGCTCTCCAACATTTTTCATCTCACCAAGTTGCTTATCAATGCTTTCTTGTCTTTTTTTCTTATTTGCAATTGTCTGTGATAAAGTATTTTTTCTGTGTCTAAAATTCTGAGTTTCTATTATTAGTTCACGTCTTTTTCTATCAAGATCCAATAGTTCAGAAAGTGGATAATTAACTTTCCTTCTCTCTAACATGTCTTCTATGAGTCCAGGGTTTTCCTTGAGAATCTTGGGATCAATCATTAGATGTCACTGTCCTTGATAACGATATGTGTTCTAGTAATTCATCTATTGTACTAAGGAAAGTACCTGTACCATTTTCACATTGGATGTCAATTATCAAATACTTGTCTTCAGATCTGATATCGATCTTTAATCCTTTAGGGATATGAACATTGTCTGGTGTTAATACACTAATCATTGTATCTATTTCCCTTTTACTATCAAATTCTATTTTCATACTAGACTTGATATTAAACCCTTCTTTCATTTCGAAATCTTTTTGATTTGTTTTAAAATAATAGACATCATTGAATTCTCTTGCGCCGGGGGAATAATAATATGTGCATCAACATTGTTAAATGTCACCGAAATACCGTCAACTGAATCTAATAATTCCTTTGACATTTGTTCCACATCAATACTTCCCTTTAGTAGAGAACTAAAGAAATATTTAGAATAGTTTTCATCAATCGCTGTTTTCATGATTATCACTTTATTCATGAATTGATAATGGGAACTCAATAGCCTAGACAAGTACCCAACATAGTCTGGTTCAATGATGCCATCAGCGTTAATGAATAGACAACGGCCCATGTCAGAAATCCTCCATTTTTCTCTGAGTATTTTTGATATTAATTTTTGGGAACTCTTGTTGAATTGTTGCACGTCCCTTTCAGCTTCATCGAGGGAATCTGATCTTTCGCCCAAGCAGATACTTAGACCCAATCCAGTTTTACTTCCGAGAGCACAAGAGTTTAATAACTCTGAAAATCTACGAGCGTCGTATAGATGACTACCATATTCTTCGGTTGGAAGTACATAGGTATAGCCTATCAGAATATTTTCTAAATTATCAATGTTAGATTCAATTTGAGAACCTAGATGATTCTTGATAGTTTCTAATATGAGAAACTTTTCTTCTTGATTAATGTCATGGATTGTCTTTAATCTTCCATCCTTTTTCAAATTAAAATTCGCTTTCTTTAGGAGTTCAAGACACTTCTCGCTATTAGATGTTAGTCCATATAAATATGGAATGTACGTGTTCGCAATAGATTCATGAATCGGCAGGAATTCATTAAAAGATAAGAGTAGATCAATATCTGTCTGAATTAATCCGTTTTTTTTAGAATCTTCTAATATCTCATTATTAAGACCAACAAGAGATCTTTTGTCACCAACATCCTGATATTCTCCCAGCGCAGAAACGATTGAAAGAGGCGATAGATCTACAAATTTTTTATCTAGATTTCTTGCTAACAGATAGGAAATACCGCCTGATGTAATTTCTTTATTTCCATCAATATCATATTTCCATGGATTTAGAATGGCGTTATTATCATCTGTAGCTATTTCAGCAAAATTAATTTTCTTATGATCTAATATAATCCAGTCACTCGAAAAAAGCTTGATAAAAAGCTCTGATAACCCAGTGCCAATGTCCGTAAATAAATAAAATTCATGATCTTCATTCTTTAAATCAGCAAAGGTATCTCCGTAGAATCCACTCAAAAAACGGGCAGTTGCCTTTCCACCCAGTTTCCAGATAGCTTTGATTAACAGACTTGCAGAAATAATTCCATCACAAGATGAATTCGATACTATTAAGATATCCTTTCTATCGTCAATTAGATTTTTTACCTTCTCACCAACCGAGTTTATATTCTCATAAAATTCGGTATAACCCATTTAATTCATTATTCAAGTCGAGCTATTACCGCGGCATATTTCCAATTTTGTGAGATTTTTCCTTTCTTCTTGTAATATCTTGATAGTCTATGAATTTTTGCTTCTATCAATTCAAGTGATCGGATATTCCTTTTGTCAGTATTATGTACTTTGAGATGTTTCTGCAAGGCCAATGCCTTTTGAACAAGTTGGTTGAGGTCTTCGGGCATATCTGGTGTAGAATTATTTTCTTCAAGCAGCTGATTTATTCCCTTTCCCAATATTGGTTTTATTAAGGGAACTCCGTATTGGTCTCTCATTCTAATCCCAATTTCACTTGGGCTGAGCCCATCTTTCGAAAGTTGAACAATAATAGTAGATAATTCTGACTTTTGATTTATCCAAGATGGAGCATTGTAAGAAATAGGCCGTGTTGAATGGGACTTCCCATGGGTGTGAGCGTGAATTCGAGCCATTTAAGTAGGAATCAATAACGAGCATCTTAAATGTTACTTATGAAGTGTTAACTAGAAATTCCTAATTCTAAGATTAAAAACATCGCAAAATTTACGAGAAATTTTTTTAACACCAATAAGGTTATATAATTGGATTCAAAACTACAAATCTAGTATGAAGTCACTTACCGTCGTTACAATAGCAGCCATACTAATTGCAATGGGACCTTTAGCATTAACCCTGTATCAAACCGCGAGTGCACAATATACAACGGGTCAAGATACCGGAGCACTTAGTGTAGAAGAACAACTCCGTCTGGCTAAGGAAAAAGTATCTAATGCTCAGCAAGCTGGCGCCTATGGTTCTGGAACTGCATTCTTTGGCAAGAACATTGGTGACGCTGCAATATACACTGGTGCAATAGTTGCAATATTTGGAGCCGTAGCTGCTGCATTCATCGTGATGAGCAGACATAAAAAATCCGTAAGCGCATAGTGCTACATTACTACTATTTTTTTATTTTATATTCATTAGTCATTTTTTTGTAACCATAACCTCCCAATTTCTGTTGTGCCGTTAACCTCTCATGAACTGACCCTAAATTTACGAGTGGATCTGATATCTTTTCGATTTTCGTATATATCTGAATTCATTGATTGGTTTTAGACCCCATTTCAACTGTCTCACCAAAATGTATATATCATAGAAATAATGTGCTAATAGATAATGAGCGGAATTGAAGGACTTTTTACAGTGATTGGAAATACAGTACACAGTCTAATCGGTCAAATCGGTCCATCGTACGATCCTTTGTTCTACGATGTAATGGTCTACATATTTGGAACAATAATGTTTGCAGTGTTCCTGCTCGCAGTAATTGCATTCTATATGAGGAGAAAGGGTTTAGGTGGAGGATCTGCAAAGGAACCCTGGATAAAAGAGCTGGACAAGTATTTCGAATCCGGACAGATAGGTCTGATTCCTGACGAAAAACATCATTGGTGAATTAGAAAAAAGCCAAACCTACAAGATTCTTATTTTTTGTTTTATTTTTCAACTAAATTAAAGCCAACATTAAACTAGGATTCAGCCAAAAAATATAATAAAATAATAAAAAATTGTCAGCGTAAATAATGACTATTGAACTTCTATAGCAGATTCGGTGAATCCAAATTTAACTAGGTATGACTTTACATCTTCCCTGTGATCTCCTTGCAACATTATAAATCCGTCTTTAGCTGTTCCTCCGCAAGCTAATTTGCTTTTCAATTCTTTTACTATGTGTTGTATGTCACTCAACTTTGGATCAATACCTTCAATCATAGTAGTAGTTTTGGAAAATCTTCTTGTTTCAAGTCTTATAACAATTCTGGTTTCTTCTTTATCCAGCTCGCCACATGCACAGAGATCGTTTGGGAGTCCACATTTTTTGCATATCACCGCCATATTATAATTGATTTCCATTGAAATAATCTCATTATTAAGCCTTCCCCGATAAGGTACAGGTGGTAAGATCAATAATTTGATTGAAAAATCCAGTATTCAGTTGTTATTATCAAAATAATAATAGCAGAATATTATTACAATAGCATAGAATAATTTAATTTACATGATGGCAAGATCAAATGCACAAGATGTCAGCATCTGATGATAGGTATAGAGAAAACATGAAAAAAGCTGCTGAATTCTTGCTCAAGGGAGGAACGCTGCTTTCTGAACCATGCGAGAAATGTAGTGGTATACAAGTTAAGAAAAACGATGAAATCAAATGTATTATTTGTGGGAACACGGTTTCACCAGCAGACAATAAAGCAAAAGAAATTGAGAAAATTGTTGGGTTTGATTATAGAAATAAAATGGTCGAAATAATCGGAAAAAGAATTCAAGAGTTATTAACTGGTATAGGATCAGATAAAAATTTAGCTGAGGAGGAGCAAAGATTGAGAGTCATAAATACCTATTTTATTATTTTAGAAAAAATTAAATTATTAAATTGAATATTAAGACTCTCTAACTTAAAGTACAAATAAACCGGAATCTATTTAAGACATCATTCATCATGAACTTTTACATTGGGTGAAGGAAAGAAAAAGAATGCACCATTGCCTGCATCGAGCGCAGGATTATTAAGATTTTTTGAAGATGAAACTCGTGGTGTAAAAGTAAAGCCAGAAGTTATACTAGGTATTACTGGTGCTCTCATAGGGATTTCAATAATTATGAGACTCGTTTTCCCAGTATAGAATGCCAAACATTAATTGATAAGTGAAGACAGTGTAACTGACATTCATAGAAGATGGTATTTTACACTCTTAAATCCATCTTCGTACAAGACGTCGGCAATTATTGCGATAATTGCATCAATGGGAATAATAGGCATTAATCATGTTTCATATACTCTTACAGAATTAGCAATACATTCTGTTTTAGCGGTTGGCATAACTATTTTTGGATTTTTTCTAGATTTATTCCTACTTAGGGGAACGCCAACAAATAAGATTTCAAAAGTAATCCATGTTGCAGCTTTTTCAAGCTTATTTTGGCTAGTAACTATTTTGTTAGGATTATTGACTAATAGTATTTTTGGTAAAAATTCAGATTTTATTACTTACTGTCTGGGGGGAATGTTCATCGCGTGTGGTCTTCGCTATGGTATCTTTGTTTCAGTTTTTGGATCAAGAATGCTTAGATCGATACTAATTGCATTTGTTTTACCTGTTGTCTTTTTTACTAATCTTCTGCCATATTCTTATTCATTTGTTCTACAAGAGCATCTTAGCGTGTTGATTATAGGTTCAACAATATTTACAATAGGGGTTGTATGGTCTATATTGGCTGACAGAGCAGGACATCCAAATTTGAAAAGCACTTTTAGTGTATTACAGGCTTTTCTATCTGCATGGACAGAAAATAAGCAAGAAAAGATGGAAGAAATATTCGAGTCAAGATCGAATGTAGATGAAATTAGAACTAGAATCATGAAGTTTGAAAGGGAAGGAGATAAACAAATATTTGTTGTTTTACCTGATATACATCCAGGCCCATTTAATCCAATAGGTGGAAGCAATCTTCCCCAAAAGCTTTTCAATTTCTTTGAAAATAATGCAATAGTCTTTCACAGTATTTCTGACCATTCTAAAAATTTGCCTACAACAGCTGAAGTCAACAAATATCTTGATTCATTAAAAAACTCGATACTAAAAAATAGCGGTAATGAATGTACATTACCTTTAATCACAAAATCAAATGGTTTCACATTAACTAGTATTGGTTTTAAAACTAGCGTACTTATGATTATTTCAAAGGACAGCGGGATGGAGGATCTTCCATACTCAATTATAGAAAAAATAGAACAATTTGCCAAGGAGCTAGGATTTTCTGACATAATGATTGTTGATGCGCACAACGCATTGGGAAATAAAATATCATATGAAGAGGAAATATCTCTTACAGCTCTTGCCTTAACTTCATTAGAAAAATTGGAGGGAAAACATTATTACACATACGAAATTGGATATTCAAACTCAATAACTTCGGGGTTCAGGATAATTGAACTTGGCGGAGCTGGAATCGGTGTTCTCGATCTACGGATCAACAATGAGGATCATCTTATAGGATGGTCAGATTCAAATAATCTTGTCAATGGGTTACGAATACGAATTCTCTGTGAACTAAATAAGGCAGGAATCAACATGTTGGAAATATGCTCATCCGATACACATTCTAGTTCCGGGAAAAGAACTCGTCAGGGATATTATGCATTAGGGAATGTTACTAATGACCAAGATATAATCAGGGCCTTTAGTGAGATATCTAGTAAGGCGATGTCCAAGACCTCTCCTTCAAGCTTTTCATATTTGGATTCATATTCACAAATAAAATTAATGGGGCGAGATCAATTCGATAACTATGCAACAGCATTGAATAAATCAATGAATATCACAAAGGTTTCACTTACGATTACAGTGATCCTTTACATCACGATGTTAGTTATTTCATGATGGTGCGTATGTCGTCTTGGATAATAATACTATTTTTTCCTCAATCGTTCTCTTTTTTTGAGAACACTATGGTATAAATTTTTTCTAAAGTCTGCTACATCACGTGCTATATTTTCAGAACTTAATGCCAGTATTTGGCATGCTAGAATTGCGGCATTTATAGAGCCATTAATTGCTACACACGCAACTGGAATTCCGCTAGGCATCTGGACAATCGAAAGAAGAGAATCCATTCCCTTTAAATTGTGGCTCTCTATCGGGACACCTATTACGGGCAATGTAGTCAAGGATGCAATCATTCCGGGAAGATGTGCCGACCCTCCAGCTCCTGCGATAATTACCTTAAGCCCTCTTTTTTTGGCAGTTTTTGCGTACTCAAACATTAGTTCTGGGGTCCTATGTGCTGATACAATTTCCATTTCATAAGGAACATGGCCATTCTCTAAGAATTCTGAGGCTTGATTCATTATCTTTAGATCTGAATCACTTCCCATAATAATCCCAACGAGCGGTTTAATTTTCCTTTTTGCTTCCACGTTGCTTCCCTACTCTTAACAAATTCCTTACTCTCTTAGCACTAGATAATGCTTCCTCTATATTTTGTGCAGTTATGGTAAAATGACCTAGTTTTCGTCGAGGTTTTGTTATCATTTTTCCATAAAAGTGCAGTTTTAGGCCAGGGATCGCAAGCGCCTTATCAATTCCCTTAAAGGAATATTCCCCAAAATAATTAGGGATTCCCAAAATATTCATCATAACCACTGGTGACATCAATCGGGGCTTTACTAATGACAGGCCAAGTATTGCTCTAATATGTAGTTCGAATTGAGAAACACTGCATGCTTCGATTGAATAATGCCCAGAGTTATGAGGCCTCGGGGCTATTTCGTTTATCATTAATTTATTGTCGTCGAGAAACATTTCGATACCAAATATTCCAACACCTTTCAGTGACTTCACTACTTTTTCTGCTATCGATTTTGCATTAGACTCTACAGTACTATTGACTCCTGCCGGAACTATGGTAGTATCCAAAATACCGTTAGTATGTATGTTTTGAACTAGCGGAAACGACACTATCTGCCCGCGGGTATTACGGGCAACCATGACGGATACTTCCTTACTAAAATGAATGAATTTCTCTATCATGCACTTTCTTCCTCCAAAATACCGCATCCCCCTTTCAACATCCCTCGGAGATCTGATTAAAAAATTTCCTCTACCATCATAGGAATCTTCGCATGCTTTTAGAACTAATGGATAATCCAATTCATTGCATGTCTTTCTTGCTTGTTCCACGGAGTTAACTTCTTCAAATTCTGGAACTGGAATTCCTTTTGTTTTTAGAAATCTCTTTTGTCTTAACTTGTTTTGAATCGTATTTAGTACACTAGAAGAGGGATGAATGGTGTGGCCCTTTGATTCGAGATCCTTTAGAACCAAAGAATTTGCAAGCTCGATTTCATAAGTTAAAACATCGGAGTTTCTTGCTAGTTCTAGAATCGATTTTTCATCTTTAAAATCACTAACAATCATTTGATCGGCAATGCTTGAAGCTGGACAAGTCTTATCTGGATCCAAATATGCTAAACTTATTGACATTCTTTTTGCTTCAATTCCGATCATTTTTCCAAGTTGTCCACCTCCTATGATTCCCAATGTAATATCATTGGGCGAAAGTTGTGATTTATCAAACGAGGGCCTCATCTATAGAATACAAAATTATTTGAAATTTAAAGTACCTAATATTCCTTTAAACTTTAAAAGTTTATAGTTATATTCATTGATATGGGTCTCAAAGGAAAAGTTGCTATTGTAACAGGTGCAGGAGGCGGAGTAGGAAGGTCCACCACTGAACGACTTGTTAACGAAGGATGTAGAGTGATTATGGTAGGTAGAGATCGCTCGAAATTGACAAAGGTTATTTCAGATAGTGATAGTGCCAATAATTTACTTGCTGTTAGTGCTGACATTACCAAAGAGGCAGAAGTTCTAAATGTAATTGAACAGACTATATCTTCCTTTGACACAATTGACATCCTTGTAAACAATGCAGGCGTCCTAAACGACCCAATCCCGTTTCACTTGATGAGTGAAGATCAATGGGACAATCTTATTTCCACAAATTTGATAGGGACTTTTCAGATGACTAAAGCAGTTCTACCACTATTAATGAAAAAGAAAATTGGAAATATTGTCAATATCTCGTCGTTGTTGGGGATAAGAGCTATACCAAATGTTCCTCTATCCATTTACGGTGCTACTAAAGCTGGTATCATAATGTTCACAAAGAGTATCGCGGTTGAGTATGGATCTTATGGTATTAGATGCAATTGCATTGTACCATCTACAATAAGGAGCCCCATGATAGAACCTTATTTACAAGATGAGAAATCTAAAGAATTACTGGAGTCGTCATTTCCCTTGAGGAGGATAGGAAATACTAGCGATATTTCAGGTGCAGTTGTTTATCTATGTTCAGATGATTCAAATTGGATCACTGGAACAACTTTGACCATTGATGGCGGCTACTCTGCAAAATAAAAAAGGGCAAAAAAAATGATTGTAAAGTAGATTGCTTACTTATTCAGGATTTTAAGCCAGATCTCCTCTCCTTTATCAATGGGATTATCTTTTCAACTATTATTTCATGAAAATTATCTGTTCCCGCGTCAAGAGAAAGTATTATCACAAATGATAATTTTCTATTATCATCGGTTACGGGAATAGTAGCTCGTATAAGTTTGGAATAATGAGAACTTGCATACTGTATCTTGCCCAGTAAGACTTCCCATCTAAGTCTTGTAAACTGTCTAGTCGCTGCAGTGATGGCATATTGAGTTCTCTCTTCTGAAGAAAGCAGTGGCTTGATACCCTTGCGATGACTAATGTGTAATATTATTCCGTCTTCATTCGTAATCCCCGCAGACCTAATTGAGGTATCAACTTTAATTATCTCTTGACATAACGTCTTGAATACTGAATTTTTCAATAGAAAAAAATTAGCAACCGGTAATTTTAATGTCTTTATTTTTGTATTCTTCTTACAGGCGAAATATTTTGCAGACTGAATACATTAGAGTAACTAACTTCACTTTCACCAATATTAGTAAAAAAGAGCTTTAGATACCTATGAGCCCATCATTCCGGGCATTTTTATAGGTGTCCGGTATCCTGTGGTTATGTTTATGCCGTTGTCTGCAACGATCCTAACAAGATTCAAGTTACTTCCTTCTGGGGGTGAGAGTGAAATTTTTTCTCCAGGATTGATAGTTTGGATAGTTTCGGTTTTAATTCCATAATCAACTACAATATGGGTAACAGGCTGTTTTCCTACATTTGTTAGTATGATCCTACTATTCGTGAAAAGAGATTGGTCCTCTCTCATGGCGTCAACTTCTAAGGAATAATCAGCGCGCTGATAATATTGAATAATCATATACGAAAGAAAAGACGCAGAAACAAATCCCGCAATGCAAATGAAAATTAACTTTAGTCTTTTCAAATCTAAATTAGTTGAATTTTCAAATATTTAAGGAGTTAAGCAATTGTCTTACTCAAAATCAAAAGTCCATGTTTGGAGCAAAATTAATTTTCCAAATCTCCCTTTACTTCAGCTCGAGTCTTGAATACAGGTTTTATACCCAAGGGCTTGTAATTTCCAGTAGAACATGAAAAACACAATTCCTTTTCATCAATACCAATTGCTTGAGCAAGCGTAATAGTATCATTGTAAATTACTTTATCTGCGCCAATTCTCTTTGCAATATCATCTTCAATATCATCTTCCCCGTTATTGTGATTTTGGAATGCCAAAAGTTCATCTTGTGATGGAAAATCGATTCCCGCGTAGCAAGGATATTTTATCGGTGGAAAAGTAACTATGAGAGATATTTTTGAGGCTCCTGCCGAGCGCAAAATCTTAATAATGGACTGCGAACTTGTGCCTCTAACTATGCTGTCATCAATTACAACCACGCTTTTTCCTTTGATGACTTCAGGTATTGGAATAATTCCTTTGTTAATTTCAATTCGTTCTCCGTGATATGGTTCAATAAAACTTCTCATGGAGCCCTTTTTTCTATATCGATCTTTCAATAATCCCTCTTCAAAATTAATTCCCAATTCTTCAGCGTATCCCAATGCAGCTGGTCTCGCTGAATCAGGAACTGGAATAACCACATCAGCATCGCGAATAGGATATTTTCTTGCCAAATAATGACCCATTTTTTTTCTTGCTTCATACACATTGACACCTTCAATAGTGCTACTTGGGTGGGCAAAATATGTAAATTCAAAAGCACAATGTGAATGATATTCGCTGGTAGAAAATTGTTGTCTTTCAATTCCTTTTGAACTAATTTTTAACAATTCTCCAGGTTGGATATCTCCAAGAAGTTTACCCCCCACAGTATCTATAGCACACGATTCAGAGGATATCATATACGTGTTGGTTTCTTCAATATGACCCAATACCAATGGTCGGAATCCGCGTGTATCGCGAACTGCATAAACAGACCCGTCATCAGTCAAAAGTGTAAAACAAAATGATCCTATCATTTCCTCCTTTAATACCCGTAAGGCCTGAATCATGTTATCATTCTTTTCTAGATGCATCATCAATCTTTGTGCAGCAAGTAAAGTGTCAGTCATAGTTTGCGGTGAAAAAGTGCAACCGCCTACCATGTTGGACAATTCTTCAACATTTGCTATGGTGCCGTTATGTGCTATGCAAAGATCTTTTATTTTTAATGGCTGTGCATTATCCAAATTACTCTTTCCGAAGGTGGAATATCTAACATGACCTATAGCTGCATGAGAATTGAATTTTCTCATAATGCTTTTAAAATTTCTTGAAGACGAAACCAAACCTAAACTCTTGTATGGTGATTTTGTGGGCACTGCAAAACCCCAAGCTTCCTGCCCCCTATGCTGGAGCGCTCGTAAGGAATCAATTACATAAGGAATCACATTATGGCCACCCAGTGAAAAAAAACCAACAACTCCACAATTCTCATGAACCATTTGGGATCATTTCTTCGAGATGGATTTAATTAAAATTTACTCCACATAATTTTGTGACTAAGAACGATCCATGGTGACATTCATTGCATTGTAGTTACGAATTAAATTATCGTTTGATAAATTTATTATTTCTTTGCCAGAGTAGTGAAGATTCAGAGTCTTTGTTGGATCAGTTTTTCCTATTTCAGAAAAAATGCAGTTTCTTCTACTCAATATTCTCTTCAACCTGTCGGGCCTCCTAGTCCCTATTATGAACCTTGAATGGCTTTCAGAAAAGAGTAGATAGTCATGACGTGAGCAATTATTTGGAATTTTCTTCAAATCTATCTTTATTCCCAGATTTCCTAAAATAGCCAATTCAGCCAATGCCGTTGCAATTCCACCTTTGGAACAATCGTGTACAAAATCAATTAGTCCTTTTTCTATTAGGTCTAACACCCCTAACCTGTTTTTCTTGTCGGTTTTCAAATCTAACTTAGGTACGTTCCCATACATTTGGCGGTCAATCAAGTCAAAATATTCAGAGCCACCTAATTCCTCACTTGTTTGACCTAAAACAAATAAAGCATTTCCAATAATCGGGATATTATTGGTAATATGAGATCGGTTTTTAATCAGACCAATAGTACCAATTACTGGTGACGGTTTAATAGGAGAATTCATTGTTTCATTATAAAAACTGACCTTTCCACCTACGACTGGAATTTTCATATATTTACAAAAATCTACGATGGCATTTATTGATTTTATAAACGTCCAATATATTTGGGAATTTTCAGGACTACCAAATTGGAGATGATCTATTATGCCAATTGGTTGCGCACCAGTACATACAACATTTCTGCACGCTTCAGACAAGCATCCTAGCATTCCCTGATAAGGATCAAGATAACACTGTTTGGAATTTCCGTCTAATTTGATAGACACAAATTTGTTATCATTTACTCTTATAACAGAGGCATCTGCACCGGGTTTTAACACAGTTCTCAAACCCACTTCATGGTCATACTGTTGGTAGACCCAATCTTTATTACCAATGTTAGGATTTGCAAGCAAACATAACAAAATGTCGTTGTAATTCTCCACCTTGGCCAATTCAATTTTGCTTTTTGACCTATTCAAATAGTCTGGTTTTCTTGCCTTCCTTTTAGATAGTGGGGCTTTTACCATTAAATTACAAGAGATATTGGCTATTGGCTTGCCATCATAAAGGATTTTGAGATTATCCCGACCACTTACTTTACCAATAATTGAATACGTTACGCCAAATTTTGTGAATATGTCAGTAAATCTAGATAATCTTTCCTTATTGATAATGTATATCATTCTTTCCTGCGATTCTGAAATCATTATTTCATTTGGAGATATATCAGTTACTTTGGTATGTACAGCGGATAATTCAATCTCAAACCCTTTTTCAACCAGATGAGATAACTCAGACAGACAACAAGACAAACCTCCACCTCCAAGGTCCTTTGTAGCATTTATACAGTTATTATTAGTTGCCTCAATTGTAGCTTCAATCAATAATTTTTCTAAAAATGGATCAGGAATCTGAACAGCAGACCTATCTTCTTCATTGTCCAGTAATTTTGAAGCAAAGGATGCTCCTCGGATTCCATCTTTTCCTGTAGGATTGCCTGCAAGGACTATTAGATCACCTTCCTCTGCATGATTGGAAATAATTTGGTCTCTTTTGCCAAGCCCTATTGCCGCAACGTCAACTAAACAATAGTCTTTGAAAGAATTATCAAACTCAATATCTCCTCCCACAGTGGGAATCCCAATGCAATTGCCATAATCTGCTATTCCCTTCACCACGTTCTTAAACAACCACTTTGACTTTGACGTCTTGTTCTGGTTATCTAATGAGGAAAATCGTAACGCATCAAGTAGTGCAATAGGTCTGGTTCCCATTGAAATAATATCCCTTATTACCCCCCCTACTCCCGTGGCTGCTCCTCCATAGGGTTCTACTGCAGATGGATGGTTGTGGCTTTCAATGTGGACAGTTATAACATCATCATCTCCGATATCAAGTACCCCAGCATCATATCCTGGACCAACTATTACCCTTTTACCACGTGACGGTAATGATCTTACATATTTTTTTGATGATTTATATGAACAATGCTCAGACCATTCGGCATCTATCATGTCAATTTCTAACAAATTAGGATTCCTTCCCAATTTTTTTATCAAGTAAATTTCTTCTTCTTTAGTTAGCAATATGTATCATTTACTCAGTTTTTTATGTAGGATGATAAGAAGTTTTTTAATGAAAGGAATATCAGTCCCGCATTGCTTGTTGTTTGATTGGGTAATAAGATTGGTTCTGATGCGCGTTCAGGATGGGGCATGAGCCCCATTACATTTCCTTCCTTATTACAAATTGCTGCAATCATTTCAGTAGAACCATTTGGGTTTTGATCTTTATATTTGAAAACAATCTGATTATTTTCATTCAGTTCATGGAGTTTATCATCACTTATTATATATCGGCCTTCTCCATGTGCTATAGGGATATTGATCTTATCATTTAACCTGAACAATTTAGTAAAAGGTGTGTTGACATTCAATACTTCTATTTCTAACCACTTACAAGAAAATTTTAGTTTGATGTTATTTACCAAAGCTCCAGGTAGCAATCCAGCTTCAACTAGGATTTGAAAACCATTACAAATTCCAAGAATTGGTAATCCTTCATCAGCTTTTTTCTTTATGGCTTCCACTATCGGACTTTGTGCGGCTATGACACCTGCACGCAACCTATCTCCATAAGAAAAGCCTCCTGGTAATATTAAGGCGTCATACCCTTCTATTGATTTTTCCGTGTGCCAAACATATTGAGCGTTTATTCCCACAACTTCATTCAGAACATGATGTACATCACGATCGCAATTACTTCCTGGAAAAACAACTATTCCTGTCTTCACTTAAAATCTATCCTATCTGTTGCTTACTAGTAATTTTAATTTATTTGTAAGTTCAGATTTTCAAAGTTGTTCTGAATTAATATCGATACCTCTTAAATGTTATTTTGAGACTAGAGGCTTAAGTTTTTATCTTGATGAGTATTTTCATTGAATATTGAACGATAGAGTCCAGGATATAATGACAAAGAATGTCGTATCAATCGATGAAGGGATCACTGCTCATGAAGCAGCAAAAGTTATGACTGAAAAACGGATAAGCTCTCTTATAGTCGAAAGAGAAAACGTTCCTGTCGGGATTATCACTGAAAAGGATTTTGTAAAGAAAATCTGTATCAAGGATTTAGTATCTTCAAAGGTCAAGGTAGGTACGATAATGTCAAAAATACAGACATACGCAAGTCCTGACATGCCTGTAGAAGTAGCCGTACAAAGAATGGTCAATCATAAAATACGTAGGTTGCCCATAATTTCAGATGGAAAGGTAGTTGGTATCGTCACGGTTACTGATCTGGCAAGACAGCTAAGAACCATATTGCTAGTAGATGGTATATTGTCAGAAGAAACTTGAGTATTAAAGAAAAAAGAAATGGCCCTAGGCAAAATATAATAGTTACAGAGTTCTCTAGTTCAGAGTATGAAAAAGTATCTTGCATTTTCTTTAATCATTATTTCATTAGTAATTATTGTGCAAAATAATCTAATATATGCGCAGCCCTCATTAAGAGACCCTAATCTAAAAGTGGAATCTTTCGTAAGTGGTATTTCATCTCCAACGAGCATGTTGTTCTTAGATGACAATAACATTTTAGTTTTAGAAAAAGATGGAAATGTTAGGCTTGTTAGCAATGGGATGCTCCAAGCACAACCCTTAGTATCACTAACTGTTGATAGCAAGAATGAGCGAGGATTATTGGGGGCAGAAAGAGTTGGTGAAAGCGTATTTTTGTACGCTACAGTAAAAGATGGTGAGGTAATAAACAGAATATACAAGTATACTCTGGCAGGCGCAGAACTAACTAATGAGGAAGAATTTATGGATCTTCCAGGAACCCCGGCTACTAATCATCAAGGAGGTAAACTAGCAGTGAGTAACGATGGATATCTTTATTCAGTAACTGGGGAGCTTCAAAGAGATGGAAAAGATCAAAATATCGTCAACGGTCCTGATCCAGATTTTAGTGGGGCAATCTTGAAAATAGATCCAAATGATGGCTCACCCGCACCTAACAATCCTTTCCAAGGTGACAATCCCAATAACCCCTTAAACTGGTATCAAGCTTATGGAATAAGAAATAGTTTTGGACTTGGGGTTGATCCTATTACGGGAACCCTGTGGGACACGGAAAATGGGGATCAAACACACGATGAAATAAACTTGGTAAGTCCAGGATTTAATAGTGGATGGAAACTTGCGATGGGACCCATTTCAGATAGCGGAATAACAGAGAATGATCTGGTAAGCTTCCCAAACTCAAGTTATAAGGATCCAATTCTGAGCTTTATAGATTCCTTTGGTATTACGGATATCGAATTCTTGAACTCGGATAAACTAGGCGCCGAATACTCTAATAATGCATTTGTGGGGGACTATGGTTATGGAAATCTGTATCGGTTTGAATTAAATGATGACAGAACCGACTTTAATTTAGATTCACCAGGCTTGGATGATCGTGTTGTAGACAATGATGATGAATTGGCTTCTATACTGTTTGGAGAGGGCTTTGCACGAGTAACTGATATAAAGACAGGACCTGATGGATTCCTTTACGTGCTTTCCTTTGATGATGGTGCAATCTACAGAATAAGTTGAGCACATTGGCTAAATATTGAATGTCAGAGAAGACATCCTTTTCTTTAACTCTTCTATCTTTGTAACCATTTAGCTGCTATCAATTTGAAAAATACTTATTTTCTGACCCGCTATTATAGCATTCAATATCTTTCTACCACCTTCGGATCTCTTGTCAATTTTGATTCTTGATTTCTTTCCCACCTGATTTGCACAAATAAATTCATCATCAATGTACAAATTTACTTTTTTACCAATTGTTTGTTCATCTAATTTTATGACAACTCCATTGCCCGACTCGTTTGTTTCAAAATATACTTCCTTGCCAAGAGTAGGAGTTTTCATTTCAATGTCTATTCTTATGCCAAGCATATCTTCAAGTTCACTTATAGTCGATCCACCTTTTCCTATTATCCTAGGAATTGTATCTTTCTGGACCTTAATTCTAACTTTATTGTCTGATATGATGGATATCTCTGGATTGGGATCAAAACGGCGAATTACATCTTTTATCTTTGACTCTGCAAGTTTATAGATATTATTTTGATTTGCTTCGCTATCTTGGTCAACGGGCACTATGACATTTTCTTCACCAAATGTATAAATCTCATATTCAGTTAAACCTGTGGAGAAATCCTTGACTTCTACAACTGGCCGTGCAAGATCAGCCTCTGTCATTCTATACGGTACTTTGACAGTGAGCGAAATTTCATAAACCTTCTTTATCATTCCCGCATCCATAAAGATAATGGTATCAAGAATTTGCGGTATCATTCCTAATTCAATTCTTCCAATAAATCTCTGTACTGCATCCAAGGGTTTGCTTGCATGGATAACTCCTATCATACCAACTCCGGCTAACTTCATGTCCGAAAAAACTTGAAAATCTCTATATCGTCTTATCTCATCAAAAATGGTATAGTCAGGACGTACAAGCAACAAAATGTCAACTGCGTTTTCGAAGCTTCCTTCAAGAGGTCCGTATTGAGTTACTTCTTTAGGCACTTGCAAATCTCTAGGAGATTCAAATGTCTTTACAATCTTATTTTGAGTAACATAAAATTCAGCGAGACTACTTGCCAATGTACTCTTGCCGGATCCAGGTGGCCCTGCAATAATTATTCCTTCGACATCTGATGTCAATCGCGTTAATAACTTTTCACTCAATCCATAATCTTCAAGTGTCAACTTTGCGATTGGTTTTACGATCGTAATTTCTTGCCCGTCTGAAAATGGTTCCTCAGTTATCGCAATTCTGTATGTGCCTAATTGAATAACAGTTGCTCCATCCTTGTTAATTTCCGTGAACCCTTTTTTAGATCTTGATTGTTCTAAAATTTCCTTGGTTATTTCATGGATATCTCCTGCGGATAGTTTATTTTCTTCTAGACGTATTAGCTTCAAGTTTCCAGGTACTCCCTTTTTTGCGAAAGGATAAGTACCTTCCTTTAAATGAATGCTCATGGTGTCATTATCAAAGTATTTTTCAAATTGTAGATTTGAATCCTCTTTAGAGGAACTAATATGAATTGATTTTATACCATGAGCTTCAGATACTAGATGCTGAACATAGTCACATGTAATCAAAGTTGCGTTATTATCTAGAGCAATATCTTTTATTATAGCATCAATTCTCCCATGTTTAGCCAATCTAATTTCTTCAATTGTTGGTCTGGTTCCGCTAAATTCCAGACTTATTTTTCTGGCTTTGCATAAATCCCTTAACTTTTTTATTTCAAGCAATCCTTCTATTCCATGTGACTTGTTCGTTGATGCCTGTGCCTGAAGTTCGTCCAGAACAGCTATGGGGATGATAATTTGGCTATTTGATTCAATTTTATCATTTATGATTTCTGGAACCTTGCCATCAATTATTACACTGGTATCTAAAACGAATTTATCGATCATATTATTAGATTATAACTTCTAGATTAATGTGCTTTATTATAAAATCAGAATAAAAAATTGGAAGTTGCCAGGTTTAGTTACAATTGATTTTATGATTCATCAACATAAAATATGGTTTGATTATTTCCACCGTCTGGCTGTGACATCATATTCAATATCATATTGGTCATTTTTTCTTCATCTGGTTCGCGCCCTTCAATATTTCCAGCAAGCAGCAAGTATTGTCTAATGTTGGATTTTATGACATCACGTAATTCTTGATTAACAGTTGCATTGAAGGGTCTCAGAGCACCTCTAAATATTTCTGATCTTGCTCGAACAACTCCCGAGATTTTATCTCCAACAGGCGCGTCTGGACCTACAACAATTATTGATCCCTTTGACCCTTTAAATAGAGATGGTTCACTGACTGCTCCTGGAGGAGCCATGTGGGTTACAGCCTCTCTAGTTATTAATGCCGGTACAAACAAATATTTCTCGACCAAATGATCCCATTGTTTCCTATCAAGGGACCTTAACGCCACATCATAATCATGCTCACCAGTCAACAAAACTACTCCATCTATTGCGGAGAATTTTTTTGAAATCAATCTAAATATTTCCTTTACTGTCTCCTCATTTGATAGGTTTACAGAATGGGAATGATACTCCTTATAGTAACTTAATTCTTTACTATCTTTTGTGAGAATCACCAATTGCTTGATTTTGTTAATAAGAGAATTTGCAATGATTTTTGCACGTTTAAGATCTTTTTCTGCTGAAGAATTTATTATCAGGACGATAACTTTATCCGAAATATCCACGTCCTTCTGATGAATATATGTTCCAATTATTGGTCGTGTTGGATAAAATACTCTATCGTTTGGTATAACCCTACCGTTCAATAACTTGCTCATTTTTTCAGATGATAAGTTTAGAACCATTTCTGCAACTTGGTCCTGTGAAAGAAATTCCTTGTCAACTATCATTTTCTTCGTATTCAGCTGGATTTTTTCAGCAATTTCCTGAGTTTTTGACAGGAGTTCTCTGAGCTTTGAAAAGAGTTTAGTTTTATCATCCTGATTTTTTATCCTTTCACCAAATACGTCTTGTAGAACTATATCCATTTCTTTATCTATGACTGTCTGATCCTCTCCTAAGATATTTAATAGCCGTTGTAATGTTTTTTCTATTTCAATCGATGATAGTCCTGGAAAGCCTCCAATACGCAAGAATTCTGCAGCTGCTTTTGGATAAACAGTTTTGTAGATACGATCCGAATGAACTGGTCCTGGATTAGTAGCTACTGATTGAATTCCATCAGGGACTAATTCCCATGCAAAGGCTTCTGCTAGCCTATTTTTTGCCCCTTGAGCACTTGTGTAAGGAGTTCTGAATCTATAAGGTCGCTGTTCATACTTGTTTTCTTCTGTGAAGAATGTAGATATGGTAATAACTTTAGCCCCTTTTCGCATGATTTCAATGGATTTTAGGGTAGTCCAAAATGTACCTGTTAAATGTATTATTACACATTCTTTGAATTCAGCAAAATTTGAATTCGTAAACAGCTTTACCGGTCCTGAAACTCCGGCATTGTTTACGAGAATATCGACAGGCCCCATTTCCTTTAATATAATACTGAACATATTTGTTATTGCCATTTCATCTGAGACATCAACTCCCGGAAATATCCTAATTTTTCCTTTGCTTCCTGTACTGGCCGCAATCTTTTCTAATTCAACTCGTGTTTGTTCTAAGGGTTCTTTTCTTCTTCCAAGTAAAATTATGGTGGCACCATTTTCAGCAAATCTCTTTGCGATGGCTTGGCCTATTCCAGTTCCGCTACCCGTGACTACTACAACTTTATCGGCAAACTTAGAATCATCCAAATAAGAGTCCATCCCCTTTAGGCATAACTTGAAGGCATATTTAATACACTATTAAATATAACGAGGGCTGGCAAGCTGTTACCGAAAATTTGAAAATTTTATAAAATAAATAGCATTTGAACAATTTTCACACAATTTATTTATCAGTGGAAAAATACAAAAACCATGAATGAAGCACATACAGCAGATCATAATGCCACTCATGATGATTCGGAAGAATCTGAGACTATCAAAATCGTGAATCTAAATGAAATATTTGCTTCACAAATGATTAAGAAAGGGTTGACTGTTGAGGCAGTCCCAATAGGTACGCTAAACTTGGAGCGTGAGGAGTATTATAATAATGATATCAGCTCAAATCCGAGGTTTATTACCAATCGTGGTTGTATCAAGATAAAAGACAAGGAAATATGCATGATTCAGATTATCCAAAGATTCTAACTAACTAACTATGGCTGGACACATTGAATTTTATCAGTAGGTTTTGTCAAGAGATAAAATCTAAATTAACGTCTTGCTATCAGTCAATTCTTTCATATCATATCAAACTACAGAAGTCATGTCATCTTAGGGTAAGAGTTAAGCTCTCCACCAATCGAAGCCAAGGAAGTAAACTCTTCGAGGTTTCATCGATGTGATTGCCAAAATAAATTGCTTTTTTACCGTAGTTGCCAACCTTCCCGCTAATACTATTCCAGTAGCCGTAATGTCTTGTTGATTATCTACAACCTGCACCAGAAATGGCGCATGGTCAATGCCTGGACCGTGCTCATAAACAGCGAAATCACAACCAAACTTGATGCCTGGAGAAACAATATATCCAACGTCTCTTAATTTTTTGAATACCAAATATTTTATGTCAAAATCGACGTATTGTTTTCTACAAATCTCTTTCATTTCCTTTAAAATAATCCGTTCTCCCTCGACATTATTTACCGTAAGTAATTTTGCTTCCACTAAATAACATCCTTCAATGAGATCTAGGATAAGAGGGGTTTCAAAATCGATTCCCTTTGGTTTATAGATACCGAGCGGTTTCCCATAGTAGCCTAGAGAAAATATTGACCGTGAATCATCAATGTCCCATATGATTATTCTGCTCTCTACTAGGGTACCTGAAAAAGAACCCATTACATACTCAGAGCAAGTATTGTGAGAGAGTCTGACGCAGCCTGGCATTTATCTGCCATTCCCTCTATCCCTTCTACTGCGTCCTTTACAAGAAGAAGATCTTTTGTATTTGGAATTTCATTCAAAGCTTTGATCACTACTTTTCTGTAGGAATTATCAACCTTTCTTTCAATATTTTGTACTTCTTGTGCAATCTCGATGGTGCTTGAAGGATTAATGCTTAGGGCTCGGGCCATTTCATTTAGCTTAAAAATCGCTTCTACCACCATGTTAATGAGTTCACTGATATCCTCATCAAATTTGCCTTTTTTTAGCGTTGTAATTTTGATATTCGAGAGTCTAAAGGCTATACCAGTGATATATCCTGCTATATCATCAATAATATAGGCGGTTCTAAGAACATCCTCTCTATACACCATAAGACTTCCTGTATCCGAAATTTCCCTGGTCATCTTTCTTCTGAGGTTTTCTACTTCTTCTCCTGCATTTTTCATCCTAACTACGGATAATTCAGTCTCCTTATTGGTGCCCTTAATTAGAGAATCAGTTAACGATGACAAATCTCTTGCTGCGTTTAAAATATGGGTAATTTCATCGTGCAAAACGGCCAAGGCCTTTCTTTTAGCCTGTACTTCTAACTCTCCGTTATACATATACAGATCAAGAACGTTCAGACATTTTTAATCCTTTTCAAATTGTATTGCCACACATATTAGAAAAATTGTGAAAGGTAATTCACAGTGTACAGGTATATGGGAGGTCTTCGATAGCCAAGAGTATTTTTGAGATACTAACTTGTCCTATTTGCCCATGTAACTACAGTGAAGGTGCTTATAGCTGACCCAATCATCCCTGCTATTAATGCGCCTATTACGGCCTGATTCACAAATTTTGGCATTGACGTAGCAAACCATTCTGCAATTCCTGGGAGCAAAAGATACCCAGCAAAACCAATTCCAAAGCCTATTAACCAGAATATGAAAACTGCAAATCCTCTAGACAATTCTTTTCATCTCCATGCAGTTGTTTCTGTTAATTTCTTGAGCCTTTGGTCATTCATGGGCAATTTCTGCAAAAAACGTATTAAATTGCGAATGTCAAAAAATGTACATTTGACGCATCACTGATTTAATACAAATTATTATTATTTCCTAAACA
Source organism: Nitrososphaeraceae archaeon (assembly GCA_035620895.1). Lineage (GTDB taxonomy): Archaea > Thermoproteota > Nitrososphaeria > Nitrososphaerales > Nitrososphaeraceae > TA-21. The sequence goes on from DASPFY010000011.1 coordinate 48,553, forward strand.
TGAGAACATAATGAAATCTACAAAATCAAAAAGTCTTAATTTAGGATAATTCAAACTTATTTAACCGGATATTTTAGATACTAAAGTAATTGAAATTGATATTGTTAGGTTTTGGAGTGGTTGCCCAGAGCTTTGTCAAATTATTGGTATCACATTCGACGGATCTCTATAATGTATATGGCATAAAACCCAAAGTAGTTGCGTGTGCAGATACTGGCGGAATTGTAACTTGCGATCAAGGCCTAAATCTGGACAGACTGCTAAATGTCAAAAAGAAAAAGAAATCTGTTGCCCAGTATGAACCACGTGGAAGTACCTCAGAAATAGTTGATGTAATTGAAAGCACGGACGCAGAGATTGTTATCGAACTAACTCCAACCAATATTACTGATGGACAACCGGGAAAAAATCATATTATTACAGCGATGAAATCTGGTAAGAACGTAATTACAGTAAACAAGGGTCCTCTTGCCTTGGAATTTCCCTCTTTGATAGAGCTTGCCGAATACAATAGAATTGCTTTCAAGTTTAGTGGAACGGTCGGAGGGGGAACTCCAATTTTAGAATTTGCTAAAAGATGCTTGAAAGGCGACAGAATCATATCATTTGAGGGAATCCTTAACGGTACAACAAATTATATCCTGAGCAAAATGTACGAAGGGTTAAATTTCTCACAGGCCCTCCGAGACGCTTCGGAAAAGGGATATGCTGAAAAAGATCCCACACTTGATATTGATGGATATGATGCAGTGGCAAAATTGGTAATTGCATCAAATTTTGTAATGAATTTGAAATCTACGATAAACGATGTTAAAAGAACGGGTATTAGGGATGTACAAGCCTCCCAAGTTGTCAATCAACGAAAAAAGGGAAATGCAATAAAGCTGATTGCAGGTTGTGATGGAAAAAAATTAATCGTTGAACCAAAACCAGTTTCTACGAAGGATCCTATCTGTGTGGACGGTATTCTTAATGCTATTACATTTACATGTCAGCATTCCGGTCAACAAACAATTATAGGAAAAGGAGCGGGAGGCATGGAAACTGCAAGTGCAATTTTGAGGGATTTAATAGATATCAGGAGCATAATAAGATCATAAATTTGAACCACTTTTCTATGATCTTGATTAATTTTGCATCATGATCCTATATTTCAGTAATTAAGTGGTTATTCCATAAATATTTTGATAAAATCTAATTCAACCCCGTTACTACTAACAGGTCAACAAATTCTACAGATTAGAAATTCTTGTTATTATTTGTGAAATATCATCTTCAAAGTAATGTACAACGTATAGAAAACTAGTCAACTCAACGCTTTTATTGGCAGATAGTATAACAGAAAAACTCGCTTAAATTCATCTACATGGTTTGTAACTTATCCAAAACTGAATCAATCATAAGAAGATCATCTGCCAAAAATCTTCTTTTTTGTAATAGCCTAGATTTCAAAACTTTTCTATAGGTTGGAGTGTATTTCTTATACAGTATCTCTACATTCCACTCACTAAGGTCTCTGATAAATTCTCTCTCCTTCACACGCAAACAGGATGGCATTGTTTATTCGATGAATTAGTATCAAATGCCTTATTACAGTTATCCGACCATATTCCTCCGTTATATTACAGTATTGTAGAAAGTAAGTAAAGAATTGTCCATTTTAAAGCCTTGGATATACATGATTTCTAGAAATTGAATAAAAATTAAATTATGTAACATGCCTTTATCAGTAATATTGACTCAGGTTGTCACAAGTGATGTAAAGAAATTACGATTAGAGTTTCTGAATGTGAGAAATACTACATCAGATCTCTTTGAACCAATTCCAGTGGAAGATGCAGTTATGCAGTCTGATCCATTTGGCAGTACTCCAAATTGGCATATAGCCCATGTAACCTGGTTTTTTCAGAAAGTCCTTGAAAAATACAGGCAGGATATTGCTGCTAATTCTATAAATACAGACTATCTCAACTCATATTATCAACGTTATCGCAAGATCTTGCCTAAATCCGATAGAGGAAAATTTCCCAGACCTAAGGTTTCCGACACACTGAAATACCGTGCCTTAATCGAAGAGATGTTTCTAAAATTCCTGAACGATATAGAAGAGAATAACTCCTTGACACGTTCCTTATCATATGACATTGAACTAGCAAATCAGCATGAAATGCAACACCAAGAGCTTTTAGTGTACGATCTTCAACATTATTTTCAAAGATTCGAGGATCCGCTCGATAACTATGAACCAAAAATAGTGAAAAGTACCAATTTGGATGAAATTCATGATATCGAGCAGGGAATGGTTAGGATACTCGGAGGATTATACGAACTTGGATTTTCTGGAAATGACTTTTGTTATGACAATGAAATTCCACAACATAAAACGTATCTGAATCCATATGAAATTGACAAATATCCTGTGACAAATAAAGAATTTCTTGAATTTATAGAATCAGGAGGATATCAAGATTATAAATTCTGGTTATCTGATGGATGGGATCTTGTGAAAGAAAAGCAATGGGATGCGCCACTATATTGGAAAAAAATTGATGGAGATTGGTATAAAAAGGACTTCAGAGGTTTAAATAAAATTTCACCAAATGAGCCAGTTACGAATGTGAGTTATTACGAAGCTGACGCATATTCAAAATGGATAGGAAAGAGGTTACCAACTGAGGCAGAATGGGAAAAAGCAGCCAGCTGGAATGAAGATTTGAAAAAAAAGACATTGTATCCATGGGGAGATGGGTTACCTTCCGACCTTAATTCAAATTTGTTAGAATCATGGAAATGGGCGCCGTCTCCAATTGGGTCATACCCACAAGGAAAAAGTCATTATGGCTGTCATCAAATGCTGGGCGATATATGGGAATGGACTGCCTCTGAATATGTCCTGTATCCTGGGTTTAGATCCAAGTTTTCAGAATATACTGACAAGTGGGCAATTAATCAGAAGGTATTGCGCGGAGGATCATATGCTACTCCAAGGTCGCAAATTCGAAACACATATAGAAATTATTTCAAACCACACGAAAGAATTCCATTTTCAGGATTTCGTTGCGTTAGAGACCTTCTTTAACAATATTAGAGCGAACTGTTTGTTTGGATCGGTAAAATTCCGAATCACTTGAAGACCCGCCTTTTTTACTAGACTGTTAAATCTGCGTAATGAATATTTGTAAGAATTTTCTGTATGAATGGTTTCGCCCTTCTTAAAGTAGAAAATTTTTCCAATTGCTCCAATTCTTACCTGTTGGTCCAATCTTGATTCTAAATGCATCTCGATTCTGTGTCTGCGGGGATTGTAGAATGACTTGTGTTCAAATTTTGATATGTTAAACTCTCCGTCAAGTTCTCTGTTAATTCTGGCTAAGACGTTGAAATTGAATTTTGCTGTTATACCGTTCTTATCATTATACGCCCTGTCCAAAATTGATTTATCCTTTTCCAAATCGATTCCAATCAATAGTAAATCCTCTTCTCGAACATATCTCGCTATAGAGTGCAAAAAACCCATTGCATCTTTGGGTTCGAAATTTCCAATACTTGATCCCAAAAAAATTATGAATTTCTTGTTTGGAATCTTTTTTTTGAGTTTGATAAATTCATTTATCTTGACAAGTCCTGAAAGATAGTCTGAACAAACGCCATAAATTTGTAAATTTACATATTCTCTAAACAAATCTCTGATTGATTTTTTCAGCATTTTTAATGAGACATCTATGGGAAAATAGGAAACAAGCTTCAACTTTGCAAGAAATGGTCCTAATAAAATTCTAGTTTTCAAGGAATTCCCATTTCCCAATTCAATAACACTTATTTCCTGTCCTCCAATTATCTTCAAAATTTCATCCACAGAATTTTTCAATATTTGCGATTCAATTCGATTAAGATAATATTCAGGTTGCACGCATATTTCTTCAAATAACTTGGATCCCCTTTTATCATAAAAAAATTTAGGAGAAATATGCTTTTGTTTATCATTCAATCCTCTGGAAACTTCTTTTCCAAATTCATTATTTATGATGAACCTTTCATTGTTGTGTATCAGCAATCCTATTGAAAATTACCTCCTGAAAATATATGTATCAAATTATTTGCGTTCATATAATTCAATTTCTCACTTAGATAGATTTTTTAAATACTGCAGTCCTAGTTTTAAATCATCTTGATAATCTGTATTCTCAACCGAAGGCTCAAAGGTAAGAAATTTTGAATATCTTATTCTCTTGAGAGCTCCTATCACATTCTTAAAATCTATATGGGCAAAACCAGGCATTTTCCTATTGTTATCTGATACATGAACATGTTTTAACATTGGGTTGGAATTTACGATTGCATCGTGAATTGAGTCTTCTTCTATGTTCATATGGAAAGTATCTAACATAATTCCTACATTTTCACGGTCAACGAGTTTGACGATATATTTTGCATCTTCAGAATTGGTGCAAATAGGAGTGCTGTAGCGATTCAATGGTTCAATGAGGAGGTCAATATCGTAATTACTGGCATATTTTGCTAGTTCACGCAATGACTCTATCCGGGAAGAAATTAATTTTCTTTTCTCTTCTCGTAATAAAGACTTGTGATTACTATCTGAAATTAGTGGCTCTTCACTAAACAAACAAAGATTAAATGTCTTACCACCCAGCTTCTGGCAAAGAGTAACGCATTTTTTTACATAGTTCTGAGCAGCTTTCAATGAATTATTATTAGTAGTAACCAAGTTACGGAATCTAGACTCACTGCTACTTAATCCCCACATGCCAGTGATGCCAGATACACCAATTGAAAAGGAATCAAGTTGATGTGATAAACTTTTCACATCAATTAGGTCGGGTTCACCATAAACCTCCACGATGTCAAATCCTTGATTTTTCAACTTTTCAAGAGTTTCTTGTATTGGTTCCAAATTTTTAAAAGATGATAAAGTAATTGAGTACTTCCAGGAAATGTCCATTATTACTTCATTACAATAAATTTTTAAGATATTGCCCAACAGTAACGATACTCAAATTCTCATCATCTTTTGTTCCTGAAATATTCTTTATATTCGACACATAAACTGGATTAGGCGATTTTCCTTGTGACGGTAATCTGCCATGGGAACCTCTAACTAATTTACCATCCAGTGGGATAGATTTTGTATTGGGATCAAAGAATAGTTCCACAGGATCATAACCGGGTTTTCTATGAATATCCACCTTTTTGGCAAAACTTGGAGCCTTAACTGGATCAAACCACCAATAATAACTAAACCATTTATCTTTATTTGAAACTGCAATTATATCCCCGCTTCTTGGATGATTAATTCTCATTTGTTGCTTCAGATTATTATCGAGTATCATGTCAACACCTTTTATTCCTTCTAAAATTTTTCTTACCTGATTTATATGATTTTCTTTAACATAAATGTGTGCTATCTGGTGGTCCACCATTGCAAAGGCTTTGCTGTATTCAAGGTCCATATATTCAACCTGTTCAATTTCTCTCACAGCAACCAGATCATTTTCTCTAAAGATGGCATTTAATGAAATGTCAGAATTAACTTCTGTGAATCCATATTCTGAGAATATGATAAATTGTGTGTCCTCTAGTATGCCAATGTCAGACGCTTTCTGAATTAGTCGACCAACCAAATCATCAACGAACTTTAGGTCATCTTCTAAATCTTTATACGATGTTCCATTTTTTTGGAAAGAATAATCCAAATGGGGAATATATGTAAGTAATAAACCAGGCTTTTCATTTTCTAACACAAATTCTGTTGCCTTCTCTATCCATTCGCTGGATTTTTTAGAGACAAGGGGACCCCAATACCAGGTCAAATCAAATTTTCCTATGTTTTCAATTAATTTTTCATAGAAGCCTGGCGGTTTGCTATAGCACCACATTATCATTCTATCATCCATATGAAGTGGGCGCGGAGTTAGAACTACGTCTGCATTTGAATACATTGTATTTTGCCAGAACAGGACGGCCGTTTTTGAGCCACTACCGCGCATTTTGATGGTATCCCAAACTCTATCTGCTTGGACCAAATTACTTGATTGTTCCCAAAAAGAAACGATGTAATGTTGCCTATCATACAATCCATTAGAAATGATTCCATGTACCTCAGGATATGAACCTGAAAGTAAACTACTCTGGACAGTACATGTTACTGCAGGAAATACTGTTTCTAAATCTCTTATTTCTCCAGTTTGCGAAATTTTAAAGATATTTGGAGTTATGTTTTCAGAAATATGCTTTCTCTCCAAACCTACAATATCGATAACTATTTTGTGCTTGACCATCAATGTATTGGGATTTACCAAGAATTTAATTCTAATTATTTTTTTTCTCAAGTCATGTACATATTTCTTGACAGTATGAGTAATGGAGCTATTAGCAGCAATACGGCAAGTCCAACCTCCAATCCAATTAACCCACTCAAATAGGTAGAGTCAAGGACAATAATTGACATAATCATTTTTTGAATACATTGTTGTATTCCTATGGAATCTTTCTTTTGAATTCTGTAGACCGCTTTAACCATAATAAATAAAAATAGCCCCAATATTATTAGAGATTCATATTTGAAAAATCCGATTAAGGCAAACAACATGATTGAGGAAATAATCCCCGCAATTATCACTGGGATCAAATATAGTTTAATATTTTCTGAAAACCCTTGAACCTCATATTTGCTTATGAATCCTATTAATGACACGTAAACAAATGTTATAGTGAGGACAAAGACCAGAATAACAAATTGAGGAAAACTATCAATAGCGTTAAGACTTGCACTTGTTCCCAGCATCACATTCATCACTCTAGTTGCAGCAATAGTGAACGGACCTGCCTGAGTATTCTTTAAATACTTATCATACCAAAAAATAAGGGCAATCAAAACCAGAGATATACCAAACGTTGGAACACTGACTAATAGCGACAAACTCAGAGCAATGACAGAAAATATTGTAACAAGGACAATAGCTACTTTTCTTGATATTTTGCCCGATGCAAGGGGTCTGTATGGCCTTTCCTTCTTATCAATGTTATAATCAAAGAGATCGTTGAGCACAAGCCCTACACAATAAAGGAATATGGAGATAGTTACCAACAAGAGAACTTGCACAAATGATGTAAATGGTAGAGTCAGTGCTGAGGCAATTGCAAAGCCAACTAATATGTTCGAGGGGAGAGTAAATAGATTTGGGAGTCTGATTAGGAGCAAATAATCTTTGAAATTAGGATTTTTCATATTTTTCATCTGGAATAAATGGGCTGAATTATTAATTGAAAGATTACTGATATATGCGATACTGGAAAAACCATTTCTTGACTAAAGATAGTCAAGTGATTTAATAAACTTCATTGCTTTTCTAGCAGCATATGCGGGACATTCCTGATATGGATACAGTTCTACTGTAACGAATCCATCATATCCAATATCCTTAAGGGATCTGAGAGCAGAATCAATGTTTATTGCACCTTCCCCTAAAATAACATGATTATGTGTTCTATCTGCACATATATCTTCTAAATGCACATGCTGGACATATTCCGATAATTTGTAGATTACCTGTGATGGATCTTCTCCCACACAGAAAAAATGTCCGATATCAAGATTAAGTCCAATAGATTTTGAATCAAAATTTTTAATAAACCTAACAAATTGCTCAGAATTTTCGATTATAAGACCTGGCTCCGGCTCTACAAGAACGGTAACATTTTCTTCCTCTGCCGTCTCTAATATCTGATGAATTCCATCTACAAATATTTTCAATAGCTCGCTTTCGGTCAACCCATAATTCATGACTGGTCCACCTGGTTCGGTAGATATGTTGCTAACACCTAATTTGTGTGCCAATTTTATACAATCTAGTGTGTGTTCGATTCGCAATTTACGATAGCCAGGGTCCTTTTCAATCCATGAAGGGTGATGAGTATCTCCTATTGCAAAAAGGGTAAAGGCATTCAGATTGGAGATACTAATTTTTAATTTTGATAGTAATTGCTTAATCTCACTGATATCAGAATCACTTTGTGTTTTGGGATATGCGTGCGGTATGTCGCAGAGTATTTCAACTCCCCTATAACCGATTTCAGACAAGATATTTATTGAATCTGCTAGGGAAAATTTCTTGAACGCATTTGTACTAAATGCAAATTCCATATCCGTTAATTATGGTCTCCAATGGAATTTAGAAGATTGTTTGAAGAATTCATATGCATTGTAGAATGTTACTTTCTCGATATCATTCATGCTGAAACCTCTCCTCTTCATTTCTTCTGCCACTAAGGGGACGCTCAAGGGGTCAGAAACTCCCCAATCAGCAGAACTATTAACCATAATTTTATCCACCCCATTTTTTTCGACTATATCGGTTGCCTTAGTTGGAGAAAGCTTTGTTATGGGATAGACGGTTAATCCCGCCCAGCATCCAAGCTCTAAAGTCCTTTCTATTGTTTCTTCAGTATTATGATCGATTAGAATTTTATTTGTCATATCCAACATGTTCTTATTTTCAAGAACAGATTTTGTGCGTTCGATTCCGTCTTTCTTATTAACATGCGGAAGATGTATCATTGTGAGCATGTTCTTGTTTACTGCAATATCCAATTGCAATTGAAATAACTCGTCTTCTAGGTCATTGATTAAATTGTAACCTATTTCCCCTATAGCAATAACTCTTTCTCTATCCAAATATTTGGACATGGCCTGAAGTGCATCTAGTGCTAGAGGTCTTTCAGTTGATTCTTTGGGGTTCACAGACAAACAAACGTAATGGTCGATACCGAATTCATTTGATCTTTGGGTTTCAAAAGATATCATATGTTCCCAATAATCTTCAAAAGTACCCACTGAAGTTCTCGGACTGCCCAACCAGAAAGACGGTTGAACAATTACTTCTATACCCGCTTTTGACATTAGTTGATAATCGTCAGTAGTTCGAGAGTACATGTGTATATGTGGATCAAAAAAACGTCCCAAAATTATTCACCCATATTGAAACGACTCCTTTTTTATATTTGTCTTGTGTATTTGACAACTAGCCGGGTACCAGAAATCCAATTCTAAGCAAGCAATGCTTATTTGATTATGTTAGATTAACTGAAACCTACCTAGTTTAATAATAGCTCTATAGAATCAGACTCCAAATATAATTGCGGCAACTGAAATTCTAAAGGTAAAAATTCCTATTAATGGATACATTATGAGTTTAGGATACATTATGACGTTAAACTACATCTTGAGGGGTTAAAGTAACTCTAGTCATATTATGTATGAAATCACCAAGTTCGGTGCCATTGTTTGAATTTGTTTTAATAGTCTCGCAAGGATGATCATCTATACATATTACAGTAATACAGTCTCCTCCTGAAGTGCATGTCGAAGTCATTTTTCCGTCTAGTTGAGCGTTGGCTAATTCAGTAGTTTGAATGTAGTGGAAGACAAGCATGCTGATGCTCACAATAAAAAAGACCATCAAGAAATTAATAAAAGTTATTTTCAGTGATTGCATTTATCCATTTATGTTTAACATTTTATTTATCTTGGTGCAACGAATGTTATAGTAAAAGCGGGAGGTCCCGGTAAACCAAAAAGTGGACGTCATGGCAACTCTGATCTTTCCATAATGTTAATACCGCTATCCAGATATCATAATTTAGATTAAATTACCATTATTCAAATTATTTAGATGTCATTGAACACTACTGATAAGAACCATAATCTCTCTGTTGAATTAGGCAAAATACATCTTCGTAACCCAACAATGCTTGCTTCTGGAATTCTGGGAATATCTCAAAGCATTTTTGAGCGATTATATCATGAGAATATTGGAGGGATTGTGACTAAATCGATTAGTGTAAATCCGATGAAAGGGTATCCAAATCCAACTGTGATTCCGTTAGGTGGCGGAAGTTATCTCAATGCAGTGGGTCTTTCAAACCCAGGTGTAAATGCTTTTTCAAAGGAGTTATCTCAAAATAAAACCATCCCCATCATTATCAGCCTTGTTGGTTCCTCTGAAAAGGAATTTTCAAAGATGGTTAAAGTATTTGACACGTTGAATATTCTTGGATACGAGATCAATCTCTCTTGTCCTCATGTCTCTAAAATGGGTATGGAAGTAGGCGATGATCCAGAAGTGGTTAACAAGATTGTAAAGACTGTTAGAATGAATACCACAAAACCAATCTCTGTTAAAGTGGGAGTTGGCTCTATTGATGTTGTTGAACTTGCGACGGTGGCCCTAGATGCAGGTGCCAATATCATTACTGCAATAAATACATTAAGGGCGATGAGCATCGATGTTGAAACAATGATGCCAATTTTGAGTAATCGCATTGGAGGACTATCTGGTAACGCAATAAAGCCAATCGGAATAAGATGCGTATATGAAATCTCAAAAAAACTTGAAGCGCCTGTAATTGGCTGTGGCGGTGTATCGTCGTGGAAAGATCTGATAGAATATATGATTGCGGGCGCGTCTGCCGTCCAAATTGGCAGCGCAGTGGGATCTACTGGTCCTAGAATCTTCAATCAAATTACTAAGGAACTGAAAAATTATGTTGAACAAAAGGGACTGAGGAATATTAGCGAGATAATAGGAAATGCACACAAATATTGATAAAAGAAGAATAGTCCGGATTGAGGAGACCATTTTAGAGACGCCCACAATTAAGACTTTGATTTTCAAAGATGATTTGAGTTACACCGCTAAAGCAGGTCAATTTTTGATGGTCTGGATCCCACGCATTGAAGAAATTCCGATGAGTGTAATGATAAACTCCAAAGTTGGCTATGCGGCAGTTACAATTAGAAAATCTGGAATCGGTTCAACTGCTTTGTTTGACAGGAAAAAAGGTGATCTTATTGGTTTGCGTGGTCCATATGGTAACAAATTCATCTTGAAAAAAAGTTATCAGAATATATTGATAATTGGGGGTGGAACCGGGCTAGTCCCATTGTTGAGATTGGCATCTTTTGCTAGTAAGAAGAAAATCAAAACTACTATTGTATTGGGCGCAAGAACAAAAAAAGAAGTATTCTTTGAGAAAATTGCAAGAAAAATAACGGAAATGAGTGATTCTACCTTTCTAGTTTGTACTGATGATGGTAGTTATGGAATCAAAGGTACAACAGTAAGTCTAATGACTAGTTTAGTAAGAGAAAATATTTTTGATTGCGTCTTTACATGTGGGCCTGAATTGATGATGAAAGGAGTTGTATGCCTTGCAACTGAAAATTCAATACCGGTACAGGCGAGTCTGGAACGATATATGAAATGTGGAATAGGCATTTGCGGCAGCTGTTGCCTTGATAGTTCGCTTGTTTGTCAGGACGGCACGGTATTTAACGGGAGACAGCTCTCAAAGATTCTTGATTTTGGTATCTCATATAGAGATAAAGATGGACAAAAAATTAACTATGCCTGAGAAAAATCAAACTAATTCAATAAAGAATTATTGGTATTCTTCATACTAGAGAAAATGCCTCATGTGTTTGTCAATATTTATCAATCTAGAAAATAGTGATACTTATCTAGTTAGTTTTTATCCAAATCTGCAAGTAGATTCATGTTCTAAAATGAAGAACCGCTCAGAGATTGAAATAATGGCTGCAATCCTCAATGCAGCTGTTTCAAATTGGGAATACAAAACTACCATCATGATTAATGCAGGCGTATCTCATTCTCAACTAACACGTTATTTGATGACAGCTGTGGATAGGAAATTGATGGAATATTCTGAGATTACAGGACTATACAGAACTGCAGAAGCAGGATTTATCTTCATAAAGAAACATGAAGAAATGTGTCGTATTTTTCCAGCAATATCTGAGTTACCCGAAGTATCGCATAATAATTACGTTGTAAAAGAATCTTTCAATGAATAAATTGAATCATTTATGATCTCATTGGATTGCAATTCTAATTTATTACTTTACAAAAAATGACGTGCTTGTAAACTACGCCTAGAATCAATGAAAATTTGGTTTAGTTTAAGTAATTTCCATTCTTTTCTAACAGATGGTAATCAAATCAGTATACCTTAACGTTACCTAACAAAGCAAGGTAACTTTACATTAGTTCACTATTTGAACTTTCAATCAATCTTGACTCAATGTATTCTGCAAATTCAGAATGCTTAAACAAAGAGTGAAATTTCAAGTTGTTTTGGTCAAGCAAGTTTTCTTTAGTTTCCCTATCAATTACACAGACAATATTGATGTTGCTAAATCCTTGATTTTGCAGTGCTGCTACTGCGTCAAGAACACTCTTTCCAGTTGTAATTACATCATCGACAACTGCCACAGGGTCCATCACTATCCCCTCGATCATTTTTTCAAGACCATATGTTTTGACATTCTTTCTAACAAAAAAACCAGAAATCCTGCTTGTTGGTGTTAACAGATAGCTAGAACAGACTATGGCAGTAGAAATAGCAATTGCTCCAGACTCTAGCCCCCCTACTGACAATGTATTAGGTTCAATCTTTAATATATGCGCAAGCATCAACTCACCAATAAGAGCAGCACCTTCAGGCTCACTTACAATCGACTTGATATCATAGTAGAATTTACTTTTTCTGTTGCTAGATAGAGTTACATCTTTTATTACAATACCTCTTTCCTTTATCATATCTTTGAGTCGCTGGTGTTTATCTTCAATAGTCAAATCCAAAATCTGATCGCCTCCACTTGTAGTATATTTTTATTAATAAAAAGCTAACCGTACCGTACCCGAAACTAAAGATTCTACCTTTTAATCTGTCTCAAGAATTCCGGAAACAAAATCAAATTCACAAATATTCTTATTCCCGACTTTATTTTCTCAGGTTCATCAAAATTATATATTCAAGGAACAAATAATTCAGATGATTAATGGCTAAAAATATCCCGGCAGCACTGAGTGATTGGCAAACAAGTGTTGTGAGTCAAATGGCGCTAAATGATCCATCAAAATTAGCAGAATATGCTTTACACATTTCACGCATAGTGGCATACAGTAATTTGGTAATTCAAGATGAGTTGGCAAAAATTGATGAAATTGGTAAAAAGATTGAAAAGTCAATGAAAAGTTCATCGGAATTCAGACCTACTCAATTTATAGAAAAAATAAATCATCAATTGTACAAAATTGAAAATTTTAAGGGGAATAGAGATGATTATTACAATCCTTCAAACAGTCTGCTCAATACAGTAATAAAGAGAAAAACAGGAAATCCCATAACACTATCAATATTATATATACAATTGGCCAATTCGCTAAAGTTTAAACTTTATCCTGTGAATTTTCCATCCCACTTTATGGTAAAACATGTTTTAGATGATGAAGAAAATGAAATAATAATAGATCCATTTAATGAAGGTAGAATAATGGATGATTACTCTTTAAAAGAACTATTGGACCATTTTTATCCAAAAATGAATATTGCATTGACCAGAAAGCTGGTTGATAAGGCTTCAAATCCAGACGTTATTATTAGAATGTTGAACAATCTTAAAACGAGCTTTTTTGAATGTCAGGACTTTGATAGTGCTGAGCTTGTAAACGAAATGATATTGGGTATCTATAGGGATGATCAACATAGCCTACGAGACAAAGGAATGGTATTTCTTCATAAAAAGAGATACGAGCAGGCACTCAAGTTTTTTAATTTATACTTGGAAAAGTTTCCAGAAGCCAACGATGTTGACACCATTTTGGAATTAATAAGAAAAATCAAAACCAATGACTTGTGACATGTGGTGTAATACAGATTACATCAAAAGTGATATATTTCTGTATTTGTGATGGTTTGAATTGCCAATGGCAGAAAACACAGAGTCATTAAATTCAGTATTACTTGACGGTTCGAGAAAAATTGTAGTGTGTATAAACGATATTGATTTGAGGAAAAAAAATGAGAACACTATATTCATACTGTTTGTTGAGGAGTCACGAGGCTCTGCAGGGGGTAGGATAGGAGGAGCTGGACTTAGAAGAATAAGTAGAATTAGCTGTTTTAAGATCACCAATGGCACTGCACAAAAAGTATTTGAAACTGAAAATGAAAATGCTATTTCAAACTTTGAAGTACCATTGAGTGCTGTGGCTATGGATATTAAATTGTCAAACGGAGCTTCGAAAGTGATCCAAGGTATTGTAGACGAAAACCTAGTAAACAACTATCTCAACTTGATACAATAGTTGGTAAATTAGAGGAGATATTGCTTTCAGGACAACAAAGTTCACAATATCAGGATGGTTCATACAATTGTGTAAAAACAACTTTTATTCACATCCCAACGACGTGAATTAGTTTGTTAAATCCGATGCTTTTGGTTGCTTGAATAACCCTATTAATGATGATATAAATTGGGTTTGCAATTAATAAAATGAAACTTGATAACACATGGCAAGTCAATAGCGGTATTTGATTCTGGATTAGGATCACTATCTGTCATCAGAGGTATACGGAGCCAGATTTCAAAGGAAAATATTATCTATTATGCTGACAGGAAAAATTTTCCTTATGGGGAAAAATCAGTCGATGATCTTGAACAAATAATGAAAGATACAATCGCCATGCTATCAAGTTTTTCTCCAAAAATAATTGTTGTTGCTTCAATTACTCCTTCTATTCAAATGTTGAGTAAGATAAGATCCATGACGCCTATTCCTGTCGTAGGTGTGAATATCCCATTAAGAGAAGCTTCTAAAACTACAAAAAAGAAACATATCGGCATTCTGGGCACGAAAGCAACTATAAAGAGCAAACATCTTGATGAATATATTAAATCAGATGTACCTCAAGATATCTTCGTTACTAAATTTGATGCCTCAGCAATAATAGAGATCGTAGAGAAGGGTATTTTTCTAAAGGATAATGAATATACACACGATACCATATCAAGGACCCTTGAAGGATTGAAAGATACAAACTTAGATGTCTTGGTGTTATCAAGTACCCACTTGTCATTCGTTAGATCAAATATTATTTCGATGTATCCTTCAATAAAGGTTATTGATCCTGCTCTTAACGCTGTAAAAGAGATCAGACAATTTTTGAAAATTAATAATAATTTAAGAAAAAGCGGCCAGGGCAGAATAAGTATTATTGTAAATGGAGATAAGAGCGAATTCCAAGAATTACTCAAAGAAATGGGATTGCCTGGATCAGTTGAACGTTATGAAAAATAACTGCTCCAGTTGTAAATGTATTAGATTTATTTTCCAATTTCAAGAATCGATTATGTTAAATAATCACAGATGTTCTCTTTAGAGGATGATAAACAGACCGAATTGGGATACATATTTTATGCTTCAAGCTGAAATAGCAAAATTACGATCAAACTGTTTGAGTCGTCAAGTTGGTTGTGTAATTGTTAAAGACAACAGACAGATATCTACAGGTTACAATGGGACTCCTTCGGGAATCAAAAATTGCTTTGATGGTGGTTGTCCAAGATGCTTGGACAAACAGAATAACAAGATAAAGTCTGGGGAAAATCTGGAAAGATGTTTTTGCACTCATGCGGAAGCAAACGCAATAATGCAATGCGCCTTATTTAGAACTGGAAGTACCAAGGGTTCTACATTATACTCAACTTTTGCACCATGCCTAGAATGCAGCAAAATGGCAATTAGTGTTGGAATCGGCAGGATAGTCATCATGGACTCTTATCCTGAAGATGGAATTGAAATTTTGAAGCAAGCCAATGTTAAAATATCAAAATTGAAAAAACAGGAGGTATTATCATGGGTTTCAAATTTGAACAACATGACCATGTGAGTATCTATAGTTTTTAATTGATCGTAGACATTGTCAAGTAAAAATCATCTGCCACATTTGAAGTTTTGATTGCCTCTATGAAATCCGAATTAGAGGTTATAGTAAATTACATTTTGGTCTGATAGTAGTGAATTATGTTGGCTAATTCATTTATAAAATGAATGCCTAAGTACTGGTAAGATATTGAGATACCTGAAATTTATTAGTTCAAAATTAAATTTACTGTTAGCTTTTATTTTTGTTATAATGATCACGTACGGTATCATGTCCAACCAATTTTCATTTGCTCCTCCTCCAGAACATATGATGGCCGTAGATCCTACTCTTCGACCAGAAAATGTTACCGCTTCAGTCGGTGATCTTATGATTGTTGTATTCAGTTCGGGATCTGGAATGAGAATACCTGAACCTGATAAAGCAGCAATGGAGGTTTCTTGGGCAGGTGGAGGTAATTACAGAGGAACAACAAATATTTCAGATTTCGGTACAGTCATGGTTGAATCAGGACCTGATGGTGTTTCGAGAATTCATGGTCAAGGGATGATAATGGATTCAAAAGGTGAAGTAGCCACTTATAGAATTCAGGGGTTAGGTAATATGGGATCAGATGGATATTTTCGGAACCATGGTATAGTATTCTTCAATGCTACCTCTGGAGGAGTGTTTGACCAGCTTTCATCAACCGTTGGCATATTTGCTAATGAAGTAAATCAAAAAGGTAATGCAGTGACAAAAATCTGGGAACTAAAGTAAACTTAATACATATCACTTTTTCTTGTTTCAGGTATCACTATAGAAACCAACGATTAGTTATCCAATCTAAAATAAGTTGATACCTGTGCGATACTTAAGTTCGCTAATTCGGTAAGGCAATAAATGTACAGCAAATAAATTGACAAATTCTTTCACCCTACGAGACTTTACAGGCAGATAAAAAAACTTAGCCAACGGTAAGTGCGAAACCACTTGCAGAAAAGTATATTAGATTCCAAACATCCGTTTATGATATGCCTAATTCAAAAAGAGATATGTATATCTGCTTTTCAAAAGAAGAGATCATCCTCCTAGAAGATTTTGCAAGAAATAAAGGAGCTCTGAATGTTAGTCAGGCCTTAGAATCACTAGCAAAAGAAAGAAATAATGAAAATTGAGTTTTATTATCCATCCCAAAATAATTTTTGAAAATTATTAGGGTTTATCCTTTGACTTTGTACCAATGTCAATGATTTCATCTACGGCTGAAATGAAAATTTTTCCTTCACCTGCAAGGCCCGTGCTAGTACTTGCAAGTATCTTGTTCACTACTTGTTCAACAAGAGAATCATCCACTACAGTATAGATAGTTAAGTTGGGATTAAATTCAGGTGTATAAAGGGAGGTACCTCTGCCGGAATGTACTGTCGCTGGAGGATTCACACCTCTTCCTTTCGAATCGTAATAGGTAAAACCACCAATGTTCAATTCTTTCAATGCAGAAAACGCATCTGTCATTTTTGACTGAGGAATTATCGCCTCTATTCTTTTCATGGTTACTAGTGTATTCTACTACTTTTATTAAAATTTTCTTGTCTAAAAATCTATTTTGCCCAAATTTCGACGAAAAGATACTCAAATTCACAAACATAACTCAAACAAAGTTAGAAAATTTGGAGTATCAGGATCGAATTATTGGGTTTTTTCTATTTGTAAATACTCCAACCAGTATCACGCCTATTCCAATAGAAATGATCAATATATCGGCAGGGATTAGAATAGCTGCGACCTGATTAACTGTCCCAAAAACTAATAACATTATACCAAACACTGTTAGAGATATCCCAGATATTACTTCCCCATTCAAGCCAGTTCCAACCATGTTGTGATCAACTGATACGTTTCAATAAAAATCATTTGTTTACATGGAAATAATTATTCAGATCTCATTCTCTCTGACCGTTTTTTCCATGCAAACAGCATAAAAATAAAGGGTATAGTCATTACTGTTGTCGCGATTAGTACTGGTTGCATGATGCCCATATCCACTGGAGAACCAATTGCCATAAAGTATGGAAAGGGATAGAGTCCGGAAACAAAGAACCACATTGCAACTATAAGCGCTATATATGGTAAATTCCTTTTGAAAAATGAAACCTTTTCTACCTTCCTTGAACCACATCTTGTACATCTTGTTCCCTGCCTGTTTATACACGATGAGCATACAATTTTTGAACATATAACACAGGATCTACTGCCAAATCTGGATCCACATATTTCACAATTTGTCAACTGACTGAATATTAGATTACTATGAGTAATAATGTTTTATCTCACGTAGGTATTTGGTCCAATTCATAAAGTATAAAATTTTACAAAATCATCTGGATAGCTGGACTTGTTTGCTACAAGAACTTAGCCGCTTGTTGCGGTTTGATTCAAGTCTCTTAAGGATGGCGGAGTTAGCAAAACACTCTGATTCCTAATGACTTCCTGTACAGGTAATCCATATTCCTTTCTCAACTCTGCCTGCTGTACGTTAATCCTCTCCGAAGAAAATGATGGTCCGATGTGCCCAAACATTACATACGCGATGATAATTGCTGCCAGTGATACTCCCATCACGAGTATACTCAATGCTACACCTTTCATATGGAAGTAGCCTCCTCCAGAATGAATCTTTTCGTCGTGGGAAGACATGTTCAAGTTAGTTGCTGAATGTGCTTAAAAGTATTTGGATTGTCTCTGATTTTTCTATTGTGTTGTACTCTTGCAACTGCAAATAAATAAAAGCTTGGTTTCTTGTTTATATCTAAATGTTCGAAGAGAAATTAAACACCATTGGAATCAGGTTATCAAATCCTCCACAACCTATAGGCTCCTACGTTCCTGTATCACAGAGTGGGAATTTACTTTTTGTGTCCGGTCAAATTCCATTGTCTAGGGGAACTTTGCCAGAAAAATTCAAGGGGAAAGTCCCAAGTCAAGTTTCTATAATTGACTCTGTACAAGCTTCAAAACAGTGCACAATAAATGCGCTAGAACAAATGAATAAGTTTTTGGGAAATTTAGAAAGAATTTCCAAGTTTGTTAAACTATCCGGTTATGTGAATAGCGATCCTTCATTTAAGGATCATCCTAAAGTTATGAACGGTGCATCAGATTTGCTATTAGAGGTATTTGGAGAAAGAGGAAATCACACTAGAGTTGCCATTGGAGTAAGTAGCCTTCCTCTTGACTGTGTCGTAGAGATTGACTTCCTTTGCGAAGTCAACTAGTGCTATTTAAGACCAAAATCATGAAATTCTGATTTCACGTTGTTCTATATTGGTAGGCTAATATTCATGAGAGTTGACCTCGTTTATAATATTTCATCAAAAAACAAAACTCATATTTACCATCTGTTAAGTTTCATTTGTCTTGGATATACTGGAAGGAAACAACCTTGCGACGAATCTGTTTGAAAGATATTCTGCAAATTCAAGGAACTGGAAATTTGTAGTTTCAGTCTCTCAAATGAATGGAAACTTTTACGATGCCATAATGAGCAATCCAAATGAAGTTTGGCAGTTAAAGATTGATTCTATTTACAAACCAAATCCACTAGTAGTAGGCGCAAAGGTAGACGTAGATCCGGTAAAGTTTAATGATAATACCCATATGCCATTTGGATATAGAAAATTGGATCCAAAGAAAATCGGAAAAATACTGTCCAACATTGATGAAAATGAAGACACAAATGCCATCAGCTCGTACATTTCTTCTGTAATTTCTTCCTCTGACCCTGAAATACCGAGTCCTAATAACAGTTATGCATACGGACCATTTTTATTCACTCAAAAAAACCCAATCAAAGTGGATGAATACCAGAAAAGAATTTCCGACAAATTGGCAACTAGACTCAAAGACAAGCTACGATTACTATACTCGAGCTACGGTTAATTAGGAAGTCTTAACATTTTTTAAATTAAGCTAGGATTTATTATAGTCTAGAATATTTTTTATTAATAAGAATGATACCACAACTAGGAGCTAATTATAATGGGGTCGGCCGGATTCGAACCGGCGGCCTCCAGCGCCCAAGGCTGGCATCATACCAAGCTAGACGACGGCCCCATATTGATGGTTTAGCAAATCCCATATTCCAGGTATAATTTTAACCTTGAGATAATATATCAATGAGGCACTTTTGGATTTCATATTATCTTGGATTAGCAGTAATAATGGTCCATAGTGTATTTACTGTGATATCCGTTATTCAGAAAACATGTGGCCATCAATATCTCTAAATATCAATAATATTTGACTAAACATATTTGCTTTGAAAATTTTGAGTGAAGGCAAGCTATGTCCTAATTGTGGATGGGGACTTATGGAGTGGCAGGGAAAGCGACTTGTATGCAATACCTGCGGTCATAAACAAAAAGCCGAACATCGCACCTTACCTCCTAGTGTCTCTGTAGGTGATGGCATAGCAACCACTACAAAGGGCAAGACTAAAACTAAGAAAAAGAAAAGCACAAAGTCAAGGTCAAAATAAACTTTCTATTTATCTAATGCTTAATACCAGCTGAAGCTTTGAGGTTAGACATAAATAGTTTTTTTGACCTTACACTGCCATGTCCAAACTCTCTGCTTCTGTGGGGCTTTCAATCATCCTTGGCTCGATCATTTTAATTCCCAATTATATGGGATTGGTTGAAGGTCAGCATACTAAACCTGTAACAAATGTTTCGAACTTGACATCATCCGATGGTATACCTAATGTTGTCTTGGAAAATAAGACAATACAATATTTCGATGATGCCCAGGGATACCTGGTGTATCCTGTTTCGACAAATGATAGTCAACGCAAATTGCCCGCTGTTGTAATGATTCATGAATGGTGGGGTTTAAACCAAAATATCAAGGATATGGCGAATCTGCTTGCCAAGAATGGCTTTGTTGTATTGGCTGCCGATCTTTACCATGGAAAAGTAACAGACAATCCTCAACTTGCAATGGAGTTAGTGCAGACAGCAAGAAATAATCAAAATAGTTCCACAGCTAATCTTCAAGCTGCTGTAAAATATTTGAGTTCAGCTCCAAACGTAGATAACAAAAAAATAGTTTCGTTGGGTTGGTGTTTTGGCGGTGGGCAATCCCTACAATTGGCACTGAACAGCCAAGAGCATCCACTAGCGGCAACCATTCTTTATTATGGAACTCCCCTAGTGACAGATAACGAATCGATATCAAAGATAAAATGGCCTGTATTGGGTATTTTTGGTGATAAAGATGAAGCCATCCCAATAGCAGAGATCAATCAATTTAGATCATCGCTGAACGAGAGTGGAATTAAAAACGAAATACACGTATACAGTGGGCTTGGACATGCCTTTGCAAATCCCTCCGGTGATAACTATGCTCCAGAAGAGACTGCGGATGCCTGGCAAAAAACGTTATCTTTTCTAAAGAAATATGTGGGTGAAACTTAAGAATTAGTTGATAATTCATCCGTAAAGATATTATCTCTAAAGTAGGAATTAACTATCTCTAAATGTCTATAGTCCTTGACTTAACATATTAAAAAGCAAAAACCTAGAATTCCTAACTTCTAGAGTGGCAGTCAATAATACGTATACAATTGGGGATTATTTAGCACGCATAACCGTCAAGTATGTGGGTGGTTATTACGTAAATTTTCAATAGGACTACATCTTTTATCTTTAATTTCAAAAGTTCATGTGGTCTACAGCTACTATCCATTGAAATTGCATGATAACATTTTATCTCTCTTTGACGGGCAATACTTCGAGAATAGAAGATCATCTTCCTGGGTCCACATATCAGTTGGTTTGTAGCTTGATGTTTCCTTTCTCTTCAGCTGCTTGATATTGAGTAGTACATCAGGTTTCTGTCTATCTTTAGGTCCTACCTGAGGATTATACAACCACTTGAAAAATGTAGATATTATAATCAAACAATGGTTGTAGGTTCCAATCCACTTGTGACTTGGATCCTGAGTTTCGCTTTTTCTCAGAGAATTTAAGAATGATAGTAAATCATCTCTTGTAATATCCTTGAAATGTTTCTTTTTTTTTCTTGAAAACCGATTTAAAGTGTCACTTGTCACTTTCTGAGTGCTAATTGCAAGATTTGTTTCAATTTTTCTTGTCTCTATGTAATCATTAATAATTTTCTGATTTTGTGCCTGAATGTTATAAGTAACATGTATCTGGATGCCAGTGTCCATGAATAAAGTATCATAAATGAACTATATATCTTGAGTAGAGTGATAACAATATCTCTAAATATCTTTAACTTTGAATTTTAAGAGTTGGATAACTTCGAGAACTACATGAAGGCCGGCAAAATAGCTTCCGAAGTTAGAGAATATGCCAGGATTCAAGACCACACTGGCAGGACACTAAGCGAAATTTGCAATGACGTTGAAAATGAAATATTCAAGAGGGGAGGCAAGCCAGCATTTCCAGTTAACGTCAGTTTGAATGACATTGCAGCACATTATACTGCTGTACCTGACGATCCAATAACTGTAAAGAATACTGATGTCTTGAAAATAGATGTAGGCGTCCATATTGATGGATATATCGCAGATACAGCAGTAACTGTAACTTATGATTCAAAGTATCAGGATTTAATAGACATAGCTCAAAGGGCGCTTGACGAAGCGATAGGAATTGCTAGGTCAAATACACGAGTTTCTGACATAGGCAGAGTAATTGAAAAAACGATCACAAAATATGGTTGCAAACCAATTCAGAATCTGAGTGGTCATTCGCTTGAACGGTATACCATCCACGCAGGAAAATCAATCCCGAACATTTGGACTATTGGACACTCCTTTAATTTGTCTGTAAACAATGTATACGCAATTGAGCCATTTGTGACAACAAAAGATGGTCAGGGTATTGTATACGAAGGCAAGGTGAAGAATATTTTTGGAATTGCCTCGCGAAAACGAACAAAAGACCAAAAAACCGATGATTTTCTTGAATATTTATGGAATAAATTCAATACCCTCCCATTTGCCTTAAGATGGATTGTTAATGAATACGAAGAAAGAGAAGCGCTCTCATTTCTGGAAACCCTGCTAAAAAAGAAGAATGTTCATGCGTATCCAATTCTAGTAGAAGGCGCAAATAGAATTGTTGTTCAAGCAGAGCATACTATTATCCCTCAAGAATCTAGTACGATAACGATAACGAAATGATGACGATTAGTATGTAAACACTAGACTCAATAATGTTGGTTATAGTACAGTGAGAGTGAGATAGACATTTATCATCAAATGTTAAAATGTAATAAAAGCAATAAATACAAGTTAAAAGGAGTTTCCTATATGAAAGCCAAGACGGTCATTTATGGTGCATATTTCGCATTAAAACTTTGGTTTTACAGAAAAATTAAGGGTAAAAAATCAAGGTCAGAGAAGGAAATCTCGTTGTAACTATTTTTATTTTTATCTCTATTTTATGCATTACCTAAATCTCATTCGATTTTTAGATTTTTACATTGACGAATTTCTTGTAGAATAAGATAGAATGTCAATTCAAACTGCTTAAAATCAGGAAATAGTATTACTACATTACTGATGATCGAAGCAGATATTTCTGGACTGAGAAAGCTTGGACTTTCCAATATATTTAGCGATGATTGGACAAGGACAATTTATTCAGTAGATGCAAGTCACTGTACGGTTAAACCTTCAGCAGTGAATTTCCCGTCTGACGAATATGATGTTCAGAAGATTTGTGACTACGCATATTCTCGCGGAATTTCCATTACATGCCGGGGCGCGGGCACAGGACTGTTAGGGCAGTCGTTATCTACTGGTATAATTTTAGATTTTACCAAAAAAATGAATAAAATCTTGGAAATTGGAGATGACTATGTTATCGTTCAACCAGGAGTTGTGAAGGCAGTACTTGATAAGGAACTAGCAAAAAAGGATAAGTTTATTCCTCCAGATCCTGCAAGTAGTAACTATTGTACTATTGGTGGCATGCTTTCTGACAATTCAAGTGGTCCACATGGATTAGGTTACGGAAGTATTATCAACTTTGTGCAAAGAGTTGAACTGGTTTATAGCAATGGAACAATAGGATTTGCAGATCAGAAAAACCATGATGAAAGGATTGGTGAAATGCTGAAATATATTTTGTCTCTCAATGTAAACATAAAAGAACATTATCCAAATGTAAGCAAGAATTCAAGCGGATATCGATTGGACGCAGTCTTTGAAAATAATCGGTTAAACCCACAAAAGATTTTTGTAGCATCCGAAGGAAGCCTAGGAATAATTACTAGCAGTAGGATTTCAGTACTAGACATTCCAGAAAAAAAATCCCTTGTTATTCTCAAATTTGAGAATATCTTGCAGGCTGCATTAGCAGTACCATTGATCCTCCAATTTAGACCTGTGGCAATGGAATTATTGGATAGAGGAACTGTAATAGAAGGATGGATAACTGATGATTCCAATAGTAGGAATTCCTGCCTAATGTTGGTAGAATTTTATGGTAATGATAATTCTTTCTATGAGGGGGTTCATAAATTTGAGGATACTCTGAGGCTTAAAGCAAAAATTCTTGAGAGCGGCTATGACCAAAAAAGTGTAGATAGAGCATGGAGAGAAAGAAAAAATTCGCTGAATATTGCGATAAAGAAAGGGATAGGTTCAAGAAAGCCAGTTGGAATAATAGAAGACACAGTAGTTAACCCAAATATTTTGCATGATTATCTGATATTTCTTTTAAAACTACTCGGTAAGTATGATCTTGATTATGTAATTTATGGTCATGCAGGTAATGGCAATTTGCATCTCAGGCCCATTGTAGATTTTAATTCAAAAGATTGGAGATACTTGATAGATACTTTAGCGGAAAAGGTTTTCAGACATATTTCCAAGATTCATGGTTCCATTTCAGGAGAACACGGGGATGGACTACTCAGAACAAAATATATACCCATGATGTATGGCGCAACAATGTACGATATTTTCAAACAAATAAAGTTGATATTTGATGATAAAAAAATCATGAATCCAGGCAAAAAAGTATTATGAGTGGGATTTTAGAACTCTAAATAGTTTGGGAGCGACAGGTAAACTGTATTTTGCACTTGATTAGTTAGTACCAGGTTGAACTTCTATAGTTTTGAAATTTACAAATTTGCTTTCTTAAGCCTATACCAAGTCCCAAATCGAAAAATCAAAATCCCTGCGGCAATTGTAAGCAGTGCTATTACCAAAGTATGAGGTGATACTAATGTTCTTAATATGCCCGGAGCTGTTGAAATATATTGGCAATCTGACTCATTACTTTTGCAAATTTTTTGTACTGGAAAAATGACAATTACTAAAACTAGTAAAATCAAAATAAATGTTCCTATTAGTGAGCATACTGCTCCGCATTTTATTATTTTGTCAATATATCTAACGGCCATTTCTAATCATGAAAAACTGTTCAAGCCTTAATTCTCTTTGGATCTATTGTCGCAAAGCTATATGATTCACTTTTTGAAACTAGTTCAAATTTATTATTATAATGTTGAAGGGGCAGTGAACCATACATGTGTTTATCCCATAATTCATGAACTCCATCGAAGTAAACCTTTCTTAACTCGCCCTTCAGTCGTAGTATCTCGTGACTCAGAATATGTGAGACCTTGGCACAATTTTTATCAGCGTAAAATTTGACTCGATCTAAATCAGAAATAGGATCTTTAGATCTTTCCCAATAAGCCACTCCAAAATTTTCTGAAGAATATCCTTCAGTTCTGCAATCTGTCCAAAATGGTTTGAAATAAGTGAGATAAAAATGGTACGTTCCTTTATCTCTTCCAGAATGGTCTCGTGATAAATAAGAGATTGACATCCTGTCAAATAACTTTCCTGGAATTACTGGCAGTATATCAGCCTTTATCTTTAGATTCACATCAAATGATCTTTTTATCCAGTGATGAAAAAATCTAGACATTAGAGAAACATAATACCAATCTTCATTTTGCAACTTAATCCATTCTTCATTTTTTGCCACATATATGAAAAACAAAGTTGGGTACTGCAAATTAATAGTTAAAGGAAAATATGGAAATAAATACTAATAAATAAACACCGATTTGACTTTTTACCTATCTTTAGAGATCCTGTTTATTGCACTCTAATTCACCATATTTGGCGACGAGCAATTCTAGTGACTATGACTTGCACTGTACTAAATTAAAGATCAAAACGTAGTGTCGCAAAACTTATACATTCAACTTTAGAACCATTAAAAAGCGATGCTAAAGTGGGGTCGTAGCGAAGCCAGGCATCGCAACGGGCTCCAGATCTAACAAACAGGGCTTTATTAGAGAAAGATACCCGTGGATCGAGGGTTCAATTGTTGTGCTTCAAACCGCAGCAGAACAGATCCCTTCGGCCCCATTTGATCTATTAGTATTGCCTCATGCTGTTTTATTCTAATACAAAAAACGAATTAACATTCGAAACAATGCTTTGTCCATGCAATCCGTTTACGAATCAATTCAATTATCTTAGACAGTCTTCAATTGCTCTGAAAGATCCAAATGTTTTCTGAGCTTCAGGTATGTGTTTTTGGAGTGCCTCGCTAGCCGATTCTATAAATAATGACATTGGGTCTTGCTTTTTGAATAATTTCATGAATGATTTTTTTGGATTATTCAACTTGTCAAAAAAGATCGTAGAACTGTCTTCAATAATGACATCTGCTTCACTACAAGCTATTCCATGATTTAAGAGATGCTTTTCTAGCTTTGCAGCAAATCGAGCAAAGTGGACTGAATATGTATCCTGATCTAGATTTGGCAATAACACTTACTTATCCAATTCATAATATTTAAAAATTCTTTATTCTGATGCTATCTAATTGTCTTCATATTCCCTTTTCTGTTACACGTAATTCGAAGATCCAGCACTGATCGATTTATACTACGATTGACATCGATGTGTATTTGTTCGCACTTGCAAATTCACTATAATTTATTATATGATTGGGCTAGTTGCCTGAATCAGAGAGTGTTTTGTAATATTCTTGTGGATTAAAAACACCGATCCCAGCAGATAGCTAACTTGCGAGGTGGGGAAGGGATTCGAACCCTTATAGATTCGCTAACTTCGTAGTAATTCTGCAGGCGAACGCATAGCCTCTCTGCCACCCCACCATAAGTTATGGTTGACAAATTTTCTCAATTTAAAGCATTGTCTAGATAAAAGCTCTAAATGTATGAAGAGCTGAGAAAAAATTAATCTAATTTGGACGGTTGACTATCCTTCAGCAATTTTTGTAAGCCGCTTATCAATTGGATTATATTCACAACCCAACGGTCCACAATATCTACCAACATATTCAGCCTTTGGTCTATAAAGTGCCGGCTTAGGAGCTGCCTCGGCAAATTTTTCTTCTATCACATGAGAAGTCCAGCCAGAAATTCTAGCAATCGCAAAAATGGGCGTGAATAAATCCATGGGAATTCCCAAACTGTAATAGAGAGAGGCACTGTAGAGATCTACATTAGGATATATTGATTGTTTTCTGGTTTCTAGTAAATAATTTTTGGTCGTCTTTTCAACCTGCTCTGTCATGTCAAACCACGGAGTCCGGCGTTCCTTGTTCACCGTTTTTGATAATCGATATAAGACTTCTGCCCTAGGGTCTGTGGTTTTATAAACTGCATGTCCCATTCCCATAATCTTGTCTGCATGTTCCAGTTTGCCGATTACCCATTTGTTAACGTTCTGCATTTTCCCGATTTCTAGTAGCATTTTCATAACCTGAGTATTTGCTCCTCCATGTAGTGAACCGGACAAGGCTGCAATTGCTCCATTTATAGATGCATAAATATGCGCTTTTGTAGATGCAATTTCTCTTGCTGCAAAGGTCGAAGCATTAAAACTATGTTCTGCATGAAGTATCAAACAAATATCAAATATCTTTGCCTCTTCGTGTTTTGGTTTAGTACCGAATAACATGTAGAGGAAATTTTCAGCATTTGTCATTTCCTTTGAAGGTTTGATAATTTCTTTTCCACTTCTGATTCTGTCCCAAACCGCAACAATGGTTGGAATCTTTGAAATTAGCATCTTCGCTCTCTTGATATTCATTTCCCTGGAATCATCTTGTATATCCAAATCATAATCAGGCAATTGAGAGATACAAGACTGAAGTACATCCATGGGAGAAGCTGTTATGGGTCTGTTTTTCAAATTTTGATACAATTCTTCTGGAATTTCTCGGTTTTCTTTGAGATATAAAGTAAAATCAGCTAGCCCTTCCTTTGTTGGAAGATCTCCAAAAAGTAACAGATATGAGGTTTCTTCAAAAGTTGAATGAGTTACAAGATCTAAAATATCATACCCTCGATAAATTAACTCACCACGTTCACCGTCAATTGAACATATCCTGGTGTCTGCTACCACAATATTTCTCAGGCCTATGTTTCTAGCATCTATATTTCTCATACCACTCATTGACATATATCACGTCAATTCTAATTTAAATAATACGTATATCACTGATGAATCAGAACTTGTGTATATAATTACAACACGCAAAATAATAAAACTTTCTATGTGCAATAGAACTCTCCTTGGTTTAAGGAGATTCAAGAATTTGTCTTAGTTGCATTTTGATTTGAGGAATTATTTGCTATCTTGTAAGAACAGGCTTACTGTTTCAAACTGGAGGAACAATTTGTCTGGCAGAGAATTTCTTGAAATCATAGGTTACTCCATTTGACTTGAATATTATCATGGGGGATCCCCATGTTATTGCAGCGCCGTCTGTTCTAGCATTGCAATGAGACATGTTATCTCCCCAATTGCCTTTGTCAATAAATTCGGTAGCTTTTTGCCAATTATTGTTATTATCTTTGTCAATATAGGATTCTAGTTTGACGCTACCATCGGGCAAATTATACACGATGCCCTTAAATCCAATCCACTTGTTCATGGTTGAACCAACCGATATTCCCGAGTAAGGCTTTATATCATAATTTACATGCCACATCTCTTTTTTGAATTTGAACTTTCCATTTGTAAAGTCAATATTATTGTGATACGATGAGCCACCACATCCTTCTTGCACGTTTGAACTATGTCTAACGCTTCTAGAGACCAGAGAGATTTCATCTCCACCACCAGAAGCCGAAAGTACTTTTACGTAGATTGTTATTTCTATATTTTTCCAGTCCGTAGGTTTGTAAAAGTATCCTGTTTGCGCCAATCTTGAATAGTCATAAGTTGGTAGACTTGATCTAACCTCATCGGAAGGTAACCCTGAACTCTTAGTGAAGGCCAACATTCTGGTAGTACCGGGTTTTAGACGCCAACTACCATCAGAATTTTTAGTAATTTCGGCACCGTTTCTATCAAACTGACCATCATTGGGATTTGTGGGGTTGAAGAACCATGTTTCTCCGCCTGTTAGTGTGGGGTAAATCGTCTTAACTCCATCACTGGCAGGACCTGAATCATCTCCAGTACCTCCACCTCCAGTCGGCATTGGCGGAGGACTTGTATTACGTATCGTTACTTTAACTTCACTTATGCTTGCATAATCATTCTGCGTATTACCATTGACAGTAATTTTGATATATCGAGCATTTGTGTCTGGCAGATTATATTTTTCAAAGTTTAATGTCGTACCGCTACTCTTTTTCTCAAGAACTTTGGTATATGTAACGCCGTCTTTTGAAGCAGAGATGACAAAATTATTCTGCCGTTCATTACCCTTATACCATGCGATATTTACACTGCATATATTTTTGCTAGAGCCTAAGTCAGGTTGAATCCATGAACCTTTACCATTATTAGACCATCTGGTTTCGAGATTATTGTCTTTAATGTTTGTAGATGGAAATCCTGTTTGACTTCCTGATCTTTTAATTCCTGTAATTGCCGTCGTAGAACATTGAGTTTGCTGAGGCTGATTCGATGTAGTTGTCTGTATTTTAGCTTCTGTTATGCTTGCGTAATCGTTTTGAGTGTTACCATTTACAACGATCTTTACATAACGCGCTAGTGTATTTGGTATTACATATTTGTCAAATGATAGTGTGTTACCGCTACTTTTGGTAGATAAAACGTTTTTGTACGAACTGCCATCAGTAGATGTGGATATGACAAAATTATTCTCTCTGGTATCGCCTTTGTACCACGCAATATTTACACTGCAAATATTTTTACTTGATCCTAAATCAAGTTGAATCCATGACCCTTTACCGTAAATAGACCATAGTGTATTGAAATTCTTGTCCACTACGTTATTTGGCGGAAAATTTTGACTACTTCCACTGGCTGAAATACCTGTAATATTTGTATCAGTGCACGTTGAAGATGTTCCCTGCCCAGAAGTTGGATGAATAGTTTGTGAAATCATAAAGATAGATACCACAAAGAAGAACAATATGGATCTTGTAAATATGCTTAACAACTTTCATTCCTCCACCTGTATTTTATTTCTAATATTACTACGACAAAAAGAAGAATTTTCTAAGTCAACAGTCGTCAAGTAAATATGATATATTAAATAATAATGATGATTCATCGTGGAATTAGTTTATTACATATTATATATGCAGGACTAAGATTTGTACCTATAATACATTATACATCAGTTAAACATAATAGTTTTTATAAAATATTTACAATAGTTATCTATCGTAAACAGTGTTACTTCTTCGAGTAAATTTATGTAGGAAAATAACACTATAAAGTTATACATAAAATATGCAAATAGATCTCGTAAGATAGATGAGGTGTCGTGAATATTTACAAATTTTTAGTTATTGGGATTCAATACCGCCCTTCCAACTATTTTTCCTGCGCGTAGATCTTCGAGAGCCTGATTTGCTTCATCCAGTTTGTATGTTTTATTAACCACAGATTTTAGTGCCCCGGTCTTGGATAAATTGACTAGTTCAACTAGGTCATTGAAGCTCCCTGTATATGCACCTGTAATCGTAAAGCCCCTTAGCGGTATGACGGGCAGACTCAATTCAAGCGCACCACCGAAGAGTCCAACCATTACAAGCTTCCCCCTCTTTCTCAACATATTAATCGAGATAGGTGCAGTACGATTATTGTTTACAAAGTCTATCACAGCTTCTGCTCCCAGGGAATTGGTGAGCCTCTTGATATCTTCAACTGGATCTGCTTTGGAAGAATTTATCACTTCATGAGCACCAAGTTTTTTTGCTTCTGACAATCTTCTATCATCTACATCCACCACTACAATTCTCGAGTTGGTCACTGCTTTGGCAAGTTGAACAGACATTAGTCCCAATCCACCAGCTCCAATTATAACAATTGATTCTCCGGGTCCTACCTTAGCCTTCTTGACTGCATTATATGCAGTTAAACCAGAACATGCCAAAGAGGCTGAAGAATTTACATCCATATTATTTATTTTAACAAGGTATCTAAAATTGGGAACAAGAACCAAGTCAGAATATCCACCATCCCTGTAAATTCCTATTGTTCTCGGAGTGTCACATAGATTTTCCTGGCCCACTCTGCAAGCAGGACACGAACCTTCGCCTATCCAAGGATATACTACTACTCTGTCTCCGACATTAAATCCGCTGACAGAGTCTCCAACTGATTCAATCTTTCCAGATATCTCATGTCCTGGTGTAACTGGAAATTTTACTCCTCTGTCCTCCACCTTTAAGAAAGTTCCTGCAGCTCCTTCATATCCTCCCTCCCAAAGATGAATGTCGCTGTGACATACACCCGATGCTTCAATCCTAATCAAAACTTGAGTATCTCTGGGTTTTGGATCTGGTAAATCAACAATAGAGAGTTTCTCTTTAATCTTAATTATCTGAGCTGATTTCATTTCATTATTGCAATAATCTCCATGGTATTAAAAGAGTTCATTTTGTCTCATCGCAAAGAACACCAGTAAATTCTTCAAAATATTTCTAATTCTAATTAGATTAATCTGCCTTGAGGCCACTATCTTCTATCCTGCTTGCTCTGAAACCCAGATTACAAATTTATTTTAAAGTCTATTTAATATGGTATGGATGCTAATGAGGTGAAGGAAGAGCCGTCTGAAAATATGATGAAGAGGGTTATGAGTACCGAAGCATCCAGTATGTAGATGCTTATATACAAAAAACAAGGAAAAAATAGTTGAAATGACAGCAACAGTTCGCACATACAATCTTTCTAGTAAAGATAATACGATTTTTCAAGTGGTGTATGAACCAGACACGCATTCACATAAGAGTTGTCCTATCATTTTTGACGAATCTAAGATGTCTTAAACGAAAGGAAAAAAGTATTTCATTACATTTCATTTCGTTTCATTAATTATGGAAAGCTTATTTATTATCAGCAGTTTCCACGTTCACTGGCGGTATTTTTTCTTCTAGTATAGTAACTAATGCTACAAAAATCGGTGATGAGTCCTTAATGTAGGTCATTAGGCTCACGTTCGTTATATAGTTCTCATAACCTTGCAAGAATTTGTTAACATCGTTTTCTAGGTTTTGGCTTTCATGATTTTTAAATATTTTTATCGATGTCATATTATATCATTAAAATGGATGTATTAATAGATGTATTCTGAATGTCTCAGTTATAATGTTACCTCCTGTGTGATTTTATGAAGGCAATTTTCTCCCTAGTGATATTTTATTTTATTTTTTTATTTTGCGTTATTATTATAGGGCTAATAAAATAAGCAAAGCCTTGCATGAATCCGATTCTATTCAACAGTCATGGTCTTTGAGTTTGGTACTGAACAGTTTCGTATTGAGGAAAATAAACTTTCAATTTTTAGATATTAATACCGACTACAATTTAATAGCCGTTATAAGCTGGGAACTAGAAGTATGTCCAAAGTGTAAGAAAGGTAAAATGAGGACCAAAGGAAAAACGAGCACTATGCTCATCGTAAATAGAATAAAAGTACACTCGTACTCAGAGTAGTAACTCTAAAATTCACTGATAGATTATAATACGAAAATAATTTATTCATAATGATGTTACCTGAAGGTACCACAAAATTGAATAAATCATGTGATTTCATGATGAAAACCTTTCTATTGAAAAAAGGTAGCTTTCTAGCATTACTAATAATGCCATTACTTTTGATATTGATAGTTTTAGCCTTATTCAATATTACCCATCAAACTCAAAATATCGAGGCAACCAATACTACTCAAAGAACTAGTTCTTCCTCCATTTCTGAACTAATTCAAAAAGGCAACACAATGTTAAACTCTTCAAAATATGAAGCACTTGTGACTTTCGACCAGGTACTAAAAATTGATACTAGATCTGTTGATGCCCTAACCGGTAAAGGATTGATATTCAATCAACTTGGTAAATATGAAGAGGCAATTACCTGGTTTGACAAGGCATTAAGCATTGATCCTAATTTTGTGGACGCTCTGAATAACAAGGGAGTAACACTGGCAAATCTTGATAGATTTGAAGAGGCAATTACCTGGTTTGACAAGGCATTAAGCATTGATCCTAATTTTGTGGATGCACTGTACAATAAAGCGGATGCACTAGGTGAACTAGGTAAATATGAAGAAGCCTTTGTATGGACTGAGAGGGCTTTGGCTCTTGAGCCGGCCAATCAAAATCATTCAAATTCTAATCTGTTGATTCCAAACGAATGAAGGTTTATCAATATTATTTTCAACATCCAAGATAAATGAACATCATCTATCCAATATTAGAAAAAATGATTTTAGAAAAAATTATTAATTATCAAGGATTTGAAGACTTTAAGTTGTCCTAGCATTGAGTTATGGCCCAATTTTCGTTAGAAAACTCGGAAATATCACAAAACTCAACTAGAATTCTAGCCAATTTACCTGTCATGAGTTTTTCATTGGTATTGACACCATTGCAATAAACAACACCGACTTCTCTTCCATACCTGTCTCCTCTCCTTTGACCGCTATCTACATCCAATTTCCCTGTCTTTCCAAGACATAGGGATTCAACAAATTCTTTTGCTTGGTCAAATCCCGGTTGTCCTCTCTCAGGTGTATCAACTAGAGCTAACCTAATTCTAGTCCCATTGATATCTAATGTATCTCCATCTACCACCTTTGTTACGATTCCCTCTAGCTCAATGTCGCTACTTTTATTTTGATTAGTATTATTGGAAACAGAAATTTGAATTCCATGAGTAGAGTAATTATTATTCAGATTTAAATCGTGTATTTTTGGCTCTAACCTAGGTGTTGTATTTGCTTGAATTGATAAGGATGATTGACCTATTACAGTGAGGAAAGAAATGGCAAACAGGCAACATGAAAAGCCAATCCTGTGAATGTAGTTCAAGACAATAGTCAATTATTTGTATTATTAATTTACTTTGCTGGTAAATTCTTGGATTAGGCGATCCTGTCTTGATTCAATTTTGGAAATTAATAATCTATCAAATACTATTTAAAACAAACAACTTGAAACCATTGAGTAGAAACGAACGGTTAACTTGCTAGCTAGATCACGGAATTAAACTCAACGATATTAGATTGGACCATGACCTTTCTTGAAGAATTACTGGGTTGTATCCATAAACGTTCACTTTTTTTGATACACGTTTTGATAGATACATGGCAAGCGAACTCATAGCGTGCCATAACTTGGAATTTGGATTTGAAATAAAAGAATCTATCGCCCATTTGACTACTGAATGGAATTTCGGATTTGTTTCGCCTATTGAATTTAATATAGTTTGACGGGATGAAGATATAATGTAATGAGCATGTTCATGCATTTCTTCTTTGCTTGCATAGCTAAATTTTCCAATTTTGAACCTACCTTTCCCCAAACTCTCTAAAATTGAATCAATGTTATTTTCTGATTCTACTGTATTGAAACTTCTTCCTATAGTTGATTTGACATGAGAATCGCTACCAACTATTGACTTCAGGTTATTTTGTTTGGTAAACCTTTCAGCAATTAGATTTGAAAAGATATCAACGTTATTACTGTTAAATGATTCAATTATATCGCACTTTCTTGCTTCCTCTCTTATACCATTTGAAACCGCAAAGGGATGTGCAGCACAAGATATACCATTCTGTTTTATTATTTCATCAAGAGTCTCATCCAGAGTCATACCGGGCCTTATCTCATTTTCTATACCGTACGCCAACACATGACCCTTATTGTTAATCGTTATCTCTTCAGCAGGATAGATTGTTATATTTTGATATTTTTCATGATTCCGTTTATATTCTAAAATTTGGGAGTAACCATCAAGAGTATTGTGGTTTGTAACAAACATTACATCAATTTTCTGAAGTGCAGCATATTCTAATTGCTCTTCCAAGGTGACCCCACAGTCAAATGGCAATCTTGAAAGGTAATTATTGTGATTTGAAAAAACGTTATGACAATGCGTTTCAACCCTTAAAACTTCTGCCATACCTTCCTTAACCACTCAACTGTGTTTACCTAATATATACTGAGGGTTTGCGTCCTATTTCTACATAAAGATCATTGATAATAAAGCAACTAATTATTTGCACTTATTTTTATATTTCTGAAATTGCCTGGAAAAAATTGGCAAGTTATTTGCTATATCAATGATAATTATTTAATTACCATTAAATTTTACCTGACATGCATCGACTCGTAGATTAGAAATTCTATCTAATTTCTATAACTTCGCCTACTATCTGGTTCATAGCAGCTTCGGCAATGTCAAATGAATATTCTGCAGTTCTTCTTATGTGCTCAAGAATCAGTTTGACATAGATATTGTTGTAATTCCTTGGATTCTTATCCTTGTCGATTAGTGCTATAATGTCATCTTCAATTGATCTAATATTTTCAGATTTATCCACTATACTGTCGGCCAAGTAATAATCCTTCCTAAGGAACGCTTCAATTGCATCGCTCAGAAGTTGCAGTGATAAATCACTCATTTTTACAATTCTCTTTCTTAATTCCTCAGGAACTGTTCCTATCAGTGAACTCTTTATGGCAATTTCAGAAGCATGGTCGGCTATTCTCTCAAGACTCCTTACTGCTGCACTATAGCTGAGACAATCTGCTGGGCTTTTCAGACCTATTGCCTTTAAGGTGCTTTCATTCTGAGAAGCAATTACAAGGTTTCGTAGTACGTAGAGGCTGAATCTATCAACTTCGTCATCTGATTTTATTACCGTCTTGTACAATTCCTGGCTATCTCCAGACAGGGTAGAAATTGCATCTTTGTGCATTGACGAACCTATCAAAAACATTCTCCTTACAGCTGTGTTTATTGACAACTCTGGCAGACTCAACAATACCTGAATTGTTACCATGTCAGATGAATCAGCAATTATTTCAGTTCCAATAAGATTCCGGCGAACAACTTCTCTGATTGCATCTCGCTGTGAAGGATGAATTGTTCCTGTTTTTGATCTTAAATGCATTACATTAAACCCCCTTAAATACATGGATACTACGGTACGCTTCAACGTAGGACCACTCTTATCACTGGTAACAAAAGAAGTAGCTTCAAAAGTACTATGACCCCTTACAACATTGGGGACTATGGAAAGCGAATTATTGGCTTCCCTCATTATAGTAACAGGATCACCG
Organism: Nitrososphaeraceae archaeon; assembly: GCA_035620895.1. Taxonomy (GTDB): domain Archaea; phylum Thermoproteota; class Nitrososphaeria; order Nitrososphaerales; family Nitrososphaeraceae; genus TA-21. The sequence goes on from DASPFY010000011.1 coordinate 84,893, forward strand.
GCCTTGAGCTTTAATTCATTGACCCACTTTTTTGGCAGTGATAGCACGTAGGTAGATCTACCAGTATACTGGATCTTCCTTACTTCATTATTTTCAAATGCTTGCAATATAGATATTTAGATATCAGTAGAATATGGGTGTTGTGATTAGTGATCTGTAGTTATCATATAGATATACATATTCTGTATAGTTATTTAACGCCTTGGGCTTGGGGCCCCTGTGACGACGTAGTATACACAATCACCTATGTAACAGGCATGATCTGAGATTCTTTCCAAGTATCGTAATATCAATAGTGCAGAGACATAGCATCTTGGCTCAAAATTTCTTTTCTTTGTTTGAGTTATGGCTTTCTTTAGATAGTTTCTAAAAATAGAATCTACACTATCATCCATCATGTATAATTTCTGTGAAGCGTTTTTGTCAAGTTTTTCTAGAGATGTTACACTTAGCTCTATCATCTCTTTTACTGTCTTTGCCATCGTAGTAACCTGGGATTTATCACAGTTTGGAAAAGGGCCTATTGTTTCCAGCACTTCAGCAATATCATAGGCATATCTGCCAAATCTTGAAAAGCCATATGCTGCATCCATAATTGATTGGATGAATCTAAGGTCCTTGGCAACTGGCTGATATCTTGCTATTAGTTCCGTAGCAAAATCAGTAACCTCCATTTGCAGGAATCTAAGTTTCTCAGAACCGTCAAAGATCTGAGGACGTAGCGTGATTCCTTTATCATATGATTCTAGCGCCGAATTAACAAGATCTACGGACAGGTGGCCCATATTCAATATTAGATTTGTAATTCGTTGTAATCCAATGTCTAAAAGCCGTGTCAATTTGTTAGTATGAATTTAGCCGAACTTGCCAGAAATGTAGCGCTCTGTAAGTTCCTTTTCTGGATTCATAAAGATTTGATTTGTCGAACCGTATTCTATCAATTCGCCAAGATACATAAAAGCAGTAAAGTCAGATACTCTGGCAGCCTGTTGCATGTTATGTGTTACTATTATTATAGTAACATTGTCCTTTAGAATTCTGACAAGCTCTTCTATCTTTGATGAACCAAAAGGGTCTAGTGACGATGTTGGTTCATCCATTAGTAATACTTCAGGCTGCATCGCAAGTGCTCTTGCAATACAAAGTCTCTGTTGCTGTCCCCCAGATAGACTCATTCCTGGATTATCAAGATCGTTTTTTACTTCATCCCACAATGCAGCATTTCTTAGACTTTGTTCGACAATTTCTCTGATTATAGTCTTGTTGTTCATACCATTGAGTCTTAGACCTGCTGAAACATTATCAAATATGCTCATTGTAGGAAATGGGTTTGGTTTCTGAAAAACCATTCCGATTCGTCTTTTGATAATGACCGGATCAATTGATTTATCATAAATGTCAACTCCATCTACTATGACTCTACCATCAGCGTGTGCTCCAGGAGTCATTTCGTGCATCCTATTAAGACACCTGAGAAGTGTAGTCTTACCACAGCCTGACGGTCCGATAAACGCTGTTACAGTTTTTTCCTTCACATTTAGGTTAACGTCTTTTATTGCTCTTTTAGAGCCATACCATCCATTAACATTTTCAATTCTTACCTTGTATCTTTCGGCAGCTTGTTGAACTGCTTCCCCCTTTTCCTCGATGGGTTCCTCTATGGCCAATTGACATTTGTTATTTAAGAAAATCGATAATTATGCATTATCTATATAGTAAATATAGACATATGATCACGTAACTGTCTTAAGCGACCTTTTTTGAGCCCAAAGTCTTAATCCAACACTCAGAGCCAATATCATCAATATCAAAATCAGAGCTGAACCCCATCCAAAAGCATGGGCTGATTCGTATGGCTGGCTGGATAGTCTCCAGATTCTCAACGGTAATGCATCTACAGGACCTGTGATCCCTGTAAAGAACAGACTTGTTCCTAATATTGTCATTATGAGTGGCGCAGTCTCACCTGCAATTCTTGAGATAGCGATTACAATACCTGTGAGAATTCCGTTCTTGGCACTAGGAAGAACGATGAATAGCGTAATTATCGCCTTTGAAATTCCCAAAGAATAACCTGCTTCCCGCAGCGAAAACGGGACCACTTTCAAAGTCTCTTCTGTCACTCGCACCACGATTGGGATCATAATTATTGAAAGTGAAAGTGCGCCAGCTATGACTGAAAAAGAGCCTATGGATAAGACAATGACAGTATAGCCTACAATACCAATAACAATTGATGGTAGGCCTGTAAGTACGTCATTGAAGAATCTTACTAGATCGGCAAATAGCCCCTTTTTGGCAAATTCTGACAAATAAATACCTGCTAGAACACCTATTGGTGCTGCAATAAGGGAGGCAAGTCCTACCACTATGATAGTTCCTTGTATAGCAGGGGCTATACCACCTGTACCTGAGCCCATAGAACCTTGCGGTTGTGTTAAAAATTCAAAACTAATGGCACTTACTCCATTCTTTACAACTTCTAACAAAATGCTAACCAGCGGCACTACTGCAGCAATCACACAAACAATCGTTAAAATAGTAACAAGTCTATTAACAAATAGGCGTCTTTTATATTTCTTGTTTACTGTTTCCTGCAAAATATCCCTGTAGTTTTTATTTTTATTTGGTTTTGAATTTGAATTTGAATTTGAATCTAATGTCATTGCGATTTGGCTCCTGACGATGCCTTGATTTTCTTTATTACTAGGAAACGAGCCGCAATGTTTATTCCCATTGTCAGGACCAAGAGTATGGCTCCTAGAGCAATCAGGGCCGATAAATGTAATTCGGATGATGCTTCATTAAATTCATTTGCAATTAAACTTGAAAGTGTTTGACCTTGCGAGAACAATGTGGTAGGAATTGCGCTAGGACCTATTACGTTACCAATAACCATGGTAACGAGTATCGTTTCTCCTACAGCTCTGCCCAGCCCAAGCATGGTTGCACCTACAAGCCCTGATTTGACATAGGGGAACACAGCCATCCTCACAGTCTCCCACCGAGTAGCTCCAAGACTATATGCAGCTTCTCTCTGAGAATTGGGAACCACCCTCATGACCTCTCTGCAGATAGAAGATATTATTGGAATTATCATGATTGCCAACACAATGCCCGCTGTAAAAATGTCAAGCCCAAATGGAGTTTTTGCAAAGAACGGGATGTAACCACCAAAAGCATTGTATAATGGCTGTTCTATCAAATCTCTTACCCAGAATCTAAAAACAAATAATGCCCACAAACCATAAATGATACTGGGGACGGCCGCAAGAAGTTCTGTTATGAAAGATAGAGGTGTACCTATACGCGGAGGAGCAATTTCTGAAATAAAAATAGCAATAGCTAAACTAATTGGAACTCCAATGGCCATCGCTATGGCAGAGCTCAAAAGAGTACCAATTATGTATGGATAAGCTCCAAATGATTCTCTGCCTTCAACTGCATTCCAATTTGATTGATAAAAAAATTCAACCCCTTCGTAAGAAATGATATCAACAGAACCTTTGGCAACCGAAAAAGCAACAAGTCCTACCATAAGTAACGTATACACAGCTGCTCCAACAACAAGCCCTGAAAACAATTTATCAGACCTTTTGTTTCTAACTACAAAAAGCGCTGACAAATACCGTCTGTGCTTTGAGCCTATTTTTGAGTCTAATGCAGTCATATCAGAGAACCTGCCAATTGTCCAACAGGGACACATGATGTAATTAAGCTGTTATTATGTTTATTCACGATATTATTACTAGCGTTAAAAGTAGTCTGATGCAAATAGAAAAAATAAAAAAAGAGGAATTGGACGCTATTCATTCTTGATCTTGTCCTGTGGATATTAGGCTAGAGGTTGACCATTGAATGTAAGCGATTTCAATGTATCTTGGTTGAGCTTTACTACGCCATCAGGCAACGGAACGTAGTGCAGAGTTTCAGCTTGTTTCTGACCGTCAGTTATTGCCCATGAGATGAAATCAACTAATGCTTTGGCTTTGGCTTGGTCCAGATTTGGATTTGTGCTTAATTCCTTGTTCAAGAGTAGGTATGAGAAGCTTGCTATTGGATATGAATCAGCGCCTGGTGCATTTACAAGCGATACATCAGTCCATACACCGTCTCCCTTTGGAAGTGATGTTACATAGCGCTGTACTGCTGCCTTGGTAGAATTAAGGGTGGCTTCAACAAAATTGCCTTCTTTGTTCTCGATAAATGCAAATGGCGTGTTGGTAGTTAATGCGTAACTTAATTCAATATATCCTATTGTATTTGGAGTTCCCTTAATCGCGTTTGCGACTCCTTCATTTCCTGGCGCACCAATACCGACAGGCCATTCAACCGACTTTCCTATACCCAGTTGTTCGTTCCATGCTGTACTTACATTTGATAAATAATCAGTCCAGACAAATGTTGTCCCTGAACCGTCTGATCTATGAACTACTACTATATCATCACCGGGTAGAGTCTTGTCAGTATTTAGAGATTGGATCTTGGGATCATTCCATTTGGTAATTTTTCCTAAAAAAATGTCAGCTAGAACTTCACCCGAAAGTTTTAGTCCCTTGTCAGGAATGCTTGGAATATTATAGGCTGCTACCACAGAACCAATAGTTTCTGGAATATGTACTGCACCTGGAGCTTTCTGGCCTTCATTCTGAGTCAGAGGTGCATCAGTAGCTCCGAAATCAACTGTTTTTTCTGTGAATTGCTTTACACCGCCTCCGCTTCCTATAGACTGATAATTGATGTTGACATCAGGCTTTACTTTCTGGTAATCGACTCTCCATGTATCAATCAATGGGAATGGAAAAGTTGCTCCAGCTCCATTGATTGTTACTGCACTTTGCGCATATACTGCACCTGTCATTATCGTAGATGTAGCCAAAAGTATAGCTGCACTAATTCCTATGAGTATTTTGCTTATTAGCATAGATCACCTAGAATAAAATTAGTTCATAATTATTTGCCATGTTTTTACAGTAGTGAATACACATCTATATTCATCAACATAATCTATATGCAATTTTATCAGCGTGAAAATATCTGTGTATGGAATCGAGAAATATTGAATTGAATTGGCTGCTGACAAAAATACATAGCTGTAAATGATACTATGTGATCTACCTTATTAGATAAGCAAACAATTAACTTCTCCTCCGACATTAATTCACATGTGTATTCAGTGGTTTTACAAAGGAAATACGATTATCATAATCGTTCATTTGCTCTTTGCGAGTCATGTTATTGGACTGCAACTATTTTTATGAAAATAGAAAGATTTCAATGTCCTATTTGCCTTGGCAAGGATGTTGCATTGATACCTTTGAATTTGGATGAAAAGTATGAATACAAATTCGAATCAAAACAAGGACTTCAGATTGAGTTTTCAAGGCTGACTAATGATACGCGGAATTAATGAATGAATCCTAGGTTGCTCGAACTTGTGTTTCTATTAGTTAGTAGCTAATTAAGTACGTCACCATCAAAATTAGTCAAATCCTGATTTTTTAAATGTTAAGAATAACGGGTGAATGTTATAAATTACACCATATGTATAAAATATATTCTTGAGTCTATTAATCTCGTCAGAAGAACTTTATAGGAAAACTCAAAAACGAGATGATACTGTTATAGTGGACACAAGACCTTTTTCAGAATTTAAGAAAGGTCATATTCCAGGTGCCCTAAATGTTGATCTTTTCCAGCTACATTGGTTTGATACTTCCAAAAGAGGTATCAAAAATTTTACCAGACAAACAAGAATGATGCTTTCAACCATTGGCATAAAGAAGGAAACCACTGTAATTTTTTGTGATAATGTTTCTGGTATATCGGCAGCTAGAGGAGTGTGGTTGCTCCTTTATTTTTCTCATAAAATGGTAAGCATGTTAGATGGTGGATTTGAAAAATGGAGAAGAGACGGATATCCGGTGGAGCTCAAGAGTAATCCTCTGAAATATCATAAATTTAGGGGGAAAGTAGATAACAGTATCTTAGCAACTGCCAATGAAATAGAGAGATCACTGGAAAACAAAAATCTAGCAATTGTGGACGCTCGGTCTAAAGAAGAGTATAACGGTTCAGATGTAAGGGCAGTTAGGAGGGGACATATACCATCAGCCATGAATATTGACTGGCAAATTAATATTGAAAATGGTACCTTTAAAGGTAAGGATAAATTGTCAAGAATTTATTCAAAAATTCCAAGGAATAGCCAGGTAATAACGTATTGTCAAGGTGGATACAGGGCTGCAAATACGTTCGTTGCTTTTAAAATATTGGGGTACAAAAAAGTAAAGATGTATATTGGTTCATGGGGAGAATGGGGAAATAGCATCGAACTTCCTGTTTCAAACGAAAATTAAACACATCTTTAGTTTTACATCACTGACCAAATTATTTAACTTTAATACTTGAATCCAAAAGCAATCCTGTGATAAAGCTTCATGTAATACTAGCCGAACATAGAGATTGTTTCATTTTAGAATCAAAATTGGGTAAAGATTCTATGAACATCCTGATTGATGCAGGACCTTATGTAGCAGAATTACTTTACGAAATAGTGGTAGAGAATAGGCCTAAACCTGAATTAAAAGGTTCGGTCGGCTTCCAACCTCCACGAAATCTAGCTATAATTAAAAGAATAGTGGAAGAAAGGAAGAAGAAGGGTGAAATTACGGAAAATCAAGGGAATAAAATTCTAGATGCTATACTTACTCTCAACCCTCGCAAAGCTCAATCCCGTAAATAATTTCCAGCATTGAGGGTATCTAAACCTCTGAAAACGGAAGCAGAATAATTATTTAACAACACTCATCATATCAATTCTGTGGATCCAAGTTTAAGCTAGTTAAAGATTAAGTACTAATTTGGTACGTAGTTTCTGCTAAAGTGTATTAGATTGGTTAAAATGAGATAATTTTATAATAGCACCAAACCGGTTTTCCTTTACAATTATGAGTATAAATAAATTCAAAAAAACAAAGTATCCAGAGGTTTTTCAACTAAATTCTAGACCCTACGGCCAATCTTATGTAAAATGGACTGAAAATTGGTGGCAATGGGCTTTCTCAATTCCAAAAGATCAGAATCCTATTACCGATAAGACTGGAGAGAACTGTGGGAAAGAACAGGAAGGTCCAGTATGGTATCTTGCGGGGACAACCGGAAACATCTCCAATGCACGAAGGACTTGTGTCATCCCGCAGGGGAGGAGCATCCTTTTTCCGATAATAGTCTCTCAATTTTCGCGTTCCGAAATGCCTACTATGGGTATTCAGGAACTAAAACGATATACCGCCAAAGATATAGATCAGACCAGCTTTCTCGAAGCCATGGTAGATGATCTCAAGTTGAATGATCTATCAAAATATCGCATTCAAAGTCACTTCTATTTGGACATGGTAAGACGCAACATATGGGATGTCAAGTCTGGACCTACCGAGGCTGTGTCTGATGGCTTTTGGGTTTTCCTAAAACCATTAGGGGAGGGAAAGCATACGATAAAATTCCATGGGGTAGAGCCAAACTTTGAGACCAGAGTAACTTATAACATAAACGTGATATGAGCCCATGTTTTCAAAAACCAGTAGGATAGCTCTTTTAAATCAGCATTATAATAACAAAGTCTAATGATAATAAAATATGGAATAAATAAAATTCTTGATTTTTTCTACGGAACGAAGAGGCGCGTTAAATATTGAAAACAATATCAATTCTTCTTTACTCTATTGATATACAATGATACCTAGAAACAAAATCATTTCTCAATTATTCCATTCAAATGAACGTCCCTTTGGTCATACCTGGCAATACTGGACCACTAGATGGTGGCGATGGTTTCTTTCAATACCCAAGATGGATAGTCCAGCCATGGATAGAACTGGAAAGAAATCTTCTATTGAGCAATCCGATCCATATGTCT
>DASPFY010000012.1:0-2911 GCA_035620895.1 Nitrososphaeraceae archaeon
ATGAAAAAGACACATAATATATACAAATCAAAAAAATTGATCAAGATTTCACTTGAATATGATGAAGATAGTAAAATAATTAACTCAATAACAATAACAGGAGATTTTTTTCTTTATCCGGAAGAAATGTTGGACGAACTTGAGGTCAATCTTATTGGTACAAAACTAGGAAAAGATGAGATTAAGCAAAAGATCGAGAAATGTTTGAATGACTCTGAAGCATTTGGTTTTGATTCAAAATCTTTGACAGATGCCATACTTGGTTGTTTGAAGGAAGAACAAGAAGGAAAGGAAGAAGAAAAATGAGAGGGAAGCTATGAGTTTTAAGTTTAGCAAAATTAGAACTTTAGAAACAGGATATAATTCAGGACCATGGAATATGGCTCTTGATGAGGTATTAATGAATTGTATAAATTATCATAGTATGCCAATTTTAAGAATTTACGGCTGGCAACCACCGACTGTGTCAATAGGATACTTCCAGAGCATGGATGAAGAAGTAGATATAAAAAGATGCAGTCAGATGGGTATCGATGTTGTCAGGAGAATAACAGGAGGGGGAGCAATATTGCATGAATCTGAATTGACTTATTCATTCATTACAAACGTTTATCCAAAAAATATAATGGAATCTTACAAATTGATATGTGATGCAATAGTGATGTGCATAAATAAGCTTGGCTTTAATGCAGAATTTGCTCCATTAAATGATATAATTGTCGATGGCAAAAAAGTGTCGGGGAATGCTCAAACTAGGAAGAAAGGCATACTATTGCAACATGGAACAATATTATTAAATGTTAATCTTGAGAAGATGTTCTCTGTGTTAAAAATTCCATCAGAAAAATTCAAGGATAAGATGATCAATGATGCAAAAGAAAGAGTAATGGGATTGAATAAGACATTCGAACAGGTAGCGTACAATCTAAAAGAATCATTTAGTGAAAAATTCGGTGCTGAGATTATTGTTGATGATTTAACTAGCAAAGAAGAGAAAAATACTAAAAAGTTGGCTAAGGAGAAATATACTTCAGATCAATGGAATCGGAAAAGGTAAATTGACTTATTAAAAGACTTATTTGTCAAGGATTTGAAAGTTACGTAGACGGATATATGTATGATATAGTAGTTATAGGAGGGGGACCTGGTGGTTATGCTTGTGCCATTAGAGCAGCGCAACTTGGTGGTAATGTCTGCTTAATTGAAAAGAATGGACTAGGTGGAACTTGTACTCAAAGAGGATGTATTCCTACTAAGTATCTTCACTCGTCAGGAGATATAATGAGAAGAGCGACTGGTGCAAAGAAAAATGGTTTAAATATCCAAATTGAATTAAATTACAAACTTCTAAAGTCTAGGATGAAGGCGACAGTTTCCAGACTTGCGTCAGGGATAAAACTTCTTCTCAAAAGTAATAATGTTAATCTACTAGAAGGTCAAGCACATATAGTTTCAGCAAATAAAGTGGCAGTTAATAACAATATGATAGAAACAAAAAATATTGTTATTGCTACTGGAAGTTATCCTATTTGTTTGCAAGGTTATGAATTTGGAGAGAATATACTATCGACTACCTCAATTCTAGAATTAGAAGATCTGCCTAAATCCATTACTATTATAGGAGGTGGATATAGTGGATGTGAATTTGCTTCTATCTTGAATGCTCTAGGATGTAAGGTATCTCTAATCGAGGCTGAAAATCATCTATTGCCTTTTCAAATACAAGAAATTGGAAATGCAATTGAGAAATATATGAGACTAGATGGAGTCAATGTAATGACACAATCAAGAGTAGAAAAAATCAGTGACAACATAGCTTTTGTTAATGGAGAAAAAATTGTAGCAGAAAAGATACTCATTTGTGTAGGCAGAAGACCAAATATAAGTCCTAATGAACTAAATAATATTGGAATAAAATATAATCAACAGGGTATTTATGTAAATGAAAAAATGCAGACCAACATTCACAATGTGTATGCAATTGGTGATGTAACAGGTATGTATGAGCTTGCACATGTTGCCTCGAGGCAAGGCGAGGTTGCTGCTGAAAATATAATGGAAATAAAAGATAACAATAAAATCGATTATCAATCTTTACCTGTGTGTGTATTCACTTATCCAGAAGTTGCTTACGTAGGGGATTTAAAAGGAAGGACTGGAGAATTTCCACTTGCAGCAAGTGCAAAGGCAAATTGTTTAGGAGATACACGGGGCCTTATTAAGGTCTTTGAGAAGGAAGGAAAACTTGTGGGAACTTATATTATTGCACCGCATGCAGGTGAGATAATAGGTGAAGCAGCATTAGCAGTCAAAATGAAACTAAGTCCTAAAGATATATTCCATATCATGCATGCTCATCCTACCCTTCCAGAGTCATTTGCAGACGCTGTAAGAGACATTAATAATCAAGCCATCCATCTTCCATCGAAGAAGGAGGATCAAATTCGTAAATTCGTTGATCCCTACTAGTACGATAATACTAGGGAATTATCTTTTTTATGATATCTTGGAACTCATAGTTATACAGAATTCCCTCCATTCCTCCTGATTCGAATCACCGACATTAGTAATTTTAAAAGTTCCTCTTCTCCTTCATAAATGAATCATATTGTTAAATAAATTTTTTTATTAAAAAATAGAATTGACAGATAATTAATCTAATTAAATGTTCATATAATTAGGAACAATTCTTTGTATTATTTATTATATTTGATACTATCATTGGATTCAAGTATACTATTTGTTGATTTAACATCAAATAACAGGTTATAAGTTATTCAAGATAATATATTCCATTAGAGTCTTCAATACAAAAACCGCCGACAATATCATTACGCTCTAATATATGGATTATTATTCCAATTGGAGCATTAATTCTAGCGATAGTAACTGCTAACCTTTTGCTTCTAAA
>DASPFY010000013.1:0-6068 GCA_035620895.1 Nitrososphaeraceae archaeon
AAGGTGTCTGGATCTTTATTTTTCATATCTACTACGACTGTAAAAGTATGGTTATCTAATTGACGAATTTCTGGCCTTTTTGATTTATTAATGCAGGTTTGAACAGCATCCTGATTTAAACTAAATTTCCGAGATAAATTCTCGAGTTCCTTCTCATCCGGATCTATGAGATCCATCCAGACGCTAAATCCTTCCTTTAAATCTTCAATAGACCCATCTGCTTTCACTTGATCCTTATTGTAAGAAAGTATGGCACTCAATTCAAATCTTTGTATTTAGTATCATCGATGATATATAAAAATTGCAAAGGGAAAACATAACTGACTACATAACGGTATTATAGTCCGAACCCCACAACATCTGCTAGACAACCCTCAAACACAGTACCTACTCTAGGAAGGGTGGTTGTTGACCTATCACAAAATTTCCTACCGAGAAAGTTCCTGCCATTAAAATGAAGTCAAACATTACCATTAACAATAAATTCGTATTCGTAAAGGATTTCATCAAATAATTTGGTGCTACAAAGTTTATAAATACATGTGTAAGTTCCTTGTTTAGGTACTGGAATAAACAATTGGGGTAACTATACAATGTATCGAAGAAAATTTCCGCCATAGAAGATTCCTTGAAAAAATTGCCCCTTTGCCATCCGAGTGACTTGAATACTTATAACAAATGTTGAACCATATATCTCATGAGCAACATAACTAACTGGGACGATATCGTAAAGAAAGAGGCACGAGGTATAAATGACTATGACTTGGGTGAAGTGCACGAGGTAGATCCAGAAATTGTCGTTACAAAAAAAGGACTTGCAGACAAAGACAAATTTTATCTCCCAAAAAGTCTAGTAGAACGCTACGATGGCCATAAGGTTTACTTCTCTATTACAAAGGAAGATGCCCAAAACTATAGGAAAGACTAATTCTAGCTTTCGGGTCCATAATTTTTTTTATCTTGATTAGAGTATAAAATCTGCACGGTAGAACATATTACCTTACCAGAGAAACAATATGTCTCTCATATTCAGATTTTTAAGATTGTTTCTAGTGGGGGATAATTAAATTGGTTTTCAATTAACAATCAAAGAAAATATTGATAGTTTATTTTAATGTGCTGAATATGATATAAATTATGCTATTTTCTCTTATGTTTTGATTCGCCAGACATGCTTGCATTACAAACGGCGTAAGGCTTAACCTTCTTTCATGATTTGTGTTTTACTTTTGTCATCCATATATCAAGCTTCTTTGCATTCAGACCCTTCTTGATACCTCTGGACATGAATACTGAAACTGCAACAAATTTAATTGAGATTGCAAGATTCGATGAATAATTTCTGTATTCGAAACGAAAGTTACAACAAGTACCGGGTTACTAATAGTCTTATGACATCCATGACAATGGAATTTAAAAATTTTACAAGTCAATTTAAGTCTGTTTTACATAACTTATTATGCCTTCTGACCACAAAAGTGTAACAATTACTTCTACATTTTTCGCTTTTGTAGTAAAATTATTATAGTTCTGAGACAAAGATACTATGTATTGGTAATATCACGACTATTTGTTTCATTACCTATTCAATCGCATAGTCCAAATTGCAGCAGATCATCATCAAGGCTTGAACAAAATTACAAGTACAAATCGACTCGACTGATATATAAATGAAAATTATGATTAATGATGATCAAGATATTTTGAACTTATTTAATGACTTCCTTGGTAAAAGAGGATATGATGTTGTTACGTACTTGGATCCACTTGTAGCTGTAAAAGAAATTGAAGATAACCCTCATCGTTACGCGCTTGTTATTACAGACATTCGAATGCCTGGTATCTCGAATTGAGTTAATCAAAAGGGTCTGTGAATTAAATACAGATATTAAAATAATACTAATGAGTGCTTTTGAGATAAATGGGGACGATCTGAAGGAATTAAGGTACGATAAACATGTTCAAAAGCCAATACACCTGCGGGCACTTGCTCAGAGCATTCACAAGATATTGAAAAATTAAGTGGTATGTCTGCAAATGAATTATCTGAAGATATTGGAACTGCAAAATGAAATATTATTGTAGATTTCACTCTCATTTTGGAGAAATCCTTAAAGATAGAATTATTTATCATTATAACACGGATAAAAACACAAACAGATTTAAACTATCATCATTCAGTGGTGTAACACTTGCGATAGCATTGCTTAGCAGTCTTTTCGCGTATCCGGTTAACATTGGTTTTTCGTCACCACAACAAGCAGATGGTATTCAACAAAAAAAAGAACAGATTACTCTTAGTGCGATACTAACCAACCTTGGTGATCCTATTAGGTGGAAGGCACTTATACAACCTGCACTACAAGAATTAAGAGAGAGACATCCTAATTTAGATATTCAAATCGCTATTGATGCTAATAATCTATATAATAATACTAGAATGAAATTGATAAACGCGTTATCCAATCAATCTGGACGTTCTATTGATTTGGTATCTGTAGATCAAATATGGCTAGGGGAATTCGCTGAGAAAGGACTCGTAACTGATCTTAGTGATAGGGTACAAAAGTGGGGACGATCTTCAGATTGGTATCAGTCAAATCTAGATGGCATGACATATAACGAATCAATATATGGTGTATGGGCATGGACTGACGTTAGAGGGATATGGTATTGGAAAGACCTCTTAAATGAAGCAGGCATTAATTCCAGTAGCTTAGAAACTTGGCAAGGCTATATTGATTCTGCAATGAAAGTAAACAATAAAACAGAAGTCAGAGAAATACAAGGCACAATACTTTTCGATGCTGCATTATCACCTGACTTATGGTACCCCTACTTATGGATGCTTGGAGGAAATATAATCGAATCTAAAGATAGGCATCCTACAAAAGGAGAATACTGGTTTCCATCATATAATGGTACTGAAGGAGTAAGAGCCATGGAGTTCATAAAGGAGCAAGCTAATGCTGGAATAAAACCAGAAAATGGTGATTCAAAGAACTTGGATGAAGAATTTGCACTAAAGAAGTTTGCCATATATTTAGGCGGACAGTGGATACCACTTTGGTTTCCACAAGCAGAACAAAAAATATCAAATTTTGAAGAGAAAATAGGATTCATACCAATGTTTCCTGTTCCAAATAAAGGTAACGGGACAATAACGACGATGATGGGAGGGTGGATTTTAAGTATACCTACAGTATCAGAAAACAAGGAATTAGCATGGGAACTGATTACAATAATGATGGAGCCAAGGATACTTGCACCCTGGCTAACCAAATATCTGTACCTTCCTACGCAAAAGCCAATAGGGGAAGGGAATTATTCAAAGCTTTTTGAACGGACATTACCCTATTCACAGGAAATGCTTTCTCTAATTCAATATGGACATGGTAGACCTACTATACCAGAATATCCATCTATAGCTGATCACATAAGACAAGCAATAAATGAGGTCCAGTATGGCATTAAGGAACCAAAGCAAGCATTAGATGATGCTGCTGAGAAGTCTGCAAAAATACTAGGATGGTAGAAAAAGCACAACAAATAGGGTCTGCTGTAGATCAAAGGCAAGATTCTTTAGTAGAAAGCAGATTGAGAATTGTACCCAGTTGGTTTCATGCCAAAGATTTGAACAACAGTTCTTGCAGTGGTAAGTCCACGTTGTTATTGTTACTTTCCCTAGTGAGTTCCAATCAATTGATATTCAATATTATATCTTGTCCTCCAATAGACATACCTACTACCATCATAATGTCCTCGATGATTAGTAACAAAATAATATGATGGTATTTTAATACAGCCATATAAAGTGCATAAGAATTTTATGGGCAAAACAAGGATAGTGGAAAAATGAAAATAGCATTTTATAGTGTTCTAAACATTCATCGCTAAAGTACAAAAGTATTGATGCAGACATCTTTTTGTTTTTAAAATCACAAAACCCATTTTTATAAATCCATAAATACTTTCGAGGCTTCAGTAAGATCATGTCAGAATCAAGTGACATGCCTTCACAAATGGGACAGGTGGAACCTGAACCTGAGGAACCAGGAGACGTTGAACCAGAGCCTGCACCTGAACCGGGACAAGCAGGAGATATAGAAGACGATTCAAAGGAGTAGGTAGATTAAACCAACTCCCATTATGTACATAAGCCAACATAACCCCTTATTTTTTAAGAAAAATTGGATGCGTTAATGGTGAGGGTTATCAATCATCCGAATCCTACATCGGGTCTTGGAATGAGTATGAGTTCACGATTAAATCAATTGCTTAAAAAAAGTCGCTGTCTGGTGATATCTGATAAAGGAAGTAGTTATCATCCGTAGGACAGCGTTAGGGAGTCGCAAGGCCATAAATTGGAGGTGAAATTTTTACTTCAATCCAGCTTAACAGATTATCAATGCCATCTATCGTGATAAGTGAAGGGAGTCTTATCCTTGATTCTGAAGGCAACATTTGATTGATATATTCTAATAGTTTCGTCTTTTTTGAAACATCTCTCATTTCTCTACACTTACTTATGAGATTGAGTATCTCTCGATTATTTGCATACATTCTGTTTATAATATGAACATTAAAGTTTATAAGAATCTTAACACCTCACTTCGCATTTGCCAGGAGTTCCATATTAAAGAATCTGGGTTAAAGATACAAAACTTGAATTTATAATAAGTTCAAGGAAATTTACAGACAAAAGACAATTCAAAGACTTTTTTGATTGATCCAAATTAAACTCCATTTTAATATATTTACAATCGTCAATTTATAGAATGTGCATCTAGTATTTCCCTAGCATAGTCGAATAATGTCATTCGCGTTCTTAAAAGAAATTGAAAGATATCGTTACTTTGAAAGGAGGCAAATATAAGTTTGGTAAAAAAATTGTGGAGATCATCCAGACATATTACTTGTCTGATTTGATGTTTGACTGGATGTTTGATTTGCTCCAGTATCATTAAATGTAGTCATGGTACTCAAATTAGCAAGCGAGTTGTTGCTTGTTAGTTTTGCAAGTTCCTCTGCCGACCCAACATCTGTGTTGTTTCCTGTTGTATTACTCTGAGCGAGTACTCCTGTTCCACCTGAAAGAACAACTACAATGGCAATTCCAATCAAGAATATTCTTACGTCCATTACACTTTTCAATCCTACATAGTATTAAAGGATTATAGTTATGAGTCGCAAGAAATAAGTATGAACACCATTGTATGCTAATCAAAGCATTCCATCAAACTCATTGACATGGCTAGTAGTGGCATGAAACAACATGAAACAATAATGGACGATAAAACCCCCTCAGAGACGACTAGGTACTCATGAAGGATATACCAAAATACTGTCTGTCACATAAACGGCATAACTGAAAGATCTAATCGCTATCCTTGTTGATAATAGTTACTACAATTGAAACAGTTATTCCAGGATTCGGTACTCGAGAGATTCGATTCTGCATTGGGAGGTGGAGCACTCAGATAAGGAGATGTTTTATTCAAAAAAAGTATTTCAATATTTAATCCTGTTGAAATAGATGATTGTCCAGATTTTATCGTGACCAAATATGTTCCCTTATCAGATATCTTTTGCATAACAGGTGAAGTTAACTTTTACTTCTTGTCCACCTTCTACTGTCGAATTTGCTGAAGGCTGAGAAAAACCCATATTTGGTAACAAAAAAGCAATAAAGAAGGAAAGGAATAACAGATATTTCATGTAACCATAATTGACCATTATATCTTATAACGGTATCATAGTGCTCTAATTTCCATTTGTGGATATGATTCGAATGAATAATCCTATCTGAAACACTAGAAAATCGCAAGTCAACCTTAAATAATAGTAATCTTGCCATAATTTTGTTGTCAGTAATAAAAATTCGGAATACATTCATTCTGCTAAGTCTATCGTTTGCTATTGCTCTTACAACACCCTCAAATCCTGTATTGACTTATGCCCAACCAGTAGAAACCAATACCAAATTGGTGCACGCTGGGCAAGGAAATAGTACCGAAATAGTGTTTGCATTTATACCTCAAAATATGGTAATCAAGGCCGGCGAGAGC
>DASPFY010000014.1:0-30574 GCA_035620895.1 Nitrososphaeraceae archaeon
TCTTTCTAACTGTTGATTTTGTCTCGTCGAGTGCGATATTGTTTCTTTCTCTATTTTTTGCTTCTTTATTTGATGCCATGTTATTATATAGGACACAAGCGCATATATATGTTGGTATTAATTGGTATTTATTACCGTTATTTGCCCCCATAGTGTTAGAATAAGCCTTCACGTATATACAAATGACCCACGAAAAAGGTTGAAGCATTCGACTGTACCTAATGACCAAAATGACAGCAATGGATTACAACATTCCTTTAGCGCCAGTGAGTGAAAACTAAATGATGTTAAATACCTAAAATTATTTATACCTATAATAATGCCTTTACTTCTATAATATAAGATTTATTATATTTACTACATGAATAACTTACAAGAGTTAAAGGACAACTATGAAGACAATGAAATGAAAACCGTGTCCAGGCAACCTATTGTTCTATAACGACTATATCCTTTGCTTCTGCCTTAAAGCCGATTTTTGCATGGCTTCCATCGCAATATGGTTTGCTATTGGACGCTCCACACCTACACATAGCGGCAAACACATTTCCATCAACTACAACCAATTCAGGTCCATTTTCATTACACTTTATCTCTACTCTCGCCATGAAATATTGCAGTCAGATACAGTATATAAGTAGATCTTGGCAAATGCAATATCCTTTCTGTATGTTCTAAGTAAAAAATTGTATAACCCCCTGTCCTACACGTGGTCTAGGTTTTAAATTCAATATTTATCATAGTGAACTATGGGCCGAACAGTTCCTTCTTATCGGATTGCAACCGAAATGGAGAGAAGCAAATGGAAAATATTCAGGCAAAGTTTGGACAAGAAGGATAGAAAAATGTTTGATCAAATGTTCTCTTATTCAAAATTGTATAACTATGCGGGCGGTAATGCTTGTAGACCGCAATTGATTCATCCCATTTTAATGTCTATTGTATTTGAACATTACAAGCAATTGAAGAAATTACAAACAATCACAAAGAGCCAGTAAATTTTTTATAATGTTTTGGCGATATTAATATTACGAATTACACCGATGGGAGGGCTTTTTCTATTGGTCTCGTGGGATATTGCAAGCCAATGTGATTTCCGTTTGCAATTGTTCCCTCCTGTCAGATTAAATTATTTTATAATTTTTTGATATAGGAGTATAAAGCCCAAGACTGACTCATCAGTTTCCTATCTTAAAAAATGAGGCAACTTTTTATAGTTTGGTCTCTCGTAAAGACATCCGAAATCTCAATCGTCTGATTGGTCCTCGACATTTTGGTTTCAGGCTCTCGTTGGACCCATCAGATATCTTGTAAAATTCTAACAGTATTGCCTTTGTTTATTTCTGCTTGAATTTCTGGGTCTTCATGTTCTTCTGTCTTTAGACGTTTGCTTCTAGGCTTTTTACCCTTGCGTCTTTGGGTTGCTCTACTTTCTACACTTAGAAAAATAGATTCATTTTCAAAAGGATTGTCAACAGTTTCTAATGAATCTTTTATCTTTGATTCTGCAAATGTTTCATATATTGGAAATGTATTTCCGCATTCATAACAAGACATGAATTGATCATCATCTGGCGCTATGAGTTCACCTTTCTTCTTTATCTTAGGACCTAGTTTATTTTTAAATCCATACTCAAGGCAATGTGGACAATTTTTTATTTCACCTATTCCATCTGCGTTAAAGTCGACGTACCCATAAAAATTGCCGTTGTTATCTCTTAATTCAGACGTATAATTTACTAATTGCCAGTTATCATCGTATGAATCAGGACGTATTAGCCGTCTAGTTTCTTGTACGTCTAATTCTTCTCTTTCTTCTTCCATTCTATTCCATCTTTCCTTTTACTAAAACATTTTTCACAGTAGCGCTCAATTCGTTTAGCAGGTTGCCTTTCATCTCCAACATCGTATGTAACTTTGTAGTCAGGCCATTCTTTCCCGCAACCTGTACAAATGCCTCCGTAGAATTGAAGTAGGCGCCTTTTAGCCACTTCGGGAGTAATGGGTTTATTTCTAGTCGTAACCTCATATTGAAAGCCTCGTTTATTATAGGCAATTCTTGTTCTCTTTATTGGTTCATTATTCTTTATTTTATCGACTTCGTCTTGTTGTTCTGGAGTTAATTCTATCTTTACAATTACATATTTCATTTTTTATCTAGAGGGAAAAGAAGAGTTTACCACGATGATAACAACCATCATTTACCATAATGAGTGTACATATATTGTCTAGACAAGTAATTTGATAGGTATCAGTTGCTAGCGTTACTAGTGTTATCACCTCTATGGACACTTTCTTTTCTAGTAGTCTAAAGCGTCTGTAAAGTCTTTAACAGTATATTGTTTGTTGTTTGACTTTACACCTGCTTCTTTTTTCTTCATTTCAATGATAATTTGACGCTCTTCATAGTCAGGTTCCTTCGATTTATCAATATTAAACCATGGACGACCTCTCTCAATCCATTTTTTGTATATCTCTTTTTTTTGTTCATTAAAATCTGGTAGACCTACATCTATTGACAAATTTCGCAAATGATTCTAAAAACATTTTCCGAACTAGCAATTTTATGATCTCTTGATTCCATAATACTTGAAAGTTTGTCTTTACTCAAGCAAGAGATATCAAATCTTACATTTTTCAACATTGTTTTTCAATAAGTGATCCAAGCTGAATGAACTATCGCCCGATCTATTTTATCTTATATTGTAACCTTTTAATGAAAGTCTTAATCCGTCAAGTAAATCATCATAACTAGTTTGTTCTTTATCTAATGTAAGTTCTTCACATATTACTTTATATGTAACTATCCTAATAAAGGAACCAATTAATGATCCATTACGATCCGCAGAATCAAGTAGGCGAGTATTCCTAAACCAAGAATCAGAATCAGATTCAGAACCTTACTGAAGTTTAAGGGAAGAATGTGAAACATAGATAGATAGAAGCCTAGAAAAATATATTTAAATATATATGCTATTTATCCTATTCAACGAATAGAATCATCAAATACGGACTAGTATTTCCTTTATCGCTTGTTCTAGTAGTAAGTCTTGCTTTTAGCGTCGAATATTCGAAAGGACAAAGTATAACTGATGTTTCAAAATTTACTACACAGCCCGAGATTGAAACGGAAGAGGAAGAAACAATAGAAGGTGATGAGACTGAGCCGACGGATGAGGAGGATAATGATACCGATACAAGCGTACCTCCTAAGAGACATATAGGAACAGATTTAGGGTTAGATAATCTTACCACAGCACCGATGGAGGAACGAGGAAAACTGATATTCGCGTCATGCAAAAAAGATTACCCTAAACCTATGTATGCCGGTAAAATTAATCCAATTAGTTGTAATGTACCAGGTGCTTCCCCAGATGATAATGTCGTTGTTTCTAGCACACTGCTTTAGCGCATTCGGGAGTTGTAAAACTGAAATACTCTTCCTTATCACCTCTGTAAACAATAATTTTATACAGGGTATCAATTCGTTCTAAATCACCAATTCTAATTAATTGTAAAGCACCTATTCTGATACCAGTAGACGCCAAAACTAGGAAGGCTGCTTTCAATCGTTGGTATGAGAATTGCAAAATAGTTTTTATTTCTTCATGAGTATATCCCCTATCTTTACCGTTTATACTGTTATCTGTTTTATTGTCAGACTTGATCAATTTCTTTAATTTCTTCCAGTTAAGTATAACGTCTTTCATTTCACAAGCGTGCTTAACAGCAGAAAAGATGACTATTTTGTACTGCCTTGATATCTTTTTCTGAACTAGATAAATTGTAATAAGGTTTGATATTTCTTGTTGTGATAAACTAAGAAAGGTATCAAACTCTAGGTTCGAATGTTTTAAGAATTTGAATAGAGAGTATTAGTATGTCTGTCTTGTTTGTTCTGAATTGATAGACTTTACAAAGTTTGAATAAGAATTTTTTAAATTTTTCTCTGAAACGACATTGTCGTTTTGTGACTTTTGAACTAACATACACCTGTAAACTAGAAACCTAACATAAAGAACTAATTATTTAATCAGTTTTATCTATGACTTAATCCATATTCAGTTGAAAAATCCGATTTCATTAAAGTTACTTCAATCTCTTTGTATCTAATAAAGAAAGGGTCTAAATATCATATTCGCAAATATGCAATCGTGGGTAATATTCAAAATAGTCAAAAAAAACCCAATGCTCTTATCAATGAAACTAGTCCTTATCTTCTTCAGCACGCGTATAATCCTGTGGCATGGTACGGCTGGAATCAAGACGCCCTAGAGAAGTCGAAGAAAGAAGACAAACCAATTTTCTTGAGTATTGGATACAGTTCATGTCACTGGTGTCATGTAATGGCTCATGAATCATTTGAAGACAAGGATATTGCCAAAATTATGAATGAACATTACGTAAACATTAAAGTTGACAGAGAGGAAAGACCCGATATCGATGATATTTATCAGAGAGCATGTCAAATGTACACAGGTACCGGCGGCTGGCCCCTTTCAGCATTTTTAACTCCTGATCAAAGACCCTTTTATATCGGCACCTATTTTCCAAAGGAAAATAGACATGGTTTACCTGGATTTGGAACAATATTATTAAGATTGGCTGATGGATACAAAAATAGACGAAATGAAGTAATTTCTTCCAGTCAAGAATTTGTTACTGCTCTGAGGAAATCTTCTAGTGACATAGTATCCGATTCAGATACAAAGTTAGAAAAAACAATAATAAATGAAGCAGCAGTAACTCTATTGCAATTAGCTGATAACCTCCATGGAGGTTTCGGTAGTGCTCCAAAATTTCCTAATGCGTCAAATTTGCTATTCCTATTAAGAGCTTTTGATTATTCAGGAATTACCAAATACAAAGAGTTTGTCCTATTTACGGCAGATAAGATGGATTCAGGAGGAATACATGATCATGTTGGCGGCGGTTTTGCACGTTATTCAACTGATCAGAGATGGTTAGTACCACATTTTGAAAAAATGCTCTATGATAATGCCCTTCTTTCTACACTCTATTCTGAAATATATTCCATAACTATGGATCCTAACTACTCGAATGTTCTTGAAAAAATTCTCAGATATGTGCAAAGAGAGATGACGTCAAATGATGGTGCATTCTACTCCTCACAGGATGCAGACTCTGAAGGTGAGGAAGGAAAGTATTATTTATGGTCGTACAAGGAACTCAAAAAAATATTGGATCAGGACGTATTTGAGATATTTGCAGATCGCTTTGGAGTTACTCAAGGAGGTAATTTTGAAGGAAAAAATATTTTAAACAAGTATACTTCTGTTCAAAGACTGTCAGAAAGATATTCGAAGAGTAAAGAGTGGATAAACGAAAAGATTGAATCCTCATTAGAACAGCTTTACAAAATCCGACTAAAAAGAACTAAGCCAGAAACTGATAGAAAGATTTTAGCATCTTGGAATGGGTTGATGATTTCAGGATTTATCAGCGGTTATAAGGTAACGGGCAATTTAAGGTATCTTGAAAATGCACAAAAGGCAGTTAGTTTTATTGAAAATAACTTAAGAAGTAGTGGTAACAGACTAAATAGAGTTTTCAACAAAGTTTCAAAGATTTCCGGATATCTTGATGATTACGCTTTCTATGTGGAGGCTTTAATTAATTTATTTAGCATAGATTCAAAATCTTACTATCTTGAAAGAGCTATAGAATATACGGATTTGATGATCGAACACTTCTGGGACGCTGAAACAAATGATTTTTTCTTCACTCCCGATGACAACGAAAAACTAATTGTAAGAACTAAGAATCATTACGATCTTGCGATTCCCAGCGGCAATTCCGTTGCCACTTCCAATTTAATAAAGTTATATTATTACACTCAAAAAGAAGATCTTCTTGCAAAAGCTGACCAAATGATTCAAAGAATGTCAAAGCCAGCAGTAGGAAACCCGTTTGGATTTGGTCAGTTACTCTCAGCAATGTATTTGAGGATGAAAACACCATTAGAAATATCAATAGTAAAGAATAGAGAATATTCAGAACTTGGGAATCACGTAAATAGAAAATTCCTTCCAAATGCGATTACAGCAATTGTTAATAAGACTTCGTTAGCAGAACTTGATAAATATCCGTATTTTAAGAGTAAGTCAATTAACGCTAGCAAGAACAATAACACTGAGAATGAGATCAGAAATAACAATAAGGAATTTGCATTTGTGTGTAAAGATTTTACTTGTTCTCTACCCATAAGTACAATAGATGAGCTTGAAAAAAATATTTCGTAAATTAAAGTAAATCCTATTCATAAATATCTTAACTGACATAACGTGTAAATATCATCGACTTTTTCACATCATTATTACCCTAATTGTCAAAAAATAATACGATTTACTCTGACTTGAAGAATGATTTTAATCCCATTACATGGGTCTCAAAGTACAGACGAAATTCTATATACTATCTAACAATCATGGTGTTGTTCTATCACTTAATTGGATTTGTAATTATGGTGATAGGATCGATAGTTGTGGATATAGTTGTAAATGACTACAGTGAACCTACAATTCCGCTAACTGTGATCTCAGTAATTTTTGCAGGTCCCTTTGAAGAGACGTTGTTTTTTGGGATACCATTTTATCTAACAGGAAATAATCTGGTAACTCTTGCAGGAGGAGTTGTTTGGGCTTCATTACACATTCTAAATACTCCTACAGTACAGGTCAGTAGTCTTGCATATTTGACCTGGCTATTTGTAACTCCATCTATTTTCGCAAGTCTAAGAACATGGATTACTGGAAAAGGGTGGTTCGCAATAGTATCACATTCAATCTGGAATCTAATTTTTTTTGTGGCAGGCTGTATTAATGGGGAGTTTCCATGTAGAATAATCAATGAGAAGGACTATCTTATTGACATTGCTTATGTTTCAACTTCTGCTGTTTTTATTTTACTCACATATTTTCTCTTTTTAAGATACCAAAATAAGATGGTATCCAAGTCAATAAAGTAGGGCCTGCAATGGTCTAAATATCCTTATAATATTTATTTAAACGTGGGCAAAATATTCCTCCAATTGATATGTGATGAATGTAAAGAGATTATTTTGGAAAAAGAAGGTGAGGAAAATTTGAGCTATGAAAAATTCCCGATTACAGATGAAGAAGCTTTAGAGCTGGATAAGCACCATAGGGGGCATGAATGCCATATTGAGGCTGTAGAGAAAGCATAGGCTTTAATGAAATTCAATTCTCAAGCTTTAAATTATTAGATGGTTTATCACAACTAGAATACTTACCAATGATGACCTTTTTTGTTATCCCTCTGAGGCAGGTGTAAAATCTCATTATCAAGGTAGCTCTCCAATAGTGATTGTTGGGATTCATGGCAGCATTCCAAATTGAGTCAAAGATTCCCCCCGATAATGAATAATGACTCGTTAGATAAGTTTACTTTATGGTTTTCAGAAAATAGATAAAAATGGAGAAAAGATGGATTTCTGACTTTTTGGGAGTCGGATATAGATATACTGACATTTTCATGAATATCTTGATACTTTATAGCGATAGAAAAAAGGCAATAAAAATATGGAATGAGAATATACACTGGTGGCCAGATGACCAAATAATTCTAAGGTTTATTGAAGATAATGATTATTACTGGTTTATACTCCACCAACGTGGAAAGAACCTTTTTTCGAAGGAAAGTGTCGGTTTTTTTAAGAAGAATCAGATGACACAGAATTATCTTCGCTTCAAGAAAAATTTCGATCAAAAAACAATATTGCGATTTGCACTCTACAAATCTTTGGAAAATAAAATTAGTGACAAGGATAAAATGAAAAATGATGAGAAAGGTCATGGCAATATTCCCACTTTTGAACTTAATATCTTTAAGAGAATGAAGACTATTTATGATGTAAAATTTCTAAAAATTAGTGAGCTTGAATGTAATAGTTTTGAAAATTCTTTGATTAAGTACTTGGATACACAGCATGATTAGAGAATTTCATTGCGTACAGGATTGTTCTGATTGCTGTATATATCGTCAATATTTCCCTTCAGTTGAATATGGAAAAATAGGTGTACTTCTTTTACCGGAAGAAAAAAAAGAGATTGAAAATCTAGCTAAGTATTACAAAATCAAGATTACTGTGTTACCAAGATTAGGTATTGGTCTTAACAAAAAATTAAATGGTCCACTCCAAGTAATTGCCTATCAGCTTATGGGAAAAAACAATGGAGATTATTGTCCATTTCTAGACACTGACACCGACAATCGCTCTCCACATGGGGGTTTTAATTGCATGATTTATGACACTAGACCACTATCTTGTCGTGCATATCCTGTAATAAAAGAGAACAATACAAGTGTGCAGCTTGATTGTAATTGCAAATTCTCGTGTCAAAATTCAATTCGGACAAGTAAGAATTTACTTGACAATGAATTGGGAGCATTAAAAGTGATAAGCAATAATTTTGACCAATTTGTCAATCAAAGGATCTGGCGATATGCGACGCATATAGGAGAAAAACCATTCTTGAAACTTTTACTACCGAGAGGATGGTATCTACAAAATGAGTGAATCAGTAAGCGCAATTATCAGTCAGATTTTCATTGTGAAATTTTTCCTGAGTTTGATTTTGAATATATCACGTCAGATCCCTTTTTTATTTTCACTATTCTACTAATTGGAATCGATTCAAAATTTGAAGATAGATCAATGAATTCTTTGAGTGTTACGCTTGCTATATTGTCAAAATCGCGGTATGAAACTTGATAAAGATTGATATCATCATAAAACCTTGCCTTGCTTAATATTTCTTCGAGTTTACCTTTCCTCTTCTTCATTCTTTATAATACATCAGACCTCCACAATCAATTATTTTTTTTATCAAAGGAGGAAAAGGAGAGATGGAGAATTTTTTTCCAATTGTTACGTCATGGATTTGATTTTTTTCTATGTCAATTTCCAGCGTGTCCTTGTCAGAGATTTGTTCTAATGTAGATTTTTCCACTTCTAACGGCAATAAATATCCACCGTCAACACAGTTACGATAAAAGATTCGTGCAAATGAAGGAGCAATGACTGCAGTGATTCCAGAATGAGAAAGGGCTATAGGAGCATGTTCTCTACTTGATCCACATCCAAAGTTATTTCCCGCAAGGAGAAAATCGCCCTTTGAGACCTTTTTTGAAAAATTAGTATCGATTCCCTCCATGGCATGTTTTGATAATTCATCATGATCATGGATCTTCAAATATGGACCGGGGAGTATTACGTCTGTGTCTATATTATCCCTATTGTATTTATGAACAGTTCCTTTCAGAGTCAATTCGACGCATCCCTTGGATCAGTTATTTTGCCTGTCAGTGCAGAAGCGGCAACTACCAGGGGTGACGCAAGATATGTTTGGGATTCAACATGTCCCATCCTTCCTGGAAAATTCCTGTTAGTAGTGCTGACACAGACTTCATCTTTGGCTAAAATTCCCATGTGAGCTCCACAGCAAGCGCCACAAGTAGGCGGGCCGACAACTGCCCCTGCCTCCATAAAGATGCCAATCAATCCCTCATTCATGGCTTTAATGTAGATAGATTGAGCGGCAGGTAAAACTTCAGTTCGTATCTTTACTTTTTTTCCCTTTAATATTTGAGCAGCTGATCTCAAATCTTCCAATTTTGCTCCAGTACAGGATCCTATATAGGCCTTATTCACTTCGACGCCTTGTAATTCTCTAGCAACTACTGCATTTTGTGGTGAATAAGGTTTCGCTACAATCGGTTCGAGTTTTTCGATTTCATAAGTATACTCTTCCAAACAATGGTGGTCATCTCCCAAAACTGGCCTGTATGAAGTTGCAGTTCTCTGGTGGATATATTCGTCCGTAACAGAATCTGGTTCGATTATGCCGTTTTTTGCTCCCGCCTCTGTGGTCATGTTTGTGAGTGTTAGTCTTTCTTCCATACCCATCTTTGTAACTGCGTTTCCGGAAAATTCCATAGCCTTATAATTTGCTCCATCAGTTCCGATATCACTTATTATTTTCAATATGATATCCTTGGCCATAATGTGCTCCGGTTTTTTTCCAACTATTTTAAACAACATTGTTTCAGGAACCTTAAGCCAAATCCGTCCGTTCATCATTGCATAAGCAATATCAGTATGCCCCAATCCTATTGCCAAGGCGCCTAGAGCTCCCGTTGTATTGGTATGAGAGTCACCTCCGACATAGAATTCTCCTGGTAGTACTAATGCTTCCTCATGTGAAAGCGTATGGCAGATGCCATACTGACCAAGTCCATATTTGAAATGCTTTTTGATTCCATATTTTTTTGCCCAATCTGTTAGTTTTGTTATATTTTCGGCAGAAATCCTATCTGCAGAAGGTACAAAATGGTCTTCGGAAATCCAAATTTTGTCTGGATTCCATACATTTTCAATTTGGATCCCTTTTTTAGACCACTCTTCAAATACCTTAATTACTCCTGGACCAGAAACATCATGGACCATTAACTTGTCTACATCGGCGAAAACTACATCCCCAGGACTAACCGTATTTTTATTCGAAGCACGCGCAATTATTTTCTCTGTAATATTCATTTTTCAAAGATCAACATAAATCCTTCATTGACTTTAATAATTTTTCCTGAACACAAATATTGTTAGACGGATCTTTATAAGTATGGAAATTTTCCCTATAAAGATCCCAAAAAAAGATACAGGTTTTGATCTTTTTAGAACAATAGTTGAATCAAATTTTCAATTTCAGGAGAATGATATTCTAGTACTTTCAAGCAAATTTGTTTCAATGAGCGAGGGTTCTCTTATCGATTTGAAGAGCGTCAAGGTAAGCAAAAGAGCGATGACACTTGCTTCAAGGTTTAAAATGGATAAGAGAATCGCACAAGTTACCTTAAAGGAATCTGACCACATAGTTTCAGGGATTCCAGGTTTCCTTTTGACTATAAACGATGGGATGTTAGCACCCAATGCAGGGATTGACAAATCTAATTGCCCTGCTGGAAAAATAGTACTCTATCCTAAAGATTGTTTTAAGTCTGCTAAAGAATTACGCAAAAAATTTTTCAAAAAGTTTGGAATAAATGTTGGGATTGTGATATCGGACAGCAGACTAATGCCAACAAGGATGGGCTGTACTGGAATTGCAATAGGAGTTTCTGGCTTTAACCCCGTAGATGACGAGAGAGGCAAGAAGGACCTGTTTGGAAAGAAATTAAGGGTGACTTTCAAAGCTACTGCGGATTGTCTTGCGACTATGGGCGTATTTGTAATGGGGGAGAGCAATGAATCAATCCCAATTGTGGTTATACGCGGGGCAAACATCAAAAAAACTGAGCGTAACCTGAGTATGAAAGATATGACTGTTAGCCCAAAAATAGATATTTACCTAAGAAATATGCCTGTCATCAATTTCTAGAAAATTGTCTAATTCCATAGCCTTTTAATATTACTTGTGGTGCATGATGTTAGTTAGTAGGATGTCAGAATTTCTTACTAGTTATCCAAGAACCATAAACTTGCTGAAGGGATTGAGCGAGTTCATCCGGCATGAAGAAATTCAATTTGATCATCTCAGTCTGATGGTAAGGGTAAAAAAAGAAGAGCTGATAAAAACATTGTTTGCTGAAGGATTCAAAAAGGTAAAATTCGAAAACAAGAAACCAACACAAATAGGAAGTGGGTTTTCGAAAAAACTCAAATATCCCTGGGAGATGCATTTGCGTCTTTTGAATCTACAGCAGGGAGTCATTGCGATAAAGGCAGAGGTTGAAATTTCTCGACGATACATTCAGCATATCGGTTCTGTTAGAGTACCTGTAGTGTACGAGATTGAAACCATACTCAAGAAACACAAAATAGAGTACAATATATGGAATGAAAAATTAATGGATTACATTACACATATTGTGGATAACCATCAAATAAAACTACAAGGTCCAAGATTGCATGCCATGCCATGGAGGCATATGTTGATTGCAAGTTCATCATTGTTAGTAATTTATGGATTGAAATTTCTACAACTATTTTAAAAGCATTCCATGATTCGTAGCTGTGCTACGTTACTTTAATTGATGACATTACCCGTTTATGTCTTCTAATTCTAACTAAAATAAAGACTCAAGCCCAAACTTTTTCTTTGAACGTAAATTTCTTATTTAATATGAAATTAATGGTGGTAGCGATACCAATAGCCACGATTAATGAGATACGATATGGAACAAGATTTTCTACCATATAATATAGAAGAGCAATTTGGATAATCAAACCAATTGCACTCATGCCAATGAACGAAAGATACTGTCTTGAAGTAGACCGCACATCAAACCGCTTGTCCTCAAATGTCCAATACTTGTTCAAAAAGAAGTTCGAAGTTGACGAGATAGCAGCTCCAAGAATTGAGGCCTCCAGATACCATACGTTTGATAACAATCTAATAGAATTGGCCACATCATTTGCTAAAAGAAATGAAACAATATAATTAATAAGAAGGCCGGATATGCCAACTGTATAGTAGCGACCTACTTTAGATAGGAAAAGCACTGATTTTTTGTTTACCTTCTCGTTTATTGTTACCTGGCCTGATTTTGGGCCATGTCTATATAATTGCCAGATTGCTTCAGTATAATTCATTATTACATTACGATCCATTTTGCTCTTTCCCGATTGCCTGTCAATAAACGTATAGGGAATTTCCTTCGTGGGTATTTCTTTATTTTTTACCAAAATCTCTAATAGAATCTTGTAACCTTTAGTATCAATCGAAATATTTTCTATTAGTTCACGAGGTAGCGCAAATAATCCAGACATGGGATCCTTTACACGCCTTACATTTAACCCAAAACGTGCCAAAATAGAGGCGCCCGTACTCAGAAGCTTTCGCTTCTTGGGCCATCCTACTACCTTACCGCCCTCTATATACCTCGATCCAATTATTATGGAGTTTGGATTCATTTTTAATTCTTGCATCATTTTTGGAATTACCTCTGGAGGATGGGAAAAATCAGCATCCATAATTATCACATTCTGTCCAGAAGATTGCTTGACTCCATCCATAATTGCTGGTATTAGCCCATTTTTTCCAATTCGATGAACTATTTTTATCCTGTAATTTCTTGTCTTGGGCGAACCCTCTTTTTCAGTAGTACTTTTCTGTTGATTTATGTATTTTTCTACGAGTTTTCCTGTTCCATCAGGAGAATTATCATCGACTATAACAATTTCAGTAAAATCAGACGTTGGTAAATATTTTTCAATTTCGGTAATGAGTCTTAATATATTATCAGACTCATTGTAGGTCGGAATAATAATTGAGAATGATACAATATTTGAATTTGACATCTCTGCATTACTCCTATTTGAAAACAAATTCCAAAAATCTATAGAAATGGCGGGTATTAAGAGTTTTTTATCTACTTTACAACTCTAGTACCGACTTGAATGATATCGGTAAATCTACATTTTGGTGTCTTATCTCCCACCAAGATTTTCAATTAATGACAATGAGAGTCATAATAATCCGCGTTCAGAATAACAAAAGTTAATTAATTAAATTCGCATTCAGAATTTGATTCATCTTGAGGAATTTGCTCTGCTTCTACAGTAACATCATCAGTGCCCGAATCATCTTTATCGTCAGTAACCATAAGTTTGCATACAAGGGTTGAATGTGCAGTTGATTCTGGAACATCAAAGATATCAACTTGCTTATCTGACGAAATAGTCGTTAAGACATTGCGAATCAGCCCCCATTCATATGTTTTCCTTTCCATCACTGTTTGGACTTGCTGTGGGTGATTTAGTGGCAATGGGAACCCCATCTATGTAAAGACGAATAGCAGGACCTTCAAATCTTACTACTGCGTAATTCCAGTTTCTGACGCTATGCGCTCTAAAGCACTCCGCTCGCAGTTTCAAAGCCGCCTCCTAATTTTTCTGCAATTGTCATCCATATACCATATTTCAAATTGTCTGATGCTCCCGCTTTATTCACAATAAAGGCATCAGAATTGTGATCTGCCGACGTCTTGAACCATGCTACAACGCTAAATTTAGATAGTTGAGCAGAATTTGAGCAGTTTACATCAAAAAATTTACACGTTCATTTTGAGAAAAAGCAGAATGAGTATTTAAAACAAGCACAGTTAAAAACACAGTCAACGATAACGTTACAAACAATAATTCTGAAAGTGACCCTCGCTCAATATTACTACATTAATGCTCTTTATTTATGCGCCAGATATTCAAGATTTAAATATTTTGAACACTTACACTATTTCAATGGGTTTTCTTGATAAACTTAAGCGAGGCTTAGCAGGTGGAAAGGGAAAGGCTGACGATGCCAAAGATGCGGCTCAAAAAACTGTTGATGATTCAGCAGAAAAGGTCAAAAGAGCTGCTGATAAAGCTGATAACACTGTAAATAATTCAGCTAACGCTTCGGACGAATTAAAGAAGGATTAACTAAATAATTACGATTCATTTAGTACATGCCAAGTGGGTGCTATTGAGAGAAACTTTGTAACCCTAACCTAAAATTTTTGATTATTTTAGTGCTATGATACTTCCTAGCGTATCATTTGTACTGCTGAGAACGTACTGAAATCTTGCGATATTACGACAAACATCTAATTATACTTCTAATGCCAGTATTATTTTTTTAATAGGAAAAAAATAAAAATTGGAATAATATTTGAAATTTTTTTACTCTGTCCAGTTCTTGGGTTAGTGTCTTGATGTTAATTCGTTCTTAGAGATTTTTATTCAGCCACTACTTCACATTCTTCTTCATATTCTTCTTCTAGTTTACTACTAGGATAGTAACTAGATTTTATTAGACTCGTGATAAGGTTCTATTTGTATTGTCGCATGATTTATCTTGAAATTCTTTTCAAGAATAGAATTCAATTCTTGCAAGATTTCCCGAGACCTGTTATTATCCATAATTACTACATGAGCAGACAGGGAATGAATTC
Source organism: Nitrososphaeraceae archaeon (assembly GCA_035620895.1). Taxonomy (GTDB): domain Archaea; phylum Thermoproteota; class Nitrososphaeria; order Nitrososphaerales; family Nitrososphaeraceae; genus TA-21. The sequence goes on from DASPFY010000014.1 coordinate 14,974, forward strand.
CAGAGGTTATTGTCCATATATGTAAATCAAATACACCAGTTACTCCCTTGACATTCAGAATAGACTTCTTTATTTCTTCGTGACATAAGTGAGAGGGAGTCCCTTCAATCAGAATGTGGATTGATTTTCTCAATAGAGACCAAGTTCTTGGAAGGATGAACAACGCAATGCCAATGCTAATTAATGCATCTATCTGATAGAACTTTGTAAGTACTATTATTAAGCCAGCAATAATAACTCCAATAGATCCAATTGTATCGGCAAATATTTCTAGATATGCGCCTTGTATATTCAGGTTCTTCTCTTCCCTAAGATTACCTTCCTCGTCACGATAACTAGCATTTGATTCATTAAATTTTGTGTATGGACGAAGCAAAATAATTCCCAGTAAGTTAATTCCAAGTCCTATAGAGGCTACCAATATTATTGGATATCCACCTATTTCTGATGGCGAAAGAATTCTCTGATATGCCTCATATAATATGTAGAACGATAACAAAATAAGGAACAAGCTATTTAGAAGTGAAGTCAGTATTTCTGCTCGATAAAATCCATATGTTCTTTTTGGTGTTGCAGCTTTCTGGCTAAACGATATAGCTAAAAGTGCCATTACCAGTCCACAGACATCTATCAACATATGTCCAGCATCTGATAATAGGGCAAGACTCCCAATAACTAGTCCAATTATAATTTGAACTACAAAATAAATAAAAGTCAATAACAATACAATTACCAAAACGTGCTTACGGCTAACAGTGGTTAATTTCAATTTACTTTCAACTCTCCTTCTCTTATCTAACTATATTATTGTAAAATAACTAATAAAGAATTTAACCAAAATAATATTAAATTAAACACCATACATTGAAGATATCCAACACTTGGTTCTTAGAATTGATACTTGTTATGTCTCCTAAACTGGATTTTCACATTATCTTGGAACTTCATTATCAATTTTTTATCAATAAAAATATTATTGCTATGGCCACTTGCAACTAACGATAAAGGACTTAAAGATTTAGTTCCCTGAAGTGATTTAAGCTGTTACCGTGAAAATGGAGCTTAGATTCTCGTCCAAGTTAACCCAAACCCAAACCGAATATGTCTTGTTTATTCTCAAATATTAGTAGTAGTTTTAAATTTTCGGCTCTACTATCAGTCGTACTGTGAAAAGCGGTAAGCGTTGTTTTTATTCCCCGATTTCGAAGTAATATAAAAATCTTTTGTCGACCGTTTACGTAATATATTTTAGTCGGCAAGGACCAAAATTACGAGATGAATTCAAGCAAATTGCTACTTGCAAGCTTACTAGGGTTAGCTATCTCGCTGTCGGTTTTGCTTACTGTATCAGTCGTTGATCAGATACATGCAGCAAAGTATCCTTATGACGCACCATTAAGTGGAGAAAATGAAGTACCTGCTGTACAGACCAGTGCCACCGGAAAAGGAGAGTTTACAGTACCTGCAAATGGCACAATGAAATACAGGATTAATGTCACAGGTATATCAAATGCATCAGCAGCTCACATTCATATGGCAAAGGCAGGAGAAAATGGTGATGTAATTGCAGACCTTCTCAATACTCCTACAAGTAAGGATAAAGACACTCCATATGGAATGATATTCAGAGGTAACTTAAGTGACGCTAGTCTAAAGGGCCCAATGCAAGGTAAGACCGTAGACGATCTAGCTGCCGCGATGGACTCGGGCGATGTTTATGTAAATGTGCACACCGCAGGACATCCTGACGGAGAAATTAGAGGTCAAGTTGTAAATTCGGACAAGCCAGCAGCAGGAGCAACAACCAATTCAACAACCAATTCTAGTGTGGGATTCTCTACTCTTACTGAATAGTAGGTCAAACCATCCCCTCCATTTTTGATTTTTGAAAAATCAAATAATTTTTTTTCTTTTTTCAGATACTTACCATAATCTTTGCAGAGCTATATGGTATAGTTTCATTAGTTATAGGATAGAGTGTTTGAATCTACACAATAACAAATTTTAATATTTGGCACCCATAATATTGAAGGAAGAACCAAAATTCCTATACATTAATAGTTTATGAATTCATCTGTATTCGCGTATGAATCATTTATGTCTATTCTACCAAAGTAAAGAAAAATTGGTCCAATATAACATTGAAATGTATCTCTTGATACGCATATGATGTGATCAAATTATTTCATTCTAATGTACATTCCATTGCACAAGCAGATATAGTCATACTAGGTGTCCCCGATGAATCAAGGTCACATGCAAAAAGGAAGGGCGCAAGCAAGGGACCTGATAGTCTAAGGCTTGCTTCGAACTATTATGAATTTTTTGAAAGACAGGGCAATAGGATTCCTATTTGTCCTATGTCAGGTACACTTGAGAATAAGAAAATACTTGACTTTGGAAATGTGCCAAGAGATGATCTGTATAGATTGGTATTTGATATAGTATCCACCAAAAAAATTCCCATAACTATTGGAGGAGATCATTCCATCACAACAATTATCCTGCAGGCAATATACGATACCTTTGAAGGGGAAAAGATATCTCTTCTTTACTTTGATGCACATCCTGACTTCGTTTCTTCAACACGTAACTATTATGGTTCTGTTATTACTGACTCATCAAGTTATATCAATTTTACAAAAAGTATTCTTATAGGGACCAGAGCAGCAGAAATGGAGGAATTAAAAAATGCATCAAAACAAAAATTAGAGATTATAACTCCAATAGACATTATTGAATTAGGTATAAACGCTACTGTTAAAAAAATCATTGCAAAATGTGGATCAAATAAAGTATATATGTCCATCGATCTGGATTGCATGGACCCAGGTGTGGCGCCAGGCGTGTCTGTACCTGCCCCTGGTGGCCTATTTCCTGTGGATTTAATCTACATGATAAAAAAAATAAGTGAAAATCTGCAGATTTTGGGAATGGATATAGTAGAATTGTCACCTGACTATGACCTAAATCAAAATACTGCAAATCACGCAGCCAGAATTCTTATGGAGATGATAGCATCATTAAAAACGTAAAATGAGTTGTGATAATGTCATTTAGACGTATTGATGTCTTCAAACAAGAGAAATAAGAAAACAGTATTTATATGGATAACAAAGTGGCGTAATTGAAGAGCAAATTTTCTGTGGAGAAAATTGGGAAAACCACTTGAAGACCTGCTTACTTTATTGCAGTTTCTCTATCAATAACTTCCTTTGTAAGTTCCGGCTTCCCAAACCTTTCAGCGATACTTCGGTATGTCTCAATTTCATGTTTTGACAACGGGCGAATCTTCTTCATCGCCTTTTCAAAATGTTTCATATGTAGCTTTAACTCGATTTTAGCCGACTCCGCCTTTTTGGGGTCTTTATATTTTTCAATATGTTCTCTAAGAGCAAGCATTACTGCGGCTGATGCAAGTGCTGCTATATCTGCTCCTGTATATCCTTCAGTCTGCGCTGCTAGCGTTTCAATTTTAACGTCATGCGCCAAGGGTTTTTTTGAAGTGTGGATTTTAAATATTTTGATTCTTGAATCTTTTTCTGGCGGAGGCACATAAAGCAATCTGTCGAATCTACCCGGCCTCAATAATGCAGCGTCAATTATGTCTGGTCTGTTCGTCGCCCCGATGATAATTACATTAGATAATACTTCTAAACCGTCAAGTTCTGTAAGCAATTGGCTGATTACTCTTTCAGTTACATGCGAGTCACTTCCCATGCCGCCTCTGGTTGGGGCAATGGCGTCAATTTCGTCAAAAAAGACTATGCATGGAGCTGCTTGTCTAGCCTTTCTAAAAACTTCACGTACTCCTTTTTCTGATTCACCTACCCATTTTGAGAGCAATTCCGGACCTTTTATGCTAATGAAATTTGCCTCGCTTTCATGAGCGGCAGCTTTTGCCATCAAAGTCTTACCCGTTCCCGGTGGTCCGTATAAAAGTATACCTTTCGGAGGAGTAGCATCAGAATGCAAAAACAGTCCCTGGTATTTGAGAGGCCATTCTACTGCTTCTTGAAGTTCCTGTTTGACATCCTCAAGACCTCCAATATCATCCCATTTCACATCTGGAATTTCCACGAAAACTTCACGCAATGCAGATGGTTCAATTTCCTTTATTACGCTAAGGAAATCATCCATAGTGACCACAATTTTCTTTAGTATGTCGGAGGGGATGTTCTCTGTTGTAAGATCAATTTCTGGTAGCACTCTTCTAAGAGCCCTAATTCCGGCTTCTTTTGCTACGGCTTGCAGATCGGCTCCAACAAAGCCATGTGACATATTTGCGATTACTCCCAGATCAACATCTTTTTCTAGAGGCATTCCTCGGGTATGTATCTGAAGAATTTCCAATCTGCCATCCCTATCTGGCACACCAATTTCGATTTCTCTATCAAATCTACCAGGTCTTCTCAGTGCAGGATCAATTGCATTAATTCTGTTAGTAGCACCTATTACCACTACCTTGCCCCTTGAAGACATACCGTCCATCAATGATAGTAGCTGGGCAACTACTCTCCTTTCGACCTCACCTGATACCTCTTCTCTTTTAGGAGCAATCGAATCAATTTCGTCGATAAAGATAATTGCCGGTGCATTTTCTTCGGCCTTTTTAAAAACCTCCCTTAATCTTTCCTCTGACTCGCCATAAAATTTACTCATTATTTCAGGACCGCCGATGGTATAGAAATTTGCGTTAGTCTCATGCGCTACGGCCTTTGCTAACAGAGTCTTGCCAGTTCCAGGAGGCCCATGCAGTAATACTCCCTTTGGCGCCTCCACACCCAAGCGTTTGAAGAGCTCAGGATGTCTTAGCGGAAGTTCTATCATTTCTCTTAAACGCGATACTTCGTTTTTTATGCCTCCTATATCCTCGTATGAAATTGAAGGCGCACCGTCTCCCTTTGCAACTTGAATTGCTTTTTCACTTTCCTCAGACACAGTGACTTCAGTAGAGTCTTCCATCAAAACTGGACCTGAGGGTTTGGTAGAGATAACCACGAGATCGACTCTCTGACCCATTATCGTCAGAGGAAAAATGTCTCCGGTACTTAGCAGGCCCCCCAAGAGATATTCTTGTAGGTAACCTTCGGCGCCTACAATCCGTAGTGGTTCTGTTGGAGCTAATGTAACTTTCTCTGCGCTTTTTGATTGCACCTTCTTTATTTCCACAGAATCGTTAATTCCTACATCCAGTCTATTTCTCAGGTAGCCATCTATTCTTACAAGACCTTTTCCTGTGTCTTTTTCTCTTGCAGGCCAACATAGAACCGTGGTTTTCTTGCCTATGGATGAAATTTCCAGGGCATCTCCTGTAGATAAATCGAGTTGCCGAGCAACTTCAGGATCAATCCTAGCAATTTTCCTTCCAACATCGGATTGTTCCGCTTCGGCTACTCTTAAACTTGTACCAACATCATCATTATTGTTTGAATCCTTTCGATTACTCAAATAGCTTCATCACTTTATACGCATACATTATATTTAAAAATCACATTTTTTGACAGGAATTCAAATTATCAAGCCATATTAATATTAACTATATGTATATCACCATAGTTCATCCCAAGCATCATTATTGGGCATAGATGTTTCAAATATACTTCATCTTATGACCAGTGCAAATATTAAAAAAGTAAAATTCATGGCATGCAGTATTGGTAACGATGTTGAATATTTTCAATTTGTAATTTTCATCTACAGTTTGAACATATTAAAAAGAACAAAAAATACGCTTAATTGACGAATGTTTAATTTCCATACACTATGACTTGATAAAATCAATAAATCCCTCTCCATAAATGAAACTCAGCTTCTTGAAAATATTTAGGCATGTTACTCGATCAAATCTATAACCATCATAAATGATACAATCTGTGGGATCATAAATTTCCCTTTCACATATTGCACATCTGATCATATTCTTAATTGATTCGAATTGTATAAAAGACTTATATCCCGTTCCCAACTCTCTCGAAACTGACTTATTTAATATATTTAAGCTGCCGCGTCTATCTACCCTATAATTGTCTCAAAGACTGTTGGAAAGAAAGGTTGCAATCATGATTTCTGCCATTGTCGCAGCTGCCATATTATTTTCCATTCTTACTTATCAGTATTTTATTCGAAATTCATCTGAAGTACAGCATATTGCTGTGGAACAAATTCAGAGTACTACTTTGGTCAAGGTTTCCGATCTTACTCATATTCTTAAGAATAATCTTGACTTGGCAACCGTAAATCTCGAAATTCTTTCCTCATCTCAAGAAATAGTTGACCAACGCGTAGAGTTAGGCAAAATTTTATTGAATACTGCTCAAAAAACAACATCTAATGTTGTGGATTTTTACAGCTGGGTAGACGGGAATGGAACGAGTATTTGGTCCAGCCCAAATTTAAGTGATACTGTAGATGAGAAATTTAAAGTATTTTCAACTGCAGCTCAGGCTTACTTTCAAAAAATTAGGGATACCCAAGTTCCTTCCTATAGTAATAAAATTAAATTGACAGATGGCCAGTCTGGAATATTAATTCTTTATCCAATAATTGATACCCAGAATATGACTATAACTCAAAACAAGACCAATGAATTTAAGGGTGCTATTTTGGCCGGCATTAGCTCCGAAACTCTAGATAATTTTCTGCAGGGTCAAATATCTCCTTTATCTTCAGCAAACCTATCCGTTGTTGACTCAAGCGGCATGATGATTCTGACAGGTATACCCAAATTAGTCGGTGCTAATGTATTTGACAAAAAATTTGACACTTCAATAGGAAGATCAGTTAATGATAACAATCGCGAAAAAAACATAATAAATGTATTTAGATCTGCCGTACTAAACCCAAGGGTTGGTACTACTGATGTAATATTGGATGGCAAAGACGTTACAGCATCGTATTCTCCAGTCATATCAAATGGCATACACTATTTTACTATTGTTTTAATTTTACCTCACACTTTAGCATCCTCGCTAGATGACCTTGTCGAACAGCAGAGAAATTTTGCTATCCTGGCCATGATAATTATTATCTCAAGTGCTATAGGAATTTTTTTTGTGATTACATATTGGAACAAGGGATTGCGGAAGGTTGTGTATATACAAACAAGGGAATTACAAGAAACGACCAAGAAATTGACATACCATGACAAACTTCAAAAGGAATTCATAGACATTGCTGCGCATGAGTTTAGAACCCCAATCCAATCAGTTTTAGGTTATTCAGAGATGATTCACGCAAATCTAAAGAATTTTGATCAGTACTTCGACAAAATAATTAGAAATGCTAAAAGATTGGAAAAGTTAACAGAAGACGTTCTTGATGTATCTAGAATTGAGGGAAAGAATCTCCAATTATCCAAATCTTATTTTGATTTAAACCAAACAATAGAGCAGGTAATTGAAGATCATCAAAAAGAAGCGTTGAATAAAGAGGTACAGATAATTTTTGATTCTAAAAAGAACATTCCTGCTACAGTGTATGCAGATGAAGCAAGATTACAACAGGTTATTGACAATCTATTATCAAATGCAATTAACTTTACCCAGAATGGGACTATCACGATAACGGCTTATCGAGCTAAAGTTGATATCAAGGGGGAAACTGACAAATCGGATACAGAGTCCACTGTAGTAGAAATAAAGGACACTGGCACTGGAATTAATTCAGAAATTTTACAAAGATTGTTTGATAAATTCGCAACAAGGTCTATGTCTGGAACTGGATTGGGTCTGTATATTTCAAAAAGTATAGTGGATAGTCATGATGGAAAAATATGGGCCTATAACAATAAAGATGGCAAGGGAGCGACATTTACTTTTACACTTCCCATTAATAAAAGGGACAAAAAATAGAATAGAATTTTAATTCTGTAAATTAGATGAAACTAATTAAAATTTTAAGCTCAGAAAAAATTATTTATGCTTGAACATGATAATGATTTTGTTGAATCGCCGAAGCCTCGTAATGTTGGTAGATGATGAAATCGACATTATAGGCCTATTTACAGAAATATTAACACTTAATGGCATTAGTGTTCGTCCATTTACAAATGTTGAAGAAGCTCTCAGAGAGTTTGAACAAAATCACTCTTACTATAAACTCATAATATCTGATGTGAGGATGAGCCCTATGTCAGGTATTGAATTCATCAAGAAACTTAGGGAAATTGACGCAAATATTAAAGTAATTTTAATGACCGCTTTTGAGATGGAGAGGAGTCAACTCAGAGAGATCGATACAGATGAATTCTTCAACAAACCTATCGCGATGAATAATTTAGTCCAAATTGTAAAAAAATACGTTGGCTAATTATTGAATTTCGATTCTCATTTAAAGACCTAATTAGGCTCAATTCTATCATGACATCAATTTGGAACCATACTCATATTCTAACAGACTTTTTCTCAGATACGAATCTATGTTCTTCATTACACGAGGGTTGCCTTCAATGTGCTTTATCAATCTGGGATCGCTATAATGCATATCACGATATTTTATGCTGGCATCAGACGAATAATATTCGAATTCTATTGTCAGAATTCCAGAGATTTCATCGTCATTTTCATTGATATTGAATGCAATCAAATGACTAAGCCTAATTGGTTGAATAATCTTTCCAGGCGTATGATCTTCACCAACATTTTCAGTAGGGAAATGCTCTTCAGCAGTGTTAGAGTGACTAAAATACACTCTACGCATTAATTTGTAAACGCTCACATCGTCTTTAAACATTACTGGAATGAAAATAGAACGTGTAGGATATTACAGCATTCTTGTTGTTTGATTCAAAATTCACTTGAGAAACCTATCATGTATAAATATTTTGTTGTGCACTCGGCATTGATGGTCCAATCATTACTGGGTAGTGAAAAGAAGCCAGATGTTTATGATTTAGCGATTGCAGATGGGATCAAGGAGATGTTAGTCATGCAAGGATTTACGGGAGATAAAATTCTTAATACAATGGTGAGCAACTTGGCCCCTTCACATCGGTTATTATGTAGCACTTAATTATTTACAACTCGGCAAAAAAAATGTAGGCTTTTAGTTCCAACGCTCTGCAGTTTGTTAGTAGTATGTTACTAAATTAAGATATCGTACTATTTTTGTTATTTCTAAGATATGTCGTAATCGTAATACATATTTTTATGAGATCTAACAGCAAGAGATAAAAAGCGATGTCTGAAAAAAGACTAATATATAAATTATTTTGATCAATAATATACTTTGGTAATGATTAATATTTGGCCCCTGTTCTAATATATATATGAATAGTATTGAAAAAACGAGAGTGCGACGTAACACTGATAAATCATGTTGAAGAGTAGTTTGTAGAGGGAGATTTTTTGAATTATCATATACCTTTGGACGTTAATTGGAGAAAAAAATGTGCGGAATAGCTGGTATACTAAATAAAAATAATTCAGGTGTAACTGAGGATCTTATTCTCATGTTATCTTGTATGCATAATCGCGGTCCTGATGGTGTTGCAATACAAGTCGGACAAAATGAAATCAATTCATTGGAATCATCAGAATCTTCCGTCCCTTACACTGATGGGAGGTTTGGGCTAGGTCACGTAAGGTTAGCAATAGTGGGTGGTCAATTAGGAAAGCAGCCACTTACGAGCTGTGATGGACGACTAACATTGGGGCATAACGGTGAAATTTATAATTATAAACAAATCAAGAATAGATTAAGGTATCAACATCATTTTGTTAGTAATTCAGACAGCGAAGTAATACTGCACTTCTTAGAAGAAGAATTAGTGCGATCATCAAGTTTAGTGGAGGCATTGACTAAAATGGCAAAAATAATGGATGGAGTTTATAGTATTGCGGTAAAAGATCAGAAAACAGGAGATATAGCTCTTGTCAGAGATCTTTTAGGGGTTAGGCAGCTTTACTATAGTGAGGATCGTGAGCAAGTAACATTTGCGTCTGAGCAGAAAGCTATCTGGCTGTTAGGAGGAAATAAATCGGTCAAGAGAGTTATGCCTGGTCATGCCGTTATAGTGAGTAATAATGGAACTTTAAGAGAATACAGAATTGCAGATCCTCCTAGGACATTAGATTCCAACAAGAAAAATTTCAGATACAACACTCTTGAAGAGGCGCTCAAAGCTTATAAGAAATCGTTGATGTCAGCAATGAGAAAGCGTACAGAAGGACTTGATAGGATAGGAATAATATTTTCAGGTGGAATTGACAGTGTCCTAGTTGCATGGTTGGCCAAAGATATGGTAAAGGAAGTTATCTGTTATAATGCAGGTACTCTTGATTCATCGGATATTCTATTTGCACATAGAGTAGCCAAAGATCTAGATTTGACACTAAAGGTAAACGTTATTACCAAAAATAGTACTCAAGAAATGTTACCAAAAATAATTTATGCGATTGAAGATAGTGATGCATTACAAGTTGAAGTGGCTCTACCTATATATTCTGCAATGGCTTTGGCAAGGAAGGATCATGTTAAAGTGGTATTCTCTGGGCAAGGCGCAGATGAAATATTTGGAGGTTATACTTGGTATCCGAAAATAGTAGCAAGTGAAGGGTATTCATCTCTCCGAAATCACATGATGGAAGATCTATTTTTACTCTACAAGGAAACATTAGAAAGGGAAGATAAAACAACTATGGCACATGGAATTGAAATGAGGGAACCTTATTTGGACAAACAAGTCATCAAGACCGCTTTTGACATAAATCCAAGACTCAATGTAACAGGACCGAATGATAAGCTTGGAAAACAAGTTCATAGAATATTAGCAGATCAATTAGGGATTCCTAAGGAAGTCGCGTATAGGAGTAAGGATGCCGCACAACATGGATCAGGAATACATTTCATTATTGATCAAATAGCAAGGGAAAACAATTATGATGAAAGTAGAATCTCTTCTGGCTATCTGCGCGACCTTGAAAAGAGAGAGGTACTTGGAAGTTCACAACGGTATGGATTCAAATATGGAAATAAGGAATTATGGTTAACTTCCCCACATATTCAGTTGTATTTGGACAGGATATTTGAAAGCGTTTTTAGAAAATCAAATAGCTTTATCGATACTTCAGGTGAAGAACATTTGTTGACCAATAGGATAATAAAGAAAACCTAGTTCCTTTCAATGAGATTTACCCCGTTCAAATAGGATGAAAGAAAAACTAAGCGTAAATCTACTTGTTCAAAATGTTGACAATAGAATTTTCTAGTTGTGTGAGCCTCAGAGGCTTTATCAAAACTTCCACTCGTTTGTTGTCAAAAAGAGAAATTTTTGCAATCTCTTTAGGTACGGTCTCATATGCAGTAACTATCAGAATAGCAGCAGATGGATATTTCTCTATAATTTGAATTGCTGCGTCTATTCCATTCTTATCAGTAGGTAGCTTATAATCGATTATTGCTACGTCGGGCCTGATTCTATCGTAGTCCGAAATAATTTCATTTGCGGTTGTAGCTGTGGCAACTACATTATGACCTCTGCTCAAAAGATAATCCTTATAGAGCAGAAGGATATCCTGTTCATCTTCTATAATCATAATACTGAAATGTTTTTTTTGTTTCTTGGCCATTTGTAAGTGTTCTATGTAAGCTATAATATTACTTTAATGTCTCTATAACAGTAATAACGCTACCTATGAAATTCCTTTAATATTGGTATAGAAAATAAATTAATGTCACCTTATTGATACTGTGCGGAACATGTAGCAGTCAAGTACAAATTTAATAATTTCACTCAGTTGAGAATTATGACCAAAGTCATTTGTCACTTATTGTTAGGACCATTTGGGATTTGAGGAAAAATTTTCTTGATGTCCAGAAATCTTTTCCTAAGTGTTACTACGCTTACATTACCGGCCAATGATATTTTAGATTGACTCGTCTTTTCTCCTTTATCAAGACATGCTCCATATAATACCGCAACGGCTATTGCACACGGATCTTTTCCAAAGGAAATAGGATCATCTTTTATCTGTGACATCATCTGGACTGCGTGTCTAAGAGTCCTTTCACTAATTCCTGCATTATTGGCTATCCTTGCCAGATGAGACGTAGAATCTATTGAAGGAAGCCGAACTTTAAGTTTCCTTACGAGAAGTCTATAGCACTTTCCTGCAAAAATCTTGTCTGTATTGGATATTTCAGCAATTTCTTCTATAGTTCGTGGCACATTCAACTCCCTACAGGACACATATACACATGCAACTACAAACCCCTTTATTGATCTCCCTTTTACTAGATTTTGATCCAGGATCTTTCTATAGTAATAGGCTGATTTTTCTATAATGGTCTCGCTTAAGGAAAGTTTATCTTTTATTCTTATGAGAACAGCGAAAGCGTTCTTAAGATTCCTATGATAGCTCCTATTGTTGTTGGATATCTTATTCCATCTTCTCATTCTCTGTATAGCCGATCGCTGATCAACACTTATTGCAACACCATCTGCATCCACGTTCGAATAAGAAATCATTGTTGACAGATTTTTATCATGATGCGCCAATGATGATGGAGTGCCCAAATTCATGTTACTTAAATTTGTATTTGTATCTAACAATGGGTCAATATAATCCCGCTCTACAGAAAGTACAATACCGCAGCCACTGCAAATTTTTTCACCAGTGCCATGATCAAAAATAACACTTTCACCCTTACAGTTTTGGCATTCTAAATTATCTTGGCTCACAGTGTTCGCTTGTTTTGCGAAATCATTCAATGAAAAACTCATAATCAAATGTCTCTATCAAACTACTATTAAGAAGTAAGTATACACGTGCAATATACCCATACCATGTAATGCTATGTAACACATTTGGTTACATACCAACACATTTATTTTTGAGATGTTTACATGAATATTGTGACATCTACTACAAGGTCATTTCGTGTCGATACGGAATTATCTAAGGTACTTGATGAGGAGTCCGAGAGGATGGGAGTTTCTGTAAATGCTTTGGTAAATATGATTCTCAAGCGATATTCGGAATTTACTCGCTTTCTTTCTAAAATTGATTTGGTAGTTGTAAATAGAGAGTTGCTCAAGTCGCTTTTTGATTCCTACCCTGACGAGGACATATACGGCCTCGGAGTAGCTGCAGGAGAAATAATTCCCCGTGATACAATTCTTTTCTGGAAAAAGACGTTAAATTTCGAAACAGTCTTGGAGTATATTGACAAAATAATTTGTCGGTATGGTTTTCTGGGAACCTATGATGAAACCAATCAAAACGACAAGAGAATTATTGTCATTAGACATCGACTTGGAAAAAAAGGCTCTCAGTTTCTGCATGGTTATTTGAAATCAACACTAAAAAGCACACTAAATTTGGACAGTTTATTTGAACTTACAGAATCCTCTGTTAAACTACAAATAAATCTGTAGTAATGATAACTTTGCAAAAATCCGAAAAATCCTAGATTCGTTTTCAATACAAATTAATGATTGTCATTATATTGAGATTCTGGAATTGAACTGATAGCGAATGTAATCGAATAATATTATAATCCCCTGGAGAATTTTAGGTTGTGAGAATTAGAAATCACGATATTCATCCTGCCCTGTTGATCATTGATATGCAAAACGGCTTTGTCAGTAAGGGAGGATCGTATGATTTAATGGGATTAAATGTTTCAAAATATAGAGAAGTAGTTCCGACGCTTAAGCGCCTTCTTGAATTTTGCAGGAAAATCAAAATACCCATTTTCTATTCTCAGGCAGTCAGGGAAGAATCTGGAATTGATCTTTTAACAAGATCTCACAGGATACTACCAAAAGCTAGAGAAGAGAGAATAAAAAGACGGCCGATCTGTATTAGAGGAAGCTGGGATGCTGAAATTGTTGATGAACTGAAACCTAGTTTGGATGACCATGTGGTAATTAAGAGGAGAGACTCTGTTTTTCAGGATACAGAAGTTGAACTCTGGTTACGAAGTTTGGGAATAGATTCAATAATTTTTTCTGGAATTGATACATCAATATGTGTAGAATCTTCTTTACGTGACGCGTTCAATCATGGTTATAATATTGTTCTTATTTCGGATGCTACAGCGTCCAACAATCTCGACCATTACAATTCAACACTTGATAATATTCGCAATTACTATGGATTAGTTATGAATATTGATGAACTTATCAGTAATTTTGGCATAGGGAATAGATAATTGGTTATTATTAACATCTAACGAAAACTTATCTGAATAATCGTACGTGGGTTCAAGCTCTGTTGGTCTTAATGATGCTTATCTAGATGACATTATCTTGTTATTTACCATTGATTCGAAGGTCTTTAATTCGATCATAGTCTTTGAACGGAAGTCAATCATGCTCCAGCTGGCGACAAGTTTGTTACTTTATGATAATCCATAAGTTGGAATAGCTGATCCGTTAATCACCCGAGAGCTAGGAGAACACAGGAATAATACAACATTAGCTAGATCCTCTGCCAATAACCACTTGGTGAAGTCCGCTTTTGGCATTGCTTTTCGGTTTGCCTCAGTGTCAATTGTGGTAGGCAAAATACAATTTATGTTAATATTATGTTCCTTGAATTCGTGCGCCGCTGATTCTACAAATCGTATCAAGGCGGCTTTTGAAGCAGCGTAAGCAGAATCATATCCTTCTGATTTTAGTCCCGTCCTTGATGAGATATGGACAACATTTCCACCATTCCCAGATTTCATGATTGGGATTACATGCTTGCTTATCAAAAATGCAGATTTTAGATTCAGATTCATCATTGTATCCCAATCAGTTCCGCTCAGTTCTGTGATGCTTTTACCGCCCAGATAACCCCCTACCACGTTAACTAGTATGTTTATAGTACCAAATCTTTCAACCAATATCGGTATCATTTTTAGTATATGTTCCTCCTTTCCTATATCCAATTCAATCATCTCAACTTTAGGGTTAGTAGTTTTTAGTTTCTCTGCTTCCTTCTTATTAAGGAAAGAAGAGATGGTTATAGCACCAGAATCTATAAATTTCTTTACCAATGTTCTTCCTAGAGCCCCGGTTCCTCCTGTGATTAATACAACCTTATTTGAAAAATTGTATGTTACACTCATTTGTCTCTTGAATTATGCATGATCATATTAGTATATATCGCATTACTAAAATTGTGATCTATCTTGTTTTACTGTAAATATGTGATCAAAGGATTCTAGAGTTAATTATTGTGAAAGTACTTTAGAGTCCAATCCGAATAGAAAAACAATTCAGGGAAAAAGATCTGAGCATTCTTGGAAATTAGCTATTTGTCTTGATCAGTTAAATTATTCTGCTTTCCCTTCTAATTGCGACGCTAATATGGGTATGGACTGGGTGGGATTTGAACCTTGCGGGTATGCGGGTTCAACTAAAGGTATTTTAGTACAAAGTGGGCTCAAGGGTTTGTGAATCAAATTTGACATAATTTTTGTACTTTTATAAAGGGTTACTCATCGAGCAATAACTAATCCAACAATAAGCAAATCACTTATTTCAGTAAGGTTAGTCTCACATGTATGTCTTCTACAGTTCCTATTATCAGAATCGACCAAGAAGGAAAACCGCCAGTCATCAGTATTAACGTACCAGAACCAACATCTTATAGCGGAACAAATCTTA
>DASPFY010000015.1:0-8944 GCA_035620895.1 Nitrososphaeraceae archaeon
TATTGTTAGTAAAATAACTTTTCAAATTTCTAAATGATATGGCAGTTAGAAAAATGCAATCTATTATACTTTATTTGAAATTAATTGAAAAAACGATACTATCATTTCATAAGTTGAATAGAAATTCTTAGGAAATTTGGAGAAAACTCTTAATATAACCATATAATTAACCTTATCTAGTAATGATGCGATATAATGGTTCAAAATTGTCAATTATTACTATAATTGCAGGATTGGCAATAGCTGGTTTTACATTATCTTCTTCACAAGTGTTCGCCCAAGAGACATCAACAGCACCGAGTTCAGATTTGACCAAGCCATTATTGGCGATTGCGGCGGCAATAGCAATTGCAGGAGGTCTTATAGGTACTGGAAATGCTCAGCAAGGTATAGGTGCGGCAGGAATGGGGATAATAGCAGAGAAACCAGAGAAGTTTGGACAGGTTCTATTCTTCTTCGTAATCCCTGAAACTCTTTGGATTATCGGTTTCGTGCTAGGAATAATTCTACTGTTAGGAATCCTCTAAGTGGCGACTTGTTAGATGACAAGCTTATTCACTTTCATGCGAGAGATTGATGAGAGAAAACAAAGGAAATTAGATCTCCTTGATTCTTCGTTTGGTGAAAAAAAAACCGCTATTGAAAAATCAAAGGAATCTACAATAAAAGAGCTTAAAGAGTTTTACGCTAATGAAGCAAAAGTAAAATCTCAAAGAGAAGCCGGTAGGATAGTGGAGACAGCTAGGTTAAATGCAAAAAAGATCCTATTTGATGCAATCAATGAAAACATGGATTCCACTTTTAGTACAATAAGACAGGAATTAAAAAACTATACCAAGAGCCCAGAATACAAAAAGACACTAGAAAGGATGGTCGACCATGCAAAAAACAAATTAGGTAAGAACGTAGTAATTCATTCTAATGAGAATGATAGTATGACCATCAAAGCTATGAACGTAACACTCGGAGCAACCATCGACACCATAGGAGGGATTCTAGCGGAGGATAATAATGGAACACGAGAGATAGATCTGACCTTCGAAGAGCTGTTAAGAACTCATGAAGATGAAGTCAAAAGTTTTCTTCTAGAGAGAATCATAAAGTAGTAATGACAACCTCATCATATGCCTCTTCTTTTGGAAGATTGCAGGCACTCTCAATGAGTTTTCTATCTAAGGATTTTATATTAAGTCTTGCTCAAGCTAAAGATGTTGCTGAAATTATTAGAATGCTTGAATCTACATCCTATGGTCCAGAAATAGAAAAAGCAGCAGCTGTCTATTCCCCGCCAGAACTTTTAGAAGTAGCTCTAAATAGACATATAGTAGATATCAACAAAATTGCTCTTGAAGCTACACCCTTCAGTGGAAGGGCTGCGGTCAGAGCCTATCTCTTAAAGTGGGATATTCATAATATAGAATTAATTTTATCTTCAAAAAAAGTAGGACGTGCAATAACCGAAACAGAACATTTTCTGGTATCTAGTAGAAATGTTCCTGCAGGAATCTCAGCAGGAAATATTGCCCATGATGAAATGAAAATTATTCTGTCGCAAACGAATGTAGAGGGTGTTGTGAATCAACTGATAAAGTATAGATATGGAACCATATTGATGCAACATCTTGATGCTTATCAAAAAACAGCCGACCTTGGTCCCATGATGGCTGACCTTCAATCATATTATTATAAGTCATTACTTGAATCCTTAAAGTTTTTTCAAGGTGATGAGGGAGTAATAAGAGAACTATTTAGAGCACAAATAGATAAAAAGAACATTTTAACTGTATTAAAAGCCAGGGATTCCAATCTCGATCGGGAAATGTTAAACAAACACCTTATCGAAGGGGGGAACATTTCATTGAATACGTTGCTTGATATTTTTGGGTCAAAAAATATTAATGAATTTGTAGGGAAAATACAAGAATACTACAAATTAGATGATCTATTGGAAACTTTTATCAAGACCAACAGTCTAATAGACTTTGAGGTGGCCTTGGATAAATTTATTATTAAAACATATGTAAAAAGATTGAAAAATATATCACTGTCAATAGGAACAATTTTTCATTTTATTTTAACTGCAGAATCTGAATGGGACAACATTAAAAGAATAGCGTATGGAAAACGTTATGATATCCCCGTAGAACGTATAAAATCAATGCTGCTTTTGGAGTGATATAATGTCAACTAAACAAAAATCAGAATCAGATGGTGCTATTGCTATAATAGGGGAAAGAGAGCTTGTAATGGGCTATCGCCTATTGGGGATAGATGATACATATATAGTTAACCAACCAGATGAGGCTCTGAAAACTATGGAAAGCATTTTCTTCTCTCGTAAGTATAACTTGATAATCGCTAGTCAGTTTGTTAGTGCTTCTCTTCCACACTTATTTAGAACAAGGGTCGAAGCATCTATTGAACCATTGGTTTTATTTATGCCCTCTTTAAAAGGAAATGTTCAGGAAGAATCCATATCCACGTTGGCTAAACGTGTACTTGGGATAAGTATTAAAATGGGTTGATGAAGGAGTGAATTGTTAATATGGCAACTGCTATTGTTTCGAGAATTTCGGGTCCAGTAGTTGTAGCAACAGATGTTGAAGCAGCAAAAATGTATGATGTTGTAAGAATCGGAGACTTAGGTTTACTCGGAGAAATTATCCGTCTTGAAGGTAATAAGGCCACAATACAGGTATACGAAGATACAACAGGACTTAGACCTGGCGAGAAAGTAATCAATACAAAGAGACCTCTATCAATGCAGCTTGGACCAGGATTGCTAACATCCATTTATGATGGAATTCAGCGTCCACTCGATGTATTGAGACAGAAAAGTGGTGATTTTATCAGTAGAGGCAATATCATTCCCGCCTTAGACGAACATAAGAAATGGGATTTTGTCCCAATCAAGAAAAATGGAGAAAACGTATCTCCAGGTGAAATAATTGGAGAAGTTCAAGAAACGCCATTGATAAGTCACAAAATAATGATTCCATTTGGTATTAGTGGTCAACTTTCTGAAATAACAGAAGGGAAATACACAGTTAATGAAAATGTTGCACAAGTGAAAACAAATAACGGTAATGAGGATATTGGTTTATCAAGTTGGTGGATGGTGAGAATCCCAAGACCTGTTCTTCGCAAACTTCCACCAGAGTCTCCCTTGCTTACAGGACAGCGTGTTCTTGATACCTTTTTTCCAGTAGCAAAGGGTGGTACAGCAGCGATTCCAGGACCGTTTGGAAGTGGAAAAACAGTAACTCAGCAGCAACTTGCAAAGTGGGCAGACAGTAGCGTTATCGTTTACATTGGATGCGGTGAAAGAGGAAATGAAATGACTGAAATTCTCACTACTTTTCCAAAATTGGAAGATCCAAAGTCAAAAAGACCATTGATGGAGAGAACAATTCTTGTTGCAAATACATCAAACATGCCCGTTGCGGCCCGTGAAGCAAGTATCTATACTGGTATTACCATGGGTGAATATTATAGAGACATGGGCTATGATGTGGCGTTGATGGCCGATAGTACGTCAAGGTGGGCCGAAGCATTGAGAGAAATCTCAGGCAGGCTAGAAGAAATGCCTGGAGAGGAAGGATATCCAGCTTACCTTGGAAGAAGATTAGCAGAATTTTATGAAAGGGGAGGAAAGGCAGTAGTAATATCTCCCGAAGAGCGGGTCGGTTCTCTGACTTTAGTTGGTGCAGTATCTCCACCAGGTGGAGACTTTTCTGAACCTGTTTCACAGAATACTTTAAGAGTGACGAGAGTATTTTGGGCACTCGATGCCAATTTAGCCTCAAGAAGGCACTTTCCATCTATCAACTGGCTAACAAGTTATTCCTTGTATGCTGATGATATGACTAATTGGTACAACAATAATGTCTCTTCTGAATGGATTCCCCAACGGAAAGAAGCTTTAGAGATTTTACAAAGGGAGTCAGAATTACAAGAAATTGTTCAACTGATAGGTTATGATGCATTACCTGAACCTGAAAAAGGTATTTTGGATACTGCAAGATCTATTCGAGAAGATTATCTTCAACAAAGTGCTTATGATGAGGTCGATACTTACACCTCTATCAAAAAACAGAATTTGATGCTCTCTATGATCTTAGAATTTGGAAGAATGGAAGCCGAGGCTATAAAGAAAGGTGTTCCATCCTCAAAAGTTGGTGCCCTTGAGGTACGAAAACTTTTATCAAAGATTAAATGGACAAAGGAAGAAGAGGTTGAACATTTAATTAATGAGATCAAGATAAATATGAAACAACAGTTTGATAATTTGTTGCTGGAGGTAACACTTTAGAAATGTCAACTGTAGCATTTAAAACGCTATCCAAGATAGCTGGTCCTTTGATATTTGTTGAGGGTGTTGAGAATGCAGCCTACGGTGAGATGGTAGAGATAAAGTTAGCCAGTGGAGAACGTCGTTTAGGACAGGTACTTGATACAAAACAAGGCTTGGCAGTTGTTCAAGTATTTGGAGCAACATATGGACTTGGTACTAGTGGAACTTCAACAAAATTCTTGGGTGAAACTGCAATGATTTCTGTATCTGACGAAATGCTAGGAAGAACTTTTGACGGATTGGGGAATCCAAGAGATAATGGACCAAAAATTATATCTAAACAAAGATACGATTTGGTGGGTTCTGGAATAAATCCTTATTCTAGAGAAGAACCATCTGAATTTATCCAGACAGGCATGTCTAACATAGATGGGATGAATACTCTCGTCAGAGGACAGAAACTTCCTATTTTTTCCGGTGCTGGCTTACCACATAATTTATTAGCTACACAGATTGCTAGACAAGCTAAAGTTCTTGGAACCTCAGAAAATTTTTCTGTTGTATTTGCTGCAATGGGTATTACAAGTGAAGAAGCTAATTTTTTCGTGAATCAGTTTGAAGAAAGTGGAGCACTTGGTAGAAGTGTTCTTTTTCTAAATCTATCATCTGATCCTTCAATGGAACGTATACTTACTCCAAGACTTGCCCTAACAACAGCAGAATTTCTTGCGTATGAGCGCGAAATGCATGTGCTAGTTATACTCACGGACATGACCAATTATTGCGAAGCTCTACGAGAAATTTCCGCAGCACGTGAAGAGGTGCCTGGAAGAAGGGGATACCCGGGTTATATGTATACAGATTTGTCGTCAATTTATGAACGTGCAGGAAAAATTAAAGGTAGAAAAGGTTCCGTTACGCAAATTCCCATTCTTGCTATGCCAGCAGATGATATTACACATCCTATACCCGATCTTACTGGATATATTACAGAAGGTCAGATAGTTTTGAGCAGAGACCTGCATAGATTGAATATTCAACCTCCAGTTGATGTACTAACAAGTCTGTCCAGATTAATGAATCAAGGGATCGGTAGTGGTAGAACAAGGGAAGATCACAGAAATCTTGCTGATCAGCTATATGCAGTATATGCCCAAGGAAAAGATGCTAGGGGATTGGCTGCAATAGTCGGAGAGGAGGCATTAAGTGATACTGATAGAAAATTTCTTAAAATTGCTAATAATTTTGAACGTAAATTCGTAAATCAGGGAGTAAATGAAAATAGATCGATTGAACAGACCCTAGATATTGGGTGGGACCTCATAAGTGACCTGCCAGAATCAGAATTGAAACGCATAAAGTCGGAATTTATTACAAAATATAGAAAGAAGACTCTTGTAGAAACAGGGACAGAAGGAGCATGATTCCTGCATAATGACCCTCGCTACTGATATTAGACCAACTCGCCTTGAATATATACGTACAAAACGTCGAATTTTGATTGCAAAGAAAGGCTTGAATCTCCTAAAATTAAAACGTCAAGCATTAATTCTTGAATTCTTTAATACGAGCAAGACTGCAGCGGCTTTAAGAGGTAGTTTACAGTCTGAACTGATAAAAGGCTATGAAAGTATCAGAATGGCTGAGATGCTGGCTGGTACAATGCAACTCGAAAATGAAGCGATGAAAATATCACAAATGAGAAATTTGCAGATAAAATCTAAGAGTATAATGGGCGTTCATATACCAAAGCTTACCGGTGGGGAAAGAGAATTGCTTGCTGAACATTTACTTGAACTCCCAACATCTATCAACGAAGCAATAAGAACATTCCAAAAGATTCACAAAATTGTTTTAGAGGTAGCAGAAAAAGAAACTGCATTGAGGAAATTGCTTTATGAAATAGAGAGAACAAAGCGCAAATCTAATGCAATAGAAAATGTCTTGATTCCTAAACTGCTATCTGCAGTGAAATTCATCACTTTTAGACTTGATGAGATGGAACGTGATACATTCATTATGTTAAAAACGGTAAAGAGGAAAATGGGAGAAAGAGAAGAAATGATTCGAAAGAAGGAGGAAATAAAAGTTCATGTATAATAATTATAATCATAATAAAAATAATAATAGAGATAATAATACTAAAGGAAATTTTGCAAATGACAAGCAAAAAAAATTCTATATCATTGGAAGAGCCTTTAAGATTGGAAATATCATCGGGGCAACAGTTTTGTTATTCTTTATAGGTAGACAATTTTTAGGAGCATAAAAATATGTCAAATTCTCAGGAAGATTATTTATCTATACTAAAGCGAATTAAAGAAAAGGAAGATCAAGTACAGGTGGAAATTGAAAAACATAGGCAGTCGATTGAGAAAGATATAAAAAATTTACAAGAAGAGCTAGAAAACGTCATATCTGAAACAAAGATAGAAGGAAAAAAAATGGTTGAAGAAGGTGTCAAACAAGCTAAGGTCGAAGCTTCGAAAGAGGCTGAGCAGATTATTGCGGATGCAGAAGAAAAATCCAAATCAATCTCTTTCAATTCTAACAAACAAAATATGAAGAATATAATAGAAATTCTGCTTTCTAAAATGTGAATAGGATGAGATACTAAAATGTCAACGATACTTAAACCAGTTCCTATGGCTCGAGTAGCGGTAATAGGCCTAAAAAAATTTAGACAACAAATTCTTACTATCTTACATGAAATGAATATAATACAGCTCGAACCTCTTTCAAAAGCAACAGATTCCTTTCTTGCTAGAGAACGTGAAAGTGAATTACACAATGAAATTTCTGATCAACTACTGAGGATTAAAGGATTACTTGGTTCTCTTCCACCAACAAAAATAGTCGGGAAATCTGGATTTTTGTCGCTAAATGAATTAATTTCGACAATAAAGTCTCTAGATATTGATAGTAAAATTGCGTCTCTGGAAAGAGAAAAGGATAATCTCACTACCCAGAAAAGGGAGACAGAGAACAATATCAAACTGGTTGAAGAGTTTTCTTTCTTTCATGAAGATTTCAATATTTTAGATCTATCCTTCGCACGCTCGTACTTTGGACGTGTGGCATCTGATAAATTTCCAGATTTTAAGAAGGAATTAGAATCTGAAAGTCCAGATATAATGATATATTCTAAAGAGACTGATAAAATAACACATTTTGTTCTTATTATTACTCCAACCTTTAGATCGGCTTCCTTGGCATCATCGGTTAATTCACATAATGTCCATTTAGAGGTTGTTCCAAAACTTAGAGGTAAACCAGAAATTATTATTCAAAATCAGAAAAATATTAACAATACTCTATCATCAAAATTAAATCAAATCAATAATCAGCTTACTGAAATTTCAAAAATGCATTACAAATTTCTGAAAGGCGCAGAAGAACAACTTGAAATCGAAAACAGAAAACTAGAGATCATTGATCATCTAGGAGTAACAGAAGATGCTTTTGCGTTGGAAGGATGGATACCAAAATCAAAGATAGAAAACCTAAGGACAGCTTTTAAAAAACATAGCGAGGGAACAATTTTGTATGATTTGGATAGTAAAGAGAATCCTCCAACTCTTCTTGCCACTCCAAAAAAATTGAAGGTTTTTGAATCATTTGTGAGGTTTTACTCTTTGCCCTCTGGTAAAGAGTTCGATCCAACTGTAATGTTTGCATTCATTTTTCCATTCTTTTATGGTATGATGATTGGTGATGCTGGATATGGATTAGTTATATTGCTTGTCTCTAAATGGGTCATAAGACGGGTAGAAGGTGGTAAGCGTAATTTAACTATAATGCCGAAATTCTTACGAAAATTTGCGACGACTATTTTACGTCCATCGCAGATGGTAAAATTAGCTAAAGCCATGATACCAGGTTGTATCTTCACTATAATATTGGGTTTTTGTTTTAACCTTTATTTTGGGTTTCATTTAAATGGTTACTTATTTTCATATTTAAACGACAATTTTGGATTTAATTTGCCACCGGGTGGAGTAATAATAGGACATGATGGAGAAATTCTGGAACCAGGTGGAAACTTCTTGGACCCACTTAGCACTTTTGGATTAAGGAAATTGTTGTTATTTAGTGGTTATGTAGGACTAGGATTGGTTTCATTCGGTCTTATTTTAGGAATTCTTAATAGTCTTAGAGAAGGCCAAAAAAAACACGTAATAGGAAAAGTGGGATGGTTGTCATTTGGATGGGGTATCTCATTATTAGGACTAGGATTGATAAATCATCAAGATATAAATCCATTGAGTAGCGTGATAGGAACTACTTACTTCGGATTGATTTTTGGTGGAGTTGGACTAATGTTTTATGGTGAGGGTGTTAGAGCCTTGATGGAGCTGCCATCAATAATCAGTCACATACTATCATATACTAGAATTGTAGGAATTCTATTGGCTTCTATAATACTAGCTCATGTGATTGACTTTATTTTCCTTAAAACGATTGATAATCCTCTACCTCAAGCTATTCTAGGCATTATAATACTTTTTGTAGGTCACATTTTTAATATCATCCTTGGAGTATTCGAACCAGGCATTCAGGGTGCTAGGTTGATTTATGTTGAATTCTTTTCAAAATTTTATCATGGTAACGGAAAACCTTTTAGGCCTTTTGGTAGAAAAAGAAAATTCA
>DASPFY010000016.1:0-34487 GCA_035620895.1 Nitrososphaeraceae archaeon
AGGATCTAGTAGCCCTAGTTCCCCTGATCGCTGGGCAGTATACCAAACTGATCCATTCTTAGCAGGAGCTACATCATGAGGATGAGATCCTGCTGGGACTGAGAATTCTTTTAGCAGAGGATCCGTAATGGTCTGTGCAGATACTGTATGTTGAACCAGTGGAATAACAAAGATTGATACTAGAACTAAGCACAACTGGCTTGCCATTGTTATAACAATACTAGCATCCTATTTTATTTTAATGGGCCCAAGGGGATTTGATTGAATATTAGAGAAACAGTATCAGGAATTAAAACTAATTAAGATAAAGAAATTCAATTAGCATTTGACTTTTCAAATAGTTATTTAGGATGTCAAATATTAAGAGTCAATCAAACAATAAAGGTCTCAGTCTAGAATATTTGACGAGTAATTTCTTCTAGTGTCTAAGTGCTAAACCGTTATTAGTTAATTTAGAACTGTAATTGTAATAAGAATGACCCTTCCCACGCATGTTCAAACCGATCAGTCAAGGTGGTTAATTGGTAGAAGGTCAGGTGTGGCTATAATAATAGTCCTAGTTTCAGGTATAATGTTTGGTTCCTGGTTCTTTTTTATTTCTGATTTAGATAATGTGATTTGGAATAATGATAACTATCTGCCACCAGATTGCTATTCAATAAACGGAAAGCAGATATGTCCTCCTATGTCATAAAAGCCGGTTCTAAATCAGGGTTACTCATCTTAGGATTCTAGTTAGTTATTAACATAGTGGGTTAAGTTGTTCTTAAAGTGGGCCCAAGGGGATTTGAACCCCCGGCCGACCGGTTATGAGCCGGTCGCTCTAACCAGGCTGAGCTATGGGCCCGACAAACTTTTTCGATATGGAAATATGTATAAAGGTTTTGAAAGGGTAAAGTCTCCCTCTAGAAATTATGCCAATTGATCTTGTATTATCAAGCACATTATCGGGCTAGTTAAATGGCTTGACGTATTTTTCATAAACTGCATCCAATAGCAAGTTTTGTGCGTCTAGAGATTTTACAGCTGCGTTAAAACAAAACTCATGTTTGTGATCTGGAATGTTTTTTATCATATTCCGCCAAATGTCTGCGTGTCTTATGTCCGCTTCCTGATGAATTTTAAAATAGTTTGTTGAATCGGCATTTGATAAATTGTAAAATTTATTCAAGCCTTCAATCTTTGATCTGCTTATGTTCGGCAAATCCAGTTCATATGCGTACATTGCGCATACAGCTTCATCCAGCGGACTTTTAGTTAATTCCATAAGTGAAGATACGGCGTTTTTCGTATTTTCATCACAAACATAATTCAGTAGATCTTGTTCTTTTATTCCTAGAGAGGTTGCAAATCTAATCCAAGGTTCAACATGGCTAGATTCTTCTTTATGGCTCTCTTCAACTGTACTCCTTAATTCTGACTCTTCCAATTTTAACTTAATATTGTTAACCATTTCCGGAACCACTTTCACTAATTGAAAATACTCCAGAGAATATCCTTGTAAATGATTAAGGCCCAATTCACCGTTTGACCACATCTTATAAAATGGATGCTTTAAGAGACTCTTTTTCTCTACTCCTTGATCTATCCTGTAAATTAGTTTACTCATCAATAAGATTCATCATCAACCTATAATAAAACCTTGTGTGATAAGATTTTTTTGAATTAATCTTTTTCAGTTTTGGATAAACGCAAATATGTTGACTTGGTAATAAAGTTTAGAAACTTTATAACTAAATATATCCAATTCCATCGGCCGTAAAGTATTATATTGTGATTTATACATCATCCTACTGGCTCCGGTGGTGTAGTAATCGTACATAAAATAACGATTGCATAGTCCGGTCAAGCATTGTGGCCTTTCAAGTCGCAGATCCCGGGTTCAAATCCCGGCCGGAGCATCAACAATCAATTAATTCTAATGCGTATTTATCCGAGAAGAAATCGATAAAATTGCGCGACTTGAAAAAATAAAACGGTGAACTAGACCGGACCACAAATTTTGTAAAAGGATTAAATATCAATGAATAAACACTAGTCTAGGCCAGATTCCATTCTTGAATAGAAGAATTATTGAAGCAAATCCCTTGTTGGAGCAATTCAGTTCTTATTTGTCAAGAATTGACGAATATCTTGCAAGAGAATTAGATCTCTATTCTTGGTCTGAATTTTACACGCCCTTACGATATGCGTCAGATGGAGGGAAAAGAATTAGACCACTAATACTGGTTTTGTCGGCAGAGACAATTTTAGCCAACAAGAATCCTACTGTAGATATTACAGAGGATATGTTTTTGGCCTCCTGTGCAATAGAGTTGCTGCACACGGAGTCTGTAATTCATGATGATATTATAGATAAGGAAGATTACAGAAGAGGTAAACCATCGTTCCATGTAAAATATGGATATAATAGCAGTATTCTTACTGGTGATTTTGTTCTTGGCATTATTTTGAATATATGCACCAAACTAAACAATTCAAGGGTATCCGCAGAATTGTCAATGGCAGCAACAAAAATGAGCGAAGGCGAAATGATGGAAATAAAGCTAACCAAAGATCCATCTCTAAAAGATGATGACTACATAAAGGTCATTGAACATAAAACTGCATCATTATTTGAGGCCGCCTCAAAAATAGGCTCTTTATTGGGAGGAGGAACTGAGGAAGAAATTTGTGCTATGGGAAGTTTTGGGCATTTGCTCGGCATCGCATATCAGATACATGATGACATAATGGATTGGAACAATGAAGATAGATTATTCAACATTTTGGTAAGAAACAACGAGCAATCTGTTGAGTTCATAGACCGGATGGAACAATTGTACATTTCTTACTCATCCAAAGCTAAAAATGAATTAAAAAAAGTAAGTGATTCTGTTTCAAAGAAACATCTTGAACACCTGACAGATTTGACATTTTTACAGTTCTGAGTTCATACAGTATTGCTTTCTATTTTTTTCATTCTGTTTCCTTTAGCTTGAAGGTTTTTTACATGTTCAGATCGATATGAGTTAATGAATCGTAATGCAAAATTATCTGCACTTTTTTCCGAACCTCTATGTTCCATACCCCTGTATCTCAAATGATGATAAAACTCATGCAGTATGACGAAAGGATTGTAAAATATATCAGAATTCGTCGCATAAATGCGCTTTTGGTTTCCTACGTATACAGCATGTACGGTTTTTCTTTTACCTTTGATAGTACCAACGATAACTTCTGGTGACTGTATGTTATAAAAATTAGACAATAGTTGAAGTGATTCCTCAGTTCTCTTATTTAGGATCATCTTTACTATTAATGCCTGGGTTTCAGTTTCTGGAAATTCCATAGTCGTTTTCATTTTTCTCCAGTAACGTTTAAGAATCCAAAATCTAACGATAATATCGGGCTAATCATAGGGGATATTGAATTTGGTTAACGGCCTTCTATTCGTTTCGTACATCTTCTTCGACATCATCTACTATATCTTCTTCAAAATCATCTTCTATATCTTGTTCAAAATCATCTTCGATTTCCTCATCTTCCTTGGAAACTTTATCATTTTGCTCGGCTTTCAAAATCATGTGCATTATCAATATAATCTCGGTAATATACCTCCGATGGAGTAATTAATAATTATTTAGAAACACTATGGCAATTATTCACAATTCAACGATCTGAAATTCTCGCAAAATGATGTTCTTGTGTAATATGAATTTGGATTGGATGTAAGTACTCTGTATTATGACGACTGAGTGGAAATATTGGCCAACAATTTTCGAAGACTAAGCAGCAAGTTTATAATAATTCTTGTCCCAAACAATTTTGGAAATGATTGATACAATAGGTGGAGTAGTCATAATGGTCTCAGATCAAGCACGGGCAGTAAAATTTTATGCAGAAAAAGTTGGTTTTGATATTAGACTTAATGTTCCCTTTTTTGGTGGAAAATGGATTGAGATTGCGCCCAAAGATTCGGAATCGACTTTGAGTATTATGGAACCAAATTCACAACTGATGCCTCCTGAAGAGTTAGAAATTGCCAGGAAAAACATAGGAAGAAACACGGGAGTGTGGTTCTATACCTCAGATATTCAATCAACGTATGAAGACCTTAAATCCAAGGGCGTTGATATTACCAAACCAGAAAAACAAGAATGGGGTGGCATAATGTCGCTTGTAAAGGATCTTGATGGGAACATATTCACTCTGTTATCATCTCCGGATGGTTGATTTCGTTTTGTTCATATAATCATACCAACAATTTGTCAAAAAAAACAAACCGAATTGAGAATCCGAAATATCTTTTTGATTTTGATTCTAGCTTATTTTCCGTTTTGAGATTTTTATTTATTTTGTATTACAATAACACTAATATTGTCTTCACCGCCATTTGTATTTGCTTTATCAACCAAAGCATTACATACACTCTGTGGACCCCTTGAAATGTTACCCCTTAATATAGACAATATTTCTTTGTTACTCAACATATTGGTAAGACCATCTGAACAAAGAATAATGCAATCATTTATTTCAGTGTCACAGCGCTGTAATTCAGGGAGGACTAATTCAGGTGTTCCCAAATAGCGTGTAACAATATGACGTAGACTGTGTGTTCGAAGTTCATCTTCACTTATAATACCTTGTTTTACCATTTCCATTACTAAAGAATCATCAGTGGTTAGTTGAATTAGACTCTCTTCTTTATTATACAAATAAGCCCTACTGTCTCCCAAATGAGTATAATAAAAAACTTCATCAAGAAATATGGATATTACTACTGTTGTCCCCATATTCGCAAGATTAATATCCCCTTTTCTAAATAGAATAATCTCCTCATTAGCTTTTTGCAGGGCTTTGTGGACTATTTGTTGAAAATTCTTTTTTTGACGGTCTGTATAAGTGGAGTATAGAATTTTTGCTATGGTGTTAACTGCAATGTTACTTGCCATCTCACCGCCTTCATGTCCGCCCATCCCATCTGCTAAAACATATACACCTACTTTGTCATTTACATAAATAGAGTCTTCATTATTTTCTCGAAGGAGCCCTTTATCAGATTTATGACCTGATACAATCAACATATTTGATTTAGTAAAAAATGATATTTAAATGAATAACACCTACAATTGTGATAATGGCGAAACTCTAACGGTATGAAAATTATTTAAATAGGAAGATGGTTGTTCCTCTTGAAGGAGCATTACTATTCTTATTCTGCCTACCTGTAACTAGAAAACAATTTAATATTTAGATGCCATAGAATTATTTACTATTCTTTAAAACTCTTGATAATGAATATATGCTATAGATACACTTATTAGTATTTTAAAATGACATATGATACTAATAGCTGGTATCGTGATTTAATTCGTACTTTATATTATATTCCCTGTCAAACTCGGGATCTAATTTCTTCTTTTCAATGAACTTGCTATCATAGATTGTGTCAATTCCATAGGTATAATCCAGCTGCAATTTTGCATATCTTGAAGTACCATCACTTTCTATTTGTTCAAACAAACCTCCGGGTTGATTGGGAGTCGAAGCCATAATTGTCCTGCAATTGCTTCTTGCTGCAAAAGACGAAGCTGCTTGGTCTAGCTCTTTCTGCTCTGAATGTTCCAGAAAGTCTGCTTCATCTATAAACAAATATGCTGTATCATATGACTCAAAACCCGTAATATCCCTAGATTCCAATACTTTGATGCATGTTTTTTTTAACCATAAATCAGTAAATTTTGATTCTAGTCTAAGGAGAGGGAATCTTTTTTCAAATAATTTCTTTAACATTCTATCTACTTTTTCACTAGATTTATCACTACTACCTGAGACTATGTATATCGATTTATAATCTAACTCCGATGAATACAGGATTTTCCAAGCAAGATATCTAAGAATGAAGGTAGTAAGACCAATTCCTCTTGCCTTCTTTATCCAAACATTCTGATTTCGTTCTATAGTATCAAAGATAATTGCCTGAAAATCAAACAAGGGATATTGTATGTCATCTTTACTTGGCAGAGACAATAGATGATTGAAACAGCAACACCCATTTGTTTTCTCATGCTGAACCCAGTGTAGGTGGGAGTCCCATATCCAAAACGGCGTATCCAAGAAGATAGATAAACTGTTTTTGCCTTGCGGAAAGACTGAGGTATCTAGACCTAGCATTTCTTTATCTCCCAAGCCTGCTCTATTTGCACTTATAATAGGAGTTCCTAAACAAAGTTAACTGAATGGTCTAGCCTTTTTATTTATCTCATTGCCATGATGAAAAATTTGACGAGTGTTCTAGGTTCTACTGCCTAACCTAGAGATAATAATGTGCGAAGGTATTGGGTTCTGATGAATCTAGGTCCTTCGCAAATTGCCAATAAATTAGTCCGCCGTAGACAACCAAATCTCTGGCAAGCATTTCCATTCGTGATTGCAATTTTTTGCTTACAATCAGACCGTTTGAGTCTAGGTCCTCTCGCTCGTTAATCGAAACACCATAGGGCAGACTCCAAGCATAGCACTGCCTTACTGCTGTCCTCATCTGATCCATCACAGTTAATCCCTTCTCGTGTGATGAGACAATGTACCCAAAGGTTTTTCCCGAAAATTCCTTCCAGAAAAAATCCAGAAAGTTTTTCATCGTCCCTGACATGGACCCATGATAATCAGGTGAAGCCAAGACAAATACGTTAGCCCAATTAACATCGGATGTAATCTTTTTGACACTTTCATTTTCAAATCTAGTGCTGGGCCTGTACATAGGCAGCTCAGTTTCTAATAGGTTCAACAGTCTTGCTTCAGTCTTATACTTGACAGAAATAATTTCAAGGACATTTTTCAGAGTATAAGTACTAAAGGAATTCTTTCTCATACTGCTCCCAATGCCCAGGACTTTAACTTTTTGTTCCGTAGGTTTTAATCCTAATGTGGAATATATAAAATATTTTTCAGTAGTGCCTGATAAAATAATATAACTATTAAGACGCGTTATATCAATAATATTCAGTAATTTATGCCAATAGTCATACGACCTGATTCAGAATTCACAAATATGTTAAAAAGCAATTTAAGATCAAGATACGATGACAGAAAAAAAGATAGAGTAGGTCTAGCCCCCATCCATGTTTCAGACATACTGCCGAGTTCCTGTATAAGAAAGCAATACTATTCACGAGTTTATCCGGACGAAGATCCCATCACTGATGAATCGATAAATCATTTCGTTAGGGGAGAATCAAGTGAGTTTGCTATTACACATCTTGCAAAAATTGGTGTAGCACAAGCAGAGTTGCAAATGGATGAAATAGTTGCACATCCTGACATCATGGATAATACTGACGGAAGAACGGTAATAATTGAACTGAAAGATACAGTTGCCGGTAAGCGACTTGATATAAATGATTATACCTTTCGTTCCTATCTAAGACAACTTCTTTATTATCTGATTATGACAGGTATTGAAAAGGGCATCATTTCAATTAGATATAATATCAAGGAATTAAGATTGATAAGGAGGGATGATGCTGGAGAATATTACTTTAGACCAAATGATGCAAGGCCTGCTGGAATAGAAAGTTGGTCGGTAAACCTGCCCAAGGATGATATCACAAGAGAGCTATTGCGAAATGAAATGGTGTTGAGAAAAAATATACTTGTAAGTGCACTAGAGAATCATGACGTGACAATCCTTCCTAGATTGACCGAACCCTTAAAATCAAGTAAATGTCCAAACTGTCCTTTTTACGGTAGGTGCTACGATGAAATGGAGAATGAAAGGGCCTTGGATATCGCACAACAGACTGATATTCTTGATATCCGTGGCACGGTAGATTTTAGACCATTCTAGTAGTCGTGTAATCTACCAAATATCCCCATAAACTTAGTAAGAATCGTACCAAAAAGAAATCTTGTTTGTCTCAATTCAAAATAATTGCAACATGAACTAACCAATTCAGGTATCAAAAATCATCCTTCGTGCAATATTTCACAATCCTTACTCACTTCATCCTCATCCATGCTGGTATTTATCCATACTTCATCATTTCCATCTCCGCAGTAAACAGTGTCTTTAGCGTTATCTGATATGGTCGTGTTCCTATTTGCAGTATAAATTTTATCATCGTCTGCTCCAGCACTTATTTCATCAATCCCAGGACCCCCTACGATAAAGTCATTGCCTTGTCCTGCTATGATGGTATCAGGACCATTACCACCTAAAATCGTATCGTTACCTTCACCACCTATTACTTCGTCAGCACCATAACCACCAGTAATATTATCATTTCCAGTACTTCCCATTAGGGAATCTTTGTCCCCTCCTCCGTGAAGAACATCGTTACCTGCCCCACCCACAAGGGTATCGCTACCATTATATCCAATTATGTAATCATCGCCGAAGAGTCCCAGTATGTAGTCAGTACCTTGAAGTCCGTTCATTTTATTAGAATCCTTATTGCCAACTAAAACATCTGTCCGTTCAGATCCTTTACAAGATTTATCAGTTTTGTCATTTCTACACATTATAGTTTCTGCGTTTGCCATGTTATAGTATGATGATAAAAATAAAATGCTTGCTAACACTAACAAAAGGAAAATTCTTATTGGATACTTACCACTCACTAGAAAGTCCTGAGAGAGTCGATTTTCATCTACCAATTGTCGATATTCAATCTTAGCGACGAACAAGGTGTATTTTTCATCAATTGTGAATAAAAATACACATCTTGATTAAAACTGGGACTCCAAGTAGAAGAAAATTGATAATTGAATAATATGGAGTATAACATAACAGTTAGCTGTAACTTTCTATTATATTCAGATGACCTAAATTTTTTAATGATAATTTAGTCCAAATTCAATTAAGTAGTGAGAGATACAAATATTCACTTGACTACGTATCTAACACCTGTAGTTCTTATAATGTTAACTCTAACGATGGTTTCAATCCATGGGATGATGGGAAGAATATATGCTATAGAACAGCCAAGCACAATTGAAGGTATTAATGAGGAAGAATGTGACAAGGTCGTTAACTGTAAAATCATATCTGAAAACGTAATTAAATATCATGATAGAGTGGATCCGTTCGATAAGAACGAAGATATTTCCATAACAATGATGAATAGCATCAATGATTCTCAGAAAATCGAAGAAAAATCATGCCAAAAATTGATGGATGTTGATATCGAAAAGATAAATAACCAACAGATTGGCGAACAAACTCCAAATTTCTTAATTTGCTTACCTTAAATTATTTTTAGAATTGTGGATACTTCATGAAAATAAATGCATATGTTAATTATCCAGGGCAATAAGTCTATGTAATTTTTAACTGACAACTAACAAAAAAAGAATTATTTTCAATATTCCCTAATCAAGATAGTCAGAAATCCTTTTCTGTTTAATGTTCTTGATAATTGAACTATTTTTTATCCACTCATATTTTGACAATGAAGTCTTGGAAACTCCATATTTTAATGCTGAATCAAAACTTTCAAAGTTCCTTGCTTTTGATCTGAGACATTCTCTTAAACCCTCTCTAATCTGCCAGACACCAAGTGACACGAAATATTCAGGATGTATTTCTCTCAAAATTAATACCGATGCTTTTTTTCTTTTCTTGAAAAGATATTCGGCTGCAGCCAATCTTGCTGCAAAATATGCTCCAGCGATAGAAGGATAATGATCAATTTTTTTTCCTGATTCATAATCTGATCCTATATGTACTCTCCCGTTGGTATCGATCCACGATTCAATCATTTCAAAATACCAAACGTCATCAGGAATGAATATTACAGAGTAATAATTAGCCAAGTGATTAAAGGCGAAGACAAGGTAATTATCCAAAATTGCATTGTCCTTGATTTTTTTTAAGAGATACTGTGAAACTATATCATCTGCCGCTGTAATGCTCCACTTAGTGGGTACAAGTTTACGGTTTTTCTTTCTACCTAGCATTCCCATACTTAAAACTTTTGAGATGCGAGTCATGTCGATACTATTCTCATAGAGTTCCACAACTGCATCTGCCGCATATGAATCATCATCGTAATATTTTTTTTCAATCTTTTGGTCTGCCGTTGAGGGAAGAATCTTAATTTCACTCACAGGTGCTGAAAATATTGTGGGTATTTCTTCAGAATCATCTTTAGTCAAAATCATTTCATTTAGATATTGTGATGGAATTTTTTCAAAAGTCATGGTGCTCTCGACAACTCTTTTTGACAAAGCCATTTCTTGTAATGACTCAATGTACCTACCAGAAATTTTATTCACATTATGGATCATTGTTCCTTTCAAAAGATTAATCCTGTAGTTGATAATCTGCTCTAAGGACTTTCCCGACCATAATTCAGGCCTATCTAGTATTGAAGTATCTCCGTGATAAGGAGGTATCATTGGACCAATTCTGACATGTGGGTATCCAAATTCACCTACAAATATTGATGGAGGAGAAGATCCATCGATTACTTTGTTAGAAAATTTTTTACTATTAGCATTGACAAACTGATACCAGTTTTTCTTTAATTTTGTCTTTATTTCATCAATGGATGACATTAAGCTGTGGATGCATTCTCTTTGAATTCGCCGACTAATAAAATATTGACCAAAAAGATTCTAATTAATAGTTTTTACCAGTTCATTATATTTTCGAAACAACTTAGTGCCCAAGATCATGGATATGGATGAACTATTACTATATTTTAAATAGGCATAGCACCGTGCAAAATCAATTATATTGATCTCTGAGTTTTATTATAATCAAAAAAGATAACCCTTGGTTAGAAAAGAAAATAACAATCATTCGATATGGACGACCCTTGCAATTCTAAGTTCTATTGCCACCATATCTATGTATACAGAAACGATGCTTCTTCCTGCACTTCCTCAATTGATTGATGAATTTGATTTATCATATAATAATTCATCATGGATACTAAGTGCATACCTTGTTGCAGGAGCAGTCATGACGCCAGTCAGTGGAAAATTGTCGGATATTTATGGAAAGAAAAAGATCATGGTAATTCTCATTCTAATTTATACTATAGGTCTTATCATTTCACCCTTCTCTTCTAATTTTTTCATATTACTAATTTCAAGAATTTTGCAGGGAATTGGAATTTCAGTCTTCCCTGTTACTTTCGGACTTGTCAGAGAACATTTTCCTAGAGAAAAACTAGCCATAAGTCAAGGAATCATAAGCTCCATGTTTGCAGGAGGTTCAGTGCTCGGACTTGCAATAGGCGGGACTATTGTGCAATTTTATGGTTGGCGATTGACATTTTTTTCCATTATTCCAATTGCCATATGTCTAATAATCATCATCATCAGATTCATTCCAACGGAAAAGAAAGCAACTAAAGGTTCCAATATTAAAAAAGAGGACTCGTATGAAAAATTCGACCTAAGGGGTTCGATATTGTTAGGGGTAAGCATTATCACATTTCTTTTATTCATAACATTTCTTAAAGCAGATAGTTTTGATACTAGCGATAAAGTATTAAATTCCATCAGTGTTCCAATAACATCTTTATTTTGCTTGACAGTTTTCATTTTAAGCTTTGTTGCTTTTTTGCTGTTTGAAAGAAAAACTAAATTCCCACTTATCGCCTCAAGCCTCTTTCTCGACAGGAGGATATTGTCTTCAAACATAATTTTACTGATTGTAGGCATGTCGATGTTTACCATATTTCAGACATTACCTATACTGGCTCAAAGTCCGTATCCTGTGGGTTTTAACAATAATGCAATACAGATGTCATTAGTACAGTTGCCATTTGCACTTGTTCTCTTGATTTTGGGTCCCCTAGCTGGCCTAATAATAACAAGAATTGGACAGACAATTCCATTAGTGATTGGTACCCTTGCCATGGCATTGGGATTTTCATTGCTTTTGCTGATGAGATTCAATGAGTTTTATATATCGATCTATTTGGTAGTAATATCTGTCGGGCTGTCTTTAACAAATGTCAGTAGTACTAATATTGTCATGGTTCAAAGTTCATTCCAACAAATAGGTATCTCACTTGGGATTAGTAACCTATTGAGAATCATAGGGAGTTCAATTGGTCCAACAATTGCTGGAGTATTCATGCAGACCCATTTATTTACGGTTACAATATCCAAGTATCAGTATCAATATTTTCCATCTGCCACTGCATATGATTTGATTTTTGGTACTATGTTGTTCCTTTCGTTATCCGCATTAGGTATCTCATTTTATCTAATTAGAAAGCAACCGTTGGCCCGGCCATAAATAGCATCATTCAAGAAATTTTTTTGTCGCATGTTCTCTATGTTTGAATATCTTGAGAAGCTTTAGTTCGATGTAAAATTCTAACAATTTTCCGATTGGTCCAAAGGGTAACTCAAATTCAATATTATCTATTACTCTAGTTCTACAATCATCAATTTCCTTGAATCTGTGCCTATGAGACCATAGTCGGAATGGAGGTTTTTTATTTCCATTTTGAATCATTTCATCCACATACTCATATTTTTCAAAAAAAGCTATTTTAGAGCACCACTGAGCACTTATTATAATCTTCCCATAAAAACAGGCTACCGTTCCCTTCTTCATGATTTTATCTGTACTTTCTATTAAATGTAATTTTATGTCGTTCGGACTAATTATCTCAAGATGTTTTAAGTCTGTATAAAATACCCAGACTTTTTCGATATTAGAATTTACTTCAAATTCGTTATAAAAATATTTCATACTAAATTTTCAACCTTGATATTTTACTTGATTCATATATAGAAACATATTGTTTAAAAATCAGGTGATCTTAAAACACTCATGGTTAGAGTAATATCATCCAAAACTGTAAATTTACCACATGAAAGAGTTTTTTCCGCAATTAAAGATATAGGTAAGCTACCAACACTATTTCCTGACAAGTTCAAGTCATTCAAAATTATTGATCAATCCGATAATCACATACTAACAGAAGAGATCGTTTCAATATCAGGTAAAGAAATAAACCAGAAAGTAAAACATACGTTAGAACCAGACAGAATGGTTAAGAGTGAAGTTATTGAAGGGGATACTAAGGGCACGATTTTAATAATTGAGTTGGATCGGAAATCTAATTCGAGCACAGAAATAAAGATAGACGCAGATCTCAAATATGGAAATATTGGAGCAGTTCTTGGGATTTTTGCAAAACGCAAGATAAAAAACGAAATCGATAATCTTATCGATCGATTCTCAAAAGAATAGTCCTTAAATTAATTTCACTGCTCTAAATAATAATATCAATTATCTTAAACTCACTTTTGTCAACCTGATTCAATTGTTCATGCCCTGAGTCTGTCAATACAAAGTAAGAATCAAGAGATTCCTTTCTGTCTTATCGGGGATAAAGTATCATTGAAAAGAAGTTTTGTCCGGCTCGATTTCCCTAATGCTCAAATTCTTGAAATCCCAAATCAGGTTATCTGACCGGAATGTAGCAGTCGATCCGGAATTGGTAATTACAAAGTCTTTATCTTTGGAACAATCAGCACTAAAAAAATGAGAGTCTGGCATTTTTGCGTACCATCCGCCATCGTCAACTAGGTCGGTAACTTTAACCCAATAATTGGTATTAGTATTATCAATGTAAGATTCCAATTTTACCTCTGAGTTATTATTAATGTTATAAATTACAACTTTCCATCCAATCCATCTATCAATTAGTGAATTAGTAACCTTATTGGATTGCCTTTCGTCTGTATACCCTCCGACGAACCATAATTCTTTTTTCCATCCCACTTTCCCATTATCATAGAGTCCTCCCATATAGGCCGTCGCTTCACATGGAATTTCTTGATTGTGTTTCCCACCTCTAGCATACCATGTTAGATCATTTTCTATTACTTTGTTACTACTATTGGCAATAACGCCAATTATCTTTGCATAGCCTGTCATTTCGACATTCTTCCAATTTGTTTCTCCTTCTAATGTCTTAACATTCATCCTAACTACTGGGGCTGAAATTCTCCAAGAACCATCATCTTGTTTCGTAATATTGGGATTAAACGTGATTGAAAAATTTTCATCTTCTTTTGGATTTTTCATATCCACATACCACTCTCTGCCATTTTCTTTAGTTGGATAAATTTCTCTAGTGCCAAATTTGTCCAGCTCTAAGTGATTTTGGCCCGTTGCAATGGCGTAAGCGGTGATTGGGTCAAAAATTTGTAGCTCGGTCTGCAGTAGACAAACCGAAAGTACTAATAATAAACTACTAGGAATAATAATAATTTTCATGAATCAATTACCAAGAGATACAAAACGTACTTCAATGTCAAGTTTTTTATTTGTTTTTGATAATCTTATTTCACCTTTTACGATGTCCATATTGATGAGTAATATTTTGTCTTCTCTATCTCAAAAATCATGAATATTATACTCAACATTACGGAATAAGATTAATATCGCTTCTTTGAATTTGTACGCCTTATTTAGATGTCCAATCATATTTCAGGTGATTCAAAAATTGTCCATATAGGATTTGATGACACAGATTCTATCGAGGGAAGATGCACAACTAACCTAGCATTTAAGACTGTTTCGAAGCTTTCGAGTGAAACGGATTCTACATTCATCGACTATCCACTTCTTGTACGATTGAATCCCAATATTCCTTGGAAAACGAGAGGAAATGGTGCAATTTGTTTAAGGATCAAAACTGATAATCCAAGCCAGATAATAGAATACATAGTGAAAATTCTCAGAACAGAATCAGATATGACCAATGGTGCTAACCCGGGCTTGGCAATATTTGAGGGTGACGGCATACCACTTTCACTGAGGCAATTTAGCAACAGGGCAATGTATGATGTAATAAAAATGGAAGAAGCTGAGAATTTGGCCTCACAACTATCGATTCAAATTTTCAAGTATGGAAAAGGATTAGGCATAATCGGTGCAATAGCCTCAATTGGATCTTTACTGGAGGGGGATCACACTTACGAAGCGATAGCATACAGGAAAGAGGAATATCATGGCTCGACCAGAAAAATAGACAAATCAAAGGTATCCAAAATAAATATAGACACATATCCGTTTACGTTTAATTGCTTTGATAGTGTTCATGATAGAGTATTGATTGCTCCTCATGGTCCAGATCCAGTCTTCTGTGGTATTAGAGGAGAGGATCCCCAGACTGTAGTTAGGGCACTTTATTATGTCATTCCTGTTGAAAAACTTGAAGGCTATATGGTATTCAGGACTAATCAAGGTACTAACATGCATCTTCAAAATGAGCTACCACTAAAGGAAATTAAGAATCATAAAGCTGGATATATTAGATGCAAAGTTACAAAAAAACCAATAATTATTCGCGGAGGACATGTCCTGTTTGAGGTATCAGATTTTAGTAACAAAAAATATCCTGTGGCGGTCTATGAACCTACTGGGCTAGGAAATATTGCTTCCAAACTTATAGCAGGAGATGACATAGATATTGGCATTAGTGTTAGTATGAATAACCCTCATAGTTCCAGCATCCTAAACGTTGAGTATATTTCGATCTTAAAAATTGCTAAGGAAATAGTAAATATTAATCCGCTATGCAGTAAATGTGGCAAAAGAATGAAATCTGAAGGTAAAAATAAGGGATTTCAATGTAAAATTTGTGGAGACAAAAAAGGTCTGAAACTATCTGTTACTAATTCTCGAGACATACAATTGGGAATATATTTGCCGTATTTGAAGGCACATCGTCACTTGACAAAACCAATACATAGATTTGGAATGGAAAAAACTTATCCATATATGCCAAATATTATCAAACAGCTACACCCGGATTGGTTTAAAATATTTTAAGCATTACTTATCAAACGTACACAACACAATTCAATATTTACTAAAAGACGTAGCGGGGGGTTGATTTGAACATACGGCCATTAAGTTACACTCTAAATGGAAACCGCTCTGCGGGTTATGAGCCCGCCGGGATAACTTAGCCTAGGATATCTGGCTTCCCCACCCCGCTACTAGCAGATTGAAAGTGGGCAAATATATCTCTGTCTCTATTGCAAATTATAAAACAGTTTCAAAAAAATTCCTACGAAATAGGAAACTAATTGGTATTGTAGAAAAAATGTGATGGTGGATTTATGCTAGTCCGCCGGGTTTTTAATAAATTCATATTTAATTTAGATAATTAGACTTGCTCAATTATGGATAAATTCAAAATTATGATTGCTGCAGAAACAAGACCCTTTTGTAAATATCGATTCGTAAATAGTAGAGTCAATGCGGGGGATGGGATTTGAACCCACGAACCCCTACGGGATGAGGTTTCCCAGCCGGATCATTTCATCTGAGCGTCATGTCAGAATTGATCTCACGCCTTTGACCAAGCTTGGCAACCCCCGCACAATTATTAATCCCTGCGACCTTCATTTAAGTAATTGAAGTGTCATTAACAACGAATTCAATTTGACTTTTTTACTTTTCTGATCTGTACCCTCTTGCCATGTGAAGATGGGACAATTTTCATTTTTGCATCTTGAAATGAATAGATCAGTTCCTTACCATGAAAAAATCTGTCCAAGAAAATAGCTAATGCAGCAATTTCCGAATGCGGTTGATTGCCAACCGCGATATTCATATCGGCCAAAAAATAGACTTCCTTTGGAACTTTACCACCTCCGATTACTATCAATATATTTCTTTCTTGCTCATGATCAAGTGTGATGTGCTCTATGTTGATTCCGTACATGGTTAAATGAACAATGATTCCATTATTTCTCTTCCAGGATTTTATCAATAATCTCCAATCCTGAATAATTTCGATATCAAACTCATTAGAACCTCCCCAATCATCACATATTTTGTTAATCGTTTTTAGTATGGAATCATCCACATCTGTCATGAAAATCTTCTTACAGCCAAATGCCCTTGACACTAATGCTACATGTGTAGTTGTGCGATCATCTCTCACTAATCTGTGTCCCAATCTAAGTACGGCTACGGACATTAAGTATTATCTACCTTCATCATGTTTACAAAAATTTTAGAACGAATAGATTCAAGGAGAACACGAACATTCATTCCTGTCTTAGATGATACCATAACAAAATTGCTGTTACTTTCATCTAATATTCCCAGCTGCTGACATTTTTCCCTTGCATCTTCTAGGTTTACGAGGTCTATCTTGTTAAATACATAAATGATTTTTGCGTTTGATACTCCCAAGTGAATCAAGACTGTGAAACTACTCGAAAGTTGTTTTCTTATTATTTCATAACTTTGACTAATGTCCAAAACAAGGAGAATAATATTCGAAAAGGTTAATTCTTGAAGGGTTGATTTAAAGGCGTCTATCATATACGCTGGCAGTTTACTAATGAATCCTACTGTATCAGAAAACATTACTTGATTTCCATTGATGTTCACAATTCTGCTTGATGTTGAAAGTGTCGTAAACAATTCAATACCGACCAATTTTGACTCTCCCGTTAGAAAATTAAATAGAGTTGTTTTCCCAACGGAGGTATATCCTATAATCGATACAGTTGGAAAACCTGATCTTGCCCTACTGGTTCTTTGTAACAGCTTTCTTTTTTCCTCTTTCAAGAGTTTTTTTCTCAGTACTGATATTCTCCTTCTTACATCAAGCAGATGAACATCTGCGTCATACTTGCCCAAACCAAAAAATCCTGGTTGTTCTCCTCGCTTTGCTAATCTTACCTTCTCTTTTATCCTTACTGCTTCATAGTGAAGTTCTGCAAGTTTTATTTGAATCTTAGACTCTTCAGTATTAGATCTCAATCTAAAGATTTCCAGAATTAGCTTCTCCCTATCGATAATATCGATCTCGCATAATCTTGCCAAATTATAATGCTGGGTCGGTTTTAATATTTCGTCAAATATCACAAAGTCAATATTCAAAGATTTAACGAGTTCTTTAACTTCATCCGCTTTACCTTTTCCAATACCAAATTTTGACCTTGTTAAATGTTTCTGAGTTACAGTGTGCAATATTGAATAGCCCGCAGATTCTGCCAACGATTGAGCTTCACTGGCAATGTGCTTTACCGGGTAAGTAATAAGCACTGCTGATTTATACAATAGAGTCTACCTCGGTATATAGGTCAATTCGAAAAAATCTTTCTAACTTTTTGGTTAATTCTTCATCAGGCTTAAGTGACCCGCTCTCTATTTTTCGTAACAACGTAGCCCTCTCGTTTATGAGAAGTCCCAACTGTTCGTGCGTAAGTGCCTTAGACATCCTGGAATTACGAATCACTTCTGAAAAATTTTTGACCAAGATAACAGAATCTTCAAAGGTGATCTTGTCAGGTTTTTCAATTTTTTTTGGTCGTGCTGGAAGTTTTCTTTGAATATTTTGTGGATTGTTTGATGGTCTACCTCTTTTTGAACATGCTTTGCATACTGTTAACAGGATGCCCTCTACGTAAACTCTTTCTCCGTGATCGATTATCCGAGTTCCGCAAATTTCGCAAGAAGCCATGGATTATTCAATGATAAAATAACATCTTGTTTATTTTTTTCTAATCGAATTTCTGAATGTACTTCGACCAATCATTTTCGAATTAAGGAGCCAGATATGTTTTATATATAGACTAAATAGAACAAGACAAGCATTGGATCCTAACGAAAAAATTTCGTATCATATAGATGCACTTTTTGGTAAAGGTGTCTCTAATGTTTTGCCAAAAGGACTTTCATTCATATATTCCAGAAAAACCGGAAGGATAAAGAGTTTTGGAATAAACGATCAGCTTGTAGGTACGTTAAGATCAGATGGTGGAATAGCCCTAACAATTTTCGGTGCCTCGATCTTATTGAATAGCAGTAATTTCAAGCAGAATTGTATCATTCCAAATCATGATGCTCTCCCTTTTGTTAGTGAGGGAAGATCACTATTTTGTAAACACGTTGAATGGTTTGGTTCAAACATCAATATTGGATCAGAAGTGGTAGTTATAGATAGGAAAGGGGAGGTTGTTGCAGTAGGAAAGTCGGTCGTAAGTCAATCACAATTGCATGGCGGAATTGGAGATGTCGCAGTAAAAGTTAGAGAAGGAATAAAAAGTAGAGGAGAGCAACAAAATCCATGATGCGCGGTAATCGCGAGATGAGGCGGATGTTGGATAAAATGGGCTTAAATATGCAGGAATTGGAGAATATCGAAGAAGTTGTAATTAAGACTGATGCGAAGGAAATCTTTTTGATAAAACCACAGGTAATTGAAATGAAGGGTAAAGACAGTACCATTTTTCAAATTATCGCAGGAGATATTGAAGAGAAAGAAAGAGAAGTGCCTACTTTTAAGGAGGAAGACATTATCCTAGTAATGCAGCAGACTTCAAGTTCAAGGGAGAAGGCCATAATGGCTTTAACCGATACTAAGGGGGATATTGCGCAGGCAATCCTTAATCTTACGACTTGATACAATCCGGACTAGCTCACAAAGTTACCTAGTGCAGAGTTAATATATGGTTGTAGGATTTTCTGGTACTGTAAAATGTCCTCTGTAGAAAAAATTATTATTTCACTATCTGAGCTTGAAAAGGATATTGAGAGTTTGACGGTCAAAGTTCAAGATATGAAAAAGAGAATAATATCTACATCAGACAAAGAAATAGCCCAACTTCGAGAAAAGATAATCGAAGTCGCAAAGACAGAATCAGAGAAGATAATTTCGACTGCAAAACAACAAGCAGAAGAAAAATCACAAAAAATCTTGGAAGAAGCAGAAACTAACCTTACAAAACTGAGA
The DNA here is from genome assembly GCA_035620895.1 of Nitrososphaeraceae archaeon. Lineage (GTDB taxonomy): Archaea > Thermoproteota > Nitrososphaeria > Nitrososphaerales > Nitrososphaeraceae > TA-21. The sequence goes on from DASPFY010000016.1 coordinate 19,725, forward strand.
GAAAATACAAAACTTTCATTTGATAAATCAGTAAAATTGGTAGTAGATTCCGTATTAAACAAAGCCTATACTACTGAACCATAGTAAATATTTTGAATCATAACTCAAAAAATTTAATAAGAATTAAAAATTACTATAATTGAATGGAACGCCCTTAGGGACGGAACAAAATTCAAATCAAATTGTGGTAGCAACTGTCGAAGGTCGACCGTATTACAAAATTGTAAGCACTCTAAAATCTATGAACATTAGATTTTCTTCTCTTTCTCCAGAAGAAGCTTCCAAAACAAACGCAAGAATAATCATAACAACAAAGAATGAAGCAGCGTTATTTAGAAGAGAGGATCTAATATTTGATTTTCAGCTAGATACTTTCCCACCTCTCTTTAAGGCAATGATATTGAAAAACTTGAGTGGCAATTTTTTTGAGGATATATTAGTTGTTGGAGTGGATCCTGGAAACAGGATAGGAATTTATGTTTTATATCTACATACAGAATTGTACAGTACTGTTCAGAGCTCTCTGAAAGATGCGGTCAAATTCATTATGAATTTACTGTCTTGTATAAAATCGAATAAAAAGATACTGAAAATTGGAAATGGGGATTGGACTAAGTGCAATCATATTGCGCAAGAAATCAGGAATCTAAACAGATCGGTAAGAATAGAAATCGTTAACGAATTTGGTACTTCACGAAATATACTGCCTAATTGTCGTGGAAATAGAGATGTGGGATCAGCAAGATCAATTGCATTGCGTTCTGGCCGTATTTTTTAGATTATTTAATAACATATCTGATGGCTACTTTTCTATTTGACAACGTTAGGGATCTTTATTGTATCGACCGCTAAGTCATCCTCCAGATCAAATTCGTCTGATTTATCTCTCCTATCAGTCCAAATAACGTACGCAATTTTTTCGCTAACTGATCTGTGAACTGTAATATCAAAATAATCGGCGATAAATATAAAATCACTGTAAGAAGATGTATCTGACAACCTCTTATTGGGTGATATGTTACCACTACTGTCTATTGTTGCCGAATATATATCATAGATTATATTGGGTTCTCCAACATCAACGGAGTGTCTGTCATCTTCCCTGGCGGGTTCAAAAGTAAGAGTTTTTGAAATTTTCTTCTAATTTGACATGATAAAAATAGACAGGCATCGTGTGTTTCAGTGAAAATGCCTACATAAAGTAGAAATTCTAATTTCGACCCAGCTTAAATCCCAGATTTGTCTCTTTCGGCTCAATTGTTATATTTTATGCGGGGAAAATCAGTCGAAACTATAAAAGTCTAAATTTTGTCAGTATCGAAGTTTAAGTATAAATTAGTTCATTTGGACAATCGTGCTTAGTCTCACTTAACTCATTTAAAGGATTCTAATCAAATGATTTAGATATCATATTGTACCAAAATAATGGCAGTTAACATTGAACGAAACCCACCAAGGGAACTACATTGAGAAGAAAATTAACTTAAAATCAAATAGAGTTTTTCTACTAAAATTCATTGAGTTTAAAAATGGTTGCTTTGTTTCCATTTCTGAAGATTTGTGTAAAATAGGTGGCATACATGTTTCTGTGGCATCAAACAACAGGACTCAAAGCGCTAGAGTAATACCAAACATAAGAGATCCTATATTCACGAAGACTTTGTCAGAGAAAATATCATTAATGATAAATGGGATAGTGATAACCAACTTCAATAATAAGAATCCAATGTCATTGAGTGAAATGCAAGAGATAATGAATGAAGTATTAAAATTATTGGAGGCAAAAACAAGTGATTAGCCATGAAGACTAAATTTGAATTCAATAAAATTCGTGGATTTACCGATTTTCTAAATGGATTGGAGAAAACACATCAGCTGGTGAGGATAAAAAAATCAGTCAATCCAAAATTTGAACTTGCAGGAATTGTAAGCAAGTTGGATAAAGGGAAGGCCGTACTCTTTGAATGTGTAAATGAAAGCAAGATAAAGGTGGCTGCAAATGTTTTGGGAACAAGATACAGAATTGCATTATCAATAAATGCAAAGAATGAAAACATGATACATGAGAGGATAAAGGAGGCTATGATGAATAAATCGGAAATTACAAATATTGTCCACAGTAATAATTGGAAAAAAAATTCAAAGAATCTATACGAATTACCTATAGTGACGCATTTTGAAAAAGATTCAGGCGCTTTCATAACATCGTCTTTAGTTATTGCCAAGGATAAAGAAACAGGAAATCAAAATCTATCAACTCATCGATTATTGAGGTTGGATAAAAAAAGTATGGCTATAAGAATGGTAGAAGGAAGACATCTGCACAAGTGCTTTACCAGTGCAAAGGAACATGGAGAGGACCTACCTGTTTCGATCATAATTGGGGCTCATCCTGCTGTCTCTGTTGCGGCAGCTTATCAAGCGCCCTACGGAGAAAACGAGCTGGAGATGGCAAATTCGCTCATGGATAACAGATTGTCTATGATAAAATCACCTGGTACTGGTCTTTATATTCCAAAGGACTCTGAGATTCTCTTGGAAGGAAGAATCCTTGCAGATGAAACAGCAGAGGAACAAATGGTTGAAATGCTGAGAACTTATGACATAAAACGAAGACAGCCTATTTTTGAATTGGATAAAATTTACCTAACTGATGATCCTATTTATCATGACATTTTACCCGGATATGGAGAACATAGATTGTTGATGGGACTTCCAATAGAATCTAAACTATTCCACAGTGTGCAGAACGTTGTATCGGGTACAAGAGCAGTTCACCTGACAGACGGAGGAAGTAACTGGCTTGTTGCGATTATTCAGATTAGCAAAAAATTGGAAGGAGAACCAAAAAATGCAATTCTTGCTGCCTTTGCAGGCCATCCCTCATTAAAAATTGCAATAGTGGTTGACAATGACATAGATCCCACAAATCCAACCGAAGTCGAATATGCAATTTCCACGAGATGCCAAGCAGATAAGGATCTACTGATAATCCCAAATTCAAAGGGATCAAGTTTGGATCCCTCCAGTGATCAGAATAATCTTATAACTACAAAAATGGGTATTGATGCAACTGCCACTCTCTTTAAATCAAAAGATAGGTTTGAAATTGCAAAAATACCAAATCAGGATAAAATCAAACTTTCAGATTATTTGTAAATTACGTCAGTTGGGAATAGTCGAGGTACTAGTGAAAGCAAATATTTTATTTTTTGCTCTCTTATTTTTTTGGATAATAGATTAAATATCCTTTATTCACATATCACTGAGTACATGCCATGAAACCCAATAATTTTGCGATGAGAGATTGGCATCTTGAACATGTTGAGAAAGTAATTTTACGTTATATGAAAGGAATTTCTCCCGATGCATCATCATTCGAAAAACGTAATTTTAAAAAATATAGTACTATTTCAAGCTGCTCAAAACAAATAGATTATGACATAAAGCATGGTGTAACAGCTCAGGAAGTAGCAGATTTGATGAACAAAATAAGAAATGACCCATCATACTCCGACGTCAGACAAAACCAAGATGCGATACAGAGATTGGATGAATTAGAAAGACAGTTAAATTCTCCAAAAAAATTTATTCCCTGATGTTTTTCTAAATCACCATGTCAGTAAATAGGTTCGTTTCTGGAAATGTAATTATTCTGTACTGTAATTTTGTCAAGTTAGAGTCAAAGGAACACCTGCCGCAACATATTGTCGAAAGAATAGCAGTTTGTACTAGAATATATGAACGAATCATGAAATCAAAGCCCGATAAATCTGATACAATAATCAAAGTTGCTGCAGATAGGGATATAGGTTATATCGTAAAACATAATCTATTGAATAATGGCATTGATGAATCAATGATAGTTGTAGAAAGTTCTTACGACAACATAGGACATCTATTTTCTGTCTTGATGGATGAAATAAAGATAAGACCCAATCCTCCTGCGATATTTTTTGTTTCTTCGTATCAACAAAAGAATATTTTTGATAAAGCCACTGCAATCTACAAAGGTTACAAGATTCAATTTGAAGGGGCCTTTGATAAAAGACCAATAGATGATATAGAAGAAGATGCAAAAAGGGAAAAGCTCAGTAAAAAATTCACCAATATCAAGGAAAAAGGAAAAAACAAGATGGTAGATATGCTCTTAAATTATATCTTTCCAGAAAGTAAGAAACGACAATCTTCATAAGATTTAATATCCAGATTATCATCGCATAAAAGATATGCGGTCATCGTCTAGTTTGGTTAGGACACTGGCCTTCCACTCCAATATACTGGAGAAGAAAGCCCGTAACCCGGGACTCTATTAAGTTGGAGCGGGAATTCAAATCCCGGTGACCGCAATACTTGTAGAAAAAAATATTCCAGACATTGTTTGAGTTTAAACTTGAGGAATAATGATAATAGGCCAGAGATAACACCGCAGATCGTTTTCAAGTTGTGAAACGTTTATTGGACTTTTGTAATTAGGTCCAATTTATTAATCCAGATTTAGAAATTTCCAATTACAGAGAGCAAATGTCAATATCCCTCAGTTTTAACTAGGGATTGAATAGATAATGCCAAGATTTTTATATTATTAGCTTGATACAAATCTATCTTTTGTCTCAAATTGTTAATCTTCCGAGAAGTATGTATAAAAATAAGCATGAATTGTTCGAGCAAGTATTTCAGGCAATATTAAAAAGCGGAGAAGATGGCGTTTTTCAAACTGAAATTTGTAAGGAATTCTCACTCGATAGCAGAGATGGATCAAGGTTAGCGGGTAATCTTGAAAAACAATCACTTATTTCACGCGAGAAGATATTACACAAGGGTAGATGGACATACAAACTAATAGTAAAGAAGTCGGCCATTGCTGAATACAATAGAAAGCCAATACAAATTGAATGTGTTGAAGGAGCTCCATGCTTTAGTTGTGCTTATCAACATTCGTGTTCTTCTGAAGATGAAGCAAGTCCATATAGTCCGGCAAAATGTGTCTGGTTGGAAGAATGGATTGTAGCCGGTTTTGAAAAGGGCTACATCAAGAATGAAAAATAAATGCTCTATTTTTGTTACCTTAGATCGCTGTTAAAAGTAACCGGATATATTGTGAACGCAGAATCTATTTGAGCCGTTCCGTTAACATTCCATTCTGTAAAGTTTGCCACAAACTTGTCATTATGTATCTTGTCAAATAATTCAGAATTAGAACTTGTGCGGCTAAGAAGAAAAATTGACTGAAGTGTTGTAGGAGCATTTGGATACAATTGTGGCCTGCCGTTTGGAGGAATATCCTCGTACGAAAGTAATCCATTACCTAAATGAGTATTATTTGCATTAACGGCATATTCTATTTTAGAAGTTGACAAGGCTTTAACATCCTTGTTGAGTATCTCAAAAGTTACTTTTAAGGGAATAGTATTGTTAATGTTACTCGTGTTTTCGATTGCAATACTTTCAAGACTAACTGTTACATCTCGTAATTCACTGCCACCTCTTAGTAGGTCAGGAATAGCAGGAAATAATACGATAAAAGCTACGATAGCACCGATTGCGCCAATAAGAATAGCTCTTCTGGCCCCAATAAACATAATCAGGATTAAGTAGTCGTAAATATAATCTTAGTCCAGAATTCTAATTGACGGATGAGAGAGAATCTATTGTCCTGGTCAATCGATGACAAATAGACTAAAATAATCTTTTGATTATAGGAATCTTGAAGATAATGGGGATAAAGATTATTGTGTCTGCTATCATTCTTGCAGTGATATCAATTATTATTTATTCTACATTTCTAAATTCCACTTTTCTAACTGGCAATATTTCAAAATTGGGGATGCTCAATATGAAATTCACAGAGGCCAGTATTTTCAACCAGGATGCGCTCAAAGATGCAATCCCACCTGAATTATCAATCAAGGATATTAGAGCAGAAATTATGGATGATAATACCGGAAACTTTTCAATTATCTTCAATGTCTTTAATCCAAATAATGGTACGGTTATATTTGAATCGATTTCGTACAACGTGTACTCCAATTCTACAAGAATTGTCTCAGGGGATATAGGCAATAGACCTGAAGGGTTTGTAGACTCTCAAGATAGCATTTTTCCAGTTATTGGAAACGGTACTCTTATTCTAAAGGATAAGAAAATAATCGATACGAACAACAATTTAAACCTCTCCCAAATTTCAAGAAATAATGAACTCTCAGAATTCCTGGTGAATGGTAGTTATTTCTTTAAACAAACAGGTAGCTTCCAGTCAACAGGAGGCGAACAATCTTTCAGTATAAACTATACTCATCCATGATACGCACGAGTTGATTAGAAAAAATTAAATGTTAATGACATAAATCAATGACGGTATGTCAGAAGTATTCTTGATGTATGTCATTACGACAGGAGTCTTTGTAATATTCACTGGAATTCTATTTGGTGTCAGAACAAAAAGGATTAATCAAGTGACTAGGACATCAAGTGAAGAAAAACAGGTCTCTTGACACTATTTTTTCTTTCCGATTCCCAAGATGTCCACCAAGTGTTCTGATTCTTTTTGTTGCCCAAAACATCTTTGAAAATACTTGCATGAAAAGCATAACTCGCTTGGCTCTACAACAGGTGTCTTTTTTTCCTTAAGCAAGAGATACAAGATTCGTGCTCTTCTTACAACTTGCTCAAACATTCTCTTACTTTCTGAAACACTGAATTCAACAAATTCACCTTCAGGAGTAAAGTAAACTATGAAACCTCCTTGGATATCGAAAATGAACATTGATGCATTAGTATAGAGAAGATCATTTGGATGAGGGTATTCTGGTAGTTTAGAAACTGGTACGAAATTAATTATCATTTCATTAGCTATCATTAAATCGACAGTAGCATAAATCGTAAAATCATCAACCTTATACTCTCTTGTTATTCCATCTAACAACTTTGTAAGTGAACCTTTGGATATATTGCTCAAGGCATTAGAATATTCATCTACAAAAGGATCCATCCTTTCGAAATAAGATAATCTACTACATCGTGTTATTTCAGATACATGTATCCCATTTGAGTCATAATCCAATGTTAATTTCTTTGAAATCTTTATCAGTTCGTCTTCTATGAGTTTGTGGAAATTTCTACCACCGAGCATCATCCTCATTGCTTAAAAGTTATATTTATATTGCATAGATAGCACGAAGCGCTTTTAAGTTACTTTTATAGAGGAATCCAATAGCATAGATTCAATTTGGCATATGATAGACCTTCAAAATTTGAATTAAAAACCAGATTTTATAGGATCGTCAGGTTTCATTAATTCGCGCAACAAAATAGTCGCGTATGCACCTACGGGTATTTTGAACTTTACCTGCAGGTCATCAGAATAAGAAAAATCATTTACTAATAATGGTAATTGTCTAAATCCGCCTTCTACACTCAATTCCTGCATCTCTTTAACATAGAAATCTTTAGGCGATATATTTTCCTCTTTTAACATGTGAGACAATCTTCTTTCAATTCTTCCATCTGTTGATTTGAATGAATAACCAGGCAAGTGCATAGCAGGGACCAATTTAGTACGGTCTTCATTGAGATATTTGATTAACTTCCCCAAAGTCAATTGATTTTCCAACTTGAAACAAAAATCGTTTTTGATACAATAGGTAATTGATTCCCCATCGCGTATCATGTTACTCAGACATCTGTTAAACAGAAAAGCCTGATACGCATGAACGAACAAGCGTCTTATGTTTATTGGAACAGATCTCAGTGCGGCTATATAATCCCTGCCATTAACAAGTGATCGTAAGATATTCCGCTCAAGATCCATGCCTTTTGGAATCGTCTTAAAGATAGTTTCATAATTTTTTGGGTCCTTAAATTTTTCTCTTATTTCTTTACTAAATTGCGTATCATATTCTGTGGTATCGCATAAGAATATTTCTACAGCCGTCTTGAAGTTCCTTTTAATAATCTCTCTACCAACTAGATGAGTAACTAGTCTTTCACTTCCAAATCGTTGAAGACCATAATAATTTGGAATATTCATAATTTCGGTAATAAATTCTGAAATATCATTTCTATTTGGGTTTGTAATACTTATCTCAAATTGGTTTCCCATTATATGCGATTTCTTAATAGAATGCCTTGTAAATCCGACTAATGATAAATTTGTATGCCTAGTCGTACCTTCTTCATATTTACTGCCCTCACAAGTAGCATATTGCGTAGTAACTGCTTTAGCATCCTTAATTCCCAGAACTCTAATTCTTGTTCCAAGCTGATTGAAGATCTCTATGATGGCATGATTAGAATCTAATCCTTTTTTATTTAGTAACATTAATGGAAATCTGTAAGTCTTGTCAGGAATCTTAGATATGTCGTCTAAGATTGATTTAGTTAGCATTTCCCGAACTTTAAAATCCTCGTTCTTTTTCTTTATTGAACCTCCAATTCCTTCAAATTTTGTAGAGTATAATTCAATGCCAGCCATCCTGTCAATAACTGGAACAGTGCTATTCATCTGTTGATTTGCCAAATACATTATTTTTATTTTTTATTCTTTATTTTTTATGTCTCTAAAACTATCCTACATCTAATGTTTGATACGATTGTCATAGGACAAGATAAGATCCATGCTTCAGAAAACATAACTATAAAGCTTAATATATTATTTGAGACAACTGAAATTGTGGATAGATTAGATTCGAATCCATGTAGAAAGTTCGTAATTTGCGAAAACTGCCTCCATTCTGACAGTATATGCACGTTCTATGACGCCCATAGATATTGTGTAGAATGTTTAAGTGACCATGCATGCTGTCCGGAATGTAGCTCTGGGTATCATGCGATCATGATTTCAGATTAGATCTTAGTTAATTCCATTTTCTGACGGTTTTGCGAGTAGTAAGACCCCCGAAGGAATTCATATTCTGAAATTTTTCCGGGTATTCTACAATTTGTTATGTTTTGAAAATAAAGAATTTATAGAAAGAAAGCCACTGATAGGATATGGGTGTAAGTCGGTACGTTGCAAAAGAGATAATGAAGGAAATCGGCAATCGTTCTAGAGAATTCTATGAATTTGTATTACCTCCTGTTGACATTTATGAAGAAGGTACAGAACTTGTGGTCATAGTAGATCTTCCCGGATTTCAAAAAAAAGATATTCATGTAAATATCTCTAAAGATATTCTAACATTGAGGGCAAAACGAGTTATTGATATGGACTCGCATACTATTCATTTTACCCAACGCCCAACCAAAATCGAGAAGAAGATTCCTCTTCCATATTCCATCCCTGAAGATGACAATTCAAAAACAAAGGCTGATTATGCAAATGGGGTTTTGAAAATTAGGATACCAATATCCAATATGACAAATGTACCGATCACCTAAGAAGGCAACATTTGATCTAAATGAATCTTCTTTAACAGTTTTTTCAAAAATAAATTAGTAATTCGTGCGACATGTGTAACTCCGAGGTTACTCGTACACTGCTAGTTTTATTATGATTTATATTCAATAAAATTAGTAGTCACATCTTGTTTGGAAGCTAATAGTATTCTTATAATGCTAATGTGGTTGGGAGAATTAACATTCGCAAGTTGGTTACTCTCATATGGTGCTGAACATCTTGCAACCAGATTTGGTGCAAGGTTCGTAGGAAGAACTTTGCTTAGTGTAGCAACCACACTTCCTGAGATTGCTATAGTCGCATATGCCGCGTCGGCCGGTTCTTACGGCATTGCTCTCGGGGCAGGTTTGGGAAGCAATGTATTGATGATGACGCTGGGTTTAGCAATAATGCTGATAATTGCAACTACCCGACTTTCAAAAAAACCAATCAAAAGAATAGATGTTAGTTCATTTAAACTGGACAAGATTTTTCTCCTACTAACGGCACTAGTAAGTGCAATCCTGTTTATTGATGGATACCACTTTATTGACGGAGTAGTGTTTACTGCTTTGTTCTTGGCATACGTGTTTGTTGCATTTTATGAAATGAAATTAGAAAAAAAGAAGGACAAAGAAAAAATTATAGAAGAATATAGTAATCCTTCAGGAAATGTTTATCTTCATGGTAATCAAAAACAATTAATAAAATCGGGAATAATCTTTATGATAGGAACAATTGGTATCTTTTTAGGTGCTGAACCATTTATTGAGTCATTGGAACATGTATCAGTTGAAATAGGCGTTTCAGCAATAATCCTCTCAGTGGTAATAAGTCCAATTGCCGGTGAAATGCCGGAAAAAATATCATTGATGCTACTTGCCAGAAAGGGTGCGCAGGGGACATCGATTGCAATTGCCAACGTACTTGGATCAAAGATCTTAAACAATACATTATTACTTGCCTTTGCGGTATTTGGAGCCATCTATCACAGTGGGCTGAGCGCTTCTATAGATCGAACCGATCTTTTATCGCAACAAATGATATTAGCAACAGTAGTTACGTTTATTGCAGTTGGTTTATTATTTAGAAAAGAGATCGGAATAAAAACTGGGTTTGTACTTTTGGTAATGTATATTGTGAGTATTGGATTGCAATTCTTTATGAATTCATAATCCTGTCAAAAGTGACCCTAGCTTATCCCGATTCCAATAGAGTAAATCTCATTTGTCGGATGATTCCCTAGAATGGTTAACCATATGGATTTTTAGCATCTTCGGATTTAGTACTATTATCGGATTTAGTACTATTACTACGATCTCCCAGCAAAACATTAAGATCCAAATAAGTCTGGTTTCTAATAACAGTCAGATTTAGCTTCTCGCCTGGCTGTTTATTTTCATCTATGTATGATACTAGATCCTCCATGTAAGTAACGTTATGATTGTCAACCGCCGTAATTACGTCATTGCCATGTTTATCACCATATTGATCGATAGTACTACCACGAAGTCCAGCATTATCAGCAGGCCCATCTTTAATTATTGAATCAACATACACTCCCTTAAAATCTCTACTTAAATTTTCAAAATTTTCTGTTAATTTTGATGTTAAAGTGCTGGCAGAAATTCCCAGCCAGGGATGTGTGTAATTTCCCTTGCTAATAAGTACAGGTACGATTTTAGATATAGTGTTTGAAGGAACTGCCAAACCAATTCCAGAAAAACTTCCCGAATCTGAGAGTACCCCTGCAGTGTTCATTCCAATTACTTCTTCCCCGATACTAAGAAGAGGTCCTCCGGAATTACCGGGATTAATCAATGCATCTGTTTGAATCACACTAGGAATACTAAATTGTGAGCCTTCAGTTGAAATCAAACGTCCTTTCTGACTTACGATGCCAACAGACATTGAACCTGCAAGTCCATAAGGATTTCCTATAGCGATGACTTGATCGCCTATTTCTACTGCGGAGGAATTTCCAAGTGTTAATGGACTAAGTTGTCCTGATATATTTTGTGAAATATCAATCACAGCGATATCATTGAAAGGATCGCTACCTATGACAGAAGCCACATACCTGTTGCCATCAATGAAAGTAACATCTACATTCTTAGAATCCCTTACTACATGATGATTAGTAATTATTCTCCCCTCTTTATCGAATACAAATCCCGATCCTAGACTGGTAACATTTTCGTCTCCCGGGGAATCAGGAGATGCTGACGGATTTTCCCGTGTAATCTGGACGACTGATCCTTGTACATCTTTGAAGATTTGGTTAAATGAAACTATGCTGGAATTGTTTTCATTTTCTGTTTGGGCGAAAATTTCCAATTTTTCCACTTGGAAAAATACACTTGAGAATATAAAGGTAAATGCCAACATGAGCATAAATATAGGTTTCTTCATATGAAAAATCCGTTAAAGTAATCATATAGACTTTTCTATCGATTTATTTCCAGAAAGATAATTGAAATCATAAGTGAGCAAACTTTAAAAATTAGTTGGTAATCAACGTTGGTTTTAGCCTATTAGTAGTTACATCTGGTTCTATTGACTAGCAAAACAATTGGATTGATAAGGATGGCCCATTATCTCAGATCGATCTTTTGGTATTTTTCGGTCAACTTTATTTTAAGTTCGTCTAATTGATCAGATGCCCACTTGACAAAACCATCAGTCATTTCCTGGGGTATTTTTCTTTTTTCAGCTAGTATTAGATAACCTTCAAAGATCTTCGCATATATAGTATTACATACTATCATGTTTGCCAATGCATCAGAAACAAAGTCATCGCTCTTACTCTCCAGAAAGTTTCTCTTAAAAAGATATAAAAGATTTTTAGTGCGTCTATCTATCTCATTTTGATCCATTCTATTAGTCAATGTGAATTTACTCATATTCCGACACTGTTAACTTGACATTCAATTATTAAAATATTTATACATGAAATTTCCTAATTTTTCTAATCAGGAATCGTATTTGGATTGGCATCAATTTTGATTATTGAAAATAGGTTTTTAATTGGTATATGCATAGTTTAATATGGTTAGTATATAAAGAAAGGTGGTAAAAGAGTGCTAGAAATAGGCCATAATAATGTGTTTGTTTTATTTGGAGTCCATAAAATCCTAGGCTACCAGGGCCATTCATAAATCCAATTTAAAGAAATATTTTGATCATATAGGTGCTGATTTTCAACAGAAAGAAAAAGATCCTAGAGCCATAAAACAAAAGATAATTGAATACATTATTTCTATGAAGCAGCAAAAGAAGAGTTATTTTTCAATCCGTAATCACATTTCACCTGTACTGGCATTCTACAAGATTAATGATATCGTCTTGAACGTAAATAAAATAGCAAGATACATCCCAGCCAAGAAACGGGCCAATAGAGATACGGCTTATACACATGAAGAGATTCATAAATTATTAGAAACAGTCGACGTAAGAATGCGTACTGTAATACTGTTATTGGCTTCTACAGGTATGCGTGTTGGAGCACTTCCCTTACTACGAGTAAGGAATCTGGAAAAAATAAATCTAATTCAGGGTTATGGTGAAATCTACAAAATAACGGTTTATGAAAATGATGAAGAGGAATATGTTACTTATTGCACTCCCGAATGTGTCAAAACTATAGATGATCACCTGGATATGCGAAGGCGTTATGGCGAAAGAATTTATCCAAATTCTCTGCTGATAAGGGACCAGTTTGATATCAGAGATCCATTTGTGATAAGCAAGCCAAGGGCAATAAAACCAATATCATTATCAAATAAGATAAGAGATATTTCCATAAGAGCAGGACTTCGTACTGTAGAAGAATTTGATAAAACCGAAAAACATCCTGGCTCTCTAAGAAAAGAAGTCCCTATTGCACGTGGATTTCGCAATTTCCTTACAAGTCAATTAGTAGAGGCCGATCTAAAAACAGAATTAAGATGGTTATTTGGAGGCCACAACCTGAAAGGAAATGATTCCAACTATGTTAGAGTATCAGAAAAAAGATTGTAAGAAGAATATGAAAAGGCAATTGATTTACTTACAATTAACGAAGAGAATCGATTAAGAAGAAAAGTTGAAATTCTAAAGATAGAAAAAACTAGAATAGATAAGTTAGAAGCAAAAATACAAAAGTTAGAAAGAATACATAGGTAGCATAAGGTATTTGGCCAAGAAACTGATAAGTAGTAGAAATATTCTAGAGATAGCTGATGACCGTCGCCGATCTACCTTTTCTGCAGTCAGATAGAATAATTTTCAAACTGTTTGCATGCGAAGAACATTTGAAAAATATAAGAAATATTAAATTGCAACATGGCGATCTCTTGTCGAAGAATGCACGAGTATCGGCAGAGATGGAAATAGATTCATTGATTTCGCAAATGATTGGAACCGTTGATTCTCTACTATTTAGAATAATTGATAGGTTTCAATTAACCGGTATTCAAAGTGATAGAATAGAAATACCTACGATAATTAGCGGGCTGTCAGCGCAGAGTAATGGAGTAGAATTGGCAAAGAAATTACAGGACGCAAATCTGCTAGGAGGGTCATATCGGAGGTTTAAGGATTTAAGAAATTATTCCTTGAGTGGTTCATTACTTTCGGCAGAAGCTTCTTTGGACGTCATTCCATATTTTGAGCAAACCCTCGCTCAGCTTAAGGAATTCATCAAAAATATCATAACGAATGAGCCGAAATTGCAAACGAAGGAATCGCAGAAATGATTAACGAAGAAAATAGACTAAAGATGTTGCATTCTTGAAAATAAAATATAATAAATTAAAAACGTAGACTTACTCTGAGTAGTAAATCCAACATAAGTCTTCTATGTCATCATCTTAAGGCGCACCACTTTCCTGCCAAGGATGGTGATAAGTACTGTAATGAGTGTGACCGCCGCGGTTATAGAGAATAATCTACAGTGTAGGGAATATAATGGTAATAAATACCAATTAATACCAACATATATATGCGCTTGTGTCCTATATAATAACATGGCATCAAATAAAGAAGTAAAGAATAGTGAAAGAATCAATATCGCACTCGACGAGACAAAATCAACAGTTAGAAAGACAACGGATGAAGCAGTAAAGGAAATTCCGAGGTTTACAAAGGTCGTTAACGAATATCAACAAGAGACAATTCAAGCATCAAAAGATATTGCAGATAGTTTTCTAGATTCACAAAAAGAGATAATCCACTCAACGCAATCCTTATGGGTTCCGTACATTGAAAATGTACAAAATTCATACTTGTCGTATTGGGGTTCTCCACAAAGATTCACAGAAAATTATGCAAGAGCAGTAAGCAATACTACAGACTATACAATCGCCGTAACCAGAATTGCAAACAATAACCTGTTTGCATCTATGAAT
>DASPFY010000017.1:0-135867 GCA_035620895.1 Nitrososphaeraceae archaeon
CAAAGATACCAAAATATTACCAGTGAAGAGTAGCAGTAGTAGCAATAACGAGAGTTCAAATGATACTGTCGAAAAATCTAATGAAAGTACAGTTAGTGATACCAAAGATACCAAAGATACCAAAGATACCAAAATATTACCAGTGAAGAGTAGCAGTAGTAGCAATAACGAGAGTTCAAATGATACTGTCGAAAAATCTAATGAAAGTACAGTTAGTGATACCAAAGATACCAAAGATACCAAAATATTACCAGTGAAGAGTAGCAGTAGTAGCAATAACGAGAGTTCAAATGATACTGTCGAAAAATCTAATGAAAGTACAGTTAGTGATAGTGAAGATGCAAGTAGCAGTAGTAGCAATAACGAGAGTTCAAATGATACTGTCGAAAAATCTAATGAAAGTACAGTTAGTGATAGTGAAGATACCAAAGTAATACCGGTAAAGAATATTCTTCCACTTTATTCAGAATCTAATGAAGAATCAATCAAATCCGCCTCAGCTGAAGATGCTGATGGAACAGAAGTAGCGAATACAGATACAGCTGAATTACAAGTTGAACCCTACCCAAATGAAACAGAAGTAGCGAGTACAGATACAGCTGAATTACAAGATGAAACCAACTCAAAGGAAATTATCGATTCTAACTCTGAAACTTACGCTACCGTCAGCTCTAAGCAACAGGGAGAAATCGGAGAATTTAATACGACGGATATGAGTGAATCGGAAGCTAATGAAGCGTCAAATGATGGATTGACATCTCATAGTGAATCCAATACCTTTTTCACATTCGAACCAGACCTAGTGGCAGATGAATTTAGTAATAATGACGAAAATACAGTCGGGACAAGTTCGAATACTGACAGTTCTTCCTCTAGTCACGAGAGTAACGATAATTCAATTTTCGGACTCAAATTCAACGTACTTGAAGACGCCACCAAGAATAAAATAGAACAGAAAATCGAAAAGTTAGAAGATAGAATCGCTGACCGCGTGCAATTGTTTGACCTCATCGGATAATTATTCAAGTTCAATACTATCTTGATCACTTGCATTTAGGAATTTGTTCAGCTCCCATCCATGGTTTCGATATTTGATAATGTAACAATTACTTTTTTTGATTTTCATGTCTGATCTCAAGTTTACAAAAATTGATAACTTATTTGTCAGATACTTGGACAAAAACAAAAGTGGTATTCCACTTTTACTTCTCCATGGTTTAGGGGGTTCGATAGAGAGTTGGAGTAATAATATTAATATTTTATCCACTAAATTTAGAATAATTGCTTTAGACCTTCCAGGCTTTGGTTTGAGCGATAAGCCGAAGATCAGCTACTCCATAAAATTTTATGTGAGTTTTCTAGAAAAATTCATTAAAAGAATAAAAATAAATCATCTCTTCATTATAGGATCCTCACTCGGTGGTCATATCGCTGTAGAGTTTGCTCTTAAAAATAGGAAAATGGTTGATAAACTCATTCTCATCAGTCCTGCCGGTTCCCTCCCAAAATCGTTCAAAGGTACTAGAGAATTGAAAAGATACAACACGATATTGAATTCCAGATCTTCTAGGGACATCAGCAGAATATTAACCTCAATTGATACTTCCATGGTCAATCCTTCATATGCCGATATCATGTACAAAAGAATATTACTACCTGGTGCAAAAGAAGCATTTATTTCGGCATTGAAAGGTAGTGCGACGGCTAAACGATACAATAACCAGCTTGAAAAAATTGATACAAGTATGTTACTAATTTGGGGGAAAAAAGACAGAATGCTACCGTTAAAATTTATCCGCCCATTTATGGAACATGGTAACTCAAGAATAATCATTATTGAGAATTGTGGACACAGACCTCATGTAGAGAATCCAAGACTGTTTAATAAAGTAGTAAAGGATTTCTTAATGGAGTAATTTTCAAAGTAATTTACGTAAGAATGTTTCATAAGATCAATTAATTCTTGAACTATGTGATTTTATAAGTAAAAAGAAAAGTACTCGTTTAGATAAAAATTATAGTGACATTTCTAAGAGATGATTGGGTGACAATACTTATAAAAATTAAATTAGATAAGATTTTGTGAATTATTATTTAATAATAATATTCTTTGTATCGATTTTATTCATTATCCCTATTTTTAGTTCTAATACATACGGATACGGTGTGTCCAAGATAAATCCTTTGAATGAATTCAAAGACTTTGGTTTCATTCCAATCAAGAGTAATATCCTGCCGCAGTATGACGGGTCCGCCACCCAATCTATTAATAAAGTCAAAGCACAACCTGACTTTAAAAGTAATGATATTGATAAGACACAACCTGAATTGAAAAGTAGTGATATTAATAAATCAGATACTTCAACAAAAACTGTTCCATCATCAGTTGGTGTAAAAATATTGTCACCAGTTAGCGGAAAAGATGTACCTGTTGGGAATCTAACTATTTTTGGTGTTTCTACAGATAACGAGCAATCGGACTGTAGTGTATTAGTAGACTGGAATGATGAAAAACCGTTCCAAGAGGCAAAAGCGGCTGGGCCATATGGAGATGATGATTATTCATCTTGGACATTCACTTATTCACCTTCATATCACACAATTGAAAATGGAATAAATGATCTTACATCTAAACTCGAGTGCTTGGAAAATTCTAAAGTAACTACAAAGTGGCATAGTATCAATGTAACAGGAGTTGTTACTAATGATGCGAATCCAATATCCACATCAGTGTTACACGATCCTCTTGGCGTCCTCCCTCAATTAAAATCTTTATCCACAAGTCCATCAGGAAGTACTCAAATTATATCTAGTAATCAAACAGGTATACTTCCCACAAAACTCTCGACTCATATGGAATTAACAAAAGATTTAATGTTCCCTGGAGAAACCCAAAACTTTACAGTAAAGATTTCAGATTCAAAAACATTACAAGATGTTGGAGGAGCCAATGTTGTCGTCAAGATTATGCGGGCTAACATAACGGTAAATGAATACAATGGATCTTCTGATAGCTCTGGAGAATATTCTAATTATTGGAACATTATACCTAGTGCCACCTCTGGTAAATACGATGTACTGGTTTCAGTATCTGCTGCCGGTTACCAGCCAGCTCTATTGACGGGGAGCTTCGTAGTTCAAAAACAGTTGTTAGTTGAAGCAAGTTTATTGAAACGACTTGTTGCACCGGGGGATGAACAAACGATTGATGTAAAGGTTATCGATGCCAATACCAAAGAAATTGTACCTGGTGCGGATGTTATGGCCAAAATTGGTAAAAAGAATGGATACAATGGGACATCAGATACTTCTGGTGCATATTCTCATTCTTGGAACATAACCTCTGATACTGCGTCCGGTAAATACGATGTACTAGTTTCAGCATCTGCCGATGGTTACCAACCAGCTTCATTGACAGGGAGTTACGAAGTTCAAAAACAGTTGTTGGTTGAGGCCAGCCTGTCAAAAGAGCTTGTTATACCCGGTGATGAACAAACAATTGAAGTAAAAGTTCTGGATGCCAATACTAAAGAAATAGTATCTGACGCGAATGTTGTGGGAATGATTGGCGGAAAGAAGTTCTCTGCAAGTACCGATGATAGCGGGTCAATAGATTACACATGGAATACTCCACCTACAAGCGGTGGGAATGCTTACAAAGTGGTCTTGGATGTTTCACATGATGGATATCCTAAGATTACTAAGACTACATCTTTTAAGATGGACAAGCCACAAAATCTATTGGAACCACCAATTAGTAATTATCAAAACAACATAGTCAAGGTCGATAGCAAAGATTTGAGTGATAGTCAAGAAGAATCTCAAAATAAACATCAAGAATGTGCAAACATGCTCTCTTCCGTAGATTGCAGAACTGAGGTTTATGACAAACCCATTGCCAACCCTCCTACCGACGACAAACCCATTGCCAACCCTCCTACCGACGACAAAACCATTGCCAATGGTAACATTGGTATCGAAAATAGTACTCCAGAAGAAAATCGAAATGTAAATACCGTGAACGATTTTCTGGCATCAGTAAGCAATTGATGTGATAGGAACAATAAGTAAACAATTACGACTAACTTCAATTAGTAATATTAAGGAATATGCTAATCAGAGATACTAAAAATGAGAAAATTGATTTTATGATTATGATAAATCAACCAAGTATTCAATATGTATTATATCTAGACATTCTCAAGAGAACTTGATGAAAGTCATCAAAAATTTATCAAAAATTCAAATAATTTCGAGATTGCCATATCTATAAGCATATATCCAAACGATTCTATGAGAAAATATGTCAAAATTAGCAGGTAACCGTTTGAAGCTAACAATATTTACTACGTTTATATTTTTGGTGACGTTCATATTTCTACTCAATTTTTCATCAATTAACTTGGGTACCTTCGGTTACCAAGAATATGTGTTTGTTCAAAATTGGGCGAGAAATAACGACACACACAAGATCAGCGAAATACATGATGTTCTAACAACTAAAGATTTTGTATTTGTTCCGGATTATGAGAATCATAATATAAAGAAATTTACTAAGAACGGAACATTTGTTTCAGAATGGGGAAAGGAGGGTACTGACCCTGGGCAATTTGATACACCGCATAGTATGGCTGTTGATTCAAAAGGATATGTGTATGTTTCTGATATGAACAACAAACGTATACAAAAATTTGATAGTAATGGTTCATTTATTATTGAGTGGGGTATAGCAGGGGAAGGAGCCGGAGAATTTTTGCATCCTCATGGAATCGCGATTGATTCTAATGATGATGTGTATGTGGCCGATACTGAAATTACCGATATTCAGAAATTTACCAAAGATGGACAATTTATTAGAAAGTGGGGTTCAGAAGGTAGTAGACAGGGTCAATTTGGTTGGATGGAAAATATAGATCTTGATTCTAAAAATAATCTATATATCGCGGATTTAACTAACGATAGAATTCAGAAATTCACGAAAGATGGAAACTTTACTTTAGAATGGGGTTCTAGAGGAGATAAAGATGGCGAATTTGAGAGTCCTTCTGGAATAGCGGTAGATTCTTTGGATAATGTTTATGTAATTGACGATACAGGTAGAATACAGAAATTCACAGAGGAAGGCAAGTTTATTGTTAGTTGGGGATCTGATGGAATTGGTGACGGAGAATTCGCAAAGCCTGAAGGTCTTGACGTGGATCCAGATGGTAACGTCTATGTAGCAGATACAGCCAACAAGCGTATCCAGGTATTTGGATTATCAAATGGTACCTTTACTCCTAACATATATGGCAAATAGATAGTAACGTTAGAGAAATTGATACCCATGACTCGGAAGAGATTGCATAAGATTTTAATTACTAATTCTGATGTTCACAATTATATACAACATTATTCGTGCCAGTACTAATCCTGATATCTATTGATTCAATGAGCTTTTGTATACTTTTCTATAATCTTTTTGTGCTGGGGATATTTTTCTGAGAGTTTCTTCCTGTTACCTATTTTCCAATCTCTGTAATCAAAACCAGGAGATACCGTGCAACCGACCAAAGAATATGATTTCTTTTCATTTATGGACGCAGCAAACCAACATCCCGATCTTACTATCACTTGAAACCTTTCTCCTTCCTCAGGATTTGGACCCACAAGAATTTCGTTCAATTGGCCTTTTGAATCTATTATGTGTAGCGTTAAACTACTGCCTGAATAGAAATGCCAAATCTCATCTGACTTCATTTTATGAAATGATGCAAATTGGTTTCCTGTTAACAAATAATAAATGGCTGTACATGAATATCTAAATCCATCGTAATCTCGCAATTCAATCTTTTTGCCAGATGTATATGTATTAGTAAAGTATCCACCTTCTGGATGTCTATCAAGTTTGAGATTTTTTATCCAAAATCTAGCAAGTTTATTCAAGGTAGTGTGGATAATCAATACTAAGTTATTTGAGTATGCCGGAATTTTTTTTGACTAATACTATCACCTATTATGTAGAATAAACTTTGACTTTGGAAATATCATTATTTAAAATGTTAATAATAGGACCGTTCATTGAAATCGCTGTTATTTGCATTAAACTGAGATTCCAATATCATTATTAAGGCAAACGATCAGATAGTCAGTTATTGAGAATAAGAACCTCGGATTCATCACTTAATTGTATTTGAACTTTGCATCGTATTTTACCGAATAATTATCGATTGCATTATTCATAAACAACTATTAAAGGTATCGTGGTGACAAATAAGACCCATGGTCCAAATAATAGGTAGTCCAAAACAAAAAGGACAATTATGAAGGAAAATATTATATAACTTGGATGTAGAGTATACATTGAATATGCTAACAGGACTGCAAATTATGCTTCTGACATTTATGATATCAATTTCAGCTACACTAGCACAAATTAATCTTGTAGATGCTACGACTGAGAATAATTCGACTAGTGGCGAAACATCAACCAAAAATGAGGATGTATTTGCATTATTGCAGCTTGAAAAAGATGTAGCGAAGCATGAAGGTTCCTTAAAAGATCTACATTCTGGCGAAAAGAGTCCATTTGATCTTTTAGGAGAAGTAAAAAATGAAGAAAAATTCAAACCAGAATCCGGGAGCTATCTTCCAGAATTTGATGATACTTCAGAAAGTAACGGTGAATAGGAACATTATTACTAAATTAGATAAGATGTAATACTGTTAAATTACAATTAATTTTGCAGTTTTTGATAAAATTTGATACTTGAGAATAAACTGAAATTTCAATTTTTTCATTTTGATGTATAGGATAAAATCAAAATCATGTGTATTTCGTAGAATAATTTGACATACGTACGGATGGAAAGTTTATCAAATGTGAAAAATATCTTTCTTACTGTATTTTTTAATAGAACCTGACATCATAAATTATTTATTTTCTTACGGTAATTCCAAATCGTAAACTATTTGTCCAGCCTTAGATTTAGAAATATAGGTTACATAGTAGGTTTTTCACTAATAATTCTCGTTATTTCATCAAATTTGATGAATAATTCAAATCCTAATCTTGAGGGGTTGGAAACCGAACTTTGTGACAATAAAGTAGTTGATAGTCTAGGAACTCCTCTGTGTAATCGTTCGGAGAACGCGGAAGACAAGTGGACCAATAACGGGGATGATGATATGGGTAAAATAGAGGAAAAAAGACACTTAGAACGACAGGAACAAGCAAAGGGAGACAAGGCTAAGGAACAACAACAGCAACAACAACAAGAGGAAGAGGACAAGGCTAAGGAACAACAACAGCAACAACAACAAGAAGAAGAGGACAAGGCTAAGGAACAACAACAGCAACAACAACAAGAAGAAGAGGACAAGGCTAAGGAACAACAACAGCAACAAGAACAACAACAGCAGGAAGAACAACAACAAGAAGAAGAGGACAAGGCTAAGGAACAACAACAGCAACAAGAACAACAGCAGCAGGAAGAACAACAACAAGAAGAAGAGGACAAGGCTAAGGAACAACAACAGCAACAACAACAACAAGAGGAAGAGGACAAGGCTAAGCAGCAAAACAATAACAATAATGATGATGATGGTTATGTAGAGAAGAAACTTGGAATTGCTGGATTGGACTTGGATATCGACAAAAAACTTACCGATGCAAACAAGAAAATTGAGAATTTAAAGGATAAGATAAACAGAGAAGATAATCAGTATGTCTGGGAGCAACATGAAGGAGACAAAGGTAACAATAAAAACGGTAAAAATGATAATAGTGAAGATGACAACTCTGGGATTGCTGGATTAGATCTGAAAATTCAGAAAATTGAAACTAATTTAGAGAAAAAAATTGACAAGTTAAAAGATAAGATAGAAAATGACAAGGATAATCAGCGCCTAATAGTGCTACGAGAAGAAAGCATAGATATAGATGATGATGATAACGATGATAACGATGATAACGATGATAACGATAATAACGATAATAACAATGACAATGGTGGTGGGAATTATGAAGGTTATCGTTTCATTGCTGACAAGAATGATGGTAATAATGATGATGGTAATAGTAATGATGACAAGAACTTTAATTTTGCAACTGCAGGTGATTTTTCGTGTTCAGCGAATACCGAGAAAGTGGTAGCAAATATTGAAAAGAAAGATCCTGAGTTAGTATTGGCATTAGGAGATCTTTCACAGCATAGTACTGCTGATTGTTGGTTTGATATAATGTCACCATTCAAGGGTAAAATGATGATGACTTTTGGTTATCATGACGTAAAAGATGGGATATTGAAATTAAATCAATACAAAGATGCGTTTGGAGTGGATAAGCTCTATTATTCTTTTGATTATAAGGGTGTCCATTTTATCATCATGTCCACATTATCCGAGTTTGATGTAAATTCCGATCAGTACAAGTTTATTGAAAAAGATTTGAAGGCTGCGTCTGAAAATGAAAATATTGATTGGATAGTAGTAACCAACTATGGGCCCTTTTATACATCACCGTCAGCACATCCAGCGAAAAACGACATAAGGAACATCTACCATCCACTGTTTGACAGATATGGTGTTGATTTAGTATTAAATGGACACAATCACAACTATCAGAGAACTTATCCGCTCACATTTAATGTTGACAAGACGTCAAAGCCCATTATAACAAATGCATATACCACAGGATACAATGGCAATAATGATGGCATCGTCTATGCAATTGTTGGTACAGCTGGAGAGGGTTTTCATCCACTCGAAGGTCGAGAATCTTACATGGCCACACAATTTGAGGGTAAGTTTGGATTTCTGAATATAGAAATTAGCAACGGTAATCCTCATACTAATTTAACCGCCACCTTCTATGATAATAAAGTCAGCAATGTATTGGACGAATTTACGATTGAAAAAGAAATAAAAAATATGAAAAGTAAAGTAAAATATATAGATGCAAATACTAACGCTACAAATGTATTACCTTTAAAAGGTAACAATACCGACAATATGCCTCAACAAGCCAATGTAGATACAGATATTAAAGCTAGCAATATTCTACCAGTAATGAATAACGTAAGCAATAGTGGTACTTACAAAATTCTACCGTTATATTCAGAATTAGACGAAAAATCAAATAAGAAATAAAAAATAGGAAAGTCAAGTAAAATATAGTTAAGAAGAATATGACTAAGAACAGTAACAGTATCGTTCTAGGATCATAGAATTAATAGATTTCCGCCAAATTACATCGTAATAAAAAACATCAACTATTGAAAATTTTATTTATATTATATAGTAATCCGAGAATCAATCATCAATAAGCTTGTTTTTAAAAAATTAAAAAATAAATTCTATTTTTTAGCTTTATCTAATCTTTCTGAAACATCTTGCCAGTTTATTACATTCCACCAAGCAGAAACATAGTCAGGTCTCTTGTTCTGATACTTGAGATAATAAGCATGCTCCCATACATCACATCCTAAAAGTGGTATTAAACCTTCTGTACGTGGACTAGTCTGATTCGGCATTGATTTATACTCAACTTTCTTTGTTGATGGATTATATACAAGCCATCCCCATCCACTGCCTTGAATCAACACAGTGGTAGAGGCGAATTTCTCTTTAAAGGCAGCAAAGCTTCCAAATGATTCATTAATTGCAGATGCAATTGAGCCGCTTGGTTCACCGCCACCGTTTGATTTCATATTCTGCCAAAATATTCGATGATTATCAAATCCTCCGCCATTAAAATTGATAGCACTTTTTTGATCCGCTGGTACTTGATCAAGGTTAGATAAAATTTCTACAATGTCCTTTCCCTGTATTTCTGCCGGACATTTTTCAAGTGCTGCATTGAGCTTGTCTGTATATGTTTGATGATGTTTGGTATGATGTATTTCCATTGTCTTTGCGTCAATGTGTGGTTCTAATGCATCGTAACTATATGGTAACGGAGGTAATTCATATTTTCCCATATCTCTATTTTTTCTTTGTAATTATTAACTTTTACGTTACAAAAAATTTCTAGACTATGGTAAAAAGCTAGTCAAAAAATCTAAAATCTCTAAAATTATTTTACACCTTGTCAATATTCATATTATCAATTAATACAGGTAACTTAAGTTGCTATATTTGTTATCTTAATTTTTGCCATTTATCTATAACTGGGTTCTATTCATTAGGTTCTTCTCCGCCTTCTTCCGCTGCCCCTTCTGATTCTGATTCTGAAGGCGGTGGAGGAGGTATTGGTTCATCGTCATCTTGATTAGCTTCAGCAAGGGTCCTACTGAGAGAAGCAAAGGACGTTTCATTTTCAAAGAATGTAGTGTCTTCATCGGCTTCGTCTGATATTGAAGCATTTGACAAAGTACTATTCGACAGCGAGTCACTTGGCAATGTGTTATTTGACTGTGAAGATGAGACTATGGCAAATGATGGAACCAAAACGACGGCCATAGCTAATGATATGATGAAGTAATTTATTCTCATATCCATCATTAATAGATCACTAGTGATACGCAATCTTGCAAATATAAAGTAGACTATTCGAGACTCTATTTGGCTTTATAAGCAATTTATGAGAGCGCAAAAGTCTCATCCTAACGTAATCTTAAAAATCAGTTCATAATCTTTAATAGTTATCGAGTCCATTATTAGATAACTCATACTTTGGATAAAAGAACCTCAGAGAACTTACCTACAAATTCAATAACGTCAGATTTAGGAACTTCTACAGATAAAGATTCTTTTGCGGTACTTGTAAATGAGGGGTTTCGTGAGGGTCAAAGAATTGCCAAAATCTCTGTTGTAACCCTAATCTGTATAGGAATTGCCGAATTACTCATGGGATATATCAGTGGAAGTGTAGTGGCCACAGCCGACGGTGTAGATTCAATGTCTGACGCAATGATATCTTTTATAGTATTGATAGGACTACGATTTGCACGCAGACCTGCTGACAGAAAGTTCCAATTCGGTTACCATAAAGTAGAAAGCTTGGCAGCAATGGTAGCAGCAATTGGGATGATCGTGATAGGAATATTCATTGTTTACCATTCGTATGAGGGACTTATCCATCCAGATGAAATTAAGCATCCAATACCCACTATGATAGTTCTAGCTATAGCCGGTGCCATATCCTTACACAGAGCATTTCAGATGCGACGCATTGCCAACAAATACAATTTACTTTCATTAAAAACAGATGCTAAAAATTCAATAAAGGATGGATCAGCTTCTGTACTAGGTTTCTTGAGTGTACTCCTAGCAACACAGTTTGGATTTCTACAGGCTGATGCCATAGGTGGAATGGTAATTGCTGGATTCATATTCTCTGTGGCTTACGTTTCTTTGAAACAATCATCTTTGATACTGGTTGATGCATGGAACAACCCCGTTAGTACAGATTTTATGAAGAAATTAGTTGAGCAAAAGTTCGAAGGTGATGTCACTGTAAGGTCCATCAAATTGCGCCAAACTGGTATGATCTCAAGAGCAGAAATACATGTTGAAATGGATGGAAAAAAACCATTGAATGAGGTCGAATTGATCTTGCTTAACACCCAAAAGGTGATCAAATCTCGCATGCCAAGTATGGACGTAGTTTTGGTTATTCCTCATGCACAGCGACGGTCATAACCGGCTAGGCGCAGATAGAATATGAGTTATCTTAAGGTTTTTCTTCCTTTGGCATAGTTATAGTTGTTGCAAAACTATGATTTTAGCAAAAGTCCAGTTATATTGGGTATTACATCATTTCTTCAGATTTTAACGATTTATTCTATATGACAAATCAATAAAATTACCTAATCGATCTAAGAGTAGTTAATAACATCTAGTATTCCGAAAGGTCTATACTGAACGAAGCTACTTATATAAAAAATGTCAAAAAAATTTGTATTTTATTTTATACTATCTCTGGGTTTGCTTTTGGTATTATCCGGAAATATATCTAAAATTCTATCATCGCCAAGTTCTTTATCTAATTATATTTTTGATAGGAACATACCTCAAGATGGTATCGCAGAAATAAAAATTCATGAGCCAGAAGGAATTGAGTTAGATTCTCAAGGTAATTTATACGTGAATGATATTGAACCAAACAGTATAAAGAAATTTTCAAAAAACGGAAGTTATCTTTTAAGCTGGGGTACAACGGGCTCAGGCAATGGGCAATTCAATCATCCGCATGGCAATGAAATTGATATAGATGGTAACGTGTATATCACAGATCAAAATAATGCTAGAGTTCAGAAATTTAGTAGCGACGGGAAATTCATAACAAAATGGGGTACTCATGGAACTGGTGATGGAGAGTTTCTCCATCCACATGGTATAGCCGTCGACTCAAAAGGATACGTTTTTGTAAGTGACAGAGATGGGGCAAATATACAGAAATTCACAAGCAATGGTACATTTATAACAAAATGGGGATCGGAGGGCTCAGGCAATGGGCAATTCATTCAACCTTGGGATGTAGCTGTTGATTCAAATGACCTCGTATATGTACCAGATTATGGAAATAACCGAATTCAGATCTTTACTAATAATGGTACTTTTGTAAGGACCTGGGGTACTCTGGGTACCGAAGATGGGCAATTAAATAAGCCTGCAGTTATTGCATTTGGTCCTAATGATCTTTTGTACCTGACAGATTCCGGAAATCACCGTGTGCAGGTTTTTGATAAGGACGGTACCTTTATAACTAAATGGGGAAGTGAAGGTGATGGTAAGGGTCAGTTTTCAGCGCCAGAAAGTATTGACATAGATTCTGCTGGGCAGGTCTATGTTGCAGATACAACTAACAATAACATTCAGGTGTTTGTTCCTCGTAATTGATAACATGAGATGCAATCGTCGCACTTCCTTTCCTTTTGAAATTTTAAGAATTTATCATGCAAATAAAGACCCAATTTGGAATTCTGGTTCCTTTTTGTGCAAAGAAATTCCACCTTTCCTCCATTGTCCTATCTGGTAGTTAATCAGCATGATTAAAGAAAACTCGATCACTAAAGGTAAATAGTCTCTTGTAACTTCTGATCTTGTAGCACGTACCAATAATGAGTATGCGTCATAATTATCAATCTTTTCTATTTGCATTTGTTTCCCTTTTCTCTCCAGAATCCAATTAGAGAGCTAATATCACAATGGGGCCAGTGGGATTTGAACCCACGACCGCCAGCGCCCCAGGCCTATACCTCAAGGAATGATACTAAATCAACTGAGTTGGTATCCTTGACCAAGCTAGACGATGGCCCCTACGACTTAGACAAAGAGAGTGCTTTTTAAATGTAGTATTTGTTATTATCAAAATCAATTCAATGGGAAAAAAAATTGTTTCGGACCTAGTTCACATGAAAAGTTGCTATTTTTCAATTCCTACTCCATCATGAAATGAACAATTTAAATTCAATTAATTCAGTTATTCTAATACTGCACAAGCAAAAATGGATTACTCTAATTATCTCTCCATATTATATGATTATGAAAAAAAAGAAGTAGGTAGCGAAGAAAAGTCAATTTTATTTAAAGTCATAAACAGTGTCGATCTTTCAGCACAAATAGGCTCATACCTGAAACTAAGAGACAAGGATCAAATCAGTGATACGTCAGCAATGTCAAAATTACTGGCACTCAAACTTCTTTCTGAAAAAAAGGGACTGATATTAAGAGGAATGAGAAAATACCAATTGACCAGTGCTGGTTTATTTTATGTACTCTCTGAAACCAGAACTTATCCTCCAAGTCTTTTAAAAAAGTATAACAATGACCCAATTCTCTTGGCGCTTTTGTATCAGTATTTTGAAGTAGATACAATAGCCTCAAGTACCGGACGATTTTATTCACTCATCACTCAATATCTAAGACAGTGTTGCAGGATTACTCTGAACTGGTTAGAAGACACACAGAACTCTAATGAGGAACATAAAAACAAACTGATGAACCATCTAAAGTTTGAACTAGAATTAAATGCAAAATTACTGACATTTAGGATTATGACCATGTACTCCGATTCAAACATCCTCTCTCTTAGTCCAAAATCAGAATCCGGTGACTCGGATGTTGCATATTATGAGCTAGAAAGCAATATGAAGGAGATTCTTGCTAAAGACAAAAAATTCATCGAACTCTTACATAAAACAAACGCAGACTTTAAGAACGGCTTTAAAGAATTCACTCATTCTGATTAGTGTCCATGTCTCATGTACATGTCCATGAACTTGGAATTGCACTTCTAATCATTACTATCTTTGATCCATTGGCCTTGCTTCTAGAGTAACTTCAATTTCCTGCGGCTTACCATCTCTAAGGACACCAAGACTGATTGTGTCACCCTCAATTTTATTATTTGAGATGTATGTTGCCATATCTCTCAAATTTTCTATGGTTTGGTTATCAGCAGTACTAATGATATCTCCGCCCAATTCTATTTGAGTTCCATTGATATCAGTGATCCTATAGCCACCCTCAAGCCCAGCCTTGTCTGCAGGTCCATCGGAAATTACTGAGACTACTAAAATACCGGAACTTTGATTAACCATCAGTTCTGAAGCAATCTCCGCATCCATGTCAATACCATCAATGCCCAACCATAAAGGTTCTGTATCGAGTCGTAGTGGTCTTTCAGCCAAAACAACATTTATTGTTTCGAGTTTACCATCTCTTATTACAGTCAAATTGACACTTTGTCCAACCTTCTTTTGTTGTTCCAGATATACTAATATATCATCAATTTTAGAAACATTTTGATTATCAATTTTTACAATGACATCTCCAAATAAATTAGTCTGTCTTCCGTTAATTTCTACCATTTTATCTCCACCTTGAATTCCAGCCTTAGATGCTGGTCCCCCAGGACTAGTATCTATTACAAGAAATCCTTTCGTTGTATTTAATTTCATAACCGAGGCAATCTGTTCATTGAGGTCCACTCCTGAGATTCCAATCCATGGATGTTTGTAGGAATGTTCTGATATCAAAACTGGTACCACTCTTTGAATGGTACTTGCCGGTATGGCAAATCCCACACCGGTATATGCGCCTGTTAATGAAAAAATAGCGCTGTTAATCCCAATCGCTTGGCCCTTCAAATTGAGCAATGGTCCTCCAGAGTTTCCTGGGTTAATGGCCGCATCGGTCTGAATTATCTCGGGTATAGAAAATGAGGTCGGCGGAACCAGTCTGTTCTCTTCATCAGGCATTAATTCCGGACCTGGCGGACGTTCTTCTGGATTCTGCGATGGAATGACTCTTCCTAGTCCGCTAACTATTCCCTCTGTCATAGAACCAGAAAGCCCAAATGGGTTACCTATGGCAATTACATGTTCTCCGATTTTTACATCCGAAGAATTACTCAGTACCAGAGGAATCATTGATTGATTTTGTGGATTTTCTATTTGCAAAACAGCAAGATCAGAAAAGGGGTCGCTACCTACAATTTTTGCCTTGAAGGACCTATCATCAAGAAAAGTGACAGTAACATTGTTTGTACTAGTATTATTTGTATTAGTATCATTAAACGATCTATTACGAACTACATGGTCATTTGTAATAATATGACCAGATGTGTCAAAAATAAAACCTGAACCCAATGCGGAAGAACGAGGATCTTCACCGGAGACAGTAATCTGTACAACAGAATTCTTTACCCTGTCAAATAATTTGGGCAAAAGAGTATCGTCGACAGCTGTTGTCTGTGCATAAGAATTTACAGTAATCAAGCTAAAAATAAACAAAAATGAGACCGGAATTAGAACATATAATCGAAAATATCTGACACTAGTTAAATGGTCCATTGTAAAATGCTCTATATAATGGTTCACATGAATTCTACTCTAAAAAGTTAATTTATATCTATTGTTTTAAGAATTCTGGAAGTTTTGATGCACATTTTGGCTACAAATCCTTTATTTCTTAATTAATAATTTAAATACTTTCTACAAGTTGAGAAGAGTCTTCTTATTCATCTTTTCTTTTACTTAATTTTCTTCTAAAAAAGTACCTGTAATTTTATATTAAGAATGTTGGTTACCACATATAAGTAATAATTGGATTAGCAAATGCAATAGGTACAGAAAATAGATGGAAAGAGAAGTAGAGAGAATTGTTAAATATTTGGTTGAAGAGAGAGCTGTTCTTAAGTTGCTGCGTATACTTGAGAGGCAGGACAACCATAATTATTCTAGGCTCAATGAGGAAGATAACGGCTCATCCTATTATTCTAGAAAATATAAAACCTGGGTATTACACAACAACTGTTTTCAATTAAATTAATAATTTACAATATATTGAGGGCTACTTTTTACCTTTATTGGTTTTAGCTAGATAGAGGGCATGATCTGAATTTGTGAATGGATTTCAATCACGATTATTTCATAAAGTTTAAACGATATGGCGGTCAATTAGAAATATCGTCTATTTGAGGAGATAGATGTAACAACCGTATTGATTGGTGTAGAGTCACGTGATTCACACCAATCAATATTTACTTTGATTTTTACTTTATTTATTGAACAAGCAGATATTATAACATGAAATAAATTAAATACCCATTATGGACCTAACATCGTATCAATGAATGAGGAAGATAATGGTCATCCAAAGAGCTATCTTCTGCAACTTGAGAAGATGAATATTAATTTTGGAAAAATTGAGCGAAACCTGCCAATTGCGACTCTCATTGAAATTGCAATTCAAAGAAACGAAGGACTATTATCAAATTCTGGTGCATTATCGGTAAAGACTGGTAAATTTACAGGTCGCTCACCTGATGATAAATTCATTGTAGATGATGAAATAACACATGACCTTATCGACTGGGGTAAAGTGAATCATCCCATACCTACAGAAAAGTTTGATCAGATCTTTGAAAGGATGAAACAACACGTATCTGGTAAGGACTTTTATATCTTTGATGGATTTGTGGGAGCAGATCCGGACAATCGCCTGCCAATAAGGGTTTTTACCGATAATGCCTGGCATAATATTTTTGCATCCCAGATATTTATTCGCCCAACTTCTGAGGATCTTAATAATCATAAACCTGAATTCACTCTATTCTTTGTTAATGATTTTGCGTCTCTTCCTGAAATTGATGGGACCAAAAGCGGCACATTCATAATCATTAATTTTTCCAAGAGAATGATCCTAATAGGTTACACCTCTTATGCTGGGGAAATAAAGAAGGCAATGTTCTCTGTGATGAATTTTCTGCTTCCTCAGAGGGGTATATTTCCCATGCATTGTTCTGCCAATATGGGAAGGAATGGGGAAACCGCCTTATTTTTTGGATTATCAGGGACAGGAAAAACAACATTATCTGCAGATCCAGATCGGCGCCTAATAGGGGATGACGAGCATGGATGGTCTGATAAAGGGATTTTTAATTTCGAAGGTGGATGTTATGCAAAGTGTATAAATCTCAACAAAGAAGATGAACCGCAAATTTGGAATGCAATAAAATTTGGTTCTGTAATGGAGAACGTAATTGTGGATGAACATACACGGGAACCAAATTTTGAGGACAGCT
The DNA here is from genome assembly GCA_035620895.1 of Nitrososphaeraceae archaeon. Taxonomy (GTDB): domain Archaea; phylum Thermoproteota; class Nitrososphaeria; order Nitrososphaerales; family Nitrososphaeraceae; genus TA-21. The sequence goes on from DASPFY010000017.1 coordinate 17,513, forward strand.
TTCTAACAGAGAACACCCGAGTGGTTTATCCATTAGACTTTATCCCAGGGGCAGTAATTCCATCAATGGCCACTCATCCCAAAGTCATGATCTTTTTAACTGCGGACGCATTTGGCGTCATGCCACCAATAGCGAGACTAACAAAGGAAGGAGCCATGTATCATTTTATTTCTGGTTATACCAGTAAGCTAGCAGGTACAGAAAGAGGTATTACTGAACCTAAAGAGACATTTTCCCAATGTTTTGGAGCACCCTTTATGTCATTACACCCAATTCGATATGCAAGAATGCTTGCAGAAAAGATTTCAAAACACAACACAAATGTATATCTAATAAACACTGGCTGGACTGGAGGACCATATGGAATCGGTAAGAGAATGGATCTAAAATATACTAGAGCAATGGTATCCGCATCTATTAACGGTGATCTTGAAAGGATAAAATATAAACACGACAATATATTCAATCTAGAAATTCCATTTTCATGTCCTCAAGTCCCATCAGAAATTTTAGATCCAAGTTTTTCGTGGTCTAACAGAGATCAATATGTTATTGCAGCGAAAAGATTAGCACATTTATTTATAGAAAATTTCAAGAGATTCGGTAAAGAAAGCGAATACTTGACTAAATTTGGGCCCCAAATTTAGATTTAAAGTGGTAGCCCGGAGCAGATTCGAACTGCTGTCCTCAGGTATCTTTTCATGACGATCCAGAGCCTGAAATCCATAGCCCTCCTGTGGAGTTTGACCGCTAGATTCGGCATCGACACAATCGTGTAGATTCGACCGGGCTAATTCACGAGCTACAACTAGAAACTTTCAAACGAATATTTATCGGTATCTTTTGTTTAACCCGCTTAGGGACTGCTAGAGACTTACCGCAATTAGACAACAGGTTAAAAACTAAAAAAAATAATAAAAAAAATATGGTTAGTAACTTAGAATAGTAATACTTTCCATCTCACTTATGTACTTCAATCAGTTTTTCTATTGTACCAAATATTGGTGTATTCCCAAAGTGGTTTTGTACCTTGGTTGGATCTACCCATATACTTACGACATTGTCCTCCATCGCTTTTATGCTGAGTGGGACATCAGGTACTGGTCCTTGTCTCATGGTTATAGTAGCAGTTCCATTAAATACTGTTGTCGAGTTATTTGGCATTGACATACCTGTAAGAGTAAAGTTATAGATCCTGTGATCATGCATGGCGGATCCATTTGTCATTACCATACTAAATTTGGCATACAATGTTGCATTTGGAAGACTGCCTGTTGCGTTTCCATCTTGTGTTTTATTATTCATTGATATACTTCCTTTGTAATGACCTGAAACTATCCATATAGGATTACCGTTTTCGTCATTTTGTAAACTTGCGATGGTTCCAAGTGCATACGATGCTGGCCTCATCATCATTTTGTCATGATGAGAATATCCTTGTTCTTGTTGTGAATATTGATTTGCCATAACGCTATTTTGTATCGCTCCTGATATCAGTAAGGCTGCAGAGGCAACGAATATTACTAAGAGCAGTTTTGTTAGCGCCATTCTAGTTAGTGACTCGACACTATCAAATATAACAGTTAACTGATTGGCCATGAAAGAAGTTGATAGATCGGCGAGTTCAATCTTTGAAATTGCTGAGTCATACAAACTTTATAGAATATGCAACCTAAAACTCAATTCAAAGTAATTTATCGAATTTAAACACACATAGTGAGTATCTTTGCCGATCGCCCACCGTGTGTCACGCTTTTACATGTATATCTTTATGCACAACATACTATTTAACAACTGAATTTTCAAATTTAATATACATGGGTTAACCTTTTTTATTTATCGATATCTACGTTAGCAGTGGCTCTTTCATTCTGATAGATTTAACCAGCTCCCTAACTCGATTGACACTTTGTTGAAAATAGCGAACTGTATACTTATTGATATATTTATCCGAAGTGCGAATTGACATGTTTAGACCTTCCTTTAATGATGTAGTCATATCTTCAAATAAAAGATCTTGGACATCTTTGGATGGTCTTTGCATTGTCTGATTTCTAAATTCCTTTAATATCCAAAGCCAACTATTGTGTTCTGATGCCTTATGCAAATCCGTAAGCAGACTGATATTTTTTGTTCTGGCGTTCAAGGCGCTTTGGATTGTTGCTATGTCGACCCTTCCTGAAGCTATTCCCAATTCTAATCTTGTGTTAATTAGCAACAACAGACAATCTAGAGATCCTAGTAGTTGGGCAAGAAAGCAATCTATCTCTAATTCCATCTGGATTGCGACATCGATCTTTTCTATATTTGGAAAATTTAACTCAAATTCTTTGAGATTATTCAAATGTTTTTCCGCTGCAAAGATCTTGAACTCAACTCTATCTAACAAGAGATTAGAATCAAATTTAGAAGCCATTAGAGATCAAAACCACACCAATTTTCATTAACTTTACTGATGAAAATAAAGACAAACCACATCAGTCCCTGTACTATTAAAATTATGGGCTTCTCTAAATAAGAACCATGGATGGAAATGAAGATCTGGATGTAAGAAAGTTGTTGGGTTCAGGTGGATATGCTTATGCAAGGATTACAGAAGAAGAAGAAATCAAGGCCTATTTGGGAATTCCACAAATATTTTTAGCAAATGTAGGAAAACTGAGTGAGGAGAGGTTTTTGAGATATTATTGTAATACATGTGGAAAGGAATATGATGGTTCTCCAGTCATTAAATTTGAGACTCCTAATGAGGAATTAGGTCAGGGCGTGGTACTTGTGGAAAAAGGAGAATACAAATGCAAGAACTGTGATAACATAATAGCCTTCTTCAGAAAGTTCAACAAATAGCATCGCTAGTCTAACTTCTACTTCAACAATAAAATGTTTATAATAATTTTGTTTAGTATATACAATTGAACAAAATTGGGAAGATGGGATGACGGTTGGCATCATGATGGTAATGTCAAGAAAAAAAGGGACTGGATAAGGATAGCTCGATATGCCATTTACGGTGGCTTTGCAATTGTCGCTATCGTCGTTTTGCTAGTATTTATTCCAAGGGCAGGGTTGACTGTCGAAACATTCGAAACAGGAGAGGACCTGAGCACTATAAGTATAAAAATAAACAACAATAATCCCCATGAAATACATGATGTAACAATCATATTCGACGATAATACAGACAAAAAGCAGATTTACAATTCTATCGCACCATTCAGTTCAATATTCGTTACCCCTGAAGAGGAGGATCTAGATTTTCAAAAGATAACTGTAATTGCCGATAATGGAAAGTTACAAACCATAAAGTATAGATAATCAAAATATGAGTTATCGTTTAGTGCTTGTTTCTCTTATTGCCTGACCATACTCCAGACTGGCCTTCTTTCTCATATATGGTATTAATCTGTAATGAATTGAATAGATACTTTTTTGTCTTATAAGAATCCCCTTAACCAACAGTGATACAAAACCACCCGCGACCTTTGACGATTGTATCTTCCTATACTTACAAAATTTATCCCTTTTAGAATGATATTCTTTTAATGTGAAATAGGATCGATTTACATCTAAGATTAGCGGCCAAATAATATTCTCCCATACCATTCTCCTGTTTTGTGTTGAGGACGCGTGCTTGCCTTTATGACTTGATTCTTTTTTTGGGCCTCTTGCATCTTGAAAAAGCATGTTGTGCGGTTCAACTGACAATTGTTTCTTAGGCACATTTAAACTTGGGTCCTGCCATAATCATATTTGGTTTTGGAAGAATTAGAGGTGAAACAGGCTTTGGATAATTTGGTCAACAAATGGACTGTAGAAAAACCAATATATGATCTTCATTTAGGAAAACGTGATGATGTTTCTGATTCACAATTAGTTGTAAATGAGGTAGTTTTTCACATTCCATACCTAACAAGAGATAAAACGTTTGTTCTTTGGAGGTGCCTTTGGCCAGACTGTCATAATTGTTGTGAGAGGCAGGGAAGATTACCCATGACCAGAGACGACATTTCATTAATTTCAAATAAAATGGGTTATGATTCAGAATCTGAATTTATCCAAAAGGAAACTACAATCTCAAGTTGGAATGAAACTTCGACTATGAATAATGTCATTACAACTATCAGCATGATTTCACTAAAAAGAAAAGAAAAGGAAAGCGAAGATCAAGATGGGAAACCACTACCTTGCAGATTCTTAGATGATTGTGGAAGTTGTACAATACATCCAGACAAACCGGGAGTTTGCTGGCTCTATCCATTTTCTTCATGGATGGAATCTAGTAACGGCAAGCCTGTGGTGCATGCATCATACCAACTAACGGGTGATTGTCCTGGATTTTACACTGATAAAACATCGCAACCTATGATGGAAATCCTTCAAGAATATTCGAAACGAATTTTCGCGTACAATATGTCAATTATTAGAACTACAAGAGAAAAATATGGATTCATAAACATTGTCCAATGATTTTGTAAAATGTGCTTTGAAAATCAAATTATCCTCAACCCTTCCAGATAACACTCGCATTTCAACACCTGCGTGGTGGAAAGGGATCACCTTTCGATAGAGGTACCATACGTTCGTTTGGCGGCAGCGAACATTTTTCTTTTCGTATACGTTTCAGAAAGGTAGATGCATGCCTCAAGAAATTGAATGAACCACTATGCGGTACCAATTCTCCAGTGTGATATTCAGTCAATTAATTAGTATATAATTGTCACATAAAGAATATAACAATATCAAATTTCTACAGTTTGTTTCATCCTATTCTTTGAATCGATGTACGTGCAAATGTTGGGTAGTACTCCTTATTCATCACAGCCAATAGCCTGAGGACTGATTGAAGCCCATATTTTTTGCCAATATTAGGATATCAAACAGGTCAGGTTTATCTAGAAACATTTTTATTTAAAAAATAGGGTTTTGACAATAGTTCTATGGTTATTAATAAGGAACTCCTGCAACTCAGAAAAAAAATAGCAGACAAAAGACCAGATTTTGTAAGACAAGAGAGCTGGAGGTACAAGAAACTTGCACCTAATTGGAGAAAACCCAAGGGAAAAGACAATAAGATGAGAAAGCAGGTATCCGGTGTTCCGCCTCTAGTTAAGGTAGGTTATAAGGGGCCTAGAAAATCAAGAGGCTTACATCCATCAGGTTATAACGATATTTTGATTTTTAATACCAGGGATTTAACAAAAATTGATCCAGAGGTAGATGCGGTGAGAATAGCACACGGTGTTGGGAATAAAAAAAGAATAGATATAGTCACAGAAGCCACAAAGCTGAAAATCAAGATTTTGAATCCAGGCAAGGTGGAGGCATTACAGAAATTACCTAAAAAACTTGAAACCAAGCCCAAGAAAGAAGCAGAAGCAAAGGTCGAAAAGCCCAAGAAAGAAGCAAAGGGCAAAAAGCCCAAGAAAGAAGCAAAGGGCAAAAACGTAGGAAAAAAAGTGTCTAAATCATAATGGTTGTAAATTTAAGAAAAAAAAGAGAACTGATAGCTAGAGTATTGGGTGTTGGATCAAATAGGATAAGATTTGAACCTGATAAGCTTGATGATATATCTGATGCTATTACACGAGAGGACATGCGTTCCTTAGTCAAGAATGGAACTATATGGACTGTAAAAGTAAGAGGTATTTCTAGATCGAGAGCAGAAAAGAAACTAAAGACACGTAGGAAGCATGGTACTTCTGCCGGTTCAAAGAAAGGTAAGAAAACTGCCAGAGTCGGCAAGAAAGAAGTTTATGTTAAAAAAACCAAGGCCATGAGACGTCATTTAAAAATACTGAAAGCCAGAAATGAAATTAATAGAGAAACCTTTTGGGCGCTGTATAAAAAAATTAAAGGTGGGAATATCCGATCTCTTTCACACTTGAGAGATCTAGCCAAGCAAGCAAAAATGCACAAGTGATAATCCTAACTTGAAATCCTATATTTTTCAAAATCTTTTATTATATCATTATCTATAGGAATTCCTTCTTTAATTAATAGGGATATTTTTCGTTTCATCCCATACATATATCCTCCAACACGTCCATCTGAACAAACAACTCTGTGGCAAGGGACTATGACTGGCAGCGGATTCTTATTTAGAACTTTTCCTACGCCCCGAGCAGCACGAGAATTACCAAGTGATGTTGCCAATTGACCGTATGTTACAACTTTCCCCGGAGGAATATTAGCAACAAGTGAATAGACAGCTTGGCTATTAATGTGATTATTGTGACCCATACTTGTTTTTTTATTACTATTTTTTCTACTGAAAGACATAGACGTACTCTAGTTATGTTGCACAATCATAAATAATTATTGTATCATTATTAATCCTAAATTTTTATTACTTCCATTCCAATTTTATCTAGTTCAGTTAATATTCTAGATTTCTCTTTCCCTAGTCCCTTGGCATCCACAATAGCACAAGTTACTTTTTCAATATTTCTTCGTATCATTTGATCTATCAAGGAATTATCCAAGTATGGTAAATCGTGTTTCGCAGCTATTGAACCCAAACCATATTCTGATTCAATCAATATCTTGTTGAATTTTGTTGGATAATGATTACCCCCAAATCCTACTGCAACCTTTTCACAAAATTCATGCTTTCTTGTGATTACCTTAAACAAAGAACTGCATACTGTATTTGCCGCATTTTTATCTATCCACTGTTGCTCTGTTGATCCTATTTCAATAAACAGTATTGGTTTTTTTAGCGATGTGGGTCCATGATGTGTGGACTCTATAATAATATCATACATAGGGACAGTATCTTTATTATTATTCAATTCAATTATGTATTGTTTTTGAATCCATGGATAACATATTCCTAATTCCCTTTCCTTGCCACCAAAATTATTCTTGTCAAAATTTCCTGTGGAATGGCATGTTAATGCCGGAATGTTAGCCTGGGATCTATGTTGAGACAGAAAAATGTAACATACTGTATTCGGATATTTTTCGTCGAGATTATCGAGATAGAGCAAATTATTTTCAGAAACGTGCAAGACAATACCTGGATATTTATCCGAGTAAAATGTACAATCCACATCCTTTAAGAATCCATATTCCTCAATTAAACACCTTGAAATTGTACTGCTCGCAAGATCTTGATTTGAACATACTAGTGTGTAAATATCTGACAACTCTGAATATCTGGAATAGTTCTAAATTTAATGTTATATGAACCTAAAAAGATGCTTGTATTCACAAAGAAATTTTTGAAGATATAATGAAAAATATTGACTCTCTCTGCCGTTACAACTAAAATAAAATCTGTGTCATGATGATAACTTGATTATTCTATGTATATTGCTGGCTTATAGGGTCTTGCAAATTTTGACTTTTGCTTTGGGTCATATTTGTCATTGTTGTCCTCAGCATAAATATTTACTTCAAGATGATCATTTTCAATTTCATTAACTAGTAAAGATATTCCATCTTGTAGCGGGATCACTTCATCAAAGGAATCTATTTTCATTCTTCTTTCTCTAACTTCAACTGATTCGGACAATATGTCATTTATCATTTTCTTTACCAGGTCAGGATTACGTTTTACAAAATCCTTGACTTCATTATCGTTCACAAATTCCTTCATGAGTTCTCCAAAATTGGAAGTTGCTTGGCTTTGAATTCTGTCTAATAATTTCCTATATAATTTACTCTTGATCGTTGAAGCTGTATATATCAAAATCCTTTTTGGAATGATTTTCGTAACCTTTGTTATTTTCTGTATATCAAAAATCATCCCCTGGATGAGTCTTTCATTGTCTTCAGATATTAGGCAAATTCTCGATTGATTAATCTCTGGCCATTGGGCCAAACTGATATATGAATGATTTCCCATTATTTCCCAAATTTCTTCACAGAAATAAGGAGCAAATGGTGATAATAATTTTATCCTTGTCTCAAAGAATTCTCTCAAGTAATTATTGGATATTGATTTATTCTTTGCGAGCTTTCTTTTTTCATACCATTGTAAATCATTGTCCATCAAGTATAAGATATTGTGCAGAGCTTCTCTGATTCTAAATTTTTCAATAGCAGATGTAGTTTCCAAAATAACATGTTGCAATCTGCTTGATATCCAAACATCTTCCAAATCATCATCATAATCCAAACTATCTCGAGATGTAGTAAAAATGTTCAAATTTGTATTTATAGTTCTGTAGATTTCAAACAATTTTGATCTAATTCCTTTTACCAAGTCAAAAGAAAAGTCAGAGTCCTGTAATATTTCAGCGGACGCCAACATTGTAAGACGGATTGAATCTGCGCCGTATTCATCTATTGCTTTACGTAGGGGAATAATATTTCCAAGTGATTTAGACATCTTTTTACCTTCCATTAGTACCGATCCATTTACAACAATCTGTTTGGGCCATTTGTCCCTGGGGAATATTGCAGCATGATTAAATATGAAGAACGCAAGGTGATTAGGCACCAAATCTCTACCGGAATGCCTAGAATCTACAGGATAAAAGTACAGAAACTCATTTCTAATTTTTTCTAGTAATTGGATTGAAATTTTTGAGTCCTTAGCAACAAGATCCCTATCGTTATTTCCTAAGAGAACATAATCAAAGAAACTATCATTCAAATTATCTGCCAATACCATATCTTTATTCCTTTGCAAGTCTAGATTATTGCTAATGTGTCTTGATAATAGGTAATAGGCCATATAGATAACCGAATCTGCCAAACTCTCTATAATCCACTCGTTATCCCATGGAAGTTTTGTTCCAAGACCGCTTTTTCTTGCACATGCTCTTTCCTTAAGCCAATCTATAACATTAGTAAATTCTTGTCTTATTTCTTCAGGTAGGATTTCCATATTTTCAATTAGGTCATATGCCTTTTTTTTCCAATTGTCATCTCTATAGTTGATAAACCACTGATTAGTTAGTAATTTAACAACGCAGGGGGTACCGCATCTACATTTTACTACATTTTTCAATTCGTACATGGTCGTTCCAATTTCATCGTTGATAATTTTTTCCCTTATTGTCTCTCGAGCCTTTATCACACTTAAGTTTCCTATTTGGTCTATGTTTGGCAAAAGAACACCATTGTGAAATTCTTCCGAATAAAGCTTGTTCGTTGCCTCTTCTAGTTTAGGGTCATTCTGATCCCTGATTGAATAGCGAGTAACTATGGCTTCCGCAGGGAATGTGTCATTTGAGGGAAACGCATCAGTTTTTATAATTTTTATAGGAATAATATTAACATTGATGCCAAATTTTCTCAAGGTATTGTCATCTTTCTTTAAATCAACCAGAGCTTGATAGTCGTATGGTGAATGTGCTGGAACGGACATTACAATTCCAGTTCCATTATTCGGATCAACAAATGATGCTGGGAACATAGGAACAAGTTGTCTTCTTGTTACATCAAACACTGATTTTCCTATTAAATTAAAGCCATCTATCTCTGAAATTATCGTAACACTAGCGTTCAGAAATTCCAACTTTCTTGCAGCTTCTTTAGTAATTATCCATTTCTCCTTGTTTACTTGTGCAATTACATATTTTATATCAGGATCTATCCATAAATTTGTAACACCAAAAATAGTTTCAGGTCTTAATGTGGCAGTTGGAATAACATACTGTTCCTCAAATTTAAACTTCACAAGCACATATTCAATAAGCTCTGGTTCAATATCACCCACGGTATCATGTTGACTCACTGGATTTTGATCTTGAGGACACCATCCGACCGGATGAGATCCTTGCACTATTAAACCATTCTTCTTGAGATTTCTAAATTGCCAGGATATGAATTTTGAATAACCGTTGTCTATAGTGGTAAATTCTCGCCTCCAATCAATAGAATAGCCCATTTCATTCATTCCTTGCTTAATCTCTTCATGAAAAAAGCTGGCTATTCTTTTGGGTTCTTTGAAAGTAGATATTGTTTCACTAGGAATTTTGTATATTTGTTGGAAAGTTTCTATTAATTCTAAATCATTGGATTTGATTCTTTGTGACATTGACACAATCGGTGTTCCGGTATAGTGGAAACCCATTGGAAATAATACGTTATAATTGTTCATGCGTTTATATCTCGCATGGACGTCAGCCAAAGTATACGTTCGTCCATGTCCAACATGTTGTGGAGAATTTGGGTAAGGATACGCCACAGTCAGAAAATACTTTTTTTTATGCGATTGTGGTTCAGTTTCAAATATTTTATCTTCGGCCCACCTCTTTCTCCATTTTTTTTCAATTCTTGCCCAATTAAGTTCAACTTTGGGCGTTTTTTCAACTGAATTTTCAACCATTTTTTTCACTAGAGTCTAAAATATCTGTTAACAGATTCTCAAGATTCTTCAAGCAATCATGAATCTTGCTTTTATCCCTACCTCCACCTTGAGCAAATTTATCTGTGCCTCCTCCTCCAGTACCTCCGAGTTTCAATGAAATTTCCTTCGCAATTCTTGATGCCTTGATGATTTTTCTTGATTCCTCTCCAACGAAAACTACGGCTTTTATCCTTTCTTGATCCTGAATAAGTGCGACGTATACCAAAAAAGGATCAATATCGATACTTTTTTCTCCCAATGCGATATAGTAATCATCTCCTATTTCTTCGTCATAAATACCATATATCTTTAATCCTGATTTTGATTTAGTCGCTTTCTGAGTAATGGTTGCAGCCATATTGTCTGAAAATCTATTAACAAGCATTCTAAATTTCCTTTTGATTAGTTCATTTTCTACCGTAGCCTTATCAAATGATTCAATTACCTTCTCTTTACTTGATCCCAAAGATTGAGCTATGTGAAGTAATTGAGAATCCTGTGATTGCACATACTGTAATGCATTATCCCCAGAAACATATTCAAGTCTTACTACACCATCTTGAATTCTCTCAGTTTTTAGAATTTTTATTAAACCTATTTCACCCGTCTTATTTACATGAGTTCCACCACATGCCTCGACATCCCACCCTTCTATGTTCACTATCCTCACATTGTTTGAGGGAACTGCGCCACCTTGATAAATCCTAAATGTGTATTTCTCCTCAGCATCGGACCTTTCGAATACTTTAATAATAATTGGTAAATTTCTTTGAACCACTTCATTTGCGGCTCTTTCTATTTGATTTATTTCTTGTTTTGTAAGAGCAGAATGATGAGTAATATCCAATCTTGCATACTGTTCGTCCTTAAAGGCAGAATTCTGCCATACCCATGAACCAAGACTGTTTCTTGCAGCAGAATTCAATATGTGTGTTGCACTATGATTTTTGGTTATAGATCGTCTCCTTACATTATCAACAATTCCGTGGACTATTTTATTCTCTGGAAATTGATACTTGGATGGGACTTGTATTTTGTGAAGAACTATTTCATTTTGTTTTATTACATCTGTTACTTTAATCCCTTCTATAGATCCGAAATCTGGTTCCTGTCCTCCTCCTCTAGGGTAAAATGCAGTTTTATCTAAAATCAAGTATTTGCCTTCAAGTATTTTGAGAATTTTAGCATCAAATTCTCTAATAGATCCATCTTCATAATACAATAATTTTGTAGGGTTGAACCCACTAACAGTTTCGATGACGGGTATCTGTCTTGATTCATGTGAAGTATGAAGCTCAGCTAACTTTAAATAAAAATCTGGCGGTATTTTTTCTATAACTCCGGTTTCAAGTAGGAGATCAGGAGTAATACCATCCGATTCATACATCCGTATCAGATCTTCAACACTTGGTGTCTTCTTGGACATTAGCATGGAATTGGCAATAGAATACATCCTTTCCTTTGACGAAGTATATCTATCTGATTCAATTTGTATTATTGTCCTAACATCATTTTTGTGCTCTTTTAATTCGGGATACATTGATCTTAGTTGTTCGATATGCAAATCCATAATATCTTCTAAATTAACATTCCAACCAAGACGGGCCAGAAGTGCAAGAGTTCTTCTTAATACTATTCTTAGATTGTAACCACCTCCTACATTCGAAGGCAAGGAACCATCCGAAATTGCAAACAATAATGTCCTTGTATGATCGGCGATAATAGATAGTGTTTCAAACGGCAGGACAATTTTTTCTAAAGCTTCATACGATAAACCTAGTTCTTTAGCAATATTTGTTTTTAAGAGTCTCGGATCATTTTGATAATTTGAGTAATTCTCAGAAAATATCCTAAAGTATCGGGATAGAAATTCTGTTTTCGAATCAATATCGATACCAATTATATCCACAAGTTTCTTGAAAACCGGTCCGAAAGTAGCATCGTAGCTTGTAGGACTTCCCATGGTGATCCATGACAGGCGCTCAAGTCCCGCTCCCATATCTATTATTTTGTTATCAAGAGTGTGATAATTGTGCTCATCACCCTCAAATTCAGTGAAGACTGCATTACCCAGCTCTAATCCTCGAACATAATATTCTAATGAATAACCAAAAGCCCCTGCGCCCATCCATACATCCTCAACAAATGTAATTTCCTCTGACTTAATACCAAGGACATCCTTGAGGAGAGAGTGATCCAGTTCGATGCATTTGTCCTTCCAATAACCTCCCTGAGCATCTGCGTTGCATATTTGACCTACCATGCAGAAGCTAGTATAATGTCTGCCAGTGAGCCCGACATTTTCAATATCATTAAACCGAAGACACATTTGTGGAACGACAAGCGGATTTTTAGGGATTTCAAACACGATTTTTCCATTCATCACTCTCTGAAAGTCCACAATTGAGGCAATTGTAAAATAAAGATCTTCCCTCCAACGACATACTACGGGATACCTTTGAATTAGTTCGTGATCATTCTTTCTAAAGAAACTACTCAATTCTCTCCAAGTATTCACAAAATCTAATCTTTTTGAAGTCGGTGGATCTCCAATAAAGCTATAGTTATCATGTTCAGGACATGATTCTTTATCAATGATAGACCAGAAGAATTTTCCACACAACTTACAATTTTGTCTTTTGAATCCCTTTTCATCAAATAATGAGACTTTGTAATATTTATCCGGATTTGAAGAAAAAAGCGATAATAGTGACTGTTTTTCCATTTCACACAAATTATTTGACAATGTTATTAATGCTTTTGTAAGTTACGAATAGGAACAAGACTAGGAAGCAATAAATCCCAAATTCGGGGCGTTCCAGCATTATCTAATTTCTCATTTAGGACGAAAAATAATTTGCTTTCCCCATAAATCTATCTATCTCGGCATGCTGTATACATGAAATGTGTAGTTGTTCATTTGGAGTGATGCACTCCTTTAACATTTAACATATTATGAAGTTGCTAAGTAGTTCACTTTCAATGATATTCTGCTCAAGCATGATTTGTTATAGCGTATAGTATATCCGCGTTAAAAGGTTAAATTAACCTCTCATTAAAGTTCAGATTATCAAGGTTCGTCAATTTGAATAGCTCAGACCTTCAAACTTGGAAAAGGACGCATTATTCCAAAAATATTGATGTTTCAATGAATGGCAAGGAAGTAATAATTATTGGATGGATCTCTTCGATCCGTGAGCATAGTAACATAAAGTTTCTGACGATAAGCGACAGATTTGGAAATATTCAGGTTATTTTAAAGAAAAATGAATTTCCCGATGCACTCTCATCTGAAATACCAAAGATCAGAGAACATGCTTCGATTGCGATAAAAGGTAAAGTTAGAAGTGAACCGAAAGCTCCGAACGGAATTGAAATAATCCCAATTGATTTCAAAATTCTCTCTTTCGCCAACAAAAATTCTCCTATCGTTATTCAAAGTAGAAAAGGAGTTGGAATTGATACTAGATTGGATCTAAGAGCAATTGATCTTCGTAGGCCTTATCTTCAATCAATTTTTAGCATAAGGTACACCGTATTAAACTCCTGCAGGAAATTTCTTGGAGAAGAAGGATTCATTGAAGTTAATACACCTAAAATAATTGCCACAGCGACTGAAGGTGGTGCTACACTCTTTCCTATTTTTTATTATGATAGAGAAGCATTTCTGACTCAAAGCCCTCAGCTTTATAAAGAACAGCTAACGATGGCATTTGAAAATGTATTTGAGATAGGTCCCATTTTTAGAGCAGAACCTTCGCGAACAAATAGACATTTGTCAGAAGCAACTTCAATAGATATAGAAAAAGCATATACAGATTATAATGATATAATGGGAATTTTAGAAAGGATGATACATTTTTTGTGGGATGAAGTTAAGAATAAAAACAAATCACAGCTTGAATATCTTAAAATAGAAATTCCAGATATATCATTTCCATTTAGAAGATATAGATATTCGGATCTGATAGAAAAGTTGCAAGGTGCTGGAGAATCTATTGAATGGGGCAATGACATTTCGCAACAAAAATTGCGAGGCCTCAATGATGAGGATATGAAGAATTTTTACTTTATTGTTGATTGGCCCACTTCAATAAAACCATTCTATGTTAAACCAAAATCTACGGGAACAGAGTGTGAATCCTTTGATTTGATGTATGATACGCTAGAATTATCTTCTGGAAGTACCAGAATCCACGATAAGAATGAGTTGACTGAAAGAATGAAAAAACAAGGCCTAAGCACTGATGCATTTGATTTCCATTTGAAAGTTTTTGACTATGGTATGCCGCCTCATGCAGGGTTCGGTTTGGGGCTTGAACGGCTAATGATGAGTATGTGTGGAGTTGACAATATTAGAGATGTTGTATTGTTTCCTAGGGATATAGATAGATTATCGCCTTAACAAATAATAAATCTATGAAAAGATAACAATATTATGATTTCAAAAGAAGATTTAGAGTATCTCGCTCAAATATCTAAAATTAATCTAAATGAAAATGAATCTCGAAAATTTCCTAAACAATTAGACAAGACAATTGAATACATCGATATTCTTGAGGAACTTGCATCTGATGATTCAGTTATTTTAGACTTACAGGAAATGAAAATTGAAGAGCTTAGAGATGATGTGGTCAGAATGTCTGACGGAAAACAAATTAGCAAAAACCTTACAGAACACGGTTTCTTAAGAGGTCCAAAGATGAAATAGAATGTCAAACCTACATGACCTATTTGCATATGAAGTTGTTGGAGGCATAAATGGAGGATTATTTACAGCAGAAGAGTATGTTAGCTCTATCCTTAAAAGAATAAAAGATGTGGAATCAAAATTACATTCATTCATCACATTGGATTCTGAGGGAGCTTTATCTAATGCGAAGATAATAGACAGGAAAATTAGAGAAAAAGAAAACACAGGTGAATTAGCGGGAATAACAGTTGGAATAAAGGATAACATTTCTACAAAAAATATCAGAACCACATGCGCCTCAAAAATACTGCAAGACTATGTTCCATCATATGACGCCACTGTAATAAAGCACCTGAAGAAAAGCGGAGCAATAATAGTGGGAAAATTGAACTTGGATGAATTTGGGATGGGTTCAACAACTGAATATAGTAGATATCAACCAACTCGTAATCCATGGAATCTGGATTATGTTCCCGGAGGCTCATCAGGTGGAAGCGGCGCCGCCGTAGCTGCTAGAGAGTGTACTGTTTCTGTTGGATCAGACACTGGAGGTTCAATAAGATGTCCTGCTAGCTTCTGTTCCGTCGTGGGACTTAAGCCTACTTATGGCAGGGTAAGCAGATACGGTCTAATTTCCTATGCGAATAGTCTAGAACAAATTGGTCCTATATGCAGATCGGTTAGGGATTTGGTAATGATGATAAATATTATTTCAGGAAAGGATGAAATGGATAATACAAGTATTCTGTCCTCTCCTATCACTCTTAATAATAAATTAGGCAAATTGAATGTTGCAATAATAAAGGAATTAATTACTGGCAGTGATCATGAAGTTACGAGAACAATTTATTCTGCATCAGAAAAATTGAAAGAGATCGGATGCACATGTGATGAAATTTCGATAAATAACCTACATTATGCATTACCATCTTACTATACTCTTGCAAGCGCTGAAGCAAGTAGTAATCTTGCAAGATATGATAATATTCGATATGGGTTTGATCTTCCGGTTGAGGAGTATAAATGGGATACTTATTTTAGTAAGGTTAGAGAAAACTTTGGCGAAGAGGTAAAAAGGAGAATATTAATAGGATCGTATGTTCTTTCTTCAGGATATTATAGCAAATATTATCTCAAGGCAAGGAGACTACGTTCACTATTAAGATTAGAATTGCTTACCTTATTCAAAAAATATGATCTTTTAATTGGACCAACGATGCCGATACTCCCGTTTAAGTTTGGAGAAAAGATAGATGATCCAATTAAAATGTACTTGGTTGACATAAATACTGTCATAGCAAATCTTGCAGGCATTCCCGCAATATCCCTGCCTGTTGGATTTAGTAACGGTCTTCCCATTGGACTGCAAATTATGGCAGCGCCATTTGAAGAACAAAAGCTAATCGATGCATCATATGATCTTGAGAATGCTATCAATATCCAAAGGAAGACAAATGCGATATGAGCTTGGTAATGATCGGTTTAGAGATTCATGCTCAAATAACTGCTCTCAATAGTAAACTATTTTGTTCATGTCGTGGAAACTATCGAGATCTTGGACCCAATACTAACATCTGTGAAATATGCTGTGGACTTCCGGGTTCATTACCAGTTATCAATAAAAGGGCAATAGAATATTCAACAATGACATCAGTCGCTTTAGGGTGTAAAGTTCCAGACAAGATCATGTTTTACCGCAAGAATTATTTTTATCCTGACTTGCCAAAAAACTTTCAGATTACTCAATATAATGTATATGGTTTTTCAAGCATAGGAGTAGACGGCATATACGAATTGGATGATGCAAAACAGATTAGAATTAGTAGAATTCAATTGGAGGAAGATCCGGGTAGAATAGCATATTCTGAAGGTGGCACGAATGTTAGGAATTCTGCGTTGATAGATTACAACAGGGCCGGTGTTGCATTAATTGAGATAGTTACAAAACCAGATTTCACAGGTCCAAAGGAGGTCAGACAATTTCTGAATAAACTATCACTAACTCTTGAACATATTGGCGTTTGTGATACTCTACTGGAGGGATCGGTGAGGTGTGACGTAAATGTGTCCATGGAAGGTGGTAACAAGGTTGAAATCAAGAATATTAACTCCTTCAGGGAAGTTGAAAAAGCCATCAACTATGAAATTACCAGACAAACCAGCCTGTATAGCCGGAATCTCAAAATAGAACATGAAACGCGACATTGGGATGATCGGAAAAAAATCACGTTTAAGTCAAGAAGTAAGGAGGAAGAACACGATTATCGATATTTTCCAGAACCCGATATTCCAATTATCGTCTTAGGCAATGATTTTGTTTCTAATCTAAAAAAACGAATGCCAGAACTACCAAACCAAAGATTTGAACGCTTTGTATCAAAATATAAGCTCTCAGAACATACATCTAATATTCTCATAAATGATAAGAAATTGGCAGATTTCTTTGAGTCTACTTTGAAGATATACTTTTCACCAACAGCAATAGCCAATTTTCTAGTTACTGACTTTAAAAGTCTGATTGAAGTTGATAGTGAGAGTACTGACTACTTGACAAACTTGAAAGTGAAACCAGAACATATTGCAGAATTGGTGAAACTGATTGAACGTAATAAAATTAGTAGAATTACAGCAAAGGACATTTTGGTCAAAATATTTGAGAGTGGAATGTTACCATCGGAAGTTATGAATAATACAAATTCTTATAAGATATCTGATGAAAAAACTCTCATGGATGCTATTCAATCAGTATTTGATAAAGAAAAATCTGCTGTTGAGGATGCAAAAACGAATAGTGAGGCAATAAATTTTTTACTAGGAAAAGTGATGAAGTTTACTAATGGGCGTGCAGATCCAAAAATCGCAATGCGCATAATAAATAATAAATTACATAATCCTGATAAATAGGGTTTTGCTGTTTATAGAAAGACGATGATATTGACTAACTTGTTTTGATTGTACTAATTGATATAATTATTTCTTAGATATTTGTTCTAAGTGATGTAATACCATTGGAAGAAATGCTCCAATGTCGCTAACAATACCTATTGCCTGTGTTGTTCCTCTGTCTAGCAGTTTTGTGACAACGGCTTGGCTAATATCTACAGCAACAACCTTTACTCTTGCAGGGATCATATTGCCTACGGCAATTGAATGTAACATGGTAGAAAGCATGAGGACCATTTTTGTATCTCCTAATATTGCTCTGTATCTATCTTGGGCCTCTATAATATCATTAATTACTCCTGGAATTGGTCCATCGTCTCTAATAGACCCGCAAAGTGCGTACTGTACGTTATTTTTAATACACTCATACATGATTCCAGATTTTAAAATATTCTTCTTGACCATTTCCTCAATGGACCCAGCTCTAAAAACTTCATTTATAGCCTGCATGTGATTTCTATGACCACGAATCGCTAATGTTCCATTTTTTACATTCATCCCTAAAGATGTACCAAATAGTGAATTTTCTATATCATGGACAGCTAATGCATTACCGGTAAGTAAACCATCTATGTATCCCATTCTAATCATTTTGGCTAGGGAATCTGCAGCACCAGAATGAACAACTACTGGTCCGGCTGTGACAATTATTTTCCCACCACCCTTCTTGGTATTGTAAATATCCATTGCTATTTTTCTTGCAATTTGCTGAGTAGGTCTTTCACTGGAACTGGTACTACTCATAAATTGAAAGATATCTACACCCTCTCTTGGACGTTCCTCAGGTAATATTCTAACTCCATTTTCCCCCGTTACAATCATTTCTCCACTATGGATATCCCTAATTTTCCTACATACTGCTCTCTTATTTCTTACGTCGACTACAATACACTTATCCATCATCATATTTTCAACATCAATCCATTCATTTTTAAAAAAAATTTGGGTGGTATTGTTAGTTGTACTGTAAAAATCTCTTGGCATGACCATGTCACTTGGAGCAGGCTTTAGAATAACTCCGTCAATTTTTGTTGGTTGCGCACCTTCAATAAAGACTGATTCTAATAATTGGTCAAGATGTTTTTTATTTTTTCCTGATATCAATAATCTTGCATAACTCAATTCATCCTTCTTTTTTCCTACATGAAATTCCAGGACATTAAAATCTCCTTTCAAATCCATAACCTTGTCAAAAATTCTTGTCAGGATCATTGAATCAATTAGATGACCTTTGATCTCTATGGATTGTTCATATTTTCTTTTCAACTAAGATCATTAAATAATAAATATACTTAAGTGTTAAATTGGGAGTATCACTTTGCCGTTATACTCCGGAATCTTTTCATTTTGGATTATTTTATTAATAATCTCATCTTTTCTAACTTCGATAAACCACTGTGCTACAGTTTTTGCAATTCCATTTTTATCGCATATTGCAATCAAGTAACCATTCTGATTCTTTACTGCAGTGAAATAATTTTCTTCTCCGACGGGATCCCAATTGTTATCGGTATTGTCCTTCAATGCTAAAGCGGGCATAGCTATGTTTCCAGTATATTTATTTAAAATTTCTTGAGCTGCTCTAACTCTTTTTTCGCCTATTTTGAGAGCCGTAAAGTACTGCATTTACGGAGTATATACCATCTTTATTATTAAGCTTTCTTAGTAATACCAACTATTTAATGTAAAAATAATTTTCCTTATCATCGGAACCTAAATCGGTAAGTGTTAGCACCTTAAATCCATGTTTATGAAGATAATTCTTTTCCTTATCAAATAATTCGATTGAAGTATCATAACTAGAAGAGTTGCCTATAAAATGATAACCTATTATTGGAACTGAAGCTATTTTTCCTGCTTTGTTATTGTATGTGGTCTGTGCCTCTACTACTCTGACAAATTCAGCAAACAACAAGTCAGAGATTTGGGCTACATGTGGCGCTAGTTGAGGATTCCAATTATTCAATTTAGAATGTTCTTTAACATAGGACCACTCTTTAATCGCATATTTATTGGTACGAGTTGGTGTACCGTCTCAAACGGACTTTACATACCAGATATAAAAAAGAACCAATTAGAGATTATTACAATTGTGATCAAAATTAGTACTATTATTAGATTTAATCTCTTAACCATTTTTGAAGAAAAGGTGGGGTTAACATCCTCAGGCATCCTCATTTTCAAAACTAGTAGATTAGAATAATTAAGTCTTGTCACAACTGATAAGATGTGCAGTTCCAACCAGGCCGTTAGAAACGTTAAATTTGGGCAAAGGTGTAATATTTACAAGCCTTATGCACAATCTAAATGCCATGTAAAAAACCTGTGCTAAGAATTTATACCACTAGTTTCAAGCAATTACAATAATGTTCGGATTTCTAGATCGGAAGAGTGTAAAATATATCGAACCATGCCTAGTGGAGCACAAGAATATACAAAGGTTAGAAAAACTAACTCATAATGACTTCAAAGATTGGGTATTTATTATACTGATAGTTTCAGTTTTTTGTTTCTCCTACTCATTTATACCTAATCAAGATCAACAGGCACTAGGTCAAAGCCAAACCAAAACTGGACCTGCTAATATAACCAATATTGTAAACATGCCATCACTATCTGATCACAATCTTAAGATAGAGTCTGTAGCCACCGGCTTTGATTTTCCGACAGGCATTGCTTTTTTGGGCAATAATGATATCTTGCTGCTGGAAAAAAATACTGGAATGGTGTACAGAATAATAGACGGCAATATCACTAATCCTGTAATCCATCTAAATGTATCATCAAAAGACGAACGTGGGCTCTTGGGAATCGCAGTAACAGGCAATGGTGAATCAAATCGAGATGACAGGTTTGTTTTCGTTTACTATACTTATTGTCCTAAAGTAAAGGCCAAAGTTGCTAGTACTTCTCAAGATTGCGGGAATTACGTTTATAGATATAAATTTGATACTGAGAATAGTAAACTGATAGAGCCCATGTTAATTTTGACCTTACCTGCTTTGCCAACACCAAGTCACCTTGGAGGCGTGCTTCAAATGGATAAAAATAACAATCTTTATGTGACTACGGGTGATTTGCAAACAACAAAATTTAACCAGAACCAAACAGGTTTTGATACTAGGGCGCAGAATATTATAAATGGGACCGCTCCTGACGGTCGTGCAGGAATATTAAGAGTAACTCAAGATGGAGATCCTGTTGGTCAGGGATTACTTGGTAACGATTATCCTCTTAGCGTGTATTATGCATATGGAATAAAGAACAGTTTTGGCATAGGCTTTGATCCGGTTACTGGAAATTTATGGGATACAGAAAATGGTCCACAATTTGGAGATGAAATTAATCTAGTTGAGCCAGGATTCAATAGCGGATGGGAAAAAGTGCAGGGTATTTGGAAATTAAATGAAACGAGGGAGAAAGAGGGTATATTCAATGATTCTACCAAAGTAGACTTTGTAGGTTTCGATGGTAAAGGAAAATATAGCAATCCCGAGTTTGTATGGGACAGACCTGTAGCACCAACTGCCTTGGTATTTTTGAATTCCGATAAACTTGGCCAGCAATACGAAAATGACATGTTTGTAGGATCAGCAAAAAAGGGAACGATTTATCATTTTGACCTTAATCAAGATAGAAAGTCATTGAATTTGACCGGGGATCTTGCGGATTTAGTGTACAGCAAGAAAGATGAATCGAGTAAAATAGTATTTGGTGAAAATTTTGGAATAGTCACTGATTTAGAAGTTGGACCAGATGGGTATCTCTATGTAGTTTCAGCACTTAAAAAGTCCGAAGGTTCAATTTATAGAATAGTTCCTAAGTTGAATTGATTATAGATTGGTGTAGAGAGTATAGCCGTTTTTTATCTTTACAATGAAACGCGCTTCTGATTACTTGATAAGTATTGAAAACTTCTCAGATTCATACATGGACAAATTATCAATCCATAAAAAATCTTAAAATACGAGATTATCTTACTTCAAGGCTCAGCCAAGGAGCGAGGATTAATTGAATGATATCATATGTAATGTGGGAAACAAGTCTTTATACAAACTTTGCTTTTTTTCCATGTTTATTTCTTTTTGTATGATCTTGTCTTCCCAACATACAATGGGAAGTCTAGATAGCAAAGTTAGTAACGAATTTCAGTCAAAAAAGCTTCAAGACTTCAATTTTGTAGCAGCTGGAGATTTTGGATGTAGTGAGAGAACTAACAAAACTATAGCAGGTATGATGTCTAAAAAACCAGAACTAGTTCTAGCGTTAGGAGATCTTTCATATCAAAAGAATGCCGATTGTTGGTTTAATACTATTTCTCCATTAGATAGTAACGGCAAAGTCAAGATTATGATAGGAGAGCACGATATATCTGATAATCCTTTCAAGTATTATCAATATATTAAACACTTCAATCTAACTAAGCCCTATTATTCATTTGATTACCAGAACGTTCACTTCTTAGTAATGGCTACCGCAAAGAATAAGTTAGTTCCTTACCTAAACGATTCAGAGCAATATGGTTTCATTGTCAATGATTTAAGAAATGCTTTTAATAACAATAGTATCAACTGGATAATTGTATCTTCCTTTAGGCCTTTCTATTCTTCAAATACAACCCATCCTGGTCTGGACAAGTTGCAGCACATTTATCATCAATTATTTGACAAGTATGACGTAGACATCGTTCTGCAAGGTCACAATCATAATTATCAACGGACATATCCACTTTCATACAATGAAATTAAGCACTTTATTCCCATAATAACAGATAAACATGTTGAAGACTATAACAAGATTGAAAAAGGACAAATATTTTTTACAGTCGGAACGGGAGGAGAGAATCTACATAATTTCACAGGTCAAGCACCTTATGTAGTAAGACAGTTTCTACTTCATGGTTTTCTAAATGTGGATGTGACAGATAACGGATCAAAACTAACCATAACATTTTACGAGAACAGGGAAATGACTGATAAGGATCATATTACTATTACAAAGAAAAATAAAGAATAGTTACCAACGGATTCAGTACCTGTTGTTGCATTCAAAAATATAATTTCTGTCTGAACAATGGTTAATAAAACTAATGAGGTCATTACTGGAGATATAATAACAACAATGGTAGAGACTTTACCACTTTATTTGACACTAAGTACGATGTTTGCTCACCATGGAACTAACATAATGTGCTATAGTACAAGTATCTAAATTAATAGCAATATCTTGCTTTAATACTCTTAAGATACTGGATAATTATATCGAACTCTTTATCTAATATGAGTGTAAGGCTAAACATCAGTGGGAATGGAAAGAAAAGCATTTTTGATAATTATTATGTCAACATTGTTAGTTTCTTTGGGAGCTACTACAATTGTCTGTAGCACTACTGCTTCAGGATTGGTTCCAAGAGATGCAGGAGATGTACAACAGAGCTATTCATTTGTTGGTAAGTGGGGTTCTGAGGGTACGGGAAATGGTCAATTTCTACGGCCTCATGATCTAGATTTTGATAATGAGGAAAAATATTTGTATGTGGTAGATAGGGATGGAAATCGTATACAAGTATTCGATAAGACTGGAACATTTCTTTTCAAATTTGGACAAAAAGGTAATGGCACTGGACAGTTTTTAGTACCTTATGGAATAGATGTTGATATTCAAGGTAACGTATGGGTGGCTGATAGAGGGAATCACAGGATACAAAAATTTGACAGTGAAGGTAATTTCCTTCTAAAGTTTGGTAACGAAGATGGACATCCTAGCAATTTACCGGGCAAATTTGATAATCCAAGACATGTTGCTGTAGATAAAAATTTAAAATATGCCTATGTAGCAGATTCTAAAAATAATCGTATTCAACAATTTGATATAAATGGAAATTTTATTAAAGTTATAGGTAATTTTGGAAAAAAGACTGGAGAATTCGATCTTCCTACCACCATTGAAATAGATTCAAAAGGTAACTTTTTTGTAAATGAGAGGGGAAATGAACGCATTCAGAAATTTGACAGTAATTGGAATCCTATTCTAATGTGGGGATCCAAAGGCAGCCAGAACAATCAATTCTGTCATATCGAACATTTAGCATTGGATAAATCTGATAATGTGTATGTAACAGACCCACAATCAGATCCTGGATGCAGTATGCAACCTCGTGTTCTAAAATTTGACAATGATGGTAACTTCATTACAAAATTTGGATCGTACGGCGATCAATCAGGTCAATTTAAAGATCCAGAACATTTAGCAATAGATTCTGAAGGGAATGTATATGTATCTGATAGAAAGAACGACAACATACAAAAATTTTCCCCATAGCAACATCTCATGCCGAGGTATAGCACCAATAATCAATTTCCTCATATGTGGTAGCATTTCGCGCAAGGATAAGGGAGAATTACCGGTTTCTTGCACACAACTAACCATTGTTATCCTAAATAAAGAATAATATCTGTTAAGTGCATATTAGGGCTAAGGTTACAAATCTAGTGTTGAATCAAATTTTCTATCCACTTATTTACGTATCCTATCCTTTTACATATATAATCGAAAATAGTGCGCAAGATCGTTTGTTATCACGAGGAGTATTTGGTGAGATTAGCTATTGTATCCACGACAATTCTTGTAGGATTTTACCCCATCTTTTGGGACATACATCCGAAGTACTTGAGACAGTATGAAGCATGCATAACTAGAATAACAATAAATAAGAGAATATAAAGAATACATACCTAAACTCTTTTAACCGGGATTTACCCTTGGCTATCTAATTTCCCATACTTTGCCTTCCAACTTCAAGCTGTCCTCTTATTTCTCCTTTTGGGTGGCTTGCTGTAGTAACATTTACGTATGTTTGACCATCACTCATTGCGAGAACTAAGTCCTTTATCGTTTTACCATTCATTGAGCCGATTAGATCAGAATCGAGGATCTCACCTCTAATGACAAGCCCTTTTTGTTCTTTCATATTATTTTTCTTGATATCGGTTAAAAGATCAGCCACTGCCTCGCCCTTTTCAGCATCTTTTCCCAAGTGGACAAAAGCACTAGATATATTGGAAGATCCTGTTATGTTAATTTTGTAGTTTATTTCAGAGTCGTCTTGAGGAATGCTAATCGAAATATGACCAACCATATCAGTATCCACAGGGGGCATTTGATTATCTCCAGACATTTTTGAAGTTAATATTTTTCTTATAGTTGTTGTCCAATTATTTCCTTGAAATTTCTGACATGTATCCCCTGCTAAAAAGTGAACATTTCCACTATCTGAGATGTAAATATTTCCAGAAGAATCAATCGCAATATCGTGCGGAATCAAGAATTGATCATCTCGACATCCGAGTGTTCCCCACTTTGTAATAAAATCACCCTCACTGTTGAATTTCTGGATACGTACGTTCCTTGTATCCACCACATATACGTTACCAGATTTATCGGTTACAATTCCATGATCTTCTATAAAGCGACCATTACCAGATCCAAAAGCTCCCCACTTTGTAATAAAATCACCCTGACTGTCAAATTTTGCAACACGAGAATTATTTCTGCCATCAGTAACATACACCGAGTCATTTGAATCTACAGTTATGTCGTGTAGATGCACGAATAATATACCAGGAGAGTAAGAATTCCATTTAATCAAAAATTTTCCATCATTACTAAATTTTTGAACTTCAGGATTATCCTGATCACTTGTATACACATTATCATTTGAATCAACTGCAACTCCCCAAGGTTTAATGAATTGACCATCTTCTCTCCCCTTACTACCCCACATCATAATGAAATTACCTTCACTGTCAAATTTCTGAATTTTTTGGTTAGCATAATCAGCGACAAACAAATTACCACTTGAATCGATGGCCATGCTTTCAGGTTGTAAGAATTGTCCTGAACCTGTACCCTTTGTTCCCCACATCATAATGAAATTACCTTCACTGTCAAATTTCTGAATATTACACTTTTCCGCGTCACTTACGTAAACGTTGCCACTCGAGTCAACAGTAATTCCATGCGCATGTAAAAACTGTCCTGGACCCGTTCCCTTTGTTCCCCAAGCGGAAATCAAAGTACCATTACTATCAAATTTTTTAATGTAATGAAAACCTTGAAGGTCATCAGTAACAGGTCCAGCTCCAGCTGACTCGTTTGCCGACATAGTATTCATGACATATTGCGATTGATCCGTATTGTCCTTACAATTAAGACTTTTTGCATCTTCTAAACTTTGAGAGTAAATTGGCTGCAAATTCAAAATAAAAAATACTGACAAAATTAGAGTCGATGATAGAAGAATAGGGAACGCTTTCAAATCAATATTCACACATTCTGTTTTTGGAATTTTCATAGAACCCTATTACCAATCTGCAACCCATAGGACATCAGCAAGTACTCTCAAATATAAATTGCATGATATGATACTTCGTTGAATAATCTCATAAGGGATTGTTGTTACATATCGGCGTTCGCGGAAGACCGACCAGTCGAGTCCCAAGTCATGAAGAGTGAAAGAAAGCGAAGTCATCAGACCTCTCAAGTCAGGTACTTGTTTCAAGCACAAGTCACAAGCAGAATGTATTATACGGTTGGGAAGCGAGCGCATATAGTGGGAATGTAATTCTGTAAGTATATTAAATTACTTTACATTCGTTATATCTAGTATATTATGACACATTAATTCTGCTAATTCTCTATTATCGCTGGTCAAATTTATAAAAAAACCATCCACAGATCGATTCGAATTTTTGAGTTGATTGCCCACGTTTGTTAGATTTCCATTAGCGCACGTTCCATTTTCATAAAGCACGGCATAAGTAAACCGAAAATACGGACTTAATAGAGACATGTAAAGGATCGCTACAATTATAACAATCCAGGCCCTATTTGGCAGATTCATTACTTTATCATGCTCTTAATCATTAGTATATCCGTTTTTTGCTGACTCATTATATAGTACGCTTCCTCAAGCTTTTAATACTCATATTATTAGCCCACAATAATAATGAGCGTACAAATCCAGTAACAAGATTTTATTTTTTCCTTACTATTCATTACCCTTTATGATATCGGAGTTTCTAATTTTCAACTTTTCTAATTAGATATTGGACGCAGGCGAATTTACAATTGATGCTAAAAATATATTTGCAAAAATCAAATAACCCTTGCCAAGGGCGATACCCAAGCTAATAGCAGAAGACGAGGACCTAAAATCAAAAAGCTATATAATTCATTAGAATTTGATCAGAAAGATGACGTTATTTGTGTTGGTAATCGTGATGAGTATTTTGTATGTGCATATTACTTTGGTTGATGATAAAAACAAATTGTACATACTTGATATTTTGGTTCTCGTCTCCTGGAATTCAAAGTGTACTTTAAAGTTGCTAAATAATACTGTATAATGATGCTGTACAGCATAAAATCTTATTCTGAGGAAACATAAATAATAACATTACATGACTCTCGAAATTGCTTTGCACCATATCTAATTGGTTGGGATATAATTATTTGCTCATCTTGAAATCATCCAAGATCTTTCCAGCATAAGAAATGAACTGCCCTGTAAGAGTATTGTTATTCATTGTTATTTTTGTAATGCCAAAGTCTTTATCGTTTTGATATACCGATTCTGGTAGTTGTCTTTTAAAATTATAGTGAGATTCTCCACCTGTTCCAGATTGTATGAAAACTGTGTGTTTATTTGGAATCTTTATCCTTTCATAATTATGGTTATCTCCCCACATAACCAGATCTACTCCATACTTATCAAGCAGTGGTTGTAAAGCCTTGCGCTGAGCCTTATCTGCGTCATGGAAAGATGGGCTTGTGTATAATGGAGTTGTCGCTACAACAATCTTCCATGGTTGTCTTGTTGCGTTGAGTTCTCTTTCTAGGTATTCAGCATTTGAAGAAGGTGATTTTCCTGAATTAAGTAATATTATTCTAGCCGGTCCCTCATCGAATGCAAATGTCATGGATGGTTGCCCGAACATTTTTGCATAAGCGTTTGAATCATGATCCCCTTTAGCACCTTTCATTGGAATTCCTGCCTTCTTTAATTCATCTACCACGGGTTGAAATTTTTTCATACCCCCGTAGGCATAATCGCCAAGTCCTAAAGCTAGGTCCACTTTATTATCAATCATCAACTGTACAGTCTTTTTCCAGTTATCGTTACGAGCAGAACCCCAGTCACCTGCTGCCCCAATAGTATAATTTGACGAAATTGAAATTGCATTTACAGATATTTCACTTATATTTGCATAACTATCTTGGGTGTTACCATTTACGGTTACCCTTATGTATCTTGCATTAGTATTAGAATTAGAAACATTATATTTTTCAAAACTCGATGTAGTTCCAGTGCTTTGATTGCTGAATAACCTAGAAAAAGTAACTCCGTCATTAGATGCGGATAGAACAAAATTATACTGCCTTTCGTTTCCTTTATACCAAGCAATGTCTACACTGCAAATATTTTTATTTGTTCCTAAATCAAGTTGTATCCACGAGCCTATACCAAGACTTGACCAGCTAGTGTTAACATTATTATCAATTGCATGTGAAGGTGGGTGTAGAGTTTCAGCTCCACTACTATTAATTCGAGTAACTGAAACGTTTGCACATGTTTGTGAAGAGTTAAGAGGAACTGATTGTCCATAAACAGAGAATGATTGAGAGAAGGTAACACCTACAATCACAATAATAATCAAGAAGAGGAACAGGAAGAATAAACTGTGACTCAAATTCCTATTCCATGTAGTACATGAAGAAAACTCCTTGAAATTATCCATAGTCCTGCTAACTAAAATATAAAGGCAAAATAAACCTATGTGTGGATCCTAGATACACAAATGGGGAAAAATCAAAACTATAAAACATGATGTTCGGAGAACCTACCGTTGGTATGGACATGAAAGTTCCATGAAATTATATTGCATGCGATCCTAATGCCATGTCTTAAAACGAATCCTGCGATGAAATTACATTGTGATCTTCAAATTAGAATTCAAATTTAGAAGAATTAACCATATGCGCGCCACAGAATACTTATAAACCGTTGATATCAAACCTTGCTACGTCTTTAGATGCCAAAGATTGTTAAACATGTACTTTTGCTTAGTTTGGTGTCTCTGATTTTAATGCTATTATTCTGGTCTATTCCCGAAAATTATGGTGAATTTGAAACAAGCCACAATTACAAGGTTGGCACCACATTAGATTTCTACTCATTGGGCACTAATAATGCCCCGATTTCTAGACAAAATATGAGTACAGAAGAGACCAAGAACGCTAGTAGCGATGTAGAAAAAGCTGTCATTATTATGTTTGATAGAGCATACGACACTCAATTTACTAATGCTAAGCCAATTCTAGATAAATATGGGTTTAAAGTTTCCTTTTTTGTTATTTGCAGCTTTGTTGAAGGGGCTGGTTATCATAAACTATCAAATGGGAGTGAGTTGAAAAGTGGAAGCACTAATGCCTTGAATTGGGATCAGATTAGACAATTGTATGAGGATGGACATGATATCCAGTCACATGGGATGGAGCACAAAGATCTGAGGACCCTATCTTTAGAAGGACTTGAATACGAGATAGGGGGTTCAAAGGAGTGTTTAGAGAATAATGGTTTGAAACCAACTTACTTTCAATATCCATCCAATAAAGGGGGTGATAATGCTACCATACTTAAAATGGTATCAAACTTTTTTGATTTTGGATTAGCAGGTCATTCTACGCTCATGTTTTTAAATTGTGACGGGTGGATAAATCATGGCTTTAAGGCTCAGAGTTATAAATACCAGCAAGATTGCAATCCAATCAATACTGAAGGCAAATTAACCCGTACGCATAAATATGCAATGAGAGAATGGTCCCATGACAGAGAGCATTCCACCCTGAATGAGAAGAATCCTCATCTGACACCACATGGACCCCAAATATCCGACCTGTTGTTCAATAAATTTGTCAGTGTAGTAGAGGCACAGAACGTATACAATAGCAAGGCAGGAAAAGTAGTGGCAATTCCAATAATAGGTTACCATCAAATACATAATACTAGTAGTTATGATACATCGGAAGAATTGTTTGACAGGGAAATGAATTACTTGTATGATAGCGGATTTAAGGTACTAAAACTGACCGACCTAGGTTACAATGATACGCAAAATCACTTCTACATTAAATAGTTGGTATGATACTTATGTTGCAACGTTTTAGCAAAGACAATCTCATTCCTCTGGTATAAGGATCATATGGCTGGCTCCTTTACCGTATTGAATCCAAGTTCAAAGGGAAGATCTAATAAGACTATGCCCAAGGACAACTTAATGCTTAAATTGACTTAGAAGAAACTAAAGAAATATCAATTCAGCACTAACCGCTTTTATATAAACAGATACGTAAAGCAGTTTGCCCTTAGAAGAAAAAAACTTCTCATAGAATGCCAAAATCGGTGGGTTTATAGAAAATAATTAAATAAAAAATGGGATTACTATGTGGGAGTAGTTGAATTGTTAGCTTCTGCTTGCTCCGTAGACCCTGCCTTCTCCGTATTAATTATCTGGCCCCTAATTTCACCATCTGGATGCTCCGTAGTGTGAATGTTTACATATGTTTGACCAGAATCCATTGCAGCAACCAAATCCTCTAAGGTCTTTCCTTCCATAGGGCCTTTGAGACTCGAGTCACTGATATTTCCCCTAATTGTCATACCATAAGAAACATCATTGGCTTTCATTGAAGTGAGAAGATCAACTACCACCTCACCATTTTCGCCTGCCTGTCCACTATGAATGTGAGCTCCTGTGGCACCTGATATTCCTGTAATATTAATTCTGTACTTTATAGTATCATTAACAGGTGGTGTAAACTCAGCCAAACCGGTAGCACTTGATTGAACAGGAGGAACTTCATTTTCTCCACTTAAGGGTGCATCGTATATACGCTTGACCGCATATATCTGATCAACTGTTGGCAGTGTGACTAAAGCAGATAGCGATACAGCTAGGACTAAAATTGTTGTTAATAACAATCTCGTATTCATCTCATGTTATTAATGTTTAGTCATTAAAATATGTTCCGAAACAAAAAGATTCACATAATATAAAGACTAGGTTATAAATAAGCTCAATATAGAAATACACATTGATACTATCAAGGCCTGAAAATATTATTGTAGTGTTATTGATTCTATTGGTATTGGCAACTATTCAGGTAAAGAGGCAATGAAATTTATAATAATTACGAATTATCGCCCAATCTTTCGCATTAAACGTTCTCCATTATTTTTCATCTTATCTTTGGTATTTTTCATAGTAACAAGTTTACTTTTGTTTGTGGATGCTAGTACTAGCGAAAATGAACAGGCTAAATCTAAATCAGGGGACATTATAGATTTTAATTTTGTTGCTGCAGGCGACTTTGGATGTACTGAAGAGGCAAGGAAAACCATACAGGGTATGATGAACAAAGAGCCAGAATTAGTAATAGCACTGGGAGATCTGGCATATAAAAAGGAACCAGATTGTTGGTTTAATATTATTTCACCTTTAACCAATAATGATAAATTTAAAATTACCTTCGGCGCGCACGATGTCTCTCGTGGAATTAATGCGTATAATCAATATTTAGATTATTTTAATCTCACAATGCCCTATTATTCATTCGACTATCAAAATGTTCATTTCTTGGCAATGGCGACTCCAAAAAATAAGTTAATCCCCTATAACGATACATCAGAGCAATATAAGTTTGTAAAGGGAGACCTCATGGATGCTCATAAAGATAAAAATATTGACTGGATAATAGTCTATACGTTCAGGACATTCTATTCTTCAAATACAACTCATCCAGGCCTGGACCAATTACAGGATGCTTACCATCCTTTGTTCGATAAGTATGATGTGGATGTTGTCCTACAGGCTCACAATCACAACTATCAGCGGACATATCCACTTTCATATAACTACACCAAGCAATCTACTCCTATAGTTACAGATAGCAATAATGAAAACTATACCGATATAGATAATGGACAAATATTCCTAACAGTAGGTACTGGAGGAAAAGAACTTTACAATTTCACAGGACAAGCACCTTACGTAGTAAAACAAATAATGCACCACGGTTTTCTAAATATCGATATCATCGAAGATGGGACAAAAATAGTAGGGTCTTTTTATGATTTGTCAGGACGAAAAATTATGGATGAATTCACCATCAAAAAATCTCGGTAAAGTCTAATGGCCTCTAATCTGTCAACTGAATGTTCAATACGTCTATTTTAACGGTTTATTAGCATGTTACGTAATGTTGATTTCTCCATAGTGATTTGTTGTGTCGCGATATAGTAGTCAAATTTGCGTCTATTAGGAATAGTGCTCCAAATACGTTACCATTAATCTTACTAATTCTCATTAGCGACATTTCCTACACAATTTATTTCACGTCATAGTATACGTGGTCTTGGCTACAACATCCTCGGGAATGTTAACGCCGTATGAAATAGTTAATTCAATTTCTTTGGAAACCGGTACCACCAGTCCTTCTGATTTCCTTTCAAAATTCGACTTCGACGATGATGAGTTTACAGGCGATGCTGTGCCTGTCTTGGTTAATACTGATACCGCCTACGGGCATCCATAACTAACTGGCAACAATTTCAAGCAAGAACGAAACAGAATACATTAACTTTTTCAATATTATTTTACATGTCGTTAAAAAATAGATAATTTGTCTGAAAGTTCTACCCAGAATATTTAAATTACCTTCTTTCAGGGGAATGATTGTACTATATCTTGAGTAAAGCCACAGCTTCAATGATTATCTTTTCTCTTCTAGTTTTGATGTTACCTTTACAGTCACTTCCCATAAATAATGGCTATTCTCAAATATATTACAAGGAAGATGTGGATAATTCCAAATTAAATATCCTTCCTATAAGCCTCAATAATTCGCTCTCTGAACAAGATACAGTTACAGCAGATACCACAAACGAAAGTCGTGACGTAGAAAAGGCCGTAATCCTAATGTTCGACAGAGGATATAAGACTCAATTTACCGAGGCCAAACCAATTCTAGACAAATATGGATTTAAAGCATCTTTTTTTATCATATGTAGCTTCATTCAGGGGGCTGGCTACCATAAACTGGATAATGGAAGTGAGTCGTATCATGATTTATCGGATTCTGATTCTAATAGTGCAATGAGTTGGGATGAAATTAAACAAATGTATAAGGAAGGACATGATATCGAGTCGCATGGGAATGAGCACAGAGATCTGAGGAAACTATCTTCAGAAGAACTGGAACAAGAGATTGCAGATTCAAAAAAATGTTTAACAGACCAAGGGTTGAAGCCAACTTACTTTCAATTCCCAAACAATAAAGGGAATGGTAATTCCACCGTACTTAAAATGGTATCAAGGTTCTTTGATTTTGGGTTAGCAGATCATTCTAAACTCATGTTTCTAAATTGTGACGGCTGGGTAAATCATGGTTTTAAGACTCAGAGCTATAAATATCAGTATGATTGCAACCCATACGCAGCCGACGGTACAGCAACTCGTACGAACAAGTATTCCATAAGAGAATGGTCCCATGACAGAGAGCACTCCCATCTGAATAATGATAATCCTTCACTAGCACCACATGGAACCGAAATTTCTGACAAGATGTATATTGAATTTATCAGGGTGGCTGAGGGAGCGAACACGTACAATACCAAGGCGGGAAAAATAGTTGCAGTTCCAATAATAGGTTATCATGAAATAAGCAATTCTAGTGATTTTGATACTTCTATTGAACTGTTTGATAGAGAAATGAATTATCTTCATTCTAATGGCTTTAAGGTGCTAAAGCTTAGCGATCTGGGTTACAATCAGACAGGAAATTATTTTTTCATTAGGGAAATGCAAAACAGAGATCTGGATCCGCAATTGGCGAGTACTACAGATAAATAATCAACAACAAAATAATTTTTCCTTACTGTCCATGACTACTGGTTCTACGATTTTTTTGTTTTCAGTATTCTAATCATTATATCTATAAATGCATAAGCTAGATAAACTATAATTTCGAATTCATTTTGGTAATATTCGAAATATTTTTCCCTGACCGATAGATACTATATACAGGTAACTATCTGGTCCTACTGTGAGATCAGTGATTCCGCCTAATCCACTAGCAAATATTACATTCTGGGCACCCACGTTAATGGGATTCTGAATCAATCTTTTTGCGAGGGCTTGAGGTACTGCTATGTCATTCCTTTGACTGTTCAATTCAAAATGGTATATATGACCATTATGGACACTGCCAACAAATATATCATTCCTATATTGGTAACCTAATCTATCAGTGTCTAAAAATATGAGTGCGGTCAACCCCGTGCTCTTAGTCCAAACTAATTTGGGTTCCTCGTAATGCCCTCTGTCGTCGAAAGTTACTAGTTCGTTTAAATCAAACCCTTTTTGAGATGAAGAAAATCCATATATTTCATTCCATCCACTGTTGAATCCTGGTTCAACAAGATTAATTTCATCACCATCTTGTGGTCCATTCTCGGTGGCCCACAAGAAGCCTGTTATGGGATCAAAGTCTAACCCAAAACTATTCCTTATACCGTAAGCATAATACAATCCTAACGGCATGGAATCTCCCAATATACCTTCCCCTACAGGCTCCCCATCTTGTGTTATCCTTAGTATTCCGCTACGTCCATCTGCAACAACTTTTCCGCCAGCAAAATTTTGTATCTGTGTATGTTGAAAATCACCTTTAAAAGAACCATCTATATCTCCTACTGGAACGTATATGTTGTTGTCAGGACCAATTTCTATTGCACCTCCATTATGTCTCGGTCCAGGATAGGCTGGTAAATCCAAAAGAAGTGTAGGATTTACAAGCTTGTCATCCACAAATTCATATCTGTAAAGCCGGTTTCCGATGGGTTCGATTCCTTTTCTATCATCGCCATCATTTCCCTTAATTTCAGTAAAGTATAAGAAAACATATGTCTTGGTACCATTTTTAGAAACTGCAATACCGCACATTCCTCTTTCAACAGAATTGGCTACATTGACGTCAAGCAGTGGTTCATGTAAAATTTTTCCGTTTAATATCCGTATTACTGTCCCATTATTTTTCTCCAATACAAGGAAGTCATCTGGTCCTAAAAAAGCCATAGTTGTAGGAGACTGTAGACCTTCTACCACCTGTTCAACTTTGAGGCTAGGGTCAAAAACATGTGGATTGACCGGGCTTAAACTGTACGGTCGTTCTTTCAATATTACTTGTCCGGCAGTTTCAGACAAGCAAATCATGAAACTGCACAATATGATCAGAGTACTGATAAGAAAGATATACTTGATTTCCAAATAATTTAGCAAACTAGGATTTCACTTCCAGACCGTCCTGAAAGTAATATTTAACTTTCGTTTGGTGTAATATCCTGAATGTCCTTGTAATCGAAAGCGCTTATGTAAGACCCGACTGTCTTACGCGATTGCTTCAATTACTGTTTCCAATAAATTTCGATAAGAATGTTCTGAATGTGGGATACCAAGTTTATATATACCTGAATTTCATGGATAAGGCAAATGACCAACCAAAGAACCGAAACCAAAGTATCAGGTTTACATGTTTTCATACCGTTAGTAGTTATGATTTTCTCATTGAGTTTCGTGACTTCAAATTATGTGATTGCAGCAGAAACATTTTCAGTGCATGCTGAAATAGACCTAAAAGAATTAAATCATCCAGACAAGCTGAAGGTTGTAATCTCTGCTAACGGTGATAATGAAACAAAATATCTAATGGGTAAGGACCTAAATTCAAATACTGCTACAGTTTCATTTGAACTCAACCAAAAAAATGACATTGTTGATGTAGGCAGTAGGGATGAGTACTTTGTATGCGCGTATGCCCTTCATCCAATGACAGATCAAATGGAATCTTATTCTTGTGCCGAAGGTAATATTGAAAATACCGGTGGAAAAAATACTATAAGTTTAGGTTCAGGTTCTGAGAAGACATTGTCTAGTGGGTCGTTTCAAACTGTCAGTGGTGGGCAAATAAAGGATCCCACTATTAATGTCTGGGTACCGCTTTCGGATAGAAAGGACGCAAAGGACATCAAAGTAGTTGCCATGATTAAGGGTGAATTTCAATCAAAGGTAATCGATGCACAAAAGATGCTGAAACAATCCGACGATAATACACTAATGGTCCCACTACTGTTTGACAAGGTTCCTGAAATCGGAGCCATCCAAGAGGGTGATATGTTCTATGCTTGCGTATCTGCTAATGAGTTAAATCCTCCTGAAGGAACAGAATGTGAGCATAGAAAAACATCACATACAGGGCATATACATAACTTGGTAGCAAGATGAAAACATTTCTTAATTCATTTATTTAGAAACTATTTAGAAACTACCCTTGAATTTAGCAGAAAATAATAATCAAGGAAGTTTAATTTTATACCATACTTTTGTTTCAATACTTTAGTTTCAATCATTAGTACAAGATTTCTGTGCAAACCAAAATCAACTCCAATCAACTAAAAAGTTATATTAAAAAAGTCAAATCTGGTTGTAACTCTTGCATACGCCATGAATGAATATTGAGTACGGTTGTTATGGATCAAAGCCACTCT
This sequence comes from Nitrososphaeraceae archaeon, assembly GCA_035620895.1. Classification (GTDB taxonomy): domain Archaea; phylum Thermoproteota; class Nitrososphaeria; order Nitrososphaerales; family Nitrososphaeraceae; genus TA-21. Next base: position 54,116 of record DASPFY010000017.1, read on the forward strand.
CGGTCCTTACATATTTTTCACTGGATTTAAAATCTAGCGGATAATTCTCACAGCAAGGAGTAAAATTTGTATTCTTTTCTTCGCAACTCTAAATAATCAAATACTGTGAAAGTTGGTAACTTTCGAGATCATCCCAAACATCACTCCACAAAATATATTAGAAGCTCCACGGATTATTGTTGAAGCCTTGATAAGTAATTTGACATCTAGGATATTGATCTTATCATTTGCTCTTGTATTCGTAATCCCTTTTCACTATGTTGTTGCCCAAGACAAATTTGCAGAAACTGAATTTACCGAAGAGGGTGAACCAAAAATTTTTGATTCTAATTTAAAAATTACTACGATTGCAGAAGGCTTGAATACTCCTACTACTATGGCCTTCGTCGGAAATGATGACATATTGGTGCTGGAGAAAGACACGGGGATTGTCAAACGAATAGTTAATGGTAACGTTCTTACAAATCCTGTTCTTGATCTTAATGTCGCCAATTCTGTCGAGAGGTGCTTGTGTGGGATAGCAGTGTCGAATAATGGTTCTACTAGGTATGTGTTTCTTTATTATACTGAAATTGAAGGATCAGATGGTGGGGATAAAAAAGGTGTAGAACCTATTGGAAATAGGGTTTATAGATACGAGTTATCAGGTGACTCATTGATTAACCCGTTACTTTTAATGGACCTACCAGCAAGTCCTGGGCCTCGTCATAATGGAGGTGACATAACAATTGGTCCGGATAACAACCTGTACGTAACAATAGGAGACGTAGACGGTTCATTTAAGGAATCAAGTACCGAAACTAAGACTCAAAATTATAAGGATGGAGTTGATCCAGATGGTAGAGGCGGCATATTGAGGATAACGCAGGACGGTCAGCCGACAGAAGGCATTTTAGGAGATGACATCCCATTACGTATTTACTATGCGTACGGAATTCGAAACAGTTTTGGTATTGACTTTGATCCTATTTCAGGTAATCTATGGGACACTGAAAATGGACCTGGAAATGGCGACGAGATAAACCTGGTTCTGCCCGGATTTAATAGTGGTTGGCAACAAGTACAGGGGTTGGCATCAATGGAAGATTCGTTCTCTGAATCCGATTTGGTAGATTTTGATGGAAATGGACTTTACGGTGATCCCAAGTTAGTTTGGGTAAATACAGCAGGACCAACAGCGGTAAAATTTTTAGATTCATCTAAACTGGGTGATAAGTATGAGAATAATATGTTCGTAGGAGACGTACATAATGGAAGAATATATCACTTCGACCTAACTCCAGACAGGAATGATATAATCCTACCAGAGGAATTATCATCAAGAGTCATTGAAAAACCATCATCACCAGGAGTGAGCGGTATTTTGTTTGGCGACGGATTCGGGGGTATTACTGACTTAGAAGTAGGACCTGATGGGAATTTATATGTCGTGTCAATCGGATTGGGTAGCATTTTTCAAATCGGTCCAACATCATAGGTTATTCCCGAGAAATCTTTAAGGAAACTATTCTGCCTCCGTTATCTCCTGGAGGAATAGTATAATTAAATGAAAAAGGAGAGTTTGAGAGGTGATTAATAATACATGATTAGTAAAATGAGAACAACAATTGTATAATCAAACTGTGTATTCTTAAATAGTTAATCAACTTAATTATTGTTGTAATTGGATAAAATTACTACAGGAATATTGATTCTTTCTGCAGGAATGCTAGGCGCTTCAGTATGGTTACTATCAACCACCATTCTATTCATTATGAGCAATTCACGTTAAATACATAGGAAGTAAAATTCTAACAGTTTCGATCCTACTATGTGGAGGCTCAGTTAATTGGGGCATGTCAGTTTCCCATTCAATGAATACATATTATCATTGTTTTATTGGTTGTTCCTTGAATAAGGTAAGTTGAAACTTTATACTATTATCTAGATTCGAATAACATTATTTAATTTCACAGTCACCAAACTATCTAAATTAATTAACATTTTTATAATAAATATATTTTTAATATAGTATGTTTTGTCAAAATGCATATTTTTTTGCATTGGTTTTATCGTTTATTTTTATTTTTTCATCCTTTTATTTACCTTTCTTGAATATTCCCGTTTATAGTCAGACTCCTTTACCTCACATTTCTCAAGAGCAATATGACAAGATAAAGAACTGTGCAACGGATGTGAGTAAGAAACCAAGTTCAGTTGAATATTTAACTTATTTTAATTGTGGCCATGTCTCGAAAGATGAAACCGGAAAGACACTAAGACAGTTTACACTAATTGTTGAGGAAAATCAAAAGATACCTATTACATATGAGGGTCATATCTTTGATGGTTGGACATTTAACGGAACTATTCCTGGACCAACCATAAGAGTTACGGAAGGAGATTTAGTTCGAATTAGAGTTATTAATTCCAACGACAATACCCATGCTCATTCCCTTCATACCCAGCCTATACATTATGGTAAGAACAATGTTTTTTTGAAGACCGGATACCCGGGAGGGATCATTTCACCAGGCAGGAGTTTCACTTATGAATTTACTGCAGGACCATACGGCGTATATCCCTATTACTGCCAAGTAGAGCCAATGGCAGATCATATCAATAGAGGTCTATATGGAATGATGATTATAGATCCAAAGGATCCTCGTCCCCAAATGACAGAGATGGCCATGCTCCTCAACGGCTATGATCTGGATTTAGATCAAGAAGGACCTACCAGATTGCCCCCAGTTGCCCAAATTCAAGGCGCTGAGCCTACTATAATTGAAAGTTCCGATAATAACAAAACTCATTCAGCGGCCGATATAAGTAACATGACTCATGTTCCTCTTCCTTCAAATGAAGAAGAAAGTGCCAGGGACGAAAGCCCTACCGGAGAAGAGAGAGTCAATGAGATTTACACAGTAAATGGAAAAGCATTCGACTACATGATGAATCCAATCGTCATACATACAGGCAAACCATATCGAGTATATGTTATAAATATGCTGGAATTTGACTCTGTCAATTCCGTCCATGTGCATGGCGCTATGTTTGATTATTATTCTGCTGGTACTAATATAACTTCAGACTATCTAACAGATATAGTAACGTTATCACAGGGAGATAGAGGTATAATGGAATTTACGTACCCATATCCAGGAACGTACATGTTCCATGCACATCAGGCGCTGTTTACCGATCTGGGGTGGATGGGGCTTTTCGATGTTAGGGGAAATCTAGTTAATCCGATATCAAACGATCCAACCTAAAAGAGAATTTCAAATCTTCATGAAATACTTTATCTGACTCAATTCGCTGGTAACGGCTGGTAAAAAGGTTATAAATCCATGCTCAGGCAACTTTTGCTCGTACATCTTGGAAGGCTTAATCATTTCTCACATAATCACTCGAGTCATATTGACGCTCTTACGACAATAAGCACCAGTATCATTCTAGTCGGTTTCATAACAGTCGGTAGGTTACAAATTAATAAAGTTTAGAATCACTGGGGCGGTTTATTCGGAAGGAAACTTCTGAAGAGGTAGTTAATGACAGTAATAGTAAACCATTTTAATACTTGTTTATCATTACATACATCGGTAAGCAGGCATATTGACAACAATTGGTGAATTAATGACCAACAAACTCCAGACCATTGAAGGATCAAGTTCAGTCCAGGATGCGGCAAAGAAAATGCGCGATAAGAACATTAGTTCATTAGTGGTAGTGAACAGCAGTAACAAACCCATTGGTATTATAACAGAACGAGATTTGGTAAGGAAGGTATGTGCTAATGATTCAAGCAGCAAGAATACGAATGTTAAAGATATTCTGTCTGATGTGCTAGTGACTACAGACGCGCTTTCAGAAGTCGGAGTTGCCGCCGATATTATGATACAGAATAATGTTAGACATTTGCTTGTTGTAGAGGGGGACGATGTAACAAAACCACTTGGCATAATTACTCCTACTGATTTTGCAAGCTACCTTAAAGAAAATTTGAACATGGATGATGTAAACGCCAAGATACTCGAGTCGTTAAAAGAAGCAGAAGCAAAGTCAGATAAGTACGAGTAATTTATGAGCATGCATCAATTCGAGTTCTAATATGATACTTAAAGTTTCAAGCCAATTTAGAAACTAAACTTTAAATTGGCACTTTATGGCACTGAATTACTTCGGAAGTTGCCCTTATGATACTTAATCAGGTACGATTTTCTGGAGTGTAAACTACACAAAATACTGCATTTGTTCATATTTTTTGCGAATCATGATTTATGGTTTGTAAAATTTCAAAGACAATGTCAAAACTATCATTAGAAATGTAATCTGTGGCAGATTTTAAGAAAATTTGTAGAGATTGTTTCGAGTATCCGTCAAACTCATACTCCTTTGCTTGTAGAGCCATCTCCAACTTGTCCATGTTATGTACAAATTTGGCACTGACTGTACTATTATCAATATATTCATTCCAAATATCGAGATATTTTCCACGAAGAAAGCTAGGTAGCTTGGAAATAATTTTTCTCATAGCCTTATCTTCTAGCAATACTTTCTCTTCATAAGATAACTTATCAGGCATGTTGTCTCCAACGAATGATTCAGCCAGATCATGCAGATTGGCCATTTTCATGATATGTTCTGTGTCCAGATCTATAATTTCTGACAAGACCATAGACATCATACACATTGAGTATGAATGATCCGCCACCGATTCTGGTGATAATACGTTAGATTTGTGTATCCATCCAGATCGCTTTATTTTTTTAAGATTGCAAACAACACGAAAAAAAGATACAAGATCTGACTTTTGGCTACTATTTAGATTCATACCGTATAGCGAATTCTAATTCATATTAATATAATGTAATTATGTAACATTATGTACTTAATGTATGTCATCAGATTGTCTGATGAGGAGTTTGAGAAATCTTTAAGGTGTATTTGAAGACTATCAATAAGATAGAAAGTATATGATCAAGAAAATACAATACCGCACAGCTTACTATGGCCAAGATTGTTGTGATGAAAATCAACAGCAGAACATTTCTTGTCTGTTCCAATTCTAAACCGCAGTATTTTTGGTATGCTAATTTGTATTTAAATCTAATTAACTCATCCATATGGCTGATTTAATTCATGGTTCTACTTTTGCACCCCGTAAATGAACATTTGTAATCCTAGACACTAAACCCTTTACATGAATAATACAATTCTTTAGACTATCTATAAGTTAAATATTAAATTAATCCTACAGTCATTGTTAGTTCAAATCCGTTTAGGATAATTAACTTATCGTTCTACTATTCAATTATGTTATTTTACAGGAGATCGGGCTATGACGATCCTATATTTCATTAATTTCACTCTCACTCTCACTTATTTTTCTTAATTGATTGTAGTATTCAATTCTGCTAACAAACTGTGACTATTATGAAGGTTCAAAGATTAACTGTATGGTAGTTTTGATGAAATTTTCTTGAGCACTGCGATTGTCTCATCTGGTGGATTATTACTGCCTAACACAAGCAAAGTCTGATTTTTCCCTCCACTCCCAGTTTCCCTGAGGTCTTTGAATGAATATTGATCAAGTATCTCAACATTATTTTCACCGATTATCTCAGAATGTACCTTGATGTCCTCTGTCGGAACCATGAGAACTGCCATTGTGTCAATATTAGGCTTAGTGTCATTAACATTGCTACTGTTATTTGATGATGAATCGGAACTGGCAACAGTTATGGTTCCTTCCATAACAAAATCTGGGTCTTGACTATTTGCGTGTTCTTCATGATAAGTAAACTTTCCACTTTGGTCTATAGATAAAGGCTCACTAGCAGATTTGAATTTTAAGGTAGAATCAAAGATTTCTTTCGAGTTATCATCAGTTAATGTTACTTTACGTGTATGACCAACATCTCCTGAAAACCAGATGATATTTGTTTGTGGGCCCACTACTAAGTTCTGTGGAACATACGGTTGGTTTATGAGTCTCTGTTCCTCTGGCAAGAGTGGTGACTCATGGGCTTCATTCGGAATTAGAACAATAAAGTTCTTTACCGTATTGGGGATAGTTAATATTTTATCATTAAAAATGTCTGTGGCCATATTCTGTAGATCTGAATTCTGAGCGAAAGAAGTAATAGAAAATGTAGTCAAGAATACAACCATTAAGGTTAAACTAATTGCAGAACCTATAAGTCTATTAACCATTTATCTCCCGTTACTTTAATTTTCACGGACTAATATATCTAATGAAATGAAATGGAAGATCTTTTGTCTAATTATGAGTTGGGCATATTCTAAAGATGCAAGATAAAAAATATAACCAATACCGGTGGAACTAGGACTCTGCGTAGAGTGCCCCACCGGCTGGTGTCGATTTGTGTTAAAGAGTACTGCCAGTATAAGTAATTAGATATAAGAGGTTGACTTACCTAAGTTTAGTCACAATAAGTGCCTTTGAATCATCTCAGGTTCAACCTATTGATGCACTTATAAAAGAGACTTGAATCTTTAAACCTCAATTTGACTTCCAGGGAATATCAGTACATTTCTGTCGCTTATTAGTCACTCTTGCGAGAACAAAGAGTAAATCAGATAATCTGTTTAGATATGTGAGAATATCTTTGTTTATTTCTTGTTCTTTAGATAGTGCTACTGCAGATCTTTCGGCACGTCTGATAACAGTCCTACAAATATGTAGTAAAGATGATTCAGTAGTTCCACCCGGGAGGATGAAATAACTTATGGGTGGCAGCTCAGATTCAAAATCATCAATACTCCTCTCAATAGTAGAAATCATTTCTTTTTTAACTAACACCTTTTCATCCTTCAAGCTTTTTGGATTGGCCAACTCTGCTCCCAACACGAATAAATCCTGTTGAATATCTAGGAGTATTTTTTTTATATCATCAAAAATAGAATTTCTTTGAATGTTTGATATTATGAAACCGATATGAGAATTTACCTCATCAACTTCTCCGTATGCTATTATTCTTAGATCAGATTTGGAAGTCCTTGAACCATCAATCAATCCCGTATCTCCTTTATCACCCGCTTTAGTGTATATTTTCAAGATTGAGATACAATAGTAGTTGATTCCCTAAATTACTTTTTGTAATTTTTATCAATCAGATCAAAATGCTAATTCATAACGCGAAAAACCATTTGAATTTATTCGGCTATTGAGATGCCGACCAGTGATGAAGAAATTTAATAGGAATGAACTTCTATTTTGTGCTCTTTTAGATATTTCTTTTTCTTAAATCGTTCGTTACACTTCTCACATTTGAAGGGTTTTTCAAATTCTATGAGGAACCTTCTTCTCCTTTCCTCTGGTGTTTCGACGACCACCTTTAAATCTGTATTATCCATTGTAATTAATTTTAAAATCTTGTTATAGTTTATTTACTTTAAGGAAGATAGTACTATAGATAAAACTAGTTAAATTATTAGTTGTTTTATTATGGGTTTTTGAGTTTAAACAGTACAGTCGTACAGGAAACGGACGAAGCATACTTTAACTTTATAAAATCCATTAACTCCAACGCTACTGGAAAAAATTATAGAAAAGATTCTAAACACCGTATGTCCAGATTCCTAAATTATTGTAACTTACATCTAGATTCTTTACTGATTATCATAACAAGAATTATCTAACCTTATCAAATGTATCTAGTTATCAATCAAAACGATCGTCTAAATCATTATTGATTCCTGATGCTCCAGAGGATTCCACAACTTCAAAAGAACTTGTAGCAAAAGCGGAAGGATACCCCTGACTTGCTACTTCTACCTCTATGGATAGTGGTCCAACATCTCCATCTTCTCCAATAATCCAGGAATAAACAAATTTTCCCTGGGGATCCGTTATTCCGCTAAATTCTTTCTCGTAGTTATCTCCTGGATATATCAAATTTCCATCTATTTCGGCATTTGCAACTGGTCTAGAAGCAGAATCGGTAACAGTTATCGTAGTATTCTGAGAATCACCCCTTGCGACGGGATTCTTAAGAGGAAAAACTGAAACAAGCAATACATTATTGTTATCATCGCTAGTCTCAGACAAATTGGTAGCGGGTATATTTTGTTCTTGTTCTTCAGTCTGTGTACCATCTATATCCCTAGTTTCAGACAAATTGGTAGCGGGTATATTTTGTTCTTGTTCTTCAGTCGGTACAGGAGGTAACATTTCTTCATTACTATAATTAGGAACTCCGTTTACTAATACACTATACCAGCGGGGAGGCGCAGACGTACATTGTAACTTTGAAGTTATCTTGTTCTCGCCTTCAATTATCTGCGTATAATTAGTGCGTAATACAAACTCCCACTGAGAATAATCGTTTATACCATCCGTTCCCTTTGGAAAAGCAGTTTGATAAGGTCTAACATCATTGACTATTACAGAGACCGCGCAATTTTTTAGAGTATTGTCTGATGATACGCCAGTTATTATCAATTCCTGCCCTGTACTTACGTTTTGGGTTGTGATGGGGTTAACTATCTTTATCGTCTCGGATGGTATTGGAGAAAGCGATAACTCGGAGGAATTCTGGCTAAATAATAACTGATTCGCAGAATATGCTAAAATAAAAAGAAAGACGATACCAATAATCAAAACACATTGTATCGTAGCTCTCAAGCGAAATATAAAGGACCTTAAACTAGTTAAATCTTTATAGTTAACCGACTTCTTGGTTCTGAATCATGCGGGTAATGGTTTGACCAGATTTCATCAAGTAGTGTCATTCAGAAGACGTCTGACTAAAGATATCCTGACTGATGATATTCAAAATACAATGACTATGGTGTACTATTTGAATAGGTACTATTTGGGTTACCCGATGGCAAAGTCTGGTTACTATTTCCAACAAATCCAGACTGTTCATTTAAATCTTGATGTTCCAGCGAGGGCTGCTCAGTTATTGGCCATTGAGCAGAACTTATAGTCGGAGTACAAATGAGAGTGAATGTCACTGTGGCTGCAAAAATAAAATAACTTTTACTAACCATTGATATCCCTATCACTTCAAAGTTTATTAAGCGGACGCTTGCCTTTGCCGTACAAGTGAAATTTTGTTAATTCTACGGAACCAATAGTAGTATCATAATTCTGAATTAATTTATGTATTATTTTTCCCTCAAGACTTAATTATTATATCTAGCAAGATAAATTAATGAACTCCAAAGGAACCCCTTTAATAATTACAACTTTGTCGATGCTAATGCTTGGAGAAACCATTATGTCTTCATATACTGCATTCGGAGTCGAAATGACCACATCAAGCATTTGGAGCGATTGGTGTTACATATCGGCGTTTCCGGAAGAGAGACCGGTTTGCTTCCCAAGTCAAGAGGAGTGCAAGAAATCCGAGTCATTAGATCGATTCAAATCAGATACTTGTTTCAATCATAAGTCATAAGCAAAATAGTCTAAGGAATAATGATACTTATCGATACCAAAAGGTAATACTTTATCCAAAAGTTGGCAAGTGACAGTAAAAAAGAAAGATAAAATTATTAACTGACATGATAAGAAAAATAAACACAAGAAGGATGCAATTGGATTTTCAATTAATGAAATTAGGTCCCCTCTAATGGAAGTCTTAAGTATAATGTAGGGAGGTAGGCACTGTCTGTATTGAATTCATCGTTAGAATAGTCGATTCGTTGGTGCTTTCCTCATAGGAATTGCATCAATCAATTCTTCCGAATGTAACTTGGAACAAAGCAACTTTATTTGAGATAGATGTATAAAGCATTAATTGCGGCTCTATATTGGTTGTTCAGGATGGAGTTACTCTTCGTGGCAAGGACCTTTTTATCCTTCCAGTATAGTGAATAAGGCTTGGCTGCCTTATTATTCTCAGGTTTTCAATTACGTTGAAATAGATTCCACTTTTTATAATATTCCAAGCGAGATAATGGTTAGAAACTGGGATAGAAGAACTCCTAGTAATTTTAGATTTACTGCCAAGTTTCCTAAAATAATAACACATGAAAAAAAATTCACGAATGTAGAAAAGGATTTAGAATTATTCTATGAAAGAATGGAGCCGCTTAAATATAAGATATTGGCGTTACTAATACAGTTACCTCCTTCTTACAAACTTAAAGAAGGATTAGAAGATTTCAGCAGTCATAATTTTTTCTTTGAAGGTGATTTTAGATATGCAGTTGAAGTTAGACATTCATCATGGTTTAATGATCTTGCGTATAACTTTTTTAGAAATAATAATATTGCAATGGTATGGAGTCAGATGGATAGGCTACAAACTCCTCCAGTAGTAACATCTGATATTGTCTATCTTAGACTAATAGGAGATAGAAGGTTGACTGAAGATCAATTTGGTAAAATACAAATTGATAGGACAGAAGAGATCAGAAATTGGGCTAATAAACTGAAAGAAGTAAAACATAATGAAAAAGATGTCAAAACAGCAATAGTGGCAGCAAATAACCATTATGGCGGTTATGGACCAGGAACTGTTGATATCTTTCGCCAGAATATGGATATGGAAAAATTATCTATTGAAAACGTAGATATTACAAAAATAAATAGAGACTTGGAATTAGAGACGAAGTTTAACTTTAGTGATCTAAGAAATAAAGACAAGCAAACAAGTATATCAGATTTTGTTAATTGACTCAATCATATCGAAGAAATTCAAGTCAATTTCAGTGTAAGCGATTTGCATATCCCTTAAAAGAAATTAATTCTAGACATAACCATTGCGAAGTTATGCAGAATTTGAATTTATTATGATTGCCATTTTATTTATTGTTGCCACCTTGTCTTGCTATATTAATTCCAGTTATGGTCACATTGCGGATTCAAATAATACACAGGTCTGGAAAAACTCTCAAGATAACTTGAAAATCGAGTTTGGATATTTGCCTGAAAAACCCGTTATAGATACATTTACTAGTTTAGCCTTTAGTGTAACGAATTTACAAACTGGTGAACATGCTGGAGACGGTGTTGCACAAGTCACGGTTACAAATGGTCAAAGACTCTTTAAATTCGAAAATGTAAGTGTGCAAAATGGAGATTTTACTGTGGATTACTTGTTCCCTGATGATGGAACACATCAGGTCTTGTTACGCCTTGACAGAAATGATTCTATTGACTTGGCTTCCTTTAATGTATTTGTTCCACATCAGTCTCCACCTGATTTATTGAGCAATAACGAAAATGTTATTATTGGATTAGGATTAATCAGTGCCGTTGGAATAATTACAATACTAATCATAAGGAAAAAATAAATCGCAGTGCTTGTTCCAAGATACTTATAGCAAGAATCCCCGCGAAACCTAAAACTTGATGACTTATTCAAAGTCCCACAAATGTTTACCGCAATTATTTCATTCTTAACCTTTGTTGTGACATTATATCGATGAGTGAGAGACAAAGAAAACAAAGAAGTGGATGAAGGCCAGAAAAACAAAAAAGCCAGGCCAGGTCAAAATACAGAAGATCATCGGTAGTCCTTCACTAAACTACGAATGTACTCCTCCACCTAGTTTAGGATATATACAAATTTTCCAATTTATTATTAAAATTATGCGAATTATGCGGTGTCGGATTCAACTTTATGAATTATAAAAATTCTACACTATCTATAAAAAACCAAAGTACCTTGAATATGCCGATAATTCAAGGAAGGAAGATAGGACTCGATTTTCAGGGGGATTTCCTTAATGTTTATTTGTTCTGGATTTCAAGACAAGATTATATATAATTCGTATAGAAGGTTAGCTGTGCCGTCGTAGCTCAGCCTGGGAGAGCACTCGACCAATGTTGGGGTGAAGCTGAAGACCGAGCTGTCGTGAGCTCAAATCTCACCGACGGCATTTACGGTTTGCCATAATCGCTGTTGTTTTAACAAAGATGTCTGGGCCAATGGGGCATTAATGCCTAAATGAGGCCTCCAATCAGTCATTTGTTAATAGATACATAAAGTTAGACAAAGGCGCAAAGATTTAGAACTGAGTTTTCTTAATTATCAAAACTTGTTTCATTTTTAGAACTCCTTTTTCCTCACGATTTGCTAGCTTCATTAATTCATCCTCGATCGATTCTTTAATTTCATGCAATCGTTTTTTTGTGATTCAGTTTTGATTATTTCCATCGAATTCTTCACATATTCAGCCTTATTTTTCCTGGCAAATCTTGGGTTGGTTTTTGGCGAGCAACTTTGAAATATCGGCCCATAGAATTTAACTAATAATTTTCAAAAATTAACAAAATTATCTTCGTCAGCAGCAAAATCGTTATTATGTATGTAAGTATAAGAAACATGCGGATGACAAATCCAGTATTAATAGTATTCAAGCGAATCTTTTGTAACCACGACAATACTTTTTCAATTAGAAAGTATAACGACTTTGATTTTTTTGAATACAATATATGTAATAACTGTGAAAAAGTTTTGCGACATATACAGGGTTTTGACGAAAGCATTAGAGGATGATCGTCTTTAGTATCAATATTCAAATCCTGATTATCCTCTGGTGGGTAGGGGCCATTATTGCCGGGATGTCGCTCTTAATCAAACAATACTTGTATTATCTTATAATGGGGTCTCTTGGATGGATAACGTTAGCGATAGCCTCGGGTCTTATAATTTACGCAATAAAAAGAAATAATAAAGAAAGTAAGAGAAATATGTCCATCTAATATTAGATGATTTCCTTTCCACCTTGTTCCTCAATTACTACGAGAGTAACGGTAGATGTGATACCAGGTATCTTTCTTATTTTGCTGGTAATTGTATGATTCATTGTTTCAGTATTGTCTGATTTTACTTTGACGAATACATCATGAACTCCGTAAGTTCCGCGAACTTCCTTTACATCGGAGAGCTTTGCAATTTCCTCTATTATTCTTTCTTCTGAGCCCAGAGTACAATTTACAAGTATGTATGCAGTAGACAATAATGATTCTAGAAATTTAGTGTATTTTAGTCTTTTCTATTAACCGAATACTCCAAATAACAAAATAAGACATCTACTGTTTTAAAGTATAAAGCTTGTAAAGTTCTCCCGTTCGTTTGCTTACGTAATTCCATTCTCTTGCACTATAATTTACTCTAACAAATTTTTGTCTTAATTCTGGATCCAGTCTAACGTATACATCATCTCCAATTGTTATATTATTTGATTTTGTTAGAGACGTCATTTTTGCTGATACACTCATACAATAACTTAGGATATCAAGTGGTGATTTTTCATCATGACCATACTGTACAATAATGTTTTCTCCTTCGTCAATCCCTATCTTCGCACTTAAATCAGGATAATCATATTGATTCAAGATCGGATTTAATCCATTCTTAATGATGGTTAGCATAGAAATTCCACACCTGACAGCTCTATCACATACAACAAATTTATTAGACAATGATGGAAAGAAAGCAATAACCGCGTCGCCTACATATTTCAAGACAAATCCTCCGTACCCTTGTACGGTCGACGACATTTCGTATGTGAACGCACGGATTATTGTTACCAATTTATCTACTGGAATAGTCATGGAAAGGTTAGTGGAACCTACCAAGTCTACATATAGGATAACTAGTGGGACTTTGGAATTAACATGACTTTTCAGGAAACTCTGACCTAGTTCTAAGTTTGAGTCATACTGGTATCTCCTTTTAAGAGCCTTCCATAACCTGTTCTGTGTTTGTTTGATTTGAGTGTCTGTATCATATACAATTTCAGATTCTACTTGTTCCTTCTTTTCACCTGTAATCATAGAAATAAAAGGCGAACTACTCTTAATCAGATTTTGAGTTCTAAGTTCTTTGACTTCCTTAGTATCTCTAGCCATAATCTTTATCCTAACTGATCATTGGGATAGCTGTTAACTAATAATAAGATACTGGAATGGTTATACATACCAATCGCTTTATAATCCCAAGCCATTAAAACCCTATAGTATTATTGAAAGTCATATTTGTAGTTAGCTAAAATTACCGAGCTCAACAGCTCAAAATATTTAGCTTAATGAACACTTAATGAACGTCAATCATTAGACGAATAATACTTCACGAAATGGTTATTTTCTAGCACAATAAAGCAAGCCCCTTTGATGCAACATATAAGTATTAATTACTTGTTTTGGTAACGTGCCACGGATATTTAAATTCTATATCAGTCTACAACAAATAAACAACGCCAAAGGGGTCTTTTTATAGCCGATCAAATTATTGAAAATTACTAAAATGAGCGATACCGAAGGATTATTCAAAGCACAATTCGAGGTAGAGCCTGATGAGAATCAACTTCACCGGGAAGAATGTAATGCAAACGAGAACCAACTTAATAGCATACATAGACAACCAGGTGAACAAGTTCGTATAGAATTTCCTACAGCAAGTGCAACTCTTGGCGCAATTTTTACAGTATCGCAGCCACCATTTCTCTCCGAAGTAGAACGTGTAATTCTAGGGAAGAGAATTGTAAACTTGAATAACTGCCAACTTTCAGAAAACGTTTGCAAAGGCAAGGTGAAAGCTCGGGTCATGATTGAAGGACTCGGTGAGCATGAGGACCAGGCAAAGGATATGGGCGAACTTATTGAAAAGCTAAATCACGACGTCCAAAATCACAAACTAGTGGTAATCGCACCACACGGAGGAAACATCGAACCTGGGACAGATTTGGAAGCAGAATACGTAGCAAATCATTTTTCGAGTGATCGTGTTTCTTTATGGTTATGTAAGGGCTTTAGTAGCAAATCGAATGGCCAATCCAATAATGATGCATTTGAGCGTTGGCATATTACTTCAACCAAAATTAGTGAAAAATCGTTCCCAAAGCTCAGCACGATTGTTGGGGACAATCCGACCTTCGATTATTCCATTTCCTTTCATGGATGGACCGAAAATTCCATTTGTGTTGGCGGTAATCCAGATAACCCGGACCATGAGTTGAAATGTGATATTAAGCATGAAATCAAGAAAGTTCTCGAAGCCCATTCTGACATACAAGTCTACATGTCTCCTTGCCCTGAGGGAAATTTCAACGGCGATAAGCCGGAAAATATAGTTAACCGTCTAGGGACCAACAGTATTCAAATTGAACAATGCAGGGAAGCCCGTGATGATTTCCATGATATTATTGCTCAGGCTGTTGTGAATGTTATCGGCACCAGAATCAATGCCTGACGGGAGGACAAATTGTTTATGATATTATGTATAATAGTGCGCCATCATTCGATTTCGGCTTCAACTGTCCAGCAGACGTGCAGAATTTTTTAATTAGGGCTATTCCACATAATTTGCCCACTGGTTTCGAGTAGATTATAAGAAAATTTACCCCCATGTATATTGGACATAATTATACTATACCTCCCATTCCTTACCCTGTGCTTTCCATCCATGGTATTGCAGGTCTGCTATTCCTGGCTGACACGGCCCTGTATGTCGTGATGTTATCCAATGTCTTTGGTAGTCCGACAGTGAATTTGTTTGGTATACTGGAGTTCCACGATTGACCCTAGCACATTCATAGCAACTGTAGGCGTAGTTTGTTTACATGTTTTTGATACTTGTTTTTTAGTTGTATAGCAGTAAAAAATTTAGAGACAATTTTCGACAGCCATCATGATGAATTGAAAGAAAGACTAATTAGGACTAAAGTTTATCTTGAGTAAAGACATCTGTTTTTTATGAGAATCCCAAATAACCATACTGATGGTTTTAGTAAGAATTTAAATGACCACTTTGCCAAAATTGAGGATACTCACTTAGAAAGAATAAAGCCGTTCCTTGCTACAAGAGAACTTAATGTAATGCTTCAAGATGGATCTGTGACAAAATCCTCCACTTTTGATCCAAAGCACGTCGTAGAGTTTTATCGATCCTTTCTGAATGATTTAAAAAACTGGAAAGGTGATATTCAGGAAACAACAGGTGAACTCAATAGGATAACTTGTCAAATTTCTACCGCTCTAGATAATTATACTATCAAAGGTTATCTTGGAATACAATTTCATGTGTTACCCTACTATAAACCTGATAAACAAGTTATACTGCTGCAAAAAGAATTATTTGAACTTTCAACTAAGAATTCCGCTTTACAAGAATCCGTATCCAATATTGGTAACTCCACAATAAAACAGGAACTAAAAAACATGGCTCTTGATGAGTTAGAATTTGAAGACCTCTTTGAAAGGTTACTTCAAAATCAAGAGTTAATTGGTAAACTTGAGGAGAAGGTAAAAAATATAGAAGAATCATATCCACAACTAAATGGGGTAGAGAAAAGGAAAAGTTCGATAATTTCAGAACTAGAAAACTTGGTCATAAAGCTTTACCAAGTCTCAGCAATTACGATTGATTATAATAAATTAATGCAGGGAGAAGAAGGAATAATTGTGTACTTTGATATGGAAACAATCGATAAGAAGAAAGGAAAAGGAAAAGGAATGGGAAAAGGAAATCAAACCAAATCTGTAAATTTCGATACTATGAAAGATCATCTCACAAAAGAAAGAATAAATGAACTATTTGATGAAGTTGTCTCTGCAATGCAACACGAATTCATTTGACCTAGAGATGTAAACTTTGCCCCACCTGGATTATAGAAATATCTGATTTATATCACAATAATGTTCTTCTAAACTAGTTAAACTTATTACCATTAGTTTAGGAAAATTTGTGATGAAGTTATATGCAAACAGACTTGGAATGCTTGCCCTTAGTAATATCAGTTTAAGTATGGTTACATCGGATCTATTCAATATGATACTAATTCTTGATGTTAATAATGGATTATCCACCTTAAATAATGGAAATTATAGTTGATGTTCTTGAAATGTTCTTAAAAACAAAAATCATAATATTATGAGAATATTAAACTTTTATGAATAAAGAATTTGAGCAATTTGCGTGAGAAAGATATTCCTACAATACAAGATATAATAACGGCCCAGAAACTAATGGACAAGGCAGTAGTCAGAAAAACACCGTTGTTAAAATCAAACACATTTTCGAGTATGGCAAGAACAAATATCTTTTTAAAAATGGAATCATTTCAGAAAACTGGTTCTTTTAAGGTTAGGGGAGCATATTCAAAAATGAACTCACTTACAGTAGACCAATGCAAATCTGGTGTCGTTGCAGCCTCAGCAGGTAATCATGCACAAGGAGTCGCCTATGCAGCACAGAAAAGAAAAATCAAGTGCAACATAGTAATGCCAAAAAATGCATCTCCTGCCAAAGTAGCCGCTACGCGTTCTTACGGAGCAAATGTAGTTCTTTCTGGAAACACATACGACGAGTCATGGGAAACAGCATATTCCTTATCGAGCGAAAATGGATACTCAATAATCCATGCTTTTGATGATCCTGTTGTTATAGCCGGACAGGGCACTATTGGCTTGGAATTAATGGAAGATTTGAAGGATATTGATACTATTTATTTACCCCTCGGCGGTGGTGGACTTGCCTCAGGAGTATGCATTGCCATCAAGGCTAAAAGACCTGATGTCAAGATTGTAGGAGTTGAATCCAACCAATTTCCTGCCATGAAGAAATCACTAGAGAAGAAAAGTTTATGTCATATTGAAGGAGGATTTTCTATCGCTGATGGTATTTCAGTCAAGTCTCCCGGCGAGCTTACATTTGAAATATGTTCAAAATATTTGGACGATGTTGTTACTGTAGATGATGTTGCTATTGTAGAGACTATGTTTACACTTATGGAAAGAGAAAAAGTGGTAGTTGAGCCGGCCGGAGCAGCAAGTCTAGCCTATGTTCTTTCGAGTGGTAAAATAAAAAATAATCAAAACATTATTTCAATCCTTTCTGGGGGTAATATTGACATGTATCTATTAGGTCAAATAGTATCAAAAGGATTAATGCAAATGGGAAGATTAGTCAAGATATTTATCCAGTTGCCTGACAAGCCAGGTGCACTAAAAAGTGTCGTAGATAAGATCGCGGAGATAAGTGTCAATATAGTTCAGGTCGAGCATGACCGTTTGAGTTCAAACGTTGCAGCGGGCTCTGCAGGGGTATATTTGAGCCTAGAACTTGAAAATGAAAAGCATTCAAGGAAACTTTTAGATTTTCTAAAGAAGGAAAAAATGGTTTTTAAGGTCGTAACTTAGCTACAATAGCAGTATTCTCTAAATCCTGCTTTATCCGCAGTAGAACCACCAATTTTTACGAGGATAAACTCATTCTTGGCTCTTGCATAGGAGTCATTCAAATTTCGTTGATTTTCACGTAAAATTTGATATTCATCCATGGATAATTTTTTACGCGGTCCAATTTCCTCTTCAAGATTCATATCCTTTACTATTTCTTTGTAACCTGGTTGGATAACTCCGCTGAAAACCAACGCACTGCTACCACTTCCATAGGATCCAAATCCTACCCTGTTACCCTCTATATCATGCTGTTTCTTAAATTCATATTCCAGCAAACTTCTAAATCCCATATACATTGACGCTGTGTACAAGTTTCCTATGATGTTTGAAGCTTCAAGTGAGCTTGCCATCTTTTTCTCATACACCTCATTGTAAAATGAGGTTTGCATGAATGCTTTTCTGAACTGTTCATCTGCCTTCATAAATTCTGTATCTGCTAAAATAGATTCTATAGTACCTCTACTATCTTTTGGCACAGGTTCGTGGAACCCTATTTCTTTGATAACATGTTGCCATCGCGGAAGCGTTCTCCACTCATGTCTTAGTAAATAGGCAAGTGCCTTTTCCCCCATTCTTCTGTATGGTAAATGCACCGTAAACAAATCAATGTAATCTGTTATGGATTCCCCATCCTTAAGATGAATCAATCCAGTTCTCATTGCCTTTTCCTTATAGCTATCAAATGCCTTCCTAACTTGTATTAAATATAATAAATTGGAATAGAGTCCATTTACAAGTGGTGTTTCCTTTCCAAATGGCCTATAGAAATCATATTCATTTTTGATTATTGTTGACGTGACTTTTGGATCCAGTGCTAGCAATCTGGGATTTTCCTTTATCAAAAGCGCAACTGCTCCTGCTCCTTGCGTATATTCTCCTGCCGAACCAACATCGTATTTTGCAATGTCGCTTACGACTACAATAGCAGCCTTATCATTATTCTCTTCTGCTCTTATCCAATTGGTGTTGTCATAAATTGCATAAGATCCGCTGACGCAAGCAAACTTACACTCAATTCCGCCTGCATGCTCAAAAGAACTATCGCCATAAACCTGTTCCAGCATACCGACAACGAATGAGTTTAATGCCTTTGATTCATCAAGACTTGATTCCGTTGCTACATATAGTCTACCGATATCGTCGGGATGCAAATTGTTTTTCTTCATTAGCTCTAGGCATGCATTTGATGCCATACAAGCCGCATCCTGATTTGTGTCCACCAAGGCCATCTTTTTTATTCCAATGCCACGTTCTAGCTTCTGGGGATCAATACCCCTTGCTTGAGCAAAATCTTTGTAGTCAATGTATAATTTTGGAACGTATATAGCAAGGTCGTCTATGCCAGCTGGCATGTTAATAATTTTTCTCATGATAGACATTTAAAGGTACTTGTTGATATTCGGCTCCAATTGAAGGAAATTCGATAAAAAATTGGCGTGTTTTTAAGAAAAATGTATCATTTATCTTTTATTATTAAGATGTTTGTCAAAGTAATCATGCCATTTTTAGGCCACTTTGGCATAGAAATTCAAACCTAATAGTTATGAATTATCCCAGATTTAGTATTGTGCAGTATTATATAATACTCGAGTCAATGAATACGAATAATCTCATAGAAATTATTACGTTCGTGCGCCATGAAACCAATTTGTTTAATCGCTTCAATAATTTTATCTGCAGTTAATTCTGTTGATCTAGCCCCAGTCGCGCTAACTACTTCTTCACCAATTAATGTGCCCCCAAAATCATCTGCACCATAAGTTAATGCAAGTTGTGCCATTCCTATGCCATTCGTAAGCCATGATGACTGGAGATGATTGATGAGTCCTGAAAAAACAATCCTGGAAATAGCAATCATTTTTAATAATTCCAAACCGCCAGAAGGATATCTTATCATACCGTCTTCCTGCATTTTCGTATTATTTGGTTCAAAGCTCCAGGGAATAAAAGACATGAATCCACGGGTCTTTTCTTGCAATTCTGCAATTTTCATCAAATGTCTTGCGCGTTGTTCATAATCTTCTCCCGTACCATACATCATTGTAGCAGATGATTTTATGCCCATTTCATGGGCCTGTCTCATGATATTTAACCACTCGTCACTTTTTATTTTCAGGGGGCTAATTCTAGACTTTACACCATCATCGAGAATTTCAGCCCCGGCACCAGGTAATGTGTCCAATCCTGATTGTTTCAATCTAGACAGTACTTCTCTGGTACTGCTTCTTTCTACCTTAGAAATGGTATCAATTTCAGATGCGGAAAGTCCATGAATGGCTACATCAGGACATTTTTCCTTAATTTTCCTGAATGCTTGCTCATAATATTCCATCTTGAGTTCTGGATTGTGACCTCCTTGCATCAAAACCTGACTTATTCCAAACTGATCCCTTGCAGTCACGACCCTCTTTACTACGTCATCAACAGATAATGTGTATCCTTCAGAATCTCCAGGCGCCCTGTAAAAAGCACAGAATTTGCAATAAGTTATGCATATGTTAGTATAATTTAGAATAATGTTGTTAACAAATGTAGCAACTTTACCAAACAGCTTTTCTCTCATAATATTTCCAATGATACCCAACGCATAGGTATTATCAGATCTTAATAAACGGACACAGTCGTTTAACGCAAGTCTTTTTCCTTGCAAAACTTGATCAAGAATATCACTTACATCAGATTTCTGAACCAACTCTTGTGCAAAGAAATTCATAAACTATATGTTTCATGACGATTATTAACGATATTTATTCTTTACAAACATTGTTAAAAAGTGAAGATTTTATAGCTGATACGGACATCATCTAAACAATTTGTTACAAAGTATTGCAGGGAGTTCAAATGCATTAGAGAAGGTAATCCATGGTGAAGAACTATCATTCAATGATGGTATGGAATTAATGAAAAATGAAAATGTCTTCACTTTGGGCGCTGCTGCAAATTTAATAAAAAAAAAACTAACAGGTAACACCATAACCTTTGTTGCTTCATACTACCTGAACTATACCAATGTTTGCGCTGCAAGTTGTCCTCTTTGTGCCTTTTATAGAAAGGGAACTGAATCTGATTCGTACACCTTAACAATCGAACAGATCCTGTCAAGAGCAAGAATTGCAATTAAAGAGATGAAAGCAACAGAGCTTCACATAGTTGGAGGATTCCATCCAAAATTAGGACTAGACTATTACGAAAAAATGATAAGTAGAATTAAGAACGAATTTCCCTCAATAACAGTTAAAGCACTTACCCCAGCTGAAATTCATTTTATTTCTCATATAACCAAGAATTCAGTGAAAGAAGTACTTTCTAGACTAAAACATGCAGGACTTGATGCTCTACCCGGAGGAGGCGCAGAGATATTTAGCAAAGATATAAGAGATATTATTGTGCGAGGCAAATGCTCCGGGGATGAATGGCTAAACACAGCACAAATCGCTCATGAGATGGGAATACGTACAAATTGCACAATGCTATTTGGTCATATCGAAAAACCTCAACATATTAATGATCATTTAATTAAAGTTCGAGAATTACAAAAGAAAACTGGAGGTTTTATTACCTTTATACCATTGAAATTTAGCCTAGATAATACTGAACTTGAACAAAAAGGAATGATTGAAAAAGAAAGTTCTTCGATATATGATTTGAAAGTAATTGCACTATCAAGGCTTATGCTCGCTAATACCATGAAGAATATTTCTGTATATTGGGTTGCACTAGGTAAGAAATTAGCTCAGGTCGCGTTATCATATGGAGGAAACGATCTTGTTGGAACAGCCTTCTCTGAAGAGATTTTTAAGGCCGCCGGGAAAACTACAGGAACCTCTATTCAGGAATTAGTATCGTTGATTAAAGATGCAAAATATAATCCCCTCCAGAGAGATACATTTTTCAATATTTTGAAATCTGCTATATGACTGTTATTTATTATCGGTATCTTTGAATTTTTTGATCGTTACTATCCACGAATAATAATTCATCATACGAGAGTATATTGTTACCCTTAGCCTTTTGCAGCAGCGTTATTATGGAATTCTTTCCCTCTTGACCCATGTCAATGGTAAGATCATTTACATACATCTTGACAAATTTTTCGATTAACGATTTAGAATTACCTCTCCCAAATTGCATTGAATATTCTAAAGCATCATCCAAATGTTCGAATCCATATTTTATCGAATTCCTAAAAAGCTCATCAAACTCGATAATTTCTTCAATTTTCAGAGAACGTTTACTTATAACGTTGATTCCTAATGGAACAGGCATTCCATTAGTAAGATCGTGCCACCATCGTCCGAGGTCCAATATTTTCTGGAATTGACCTTCAAATGAAATTTGAGCTTCATGAATAATTAGACCTGCGTCGACCAATCCCGATAAAATATGCTTTGGTATTTCACTAAAAATGAATTCAATCCCATTAAATTTTCCTATGGCCAGATTTAAAAGTAGATTTGCAGATGTCATTTTGCCCGGAATACCGATCTTGTACTTGTTCAGTTGTGATACTTCGATATTCTTTTTCGAAATTACAATGGGGCCATAATTGATTCCAAAGCTACCCCCGCTATTCAGAATGACGTAATCCTTAGTGAACGCATAAGCGTGAGCTGAAATTGCCGTGATGTCCAGGTCATGGTTGATTGCACGCTTGTTCAGATTCTCTATATCTTCAATGACATGTTTTATTTCGAAAAAGGGCGAACTAATCTTCCTTGAGGCAATTCCATAAAACATAAAAGCATCATCCGCGTCAGGGGTATGTCCCAGTGTTACCTGTTTCATAAAAAAGTGAATATTCTGACGATATTTTTATTTTACAGTATTAGAGTCCCGGCAATTAAGAAAATGTCTAAATACTGGGTGTAGCATGATGGCTGATAGCTAATTTCTGTGTATGTTCTTATCAATGCTATCCAATACACTTCAATTTGATCCAGTTTCTTAGTAGATTAAGGAAGATTTAATAATCCTGGATAGATTTTTTGTGGTTTGTAAGATGCCAAAATTCAAGTCTACACAGGATATCTTGAGAATTATAGGAAATAAGGATCAAATTCGTAACTTCGGTGTGATTGCTCACGTAGATCACGGAAAGACTACTATGAGTGATAGTTTATTGGCTGCTTCAGGAATTATTTCTCCTTCAGTTGCTGGTCAGGCCCTAGCACTTGATTCAATGAAACTAGAACAAAATAGACAAATGACAATTAGAGGGGCTAATGTGACCCTATACTATGAAATCGAGGGTAAAGAATATGTGATTAACATGATTGATACTCCTGGACATATCGATTTTACAGGAAGAGTTACCAGAGCATTAAGGGCGATTGATGGAGTTGTTGTGGTCTCAGATTCTGTTGAAGGAATAATGACTCAAACAGAAACCGTGACTAGACAAGCTCTTGAGGAGCGAGTTAGACCAGTTCTCTATATCAATAAAATAGACAGACTCGTCAAAGAGTTAAGATTAGATGCCCCGGCGATGCAGAAATGGCTTTCAAACATTATTGCAGAATTTAACAAGTTAGTCGATATCTATGCTGAGCCTGAACTGAAAGAGAAATGGAAGGTAAGTATTCAGGGAAATAGCGTAGCATTTGGTTCGGCAAAGGATAGGTGGGGATTTAATTATAATATTGCTCAGAGAAATGGGGTTGGTTTCAAGGATGTTTATGATGCTTACAACTCTGATGACCAATCCTTGATAAAGGCACTTTCGGAAAAAGCACCGCTACATGAAGCAGTGCTTGGAATGGTCGTACAGCATCATCCACCTCCTCATGTAGCACAAAGATACAGAATACCTAAAATTTGGCCGGGTGATCTTGATTCTGACATTGGAAAGTCTCTTGTATCATGTGATGATAAAGGACCAATTCTAATGATGGTTACCACAATCAATGTGGATCCACAAGCTGGCAGAATAGCTACAGGCAGATTATTTTCGGGAACAATAAAGGATGGAGATGAAGTTTATCTAATTGATGGGAAAAGGATGGGTAAAGTTCAATCAGTAAACATCTACATGGGTAACACTCGTGAGGTGGTGAACATGCTTCCAGCAGGTAATATCCCGGCCTTACTTGGAATAGATCATGCAATTGCAGGGGAAACATTTTCATCCATTAAGAATGTACCTGCATTTGAATCAATCAAGTATGTTTCAGAACCTGTTGTTACTATTGCAATAGAACCAAAGCATCCCAAGGATCTCCCTAAATTGGTTGAAGCATTAAGGAGAATAACTGTTGAAGATCCAAACCTTATAGTAAAAATCAACGAAGAAACTGGTGAAACATTACTTTCGGGTATGGGAGTACTACACCTTGAGATTGCTACATCTCTGATACTAGAAACAGGTCTGGAAATTACTACAACTCAACCTCTAATCAATTATCGTGAAACAATACGCAATAGTGCTGGGCCTATTATGAGTAAATCTCCAAATAAGCACAACAAGATTTTCATGAGAATTGAACCACTAGGAGAGGAAATTATTGAATTAATTAAGAATGGCCAAATTCATGAGGATTTGGAAAGAAAACAGATGGCAAAATTATTACGGGAAAAAGGTTGGAGCGCAGACGAGGCAAAGAACGTTTCTGCTGTTGATATCAGCGGGAATGTTCTTGTTGACGAAACTAAGGGTGTACAATTTATTCAGGAATCGATGGATTCTATAAGATCGGGTTTTGATGATGTAATACACTCAGGTCCTATTGCTCATGAAACACTTCGTGGAGTAAAATTTGTTCTTCATCATTTTGTACCCCATGAGGACCCTGCTCACCGTGGTCTCGCACAATTAATGCCAGCAACAAGACGAGCTATGTTAGGATCAATGCTCTTAGCGGATCCAGCATTACTAGAACCAATTCTCGGTATGGAGATAAAATGTCCACAGGAACAAATCGGAACTGTAGCTGGAATTTTGTCCGGAAAGCGTGGAAAATTATTGAACGTAGAACAAAAAGGAGTTATTACCATTATACAGGGTGAAGTTCCTGCATCCGAGACATTTGACTTGTCTGAGGTAATGCGTGGTGGCACTGCTGGAAAGGCCCTATGGAATACATACTTTAAGACTTGGCAAGTTGTGCCCCAATCCATACTCAAAACGCTTGTAAATGACGTTAGGAAGAGAAAGGGTTTGAATCCAGAACCACCAACTGCTGATGAATTCATAGATAAGGAATAGGCAAGCTGCCAGGCGCAAAAATTTCCTACTTTACTCTGATGTGATAATTTCAACAATTTAGTTTTTTTATATAATATACGATATTAGAGGGTGTAGTATTTATATAATAGACTCAAATATAATATAATTATTACAAAGGGTGTATAACACGGTATTTAACAAGGAATCATGTAGATCATGCGGAAAGATTTTAGTGCCAATCTCAATGTGCAATTACTGTAAAGAACATGTTTCATGGATTTGCAATAACTGTCAACGAGTAGAGGATGTATCTCATAAACATGACAAGATAAGCGAATCACATGAAGACACCTATTTGAATTTCAGAGATTCCATTGAAAGCGATATAATCCATTCAATTAGCAATTACAAGTAATGCATTGAAGACTTGCTGCCTTATTCACTCTTTTTATGGTCTTGCATCTTTTTGGAATTAACTGGACAACTATCTCTTTCCACTTCTACATAAATCTTGGATGATGTTTTCACGTCGATTACTGATTTGATTTGCTCTTCAATTGTATCTATTACCTGCTCAATTTGATCTGTATTTATATTATCTACAATACTCACTTCCATTGCAACAAGCACATCATTGGGACCAAAATGCATGGTTCTGAGTGTAATCACCCTGTTTACCTCAGGAATCTTTGACACCGATTCTATAATTTTAGCATGGTCTTTCTTTGACATTGCTTCCCCAATAAGAAGAGCTCTATTTTCTTTCGCCAAAAAGAATGCAAATAACATTAGAACTGCGCCTATTGATATGGAAGCAAAAGCATCATAGATCATATTGTTGGTAACATCAGACAAATAGATCCCTATTGCAGCTATAGCTATTCCAAGTAATGCCGCTGAATCCTCTACCATAACGGTAAGAATGGTGGGGTCTTTACTTTCTTGAAATTCTGTAAATAACTTGTGCAGATTTACTTTTTCTCCTCTCGCTTCAATGGTACCCTTAAATAAATTGAAAGCAATACGCAGGGCATTACCTTCAAAAATGGCCGATATTAAGAGTATTATGTAGCTGATATTGGTATTTACAATTTGATGTACAGGATCAAAAATTGAAGCAAATCCTTTTTCAAAAGATAGAATTCCAGAAATGCCAAATAATAAGGTTGCAACAATAAATGACCAAAAAAATTGTTCCTTTCCATATCCAAATGGATGTCTTTCTGTTGGTACTCTAGAACTTGTTTTGATTCCAATTAACAATAATACCTGGTTAAAAGTGTCAGAGAAGGAATGATATGTTTCTGACCACATTGCACTACTATTAGTTAGTAATGCTGCAATTAGTTTTGCAATTGAAATACCCAAGTTACCAAATAGTGCAGCGTACACAGCCTTCTTCGAAGTTCCGACCAAAAATTAGTCTCCTGTTCTCCTTCTATTATCTCATGGGAAATTAGCCAGTACTTATCTCCTTCATAAAAATATTCGGGTCAAGTTTGGAAAATTCCTTCAAATTTATCATTTCTCCTTTCGCCATTATTTCTCTAACCTTCTTTCCAGCAGTAGGTTCATTCCACCACTTTTCACCGAACCTATTGGTTAGGTACCTTTCTAATTCTGCAGCTCGGACAGCAGCTATCATATAACTTGGTACATACATTATTGACTCTGGGAGAATATGATGTAACATCCAATATTCTCCAGGTACTTCAAGACCCATATACTTCTTGATTAACTTTTCATACGATCTACTTGCTTCATAGATTGTAAGACTTTTTTCCCAAAATTCCATTTTCATTAATGAATTTGCGGCATAAAAAACGACAAAAAATAGCTCCATGAATTTATTTTTCCGGACAAGTTCACTTAAGACTTTATCGTTTGTGATTCCAATATCCTTCAAATATAATGGGTTTCTAGTCAATCTCTCAATTAGTATAGAAAATATTTCAGCTATCCCCATTGAAAATTTGTATTTTTCCCAATAGCTCAATTCCGAGTCTATTGAAGAGGCATGTATGGCATGTCCAGTTTCATGATAGCAGCTTTGCAAATTAAAGTAAGGACTTTCGCTCTTGTACAAGACCCTTATATCATCAGGAATTTTTACAAAGAAGCAAATCGGTGATGGATATTTGTTTGGCCTGTCATACGTATCAAAGTGTATTTTTGAAAAATCAAACCCAATGGAGCCTAAAGTCCTCTTAACAGTAACGACAGGATTAATTTTAGAAAAATATTTTTCCATACTCTTGAAAATTCTGTTGCGAAAAAAATAAAAATCATCATAATATTCAGGATCCTTTCCAATAAGCTCAGTACCAATTTTTAATTCACTCCTGAATGGTATTGTTGCGCGTTGTCCCATATCCGAAACCAAACTTTTGAGTTTGGATAGAATTATTTTTTCACTAATTAGATAACCGTCCAAGGGTGTAAATGATCCTTTTGAATTTTCTTCGATCTTGTCAGAATAACTAGAATAAATTTTTTTGATTTTTTTAAATCGTAAATTAATTACAGGAGCAATATACTTTGTCTTCTTGACAAATTCGTCAAAAACAACTCTTCTTTTTTTGTGGTCTTTCTCAAAGCTATTAAACTGTCTCCAAGTGTTCCAGTTAACCTGTTTTCCATTATACTTGAAATCTCTGCTTCTTATCTTGGTACCTCTTAACCCGTGCAATTTCAATTCAAGGGGTTTTGTTAAAGCATTAGAAATGTTTTCTATTGAAGACAGCACCAATATCCTCGGTTCAGAAAATGATCTTACGAATATTTCTGAGATCAAAAAGTTCATTTTGGACAAATTTTCAATATTTTTTTTATCATATTCATAGCCTGCAAATTGTAAATATTGTTCATTGGTTTCGGCACTATACAGTGTCTCATCCACCTTACACCATTCCATCAGATTCAATTGAGATAATTCTAGGCTAAAAGATATTTAAGTCGGTTAATAAATCGCACACAAAAAAGCAGTTTGTAAAGTGTTGAGATAGTATGATAGAAAAAAATACTAGAAGTATGTGTGAACATGTTTAGAAAATATTACTAGCAGGTTATTCAAATATGACACTTTGATTTAACGTCTACTGATTAGTTTAGATGCTATGACTAGCTTTTCAAACCAGTGGAATAAGGAGGCCAAAAAGGACCCTACTGAAAGGATTAGAGAGAGCTTGAGGACGCAGAAACCTCTAAAACCGACTATGGAAACAGCAAAGAATCGACTGGGAATTCAAACACAAAAATTAGATTCACTTCTGGAAAAATTAAAATCTAAAGATAGAACTCTTTTTGATCAAATTGTTACCCATTTACAAAATCATGATAGTCAGCAGAGTAAGATGCTTTCTAATGAACTCTCACAAGTTAGGCGAACAATCAAGACTATTTCGCAATTAAAAATGTCACTTGAGCAGGTTCATATGAGATTAGAATCTACTATAGATATCGGAGATGCATTAACAGCATTAAAACCAGCTGTTGGAACACTTTCAAAAGTAAAAACAGGACTAAATGGACTAATGCCAAATGTGGATACTGAGTTGGGAGAGATTAATGATGTCTTTAGTGATATTATGGTAAATGCCAATAGTACTTCTGACATAGGATTTGCGCTAAACCCTTCAGGAGGAGATATGAATAACATACTTGCAGAAGCAAGCATAGTGGCAGAACAAAGGGTTACCGACAACTTTCCAGATGCACCTATGGGTACATTTAACAGGAATTCCAGATCTTCAATTGGAGAACATACAGAGTAATTACTCTTTCTAATTTTTCGAAATTGGCCAGTATAATCAAAGATTACAAATGAATGCTAAGAAAGTAAAAGTATCACCAAGTAGAGGATCAATAATAATTTCCACATTTCAGTCTAGAAAATCAGCAAGCAAGATAGCGAAAGAAATGATTTCAAGAAAGCTGTGTGCATGTGTAAACATTATCAAAATAAATTCATTTTATTACTGGAAGAAGAAGATACAATATGATAATGAGTATCTTTGTTTTTTTAAAACTGTTTCATCTGACAAACTAAAAAAAGAATTAAAAAAAATTCATCCGTACGAAGTACCTGAAATTATTGAAGTTAAAATTGATAGCATTGACAAAGAGTACCTTGGATGGTTAATTGGTTCAGTTTCTTAATGAGTGTTTATCTGTCAATATGTTATCTTATTGCAAATCTAAGAAGTCCTACGACTCCTCCTAAGGAAGAAACTCTAAGCCCAATGTCGGTAGAGGCATCTACGCCGTATATTTTTCCTCCAATAGCCTCTGTAGAATTCAATAAATTGATGAATTCAACCTCATTGAGCTTTTCTAATATAGAGTTAGAATAAATCAAGCTTTCTATTGATTTGTTATTTATTGCATCTCTTACTTCATTAACTCCAATGGCATATTTAGGCTCACTTTTGTGAATTAGATAAATTAGTTTGTCCAGTAAAGACGAGACTATTCCAATCTTACTTGCCTTTAATAGCTCTTTTAGAGACGTGGATCGTAGGGATACAAAAATACCGTCCTCACCGGCCACGTCTATTCCTTCCAGGACTGTAATCTTATCAGTGACTTCTTTGGAGAGAAAGTTGAAAAATCTCCTCTTGGTTTCTCCTGGTCCGAATAAAACCAGCATTTGTTTTTGGGAGTGTAAATTAGTAACACTCTTAATCCCTATGAGTATTTCCTCAAAGAATCTGTCTATATTTGCATTTATCATTCTAGCACCTTGAAACCTTTTTCCACTCTGACCTGAGTAAATATTCGGTAAAATCTTTACATGAGTACCCGTTACTAATGCTATGGCAGCTTCCTGAATATCAATTGAAATTAAGAGGTAAATTGTATCGTTGCCCGAATTCTTTAATATATCACTTTGAATTTTCTTCCACTGTTTTTTTTCTAAAATTATCATGTCATCTACTTTGATTGATATAGAATGGTGAACCCCCTTTGAAACTAACTCGTTGTTACTATTTAATATAGTACCTCCAATTCTTATTCGATCAACAGTACCATCAAATTTGATGTTCTCAATTCTTAGTAATATTCTTATTTTTACTCGCTCGCCTTTATCAGGTCTTGAAAATTCAGATCTCTGTTTAATGGATCTTGTGGTATCTGTGATAATGTAATCGTTGATTTCTATTATTCTTCTTAAGGTAAATAGATCGTCCAGGTCTTCTGGGATTATCGCTTTAGATTTTTCAGAATGCTTTGAATCCCGTACAATCATCTGAATTATTATTCACATTATTTCTTATTATTAACTGGACCCGGCATTCAATTTCGAGTCGTTCTTGATTTCGTTACTATGTTTTGAGGTTTCAAGGTAACTGTTTACCCATTCTTGAGTTATTACTCCTGATTCAACAAGATTCACCAGTGCATTTGGTGATGCCTCTCCAGTTACCTTTCCATTTTTCCTTCTAGTTTGTCTCCATTTAAGTTGTGTATTTCCAGTTTTTGAAGAATAAATAATCCCAAGCACTTCTTTGGCGTTTACGAACGTCATTTCACGAATTTTCTTAAGAGTCACCTTATCCACTGCTTCTATGTAAATCGCTCCTGGCCCTTCTTCACGTTCAGGAAATAATTCATAGTCATGCATGTAACTTTCGGGTATAAAGGATCTACAAGTACTTACGATTATGAATCTCCTGAAGCTTTCAAGCGAACATGCAGCTTCTATTAATACCAATGTCTCCATAGGATTAGTTGCTATTTATCAAGTTTCTGAAAATCAATTTAAATATGGATTATTTTTATTCTTTATTTAGTATTTATCATTAAAATCAATATTTTTGTTACGTAATCTTACCTACTTTTCATACTTTTCAAACGTTACCAATTTTTATTCCTGAGTTTATAATAGTCAAGTTATGTATATGCATGATAGTAAATCAAATTATTTTTAGGGGACAAACTCCTAACTCAAGATCTACTTCATATCGTCTTCAGTAGGGCTATTCCGTCATTGTTTGTCCTTTACTATTACTCCTGAGGACACTTAAATATTAGACTCTATTTGTGAAAAATGGTTGAGGATTTGAAATTCAAACTTTATTTTGAACTTGCGTCAGACCATAAATAGCTAAAGTATTCCTTGGCAAATCCTGTCAAACCGATATGATTCGCCCAAATTGCGATTGGCTCTACAGATCCCTTTTCATTTCTTCCATTTCCAAGTAATATCACAACCTGATTAATATCACCGATGACTCCTCCCCCAAACATATTGTTCTTAACCCTAACTTCAGCTACCCTTGATATCGTTAAAATTGTTTCTTTGCTTGTATTTTCAGAAACAAGGACTGCAATTTTTACGCCTTTCTCTGACAGTGTTCTTAACGTCGACTGAATAATGCCGACAATGTTTTCCGCCCCTTGAGGTAGCGCAATTAGCAATTCCTTCTTACAGTTTTGAATTATTTCTTGAACCTTATTAGCGATATTAAACAAACCCATTACCACCCATATCTCTGGCCTTTCCTTAATCCCTGTTTTTTCGTAAATGGGCATTAGTTCCTGTATTATCAACTCATTGTTAGAGTCCATCTTTTTTTCAATCAATGTCCTAGTCGCCTCTGTTGCAGTTTGGGGTGAATTTGGAAAGAATTTCTGTGGTCTTGAGCTATTAGATTCAATCCAGCCTCTCTCTTCTAAAGAATTTAAAACTTCATATATCTTTGAATAAGGCACATTCGATTTTTTACTTATCTCAGAAGCCGCCATCGACCCGTTTGCAAGCAATGAAATGTAAACTTTTATTTCATAACTCCCCAAACCTACTTCTTCCATTGCTTTCTTGGTCTTATCAGATAAACTCATAATAATGGTTAGACTGGATAACAGAAACATACTATATATTTTAGATGTACTATTTACTCTCAATCGATAACCAAACTAATCACCATATTATTAGTTACATTATACTTATATAGGAAATCGACAAAATCGACATGAATACTTAGGTGAGTTTAAGTGGAATTAATACAAATATCTAATCGTACCGTAAATAAGGTTAACACAGACAAGAGGACTATACGATTTACTCAAAGTATCTGTCCAGATTGCAACATGATTCTTGACGCTGAAGTTTTTGAAAGAGAAGGTAAAGTCTTCATGACTAAAACCTGTCCTACACACGGTGAATGCGAGGAATTGTACTTCGGTTCATACAAGATGTACAATAAATTTAGCACATATTGGATGGATGGGAAGGGCGCACACGCACCAAATGTTATGGTGGACAAGTGCGCATGCCCGACTAACTGTGGATTATGTACCAACCATCTGTCACATTCCGGACTTGCTAATATGATAGTCACTAATAGATGCGATCTTACATGCTGGTACTGCTTCTTTTATGTTAAAAAGGGATTAGAAGGTGCTTACCTTTATGAACCCAATCATGAACAAGTTCGAGCCATGATGAAAACTCTAAAGGCTGAAAAACCAATTGCTGGAAACTCAATCCAAATTACAGGCGGTGAACCTATGTTAAGAGATGATATCACAGACATCATCAGGATTATGAAAGAAGAGGGTGTTGATCATGTGCAAATGAACACTAATGGTATCAAATTGGCGCTTTCTCCAGAGACTATGCGTCAGGTAAGAAATGCTGGAGTAAGTAATCTATATTTGTCATTCGATGGAGTCACTCCAAGAACGAATCCAAAGAACCATTGGGAAGTTCCATATGCTCTGGAATCTGCTAGAAAATGTGGAACTACTGTAGTGTTCGTTCCTACCGTAATAAAGTCCATCAACGATCATGAATTAGGTCCGATTATTAGATATGCTCAAAAGCATCTTGATGTAGTTCATGCTGTAAACTTCCAACCGGTTTCATTAACTGGAAGAATGGGCAAAAAAGAACGAGAAAAATATAGAATTACCATACCTGACTGTATAGAAAGAATACAAGAACAAACCAATGGAGAAATTTCAATGGATGATTGGTTCCCAGTTCCATCATGTATGCCACTAACAAATGTAATCGAAGCATTTAGCAAAAAGCCAAAGTATGAACTTTCAATTCATTTTGCTTGCGGTGCTGGAACCTATGTATTTGAGGACACTCAAACCAAGAAGTTAATTCCACTTACATCCTTTGTCGACCTTAAAGGTGTTTTGGAATATTTCGAAGAAAAGGCTGAAGAGATAAGATCAGGCGCAAATAGGTACTATGCAATGTTACAAGTTATTAGAAAACTAAACCAATTCATTGACAGAGACAAACAGCCTCATGGATTGAACCTTGCAAAGATGTTCTCTAGTATACTGTTGAAGCGTAATTTTGACTCGGTAGGTTCATGGCATGTTCGTTCACTGTTCTTAGGAATGATGCACTTCCAGGACAAATATAACGAAGATCTAGAGAGGCTGCAGAGATGTGATATTCACTATTTGACACCCGACTTGAGAATTATTCCATTCTGCGCATTTAATGTAATTCCAGAATGGTACAGAGATAGAATCCAAAAGAAATACAGCATCCCTGTTGAAGAATGGGAAAAAGCTCATGGACAAACGCTTGAAGCAGGTTTGTACCGCGGTATTATGAGAAAAGGTAAACCTGAGGCACAAATGGGATGCGCAATGTCTGAAATGCACAAGGCAGCTGCCGAATCAATGGAAAATGACGACCACAAGGCCGTTGAATTAAGAAACGGAATGGCTGGCGCCTAACTATCAGCATCAAGGTCTAATAAATATCGCTAAATTTTTTAATTTCTCTGCCTATTTACTTGTTATCCATGTATTTCTACATGGTATAAATAATATTCCAGACTCTGCTATATTTTCTGACTGCGTTACCAAATATTATTACCAAAAGAAATGTTTTCTAAATAAGATTCTTATCAATCGAAGCTTTGTATCTATATGCTATATGAAATGAATTTGGGCAAGCATTTAATCAGAATCATAACAAGCTTTAATTGAATGCAGTTTCCTCTTTTTCTCAATGTCTAATATGAAATATATTCAACTTGAACCGCAAGGTGAAATCGCTCTACTTCGAATCAACAGGCCTGATGCTCTGAACGCAATGAATATCGATGTTGTATCAGAGCTTTCTCGAACAGTGGATATAGTAGGCGCAGACGAAAGTATCAAAGTTGTAATAATAACAGGAGCTGGCGAAAAATCATTTTGCGCTGGTGCGGATATTTCATACATGGTCAACATAGATCCAATAACTGCGGAAAAATATGCATCATCAGCACAATCTGTTTTGAATAAGATTGAACGTCTGGACAAACCTGTGATAGGAGCTGTTAATGGATATGCACTTGGAGGCGGTTGCGAATTGGCAATGGTGTGTGATATCAGGATTGCATCCAGTAATGCAAAACTTGGACAACCTGAAGTAACTATAGGAATTCCACCTGGATGGGGAGGTACACAAAGATTGATGAGGTTAGTAGGACCCGCAAGAGCAAAGGAACTAGTTTTTACGGGCAGGATGGTCTCTGCGGAGGAAGCTTTTCAATTGGGATTGGTAAATAATGTAATTAGCTTGACTTCAGATGATAATCTACCTCCAGAAGTTGCCAAAGATGATAAGGAGAAGCAAAAGGAACGGAATAATCAGATAGCAAAATTACTTAACAATAAGCTGATGAACGAGTGTGTTTCATTGGCCAAACAGATTGCAAAGAATAGTTTTAACGCTGTAAAAGTAAGTAAGATGTTGATAAACAGAGGTATGGATGCAGATCTGGACACGGGACTCAGATTGGAAATTTATGGTTGGTCTTTGTGTTTTGCACACGAGGATAGGCAAAAGATGATGTCCGATTTTCTCAATAAAAGCAAAAAGTAACATTATCTACTACTCTTTTTTTCCAATTTATTTTAAATCAATATTTCGAAATAACTTTAGCTCCACCACCGGCACGACAAACATAAGCGTTACTCTGAGTTTTAGAATCAGCGAATACCTGTTCCATTGATTTCGCTATTTTATAGGCCTTCTTGGCCGAATTTGTAAAGGCTATCATTGATGGTCCAGCGCCGCTTATTGTTACTGCCAATGCACCAGAACGAATTGCATTTAATTTTAGTTTCTCATATCCAGGAATAAGACTCTTCCTAGCAGGTTCTACTATAATATCATTTATGCCACTTGTTAGAAGCTTGGTATCCTGATACAGAAAACCGCTTACCATCATACATGCATTTGCTAAATTTCTTGTATGATCTTCAATAGGTATAGTTTTGGGTATCAGGCTTCTTGCTAGTTTTGTTTTCTTAACTGGCGTTACCATTTGAGGAACACAAACCACTAGTACCAAATCTTTAGGTGTGTTTATTCTAACAAATTGAAGTGTGGGAAATGATCTTACAATTACAAATCCTCCGAACAACGAAGCTACAACATTATCATAATGCTTTACGCCGGCACTACTAACTTCTCCCTCTGCAGCAAAATCTAATAATTCATTTTCTGTCAATTTACATTGAAAAAGTTCGTTGAATGCAGTAACGGCAGCTGCACTAGATGCCGCGCTACTTCCCAATCCCAGCCCTATCGGTACTCCTTTGGTTATCCGAATGTCAAGGTCATTTTTGATTTTGTATTTTTGAGCAATTTTCATTACTGAGAGACTTGCAGAATTTTCCTCAGCTATTGAAGGTACTTTATTATTATTTTCTAATGTGATTTTTATCTTTCCATTCTTTGTTGCTAATTTACTGATAGATACGGTATCATAGAAAAGATCGAGTCCTAATCCGAAGACATCAAACCCTGGTCCTAGATTAGCGGTTGATGATGGTGCCCTTGCTTCACAAAAGTTCACGGATTCTTTCATTCTTAATTCTAGTCTCCTTTATCCTCTCCTAAATTTAGCACCCTTGAAAGTGCCGCAGTAAGATTCACCATCCCACTCATTGTTAAACTTGAAACAAGAATTGGATTTTGCATTAGTTTATTTTTGAATAATGCCTGCAATAGATCTTTACTCAAAATCGAATACTCAATGTTCTTTTCATTTTGGAGTGAATCTTCCAGAGATGATTTAGAGGACCATCTCATAATGTCTTCTAGTTTATCAATTACCAGATCTCTTTTTGTCATGACATCTATCTGCGATATGTTTAATCGAAGTCTAACAGACGTCGCCATTAATACAATAGAAATGAAATTGATTGGGGAGGAGGAAGCGAGAATTCCATCGAAGGTAAATATATTAATCTTATTATCGGATTGAAAATTTGAAACAAAATACGGTCCACTTGCTCTGAATATGAATAGCTCAATCTGACCCGGAGTATCTACTACCACAAAATCGGGATTCAAATTATAAACTTCATCTTGGATTTCATCTAATTTCGTCGCTATCAAATCTGCAGCCATGATGAGTGCACCATTAGGTCCTAAATCATGTTCAGACATAATCTTTTCTAAGTCAATATAATTTCTTACATCGACATCTGGCTCATAAGGTAGTGAAACAACGCCTGGATCCAGATTCAATGCAATAGGATAGAAGTTATTATCTTTGTACCATTGCAAAAGTTTGGATGTAAGAAGTGACTTTCCAGCTCCGGCTGTCCCGGTAACGAAAATAGTTTCCAAATATACTTGAATCAAAAGTGTTGAATATATTAATTCTATTGATTATTATATGACTGCCTATTATTTTGCATTGAACCGGTTTGAAATGGAGGATAATTGCAGTTGCTGTAAGCCTTATTCCATTTTTATTACTGTTTATATTTACACCTGTTTCCCCAGCAGATGTTTTCTCTGTCGGGGCATTGCCATTTCTGCTTTCTGTCTCTGCTGTCATGGTTAGAATCTTGTTACAAGCGTATAGATTCAGGTATTTTATTAATCACTTCATTGGACCAAATTATAGTACAACTCTGAAAACTATGAACGCGAGGATTGCTGGAGAATTTGTTACACAGACTACTCCATCATTTATAGGCGGTGAAATTGTTAGGATTGCATGGCTAATTAAAAACGGGGTTCCTACAGGAAAGGCGGCTTGGGTGGCTACTGCAGAAATAATAGCCGATGTTTTTGCAGGGAGTATTTTGGCATTCATTGCAGGAGGTCTGGCTATACTCAGTGGTGGATTCTTCATTGGCATTTTAGTCATTCTAATTGTCGTCCCAACATTTGGTTTTTGGTTTCTGGTAGTTGTAATGTCTGCAAACAGAAATATTCAGCTGCCCAAATTTGTCCTCAACTTAATTAAAAAATTCCTATCAAAAGAAAGATCAGATCATCTAATACGTTCAACAAATATTGCTTTGGCAGATCTGTGCAAAATGAGTAGAGAAAATTTTGCTTCGTTCAATTCAGTAAAGGTCCTTTCTGTAGGAATGGCAATAACCTTTGTGGCTTTTGCTTTTCAGGGTATTTCATTTCTAGTGCTAGCAGAATCGGCCGGTTATCACATTGGATTTTTCAAATCATTTATGGCCACTTCAGCATCTACAGCTTTATCCACCTTGCCAATTACGATAGGAGGGTCAGGATTAGCAGAGTTGGGCGTTTGGGCATATATTACAAATATAAACACTATTCCGGATTTGACTGATGTACTGAACTCTTCTCAATTGTCTGTAATCATAGCTTGGAGGATTGCTACATATCATGTACCACTTGTCATAATGTGGATTTGCCTGATGAGAATTACAATTGGTAAGGACTCTATTGCAAATCAGATTAAATCTAAGAATTTGGATAATAGCTAAACAATTTTAGCGAAGGAAGACTCGATCAATATCAATGAGGACTTGCAATGAATAAATTGAAAGGGAAAACAGTCGTAGTAACTGGTGCATCATCAGGCATAGGGAGATCAACAGTTTTAGATTTTGCAAAACAACAAGTCAAAGCAATTATACTTGTTTCTAGAAACAAAGAACGTATGTCACAGATTTCGTCAGAAATTAGTGATAAATGTGAATCTACCTCATTTTCCTGTGACGTATCTGATAAATCCAAAGTATTACAGATGGCCAATGATGTCCTTTCAGATTATGGCCACGTTGACATCCTGGTAAATAATGCCGGAATTGGGATCTTGGGAAAAGTAGCGGATCAATCAATTGAGGAAATAGAACAGGTCACCAAAACAAACTACCTCGGGATGATTTATTGTACCAAGGCGTTTCTAAATTCAATGTTAAGTAAAAAAAATGGACATATAGTAAATGTTGCATCACTGGCAGCAAGCTTTGGAATTCCTGGTTTAGCCGCATACAGTGGTTCAAAATTTGCCATGCTTGGATTTTCCGAATCACTCCAACACGAATTGACTGGGACTGGAATTCGTGTTACTGTAGTAAGTCCAATAGGTGTGAAGACAAACTTTTTTCATCATCCATCTTTTGGAAATAAGTTCAAAAATAAGGAGCGATTTTATCTAGATCCTCATACAATATCCAAGGCAATCATAAGAGCTTCTACCTCAAGCAGATTGGAAATAGTTGTACCGTTCTACATGAGAGGTGGGATATGGCTAAAACATACGATACCTTATTTAGTAAATCCTATTGTAGGAGCTTCATTTAGAAAAATAATGGACAGTTGAAATGTATCGCTTATTAATACTCATCTTCAGCAGTACTGACTGAAGTCTGGATGTCTGATTCTACATCCATAAGCTGAAGATCTTCCAATTCAAATCTGTATATCGCTTTCATTTCAAGATTGTACTTTGATTTTAAGAACTCGACTAACTTGGGACTTAATTCGCCCTTAAACATTCTTATTTTAAACTCATAAATTGATCCTTTTAGAAAGTCGGCAATTTTCAAATTTTTAGGGACATCCAAGCCTTCTATTATGGTACGTCCATCAGAGAGTGCTTCATATATCTGTAAATCAATTTTATATACATCCTCGTAGACGGCCAATATGTATCCCGATCTTGTTAGTATTTCTGGATCCCCGAATTGCACTGACTTAATTTCGTCTTCAGCCCATTTTGGTAGAGATCCATCATCTCCTGGCTGGCCGTCCTTCGTGCTATTGCTAGAAACTTGTGCTTTAGACCTTGGCATGACTAACTTACAATAATGTACCACTATTGCTTTCTAAAAAACTTTACAGATAAAGATCTTTGGATTAACACTAAATAAAATTGATAAACGAGGATAGAAATTAATTGTTAATTGAATAGGAATTAATAGTTAGTCCAAAAAATATCTACATGTTTTAATAAAATTATTTTTATCTCCAATGTCATTTGATATTTTATTATAGAGTTAACAATTCTTGAATAAAAATCTAATATCCAATGTGATAATGTTCTAATTTGTTATGATAAGTCGTATGACATAAGGGTGCACCATAGCTGAATAAAACCTTTAATGTCGAAGGACTTATAGTCATTGACGTTGACAATTAACAGAATTTATGATCATCTCAACACGGTTCGCAATATGCCTGTTGAAGGGTTGATGGAGCACTCGATTATAATATCTAAAGATGAACCGTTATCAAAAATTATTAGTACTTTAATTGAAACTGGTTCTTATGACGTTTTCATAGAGTTATCAGGAAAAGTAGCAGCCTTAAATATTAGGGATATTATAGGAGCCAAAGATATCAAATCAACAAGACCATCTTTAGTTGGAAAAATAATTCCCGAATTGAATAGAAAAAGTTTGGTTGGCGAAGCGGCAAGAATTATGAGTCATTACAGGATGAGAACCCTTCCTGTAGTTCAAAATGGACGGGTCGAGGGCCAAATTTCAGCTAAGCGAATTGTTGATTTGATAAATAAACAACTGGTAGGAAATAAACTAAAAATCAATGCTTCCAACATTATGACAGGTGATCCCCTGGTTATTGATTCTCACAAAACTGTATCCGCAGCCATGTCCATTATGAAAAGAAGAAGAATTGACCATCTACCTGTAGTTCATAACGGTCTCTTGGTTGGTATCATAATGTCATCTGACATCATGAAGGTAATGTCACCTACTGAGCGGATAGGCAAAAAGTCAATCGGTATAAACAACGCTGAGGATAGACTTTCCGTGGAAGTCTCCGGTTTGGCAAACGATGATGTAATAACTGCAAGCGTAGATGAAAGTCTCCAGGGTGTCTGTGACAGAATGATAAGTGCGGGTTCCAGCTACTGTATAATTAAAGTATGGGATGAAATCCAAGGAATTATTACTTATCGAGATATAGTTGCATTATTAGGCGAAAAAATAGTGGAAGATATTCCAATGTTTATTGTTGGTCTGCCTGATGAACCACTTGATGCAGAGCTTGCAAAGTCTAAATTTGCAAATATTACCAAATTCATGCGAAGAATTCATCCCGATATAGAACAAGCTCGTTGCCATATTAAATTAAGAAGGGTCTTGGGATCAAGAAAGAGATACGAAATTGATGTACATATTAGATCCACTCATGGTAACATTTCTTATACCAACGTAGGGTGGGACCTGGCAAAGCTTTTTGATGAAATGAATCACGCTCTGAAAAAAAGGGTTGCCCACAAGAATAAAAGAAATCTTTAATTTCTTTGTATGTGACGCATTGATGGATAATCAAGCCTTATGTCAGTATAACTACCGGGTCTTGATTTAAGTACACAATTTTTCATCCAACGGATATAGATAAACGTTGGCCAACTCATCTCCAATTTTTGTTGAGTGGACCTTTATTGCGTTTTTAAGCTCTCCTCCATCAATTCCTGCTCCTTCTATTCCAAGTACATTTTTTGAACCGATTTTATTACGTTGAGGAACGAATTCATCTCCTGGATAGGGTTCAAGCGTCACTCTCTCCTCTCCTAACAACCCAAGGTCGCGAACAGAATTCGACATAATACGTCCTCCATCATTCAGAATCATCTCAATACCGAATGATCGCCTGATTTGAATCATGGCTAAATACATGTCAAATTTTTTACCTGTTGTGACATAATTAATTAGGTCTGATTCGGGAAGGAACCTTGACGCGTACTCATATCCTGATTCGTTTGTCAAGAAGACCACTTTGATTCCATTTTTGGGATCAAGAATTTTCATCTGGTTTTTCTGACAGAGATTGGCAAATTTGAGTCTACGAAATGTTTTGTCAGATCTGGCCACAACAAATTGATGGAACATTGATTTTATACCTATTTTATCTCTTAGCTTTATCAGGTCCTCGTAGATATTTGGGTTTGATTCTTTTATAGCATTTCCAAAAAATTGCCAATTCCAAATCTGTTTTTTGTTGGCAACAAGATTGTCTGCAGAAATCATCATAGCTTTTGTACCCAACAAGATTCTATGAGTCGACGCAAAGATACTATCTCCCAATTTTCTAATGCCTCCGGTTAGAGAAAGAACACCACCAGATGGCCTATCGGTAATCTTGTAAATGTAAATCCCTTTCCCACTTTTTTCTGTCCTTGCTGCAACATAACTTGTGGCTTGATACGGCACCTTCATCTTAGTGACATAGTCAGAAGATGAACCTATAATTATCTCTGGTAGGATTTCACCCAAATAATCGAGTCCAAAGTCAGTTGACGGTGATATGACCTTTAGACCTCTATTAGTAAAATGATGATAGATTTCTTCTGAGATTACTCCGTTGTCTAATAATAATGATAGTTGTTTCTTGTATCTTGAAGCGGTAGATACCATAGAACAAGTTAGCGTGGAGATATATTATGTTGTTTTAGGAACAAGTAGAGTAATTAAGAAAATTCATAAATCTCTTACCTTTACCAGAAAACAATTGACAGAAATCTCTAATGTTCTACTCCTTTTAACCTTAATTTTGATAGTAACTGTTCCCTCGTTTACTACTCTAAATGCACTTGAATCACAAGAAAAGGGGGCATATACCGACAACATACGATTTATACAATATCTGGACGGAAATACAGCTCTACGTGAAATTAGATTAGGAAATCTCGACACCTACTACTTTCGAATACCTTTAGAAACTGTAGCATCTA
Source organism: Nitrososphaeraceae archaeon (assembly GCA_035620895.1). GTDB lineage: Archaea > Thermoproteota > Nitrososphaeria > Nitrososphaerales > Nitrososphaeraceae > TA-21. The sequence continues at coordinate 96,384 of DASPFY010000017.1, forward strand.
TTTCAAATGATAGTAACGTGAAAATATATGAAAAAAATGCAGGTTCATTCTCCTTCCTTTTAAACCCTGCACCATCGAAGAATCTAAATATTTTGAATCCATTCCAATTCAAAGAAATTCGTTTTGCAGTAAATTACTTGATAAATCGTGAATTTATCGTAGATGAAATCCTAAATGGCTATGGGCGGGTCCAGATAGACCCGTTTGGAATTTCCTCACCTGAATACGAAGCTCTTATTCCAGTTCTCGAGTCTTACAATTTCAAATATAATCCAAATCTTGCACAAGATATGATAGAGAAAACATTGATTTCAAATGGTGCAACAAAGCTAGACGGTAAATGGACCTACAAAGGATCACCCATCTCAATCAAAATTATGATAAGAAGTGATGATCTACCAAGAAAATCTATTGGTGAAATTCTTGCAAATCAACTTGAAACTATTGGCTTTACGGTACAAAGAGATTACGGTGATCTAAATAAGGCAAACCTTGTAGTTTATGGCACAGACCCACAAGAGTTAAGTTGGCAAGTTTATACGGAAGGTTTCGGAGGAACATCTCAATTTGTTAGATACAATCCTTCCACGGCAGCTCAAATGTACTCATCATATTTTGGTAGAATGCCTGGATGGGCTAATCCATCCTATTGGAACTATCAAAATTCATCTCTTGATAACGTAACACAAAGTGTAGCGTTTTCTAATTTTACCTCTCAAGAGGAACGAAATGAATTATTACGGCACGCAATAAGCTTAGGAATACAGGAATCTGTAAGAATTTTTGTAACTCAAAATATTGATCCATATGCCGCATCCTCGTCAATTAAGGGACTGATAAATGATTTTGGCGCAGGTATTTCTACCAGTAAGTCTCTCATTAACGCAAGATCAGCAAAAAATGCAAGTACCATAAATGTTGGCGTAAAGGAAATTTATCAAGGGGCATGGAATAGTGTTGGCGGATGTAATGATATCTATTGTACAAATATTTTTTCATTGATCTCTGATGCTCCTACATCCAGAAATCCATATACTGGTGAAGTAATTCCTTTGAGGAACGAATGGACAAATATTACAACTGTGGGACCAGAAAAGAGACTCGCGGTAGATAATGACGCTCTAACATGGAATCCTTACAACCAAAAATGGGAAGAGGTTGGAAAGAATACTTCCAAAAGTAAGGTTACTCTTCATATGGTATATTCAAACTGGCAAAACGGTCAACCTATGAACAAGGCTGATCTATTTTATCCACTTTACTTTCAATATGAGTGGTCATCCAAAATTAATTCAAGTGATCTTACATATGATCCAGAGTTCGCCTCACAGGCCGAAGTGGGACTAAAATATCTTCGTGGCACTAAATTTCTAAATGATAGTGATGTCATATCATTTGTTGATTATTGGCATTTTGATAACAAGGAAATAGCTGATTTTGCTTCGGTTTGGGCAACATCTCCATGGGAGGTCAATGCAGCAATAGAGAGATTGGTAAAAAATGGAATCTTTGCATACTCACGATCAGAAGCAACTGTCAAGAACATTGAATGGTTATCCTTGATAATTCCCAGTCATGCACAGGCTATAAGGCAAGAACTGGAAAAAATGAAAGCAGAACGGTTTGTACCTCCTGCATTAAGGGATATTGTTACGGTTGACGAGGCTATAAAGAGATATGATGCAAGCATAAAATGGATAACAGATCACAACCACGCAATAATAGGTAATGGACCTTATGAAATTAAGAACTATAATCCAACTGGGAGAGTAATATCACTCACAGCCTTTAGGGATAGTTCTTATCCATTTGTAAAAGGATTTTGGTCTAACTATGAAACTGCAAAACTAGCGAAATTTGAAAAGGTTCAATATCCAAAAATAGTTACAAGGGGTTTACCAGTATCTATTTCAGGTAATGTAACTATTGGTGGTAACCATGACAGTAATGCAACGTTGACATATTTTATTTTTGATAAGAATAATCATCTCCTTACTCAAGGAGAAGGCAAATGGATAGATGACAAGGGGAATTTCATGATTGCGATTAATGGTAGCTCTACTAAAGCAATGTCTATTGGACCAAATGAATTTGAATTATTTGTCAAGAGCAATTTTGCTCTAAGACCTGATATCTATAGTGGTATTTTTATAACTGCGCCAAACCCCATGATCAAAAACTAACCTAATAACTCAAAAGGAATTTGTTTGCAATGCGAAAAAGTAAATCTGACAATGGCGTTCAGAAGATGAGTTGATTAAAGATGATGCATTTATTAAGATATATTGATAATCTAATAAAGTAAAAGCATTTGGGTCTAGGAAGAACCTTACTATTCCGTTCATTTAATATGTTTTTGGTATTGTTCGCAGTTCTCTTTATAACCGTAATTCTACTAGATTCAACTTTCGATAAACAACAGAAGGAGGCTATACGCAATCAAGTGATCGAAGAAGTAAGTCAAGGAACACTTAAATTTGAAAATTCAGCTGAAAGATTATCCTACATAAATAATCAAATCCAGTTTAGAGAGAAAACCTCTGGATTGGACCAAGAATTGAATCCCTCAATATTGATTCACAGAGTAATAAGTGTAATAACCTTTGATTTGGGAAAATCTTCTTTTTTTACAACAGACTATGGCTCATCTAATGTAAAGGACATAATATTCGAAAAAGTTCCGAAAACTCTTTTGTTGTTTACTACAGCAACTATATGCGCTTTTGTCATTGGTATTTTTCTTGGTACATATGTTGCTGGCAAAGAAGGATCTTGGTGGGATAAATTCAATTCAAATTCTGCAATATTCAGTAACAGCTTTCCAACATGGTGGATAGCAATGCTAATGATCTTAATCTTTGCCTTCACATTACATATATTCCCATCTAGGGCAACACCTCTCTCTTCGCCTTCTGATCCTACCTATATTGCTGATCTGCTATATCATATGGCCTTGCCACTAATTACATTGATTATTGTTTCATTTGGTGGGGTGGCATATATTGTGAGGTATTTCTTGATAAACATCTTGAATGAAGATTTTATTCATGCAAAAAGAACAATGGGAATATCACGACGAAAAATCTTATATTCCCATGCGCTTAGAAACGCTGGACCACCAATAGCTACCGCTGTGGGATTAGCTTTGGCGGCTTCATTTGGAGGTGCAATTATACTAGAAGCCGTTTTTGATTGGCCGGGCATGGGAAAACTCTATTATGATGCAATAGGACTGTATGACGTTCCAATTATAATTGGCCTCACTTTTATCTCCACAGTAATTTTTTTAGTAACAATATTCATTACCGACATTTCTTATACTCTGTTGGACCCTAGGGTAAAAGGGAACTAATTTATTGCAAAAAGAATTACTGGTAGGTCTATTAAGATCTCGGCGGGGCATTATTGGAGTATCAATTATTGGTTTTCTATTGTTATTGAGCGCAGTCGCACCATTAATCATCCCAATTGAATCATATTTTATGTGGAGTAATCCAAATTATTGGATCAATAATCCAAAAACAGCCGCACCTTCTTGGACTAATTTTTTTGGACCCAAAAATTTTGAGCATGTATCGTTAGATATAAGCGATGCAAAGATTATTTCAGAATCATTAGAAGGGATTAGAGCAGATAACTATAGATTTCAAATCAATATGCAAGCTGATAGCTTTCCTGATGACATTATCTTTCTATACTCCGTTAAATATAGTGATATCCCTCCAGTTTTGCAAATTGACATTACTAGACCTGACAACGATACCTTTACTGTTTATTATTCGTCATTACCTCCAGCGAGTAGCATGAACACTACTTTCTCAGACAGGATCTTTTCTACAAACGAAATTATCAGAGAGGCTTTGAATCAATACCAAAGTTACTTTAATTATTCAATATCTGGGCTTGAGCCACAAGTGGTAATATTTTCAGATACTACTAAACCAGGCGTCCTTAAGGGAGTGTATCAAATATCAGAAAGATTTTTTTTATTTGATAATTATAGCAGTGTTGAAGATGCCGGATTAATTCTTGGAGGTAAAGTATTCGGTATCATAGGAACTGATGACTTGAGAAGAGATCTTGCTGTTGGGATCATATGGGGAACTCCTATAGCATTATTCATAGGTCTAACTGTTTCCATATTTTCAGTAGCTATTGGACTGTTTTATGGTGTAGTAGCTGGATACAGAGGAAAGAGAACTGATGAAACAATGATGCGAGTAAATGATATATTTTACGCATTGCCAACCTTGCCACTCCTTATTCTTCTTACGATTATTTATGGGAGTAACATCTTTCTCATAATTGGATTTTTACTAATTTTTAGCTGGATGGGAACTGCAAAAGTGATTAGAAGCATTGCATTACAGATGCGCAATTTTCAGTATGTTGAAGCAGCTAAACTAATGGGACAGTCAGATTTAAAGGTAATTTTTAAACACATAATTCCACAACTACTTCCACTGACATTTGCAAGTGTGGCAATAGCTGTTCCTGCAGCTATTCTTACCGAAGCCGCATTGAGCTTTCTCGGTTTAGGAGATCCATCATTACCTACTTGGGGACAACTACTCCATGAAGCAAATACCGCAGATGCTGCGTCACGAGGTATATGGTGGTGGATTGTACCTCCTGGACTTATGATTGCATTGACCGCCCTGGCATTTTTCTTGATTGGAAATACACTGGATGCTATTGCAAATCCATTAAGAAACAAGAATCACAAACTTTGAAATATTTGAATTGGAGTTCGATTCGACTATCAGTACTGTAGCCCTGATTTGCACAAAAATTTATGTCGATTATCTCCGAAAAAATTTTTAATCATTTTTCTTTGCTTCTATAAAATCCACGAAGTAGAAGAGATAAGACCTTTTATTTATTTTCATTATCCATGGTGTATATGACTCTTCATTATTTATTGTGTATCCAAGTTTTTCTAATATTTTCCTAATTTGGATCGAATCAAATCTATCTTTTCATTTATAGTCTACAAAATGGTAAGGATCAATTAGGATCAATTTTCCATTCTTTTTGAGAGAACAATTTATGGAAAAAATTAATTTGTTGAAATCTAACCTATCAATAACATTTAAGGCAGCGATACTGTGAAAGAATTTTGATTTGAATGGAAGATTTATCGCATCGGCTACAAGAAATTCTACATTACTATTTTTTTTTCATGCATTATTTTCCTAGCTTCTAGTATGAATGAGAAAGAAAGATCCACTCCAAAAACATATGTCAATTTTTTTGACAATTCAAATGTACTTGATCCAAAAGAACATCCAATGTCCAATCCAACCCCATTTAAGTTCAAATTCTTGTCAGACAGCATTTTGTAAATATGATCTGGTTTTATTTGCTTTTTCAATAAAGACAATAGCCTATCATCTGAAGGGTAACCCTGATGAGTATTCAAGTAAGATTCATACCAAATATTGTTCTCCTCATATCTATCATTATTTGTTGGCCTGTGAATCTTTGCACCTTCTGATCTAAGAAAGGACTTTAGAAGATTTAGAATTTATTATCCACTTACCATATGTTATAATTCTTTGACGAGCGTATTCATGAAAATTTTCCAACAATATTGAAACACCCTGAATAATGGGGTATTTTGAATTGCATACTTTAGATGAAAGAAATCCTTCTATGCATTCATCTTTTACATCTAGAAATGATTCTAGTCTCAGGCCCGTCTTTTTGCAGGAATTATTAACACAACATAAATCAGAGGCAATTTTTTTTATCATGTATCATTACTTTACATTTAAATGATTAGGTTATCATCTTGTTTATTCCTCGTTCATTTTCGATATTATTGAATACATTTTTTCATATGATGAAATAATGTTTCTCTTGTTAGTATAGCTTTGCTTGATTCTATTAATTCTTTTTCCAAGAATATTCTTATTTTTGATTATTATATCGAATAATTTAGCCGATTCTTCATTATATTTTTTTAGATATCTTATTAATTGCTTGTTATCCGCAAGCAGTGACGATATAAGTGATGAATTGTCTGTTAGTATGCTTTCAAAGAGTAGTTTTTGGAGATAAAAAGTAGTTCCGGAAACCCTCTTTAGTAGGGTGATATTTTCATTACTTAATGTGCTAGCCAGTAATAGATTTACGTAATAAATCATTCCTAATATTACTGCCATAATTGAATCATGAGATTTTGGGTCTTTGATTACTATTATTTTCGCATCCTTAAATAATGATCTTACCATCTTTTGTTCTCTCTTTTCGTTCCTAACTGGGATTAACAATAATTTAGTATCGCTCAACTTCTTAGCTCCTGGACCGAACATTGGATGAATCGACAGAGGAATCAAGTAATCTGGAATATCTAGCAAAGACTTAAAGATGTCCAGTTTAAGTGAAGATATCTCCACTATATATGCCCCTTTTTTCATCGATAATATGCATTTGTTAATTACAGGAATTGTTATCCTAATTGGTACACACACAATAACGATGTCAGCTTTGCTAACACAAGGTTGCAGTGATTTGCAGACAGTCATGTTACCTGCGAATTTTTTTGGATCTATTTTGATCTTTTTCTTATCATACAATAATACTTCATAATTATTTTTTTTTGAAAAATAGTTACAGAACCACATACCCATTTTTCCGGCACCTACTATTGCGACTGATTTAGCCATAATATCACACATTCATAACTTTTCTTAGTATTTTTAAGCCATCACTTAGTAATTTGATTGGTTGACACGCTGAAATTCTAATGAAATCATAGTATGATTCTCCAAAACCAGTTCCCGGAGCTACCGCAACTCCCTCATTTAAAAGATCAAATATTAACTTATTTACATCGATGTTATTTTTGAATCTGATGAAGTAATACATACCACCATCTGGGTTCATGAAATCGCAGGGAATGTGCTCTAGTTCCCTTTTTATGAAATCTAATCGCTTCTTCATTAAAGTCGCATTATTAGTAACATTACTTTTCATAGCAGCAACAGCAGCATATTGCATTGGCTCGGCTACACTCGTTACTGCTATTGCTTGAATCTTGGAGATTTTATCAATGATATCTTTTGAAGCTATTGCATATCCCACTCTAAAGCCTGTCATGGCGTGACTCTTTGAAAACGAGGAAACCATTATGCTCTTATCGTATTTAAATTCAAGGATGCTCCTATATGGAATATAGGAATACGTTGAGTATACCTCATCACTTAGAACAAATATTTTATTTTTTCTTGCCAATTCAAGGATGTACTCAATTTCTCTTTGCTGGATTATTTTTCCTGTTGGATTATTCGGAGAGTTTAAAACTATCATTTTGGTATTGGGTGTTATCATATTCTCTAATTCATCCAAATCTGGATCCCAATTTTGTTCAACGGAAGTCTTGATTGCCTTGACTTTTACACCAATAAAATTTGCGCAATCTCTGTAAGCAGGCCACGCGGGTTCAAAAACGACCATTTCATCGCCAATTGATAATATAGAAACCATTGCGCTAAATACTGCAAACCTTGCCCCGGGACTGACTATGACATTATCGTCCCTTACAGATCTCTCTTTTGCAATTGACTTTCTTAGTAGAGGAATTCCAGTCGTTTGAGTATAGTGGACATGCCTTTTCTCAAAAGTTTTTAACAATTCAAGTTTGACACTAACGGGGGGCATATAATCGGGCTCACCAACTTCCAGATGAATTATCTTCTTACCCTCAGATTCTAATTGCTTTGCTTTCAAAAACATTGCCATATGATCTAGCTTTGTTTCTTTGTTTGAAGTTCTTACCCTCTGAATTCTTATTGATTCTAAAAATAATAAATTCAAAAGCCTCCCTATAAACTCGTTATTCAATCCTACTTGAGTTCCCATATCATGAACATACTTCGCTATATCTTGTTCAACGGAAATATCCTCTATTTTCATCATTAGATTATTCTTGATATTTCCGATTTGGCTTGCTATATTCATTCTCTTATGTACAAGTTTTATTATGTCTGCGGTTACAAGTCGCATGTCATCGCGAAGTTTTTCTAATTTGAGTTCATTTTCTTCGTTCATTTTTTTACTTCACTTAGAACAGGTGGTATTAGATTCCATTTGATCGCGTGGTCAGCCAAAATCAATGAAACTAAGGACTCTACTACCGGTATAGCTCTAGGAACAACGCAAGGATCGTGTCTTCCAGGAACAACAATCTCACATTCAGAATTGGAAACCAAATCTACTGTTTTTTGTTTTTTTGCTATGGATGATGCTGGTTTGAATCCAATTCTTATTACTAATGGCATTCCATTAGTCAAACCTCCTAATATTCCTCCAGAATTGTTCGTCTTTGTTATTATCTTGTTATCCTCAGAGAGTACATACTCGTCGTTATTTTCAGAACCTTTCAGCTTTGTTCCTGAAAAACCAGATCCAAATTCTATAGCTTTTACGGATGGAATGCTAAATAACGCTTTACTGAGATCAGATTCCATTGAGGAGAATATTGGTTCTCCCAATCCTACCGGTAATCCCACAGATATAGACTCGACAATACCTCCAAGAGAATCTCCATTTTTCCTTGCATCAATAATAGCAGATTTCATTTTCTCAGCAATTTCAGGATTGGGACAGCGAACATCATTTGCATATCTATTTTTTTTTGATTCTTGATAGGATAAAGATTTGTAACTAATTTGACCTATCTGAGTAGTATAAGCAATGGTTTCTATTCCCAACGTGTGATACAAGAGCTTTTGTGCTATTGCACCACCCATGACCATGGTCGCTGTTAATCTGCCAGAAAATCTACCGCTTCCTCTATAATCGGCATATCCTCCGTATTTTACGTAAGATGGATAATCTGCATGACCTGGCCGTGGGCTATTCTTTATCACATCATACGGTTTAGAATCTGAATCTTTGTTCCATATTATCGCACATATGGGAGCTGAAGTAGTATATCCATTGAAAAGCCCTGACAAAATTTCTACTTTATCTTCTTCTTTTCTCTGGGTTGTAATTATTGATTGTCCCGGTTTTCGCTTGTCTAATTCAGACTGTAGATCAGATTCAGATAGTGGAAGCCCAGAAGGACATCCATCCAATACCATTCCTATGCATCTTCCATGACTTTCACCGAAACTAGTTAAAGTGAGTTGCTCACCCAAGGTATTACCAGTCATTTTATAGTTATTGATACCATTTGTATATCATATATATTGTCTTTATGTTAATTTACTGCATTAGCAAAAAACTTTACGAAGTTAACATGATGAATCAAGACTGACTCAATTTAGCGCCGATCTTTTTCATGTCTTGTATAAATGATGGGTAAGAAACATCAACTGATGCTACACCATCCACAACAGATTTTGCAGTCATCATAGCCGCTATCGCGAAGCTCATAAAAAGCCTATGATCATTATGTGAATCAATGACAGCACTCTTTAGTTTTTTTGGCGAAACAATGGTGATTTCATCAGGTAATATCTTTGTTTTTACTCCAAATTTTCTAAATTCAGATGCAATTATTTTTAATCTATCTGTTTCTTTGTAACGTGTATGAGAAACTCCATATATCCTCACAGGATTTCTCGTTTTCAATGATAAAATAGCCACAACAGGAAGCAAATCAGGTGTATCAGATAAATCAAATTCCCCTCCATCTAGTTCTTGGATTCCCTTAGTCTTCACAGTACCATTTCTCTTGTCTATACTAATCACTGCGCCAATTTTCTTTAAGATTTCAAGAATCTTTGAATCACCTTGTGGTAACGAAAAGTCCAGATTACTAACTGTAATCTCACCACCTACAAGTGTACCTGCGGATAGCAACAATGATGCCGTAGAAAAATCTCCTGGTACAGTAAAAGTGGTCGGCACATATCGATTGTTAAAGATATTAAACTTTCTATAATCTCTTGAATGCCTTACTCTTGCACCAAATTTGGATATAACATTAAGCGTAGATTCTATATAGGATTTTGAAACCTGTTTTCCCGTAACGCTTAGAGAAATTCCCGATTTTGCGCAAACTCCTGCAATTAGAATTCCTGAAATAAACTGGCTTGATATAGAACCATCAATTGTAATGTTATGTCCTTCAATTCCTCCTCCCTGTACAATAATAGGGGCCTTACCATTTTCTCTGGTAGAAAAACTATTTACGCCAAGTTGTTTCAAAGCTGATAATAGTGGTTGCATAGGTCTCTTCCTAATACTATCATCTCCCGTGATTACAACGTATCCGTCATTTAGTAAGGAGGAAATAGCAGTAACAAAACGCATTGTTGTTCCAGAGTTCTCTACATTAATAACATTATCCGGAACTTTTAAAGTATCTTTTCCAGAAACAATTAATCTCTTATCGGTTATCTTTATACCTACGCCCAATTCTCTGCATGCATCTATTGTTGCAATCGTGTCTCTCGATATGAGAGGATTAATTATATGTGAATCTCCGTTTGCCAAGGAAGAAATGAAAATGGCTCTGTGTGTATAGCTCTTACTAGGCGGACACGTGACATTACCATTCAACAAAGACTTCCTTACAATTATTTTACCCAACTTCTCTCACTATCGACGCTTTTTGATTATTTGTTCTTGAAATTATGACCCTTCCATCTAAATTAGATAATACTGACTTAATTTTTTGCACATCACTTTCACGTACGACCGCAGCGATGGCAGGACCGTTCCCAGATATACTAGCTGCAAGTGCCCCATTTTCTAGACACATCCTAGTGATAGTGTAACTATTTGAAAGTAATGCGGATGTTAAGACCCCATTTAATGTCATGGCTTTCCAATATTGCCCCGAATAGGCCAATTGAAAAGCTTCCAGATAAATATCTGAGAACAATTTAAGCCTAGTAACATCTCCTCTTTTTTTGTTATTTGGCAAAAATATCACAGCACTTATGTCCGTAGGTGAATTTTCTCTTTTCCATATTTTTCTTTTATAGTTATCTGTGGTAACAAACCCCCCATAATAACAAGCAGTTGAATCGTCATATGCACCGGTAATAGTTGTCTTTGCATATAATGATGCGTCTATTGCACTATTTAGTACAAATTCATCACTGATCTCTTTATTAGTTAATGAAATACATGCAAGCGCTACTGCATTTGATACTGCACTTGAACTTTTCAATCCCATTCCTGAGGGTACCTCTGAGTTTATATTAATTAGTAATTGATTATTGTTGATATACTTTGATTGAAGCACATCATAGATTATTTTTTTTATCATAAGACCTCCCCCACCTTTCTGAAAAATTAATCCTGAACCACTCTTTGATATTATTTCTACTTTGACGTTTAGTGAAATTCCCATTGCAGATCCATATCCTGTTGCCATTGCGTTCACTATAGATATGGCACCATGAACTATTGATGTTACCTTTATAGTCAAGTAGGTTCACCAAACATTCCAAATAACACCTTTTTCATAGAGTCTATTGGGGGATCCATCTTAAGCCATATTTTAAATGATGCAGTTGCCTGTTCTAGTAACATTTCATAGCCGTAAACCACTTGAGCACCAGCAATTTTAGCATTTTCTATTAATTTAGTATTTATCGGCTTATAAACAATATCGTACACGATCGAATCCTTGCTTATACTGGCAGATTTTATCAAACTCTCCTCATTACTCATGCCAAGCGGAGTAGTGTTTATGATGAGATCGGACTTGGAAGCAATTTTCTGAATGTCTTCATTGGAGATGATGCTTGCCTTTAATCCTAACTTTTTGACGAGATTTGCTAAGTTTGTTGATCGGTCAGTATTCCTATTAAAAATATTGATATTTGCCACTCCTTTTTCTCCCGAGAGTGCAACAACCACTGCTCTAGCTGCACCTCCTGCTCCCAAAATCAACACTTCAATTCCATTAAACCCAATTTTACGCTCACGTAATGGTCTTATGAAACCTGCGACATCCGTATTATAAGCACAAAATTTACCCTCTTCGTTATTGACAGTATTTGCTGCTCCCACCAACTGAACTGTCTTATCGCAGCGGTCAACATAATTCAAGACCTTAACCTTGTGTGGCATTGTTACATTAAACCCGCCGATGTTAATGGCCCGCAAAGAATCGATAGCATTTTTTAATTGACCTTCTTGAACCCTGAAGGCAATATAGCTGCAATTAAGACCTAGAGTATTGAATGCAGCATTGTGAATTGCCGGAGATAATGAATGATCTATGGGATCACCAATTATGCAATAAGTTCTAAAGTTTGCGTTCATTTACTTTTCAGACTATTTCCAATTCTATCGTATATTTTTTTCATTAGTACAATGTCAATTTGGCCTGGGGCCAACGGATTATCCAATGAAGCATAAGTAAACGGTGAGCCTCCGTATAAAATGCATAATAACCTTGATAATATGCCATGTTCTCCCATTGCAAATGCAATCAATCTAGTATTGGTGTTGTTGTCGTAAAGTGAAAGCAATTTAAAATTATCTTCAAGAGTTCTTGCTGTGGTTACCAATTTGACATAATTGCTGTAATTAGACATATCTTCTAATTTTTTTAAGAGAGATGACAAATTTGGTGTTTTTTTAAAGTCATGAGAAGATACTAGTATTGGGATTTTATTTTCCTTTAGAAATTGCCTCATCTCTTTATCTTTTTTTATGATAGAGATCTCTATATCGAGTAACATTGGGCTTGCGTCAGCCATTTTCTTCAATAATGAAACATGTTCGCTGTGATCTCCATCAAAATATCCACCTTCATCCTTCGATCTCAATGTAAAGATCGCTCTATTTTTTATCCTACTTGATATATCTAAGGCGTAATCTAATTCCTTGTAAATCGTATGGTCAAATCTAATTTCCACATAATCAGCTCGTTTCTGTAGGGCCCTAGAAATTAACTTTGGTAACTTATCAGCCGAATCTGTCGCCAGAGATACGCAAACTTTGAATTTATTTGTAAACAACATGATCAGGCTTTTTGGATCAATAATTTTTCAAATTTGCGTTATTCAATTCCGCTCCAATACCATCATATCCTAATACTGCAATTCCAGCTCCTAAAGCAGACATCTCTATTCCTCCTTTCACCCAATTTTTCTTCGCTGACTTTGCTTTTTTGGCACCGATTAAGAATGAGGAAGTGATACTAATTGCAATAGCTATCCATAATGCAAATTGAAGAGGTACGAGACCTGTTTTAGATAGTAGGTATGGTAATTTTGGCAAAATCCCACCTATGATAAAAGAGGCAAACATAATAAGAGCTCCTTTGATAGGGTTGCCTACAAAGCTTAAGTTCAATCCCAATTCTTCCGTTAACATTGTTTTGAGCCACTCTATTTTATTCGATGCAATCTTATATGTAACATGCTTTACTAAGTCTTCATCGAAGTCTTTAGCTCGATAAATTTCTTCAATTTCCATTTGTTCCTTTTCAGGATATGCTTCCATTTCGTATTCCTCTCTTTTTATTTCAGATTCTAGAATCTCTCTTTGGGACTTTAATGCCAAATAGTCTTGTACTGCCATTTCCTTTGCACCAGTGAACACTCCCACATGTGCAACTAATATAATAAAATCTGCTGAGCTGTTTGTCCCACCGACGCCAGCAACAATCCCTAAGGAGGTATTTATTCCATCACGAAATCCAAATACAAAATCTCTATTATGATTGGATTCCTTGATATGCGGTTCAACATGTCCTGTATTGTTCAACACAGGTATTTCGCATGTTGGGTAATTTAACAATAACAGAGAATACGGCTTCACGGTATATAATATTCCATTAATTTAAATTTTGAGATTCATTCTCATATCAATATGAAGTGTATCCCGCGGGCAGGATTTACTCCAGAAGAGCTTGAAATCATATCTGTTTGAGCCTGCGACTCTTCGGTCGCTGCAAATGTTAGCCCGATAGGCTGTTTCACGAGGTTAGCAATTTTTGCCGACTACTACAGCCGAAAGCTCTACCAGGCTGAGCTACCGCGGGACATTTTTGGTAATGAATTTTGGCTATATAAAATAATTGAATATGGGAATCTAAAAGTTATATACTGAAAGAATGATACATTATAGCCTCCCTATTGCAGACATAGTCTCATAACCCAGTCAAAATAATTAATTATGCGAAAAAACATAATGACCGTAATGAAGGATTACGATCATCATATAGTCTGGCTAGATTATTTTAACAAAAATCTATCCCGAAAAAAAGGGCGAAAAGTAAGTAAAAATATTTCTGTTTATGATCCTACAATGCAAGAGCTGATAGGTGCATCAAAAACTCTAGACTTGGATTTTTCGGAAGAAGATATTAATAATCAGGCACGTTATCCGAGAAGGGCATTCGTAAAGTCAGGGTATATTATGATCTCAAAAAGGGACAAGAAGTCATCTGTTATTAATCAAATTGCAAAAGAGATGATTGAGGCAAGACAGCAAAAGCATTAGTATGTTTCTACGCCATCCTGAAACCGGGTCCAGACAAACCTAATTCAAATCTAGATGATAGATTTTATTTATCTTGAAACTAACTTTTATTGACAGATTAAAATGATAATGAGTGCGCAATAGGTGTTAATACAAATAATGGAAAAAATAGGTGAAATCATCCACTTGGCCAAGAGTGGTAGGCTAATAGTCAAAATTGAGGAGAACACTAACCACAATTTGATAGGTCAGGCACTAATTGATGATAAAGGTGCCAAGGTTGGAAAAATTATTGAATTAATAGGCTCGATCAAATCACCATATGCATCTGTCCTTCCAACTCTAAATTCCAAGTATAGTGTTGGCGGAAAAGTGTACAAATCACATAACCTCAATCATCAATATAATTCGTCAAAAAAAAGGAACAAAATAAAGAGGAGGAAAATGAAATGACATCTATTGAATATTGCTCTCAATGTCCGGAATGTCAATCAAAAATTATCCTTGACTATGGTAAGGGTGAATATGTGTGTCACAAATGTGGATGCGTAGTTATGGAACAAGTCGACTATTACGGACCCGAAAACAATTCAACTGATTTTGAAGAAAGAAACAAGAATACAAGAGCAAGTGGTTCGACTAGTTTGTCTCTACATGATTTTGGATTAAGGACTGAGATAGGAAATAGTTCGAGAGATTATAGCGGACGAATTATAGATTATCAAAACGTTGAACTCATGAATAGGTCCCGTAGATGGCATAGCAGATTAAGAGTTAATTCTTCAAAAGAAAGAAGACTATCAAATGTCCTTTCAAAGATTAACGAAGTATGTTCTGTTCTCTGTCTGAGAAAAACTATAACTGAAACTGCGTCAATGATTTACCGTAATTTTGAAACTAATAGTAAGGCAAAGGGAAAGTCTATTACTTGTATTGCGTCCGCCACGATTTATTTAGCTTGCAAAAGATGTGGTGTTGTTAGATCAATAGAAGAAATCGTTCAAGCGGCAGGTATATCAGAATTTGACAAGTCAAGCGTAAAACTAGCTTCCAGATACTATAGATCGATGGTAATGGAGATGAACAAAATAGACGAATCAAAAACTAGTACAGACACATCTGAACTGACATTTGAGTCAGAACCTCAGATATTATTCACAGATCCAAAATCATATTCCATGTCAGCATCCTATTCTCATACCTCTGTGGCCCCTTCGATGTTTGCAATAGATAACTATATTTCGAAACTTGCCAATATCGCAAAAATAGATACAAAAATCGAAAGATTAGCGCTCGAAATTGCCCAAAAAACAAATAATAATTTCTTTTCGGACGGCAAAGCACCCAATGGACTAGCCGCTGCATATATTTACCTTGCATCAGTATTGCTAGGAGTAAATCTTCTTCAGATAGATGTTTCCAATTTTGCTGGTGTTACTGAAGTGACTATCAGAAATAGATGCAAAGATATATTGAATAATTTCAAGCTAGTTGTAAATGCAAAACCAGTCAACTAGTATAGTGGAAGAATCATGCAATAGGTTTACTCTAGATTACAATTTTACGTTTCTCTGTTTTTTGTACATTTGAATAAGTTCAGATTCATCTGTTATGTCTTGGGGATTTTTATCGAGGCGTATTTTTTTGGTAAATTTCGGAAATCTTAATGACAATCCAAAACCTTTTCTGATAGAATCCATGCACGCATCATATTCAGGACTTAATGTTATCTCTGATGCTATGATTTCGATTACTATTGTAGGTACAAACCAAGTATCCATTTCTAGTTTTGAATAAACACGTGGATGTTTCTTTGGAATTTTGTATTTTCCTAGTTCTTTAAACAATTCTTTAAGAACTTCATCCGTGAATCCACTTCCAACTTTACATACACTTTTGAAAGCATTTTCATGTTTATCAAAAATGGCAAGTAACAGAGCGCCATATTTGCCTACTCTTCTTCCTCTGCCATGAGACCCCCCAATTATTACTAGATCCAAACTATCGACTAATTCACTTCTATATTCTCTTTTGATTTTTGTCCATGCGAATCCTCTTGCCCCTGCTCTATATGGACTATTGATCTGTTTAACGACCAAACCCTCACAACCATACTCTATTGATTTAGCCATGAGGTTATCGAGTTCCTCTACACTAGTTACAATGCTCTGATGTACGAGGGTTAGTTTTCGATTAACTGAATTAGTAATAACATCTTCCAATAGCTCCCTTCGTTTTACATAAGGAAGTTTTGTTTTATCTCTACCTGAAGCCCAGAGGACATCAAAAACATTTACAGAAATAGGATAATTTTCTACATTCTTCGCAATATCATATTTCCTACGTCTGTGCATGAGTTCTTGAAATGGAAGAAATTCTTCTGTAAACTTATTGATTGCAACTACTTCTGCCTCAATTATGAAATTTCTTAGGGTAATGGTCCTTGAAACTTCTGCAACATCCGGATAATAATATGTGATGTTTTCTAGGCTCCTTGAAAATATCTCCACCTTCTTGTCTTTTCTATGTATTTGGACTCTCTCACCATCGAGCTTAAATTCGACTGCACCCTTACCGGACACCTTTTCGAGTGCCTCTTTACTTGTTTGAACTCTTTCTGCAAGCATTGGTCTTATTGGTATAAATATTTCAATCTTAATTTCGGAAACAGCTTTTATTCCATCTCTTGCCAATATCTTGGAAACCCTTCCCAAGTCGCTTGATACATTATAAGCGCTTTCTAAAACTTTTCTATTTTTTTTATCGGAGGTGTATGTTAAGGCTAAAGCATCCATTATTGTGCTATCAGCGATCCCAAGTCTTAGAGTTGCGAGTGCAAATCTAATAATATATTTACACTCTTGAGGAGATGAATCATTAAAAAGACTCGATAACAATCTTAATTTTATTTCCTGTGATCCCTTCCCAGTAGTTTTGGATACTTTGTCAAAAATTAAATAAATCCTTTCAATAGTAACCTTTTCATTAAAAAGTGTGGTCTGTACTTTATTCTTCAAAATTGATTCTGCTACCCTTCCGAGGTCGCCTATTTCACGGTATTTATGATAAACCTCATCACTTGAAATATTTGAAATCTGTGATATAATTCGAATTATTGTTTTTTCAGCGATTCCCAATTCAATTCCTTCGTAATCAGGTCTAATTTTTCCCTGAATAAGATAAATTATTTTATCAATGAGAACAGAGGAGGAATTCTTGAAAAGACTAACCAAATAATTTGTAAGTTCCAATCTACTTGTTGTTCGTTCCATTTTCTCTAAAATATTGACAATAATGGAAAAATCCAACATTATTTGTTACCGGAAGGTGTTTTAAAATATTTCAAACTAAATTTGCAAAAGAATCAGATTTGTATGAAGGAAAATATGGGCCATTATAAAATTTCCCCGTACATTTTCCATAGGATTATAAAATGGGTTAACATTGATGTTACTATGGGCGGAGCTAAGAAAAAGTCAATAGGGAGTCAAGAAAAAACATCAAAGGATACTCCAACTGCCGATGAAAAGACGAAGAAGGAAGAAAAGAAGGGTCCAATTAAACAAAAACAAAAATCATTAATAGTCATAGAGGAACCTCAAGGTTTAAAGACCATTAAAAGTATGAAACCAATTACATCCCAAGGACTGGCCAGGTCAATGGGTGTAAAGATATCAGTTGCAAATTCATTTTTACGTTCACTTGAATCTAAGGGTATTTTAAGACCTATAGGTGGATATAGTGGACATAGGATCTATGAACTTGGACCTACAGATGCCACCCAATAAATTTGAATTATATGATATGCTCATAGCAGATGTCACTAATTATCCTAATAGCATATAGTTTATTTTCCAATCAATCTGCAATGATTCGATTAGTGTACTCATTTGCAATATTAGTTGTCATTGTTTTGATAACCTCTTTTTCTTCAAAGTTTCCCAAACACCACATTGCTTTAACTAATGCGGTTTCTGAAGTTGTGTTAGAAAGAGGGATCACACCTATATTCAAAAGATCTCTTCCGGTATCATAGACTGTCAGCGAAGTTCTACCCCAGATGCATTGGGAGGTCATAAATACAAAGATTCCTTTACTAACTGCATTCTTTATTTGAGAAAAGCACTCCTTATTTATGTGACCTAAGCCAGTACCCTCAAGGATTATTGCTTTATGTCCCCTTTCCACACAAAAATCTATTATTTTACAATCAAAACCAGGATAGAATTTTAATAACGAAACTTTATCCGCGAAACTTGGTCTTACAATCATGTTTTCAAGATTTTTGTCCCTTACGTGAAATTTCAAGTCCGCATACTGTTTAGATATCTCGATTTGATCTTTCTTGATTAGTGAAAAAGGCGATACGTCTATTGAGTGAAATGCATCTCGCCTACTTGTGTGATTTTTTCTAACCCTGGTACCTATATGGCATGCTATAACTTCATCTGAGATTGAATGATGCATGGCAACAAAGACTCCCGAGAATCTAGATCTAGCAGCAAAGGTGCAAGCACCTATCAAATTTAATGATGCATCAGATGAAGGTCTGTCTGATGATCTCTGGGCTCCAACTAATACTATCGGAACTGGTAGATTTTGAAGGGCAAAACTTAGTGCTGCAGAAGTGTAGTGCATGGTATCTGTACCATGTGATACGATAATCCCATCATATTTGCCTGATAATATAATATCAGCAACTTTTCTTGCGATGAGTGTCCAATGTTCAGGTTTGATATTTTCACTATATTCACTCAAAACAACTTCTGGATCAATATTCGCTATCTTCTTAAGCTCAGGAATTGAATCATTAAGTTCCTTTGCTGTGAGTGCTGCCATTACTCCTCCTGTCCTATAATCAATTTTACTCGAAATGGTACCTCCTGTACTTAACAATGATAGATGTGGGAGTTGGCGTTCTGGATAATCTGGAGAATCTTGAACATTATCCCTGTCAGATAAATTATCCTTGTATTTATGGTCAGTATCAGACATGTAAGAAGGATCCAATTTTTCAGGAATCTTTTTTATGCTTTTAATTTTTTCTAAATTGATACCAATGTTATATCCATTCTTCAATTTCAAAACTAGATGATTGACATCGGCATATTCGTACCTTGGAATCAAGATACCAACATGCGTGGCCTTCTTGGTTTCGATAACTACTGAATCACCTAATCTTACTTTTGATTTCTTGAACAATTTATCCATCTTGTTACTGGTCAATATTTGTACTATTTGGTATTAAGTATATATTAATAAATTGTGAGTTTAACAATCTCCTTTTTAATCAAATTACTTAAGTTTTTTGTTATTTAATTAACTATTTGGTAACACTATTCATACTAGTTTATTATTTTCATCATCATGAGTGTCATATCCATGATAACTCAAACAATAATGTACTATTTTAGGTAACATGTTTCAAATCAAAATATTGTAGATCCGAAAAAGTAAGAGTTGGTTGTACTACTAAATGACATTACAATTCTACGATATTATTCTAGTAAGCGAGTAATGTTGAAGTTAGAAAATGACAATTAATAAAACTAGAAAATTGGATAAAAAATAGATTGTTTGTCATTCCATTACAATCATAGTTAAAGTAGACTTTACCCCATTCAATTTTCGTAGCTTCCATGTAATTGTCTCTTTGACTTTCTCCATAGTTTCTGATTCAACTTGTGCGACAATATCATAAACTCCATAAACCTGGTAAATCTCCTTCACACCATCTATACTCTTCAGCTCGCTTACAATCGAATCTTCGCTACCTAATTCAGCATTCATTAGAACAAATGCCTTTGGCATAACAAGAAGCATGTGAATGAGATATAAAAAGATGATGCAATGTTGTGACGATTATTATGTATTATGAAACTAACAGAGTGTTGAATTTGCAACTTTTTTCTCAAGAATTGTAACGTATAGATTCAATAATAATATGTCAAGGATTAAGCCTAGCCATTGTTCTTGGAAAGAGTACACATTCCTTAATGTCCTCCAGATTAGTTATCCATCTGACTAGTCTTTCAATACCTATACCAAAGCCTCCATGAGGTACGGATCCATATTTTCTTAGGTCCAAATACCACGAATACGAATTCATGTTTAATCCTTCTTTTTCAATCCTAGATTTCAATGAGGTTATATTGTCTTCTCTCATGCCCCCACTGCTAACTTCACCAAATCCATTTGGCAAAAGCAGGTCCATGGTAAGAGCTATACCCGGTGTTTCTGGGTCCTCCTTTACGTAGAATGGTTTAACCTGGAGTGGATATCCATGTACAAAAACGGGATTAGTACGATCCTTTGTAAGCGCTTTTTCAGAATCTATATTCAAATCGTCCCCCCACTCTATTTTTCTGAACTCTTTACCATCTTGAACTTGGATATCCATTGAAGAAAGAATCTCGATTGCTTGGCTGTAGTTCAATTTGTCAAATGGTTCTCGGATCTGATTCAAAGATAACACATCTCTTTTCAAAAATTCTAACTCTTCATTCCTCACTTTTGTGACATGTCCTATCAAATTGATAAGTAATTTTTCTTGTATCAAAAAAAGGTCATTGAGAGATATCCATGGAGCTTCTGCCTCTAGGTGCAAATATTCTGCAAGATGTCTGAGAGTCCTTGATTTTTCAGCCCTAAATGAGGGTCCCATCGTCCAAACCGGACCTATTGAAAAAATCAGGGCCTCTAAATATAGCTGTGCACTTTGGGATAAGTATGCTTCCTCTCTAAAGTATTTTACAGGAAAAAGTGTTGAACCACCTTCTACTGCACTCTTGACTAAAGTAGGAACGTTAACTTCGATCCAATCATTATCAACAAACCAATTACGTACATTTTCAAGGATTGTTGCTCTTATTTTTGCAATTGCAATCATCTTTCTTGTACGCACCGTCAGATGTCTATAATCAAGTAATAGTTCAGTACTCTGATATTCTCCAATTGGAAAATCATTATCTGCTATACTGTATAACTTAACATCATTGCCTCTAATCTCATATCCGCCCTCCTTTGCTCTTTCATCTTTGAATAAGATTCCTTGAATTTCTAACGAGGATTCTATCGTAATCTCTGGGACGCTTGTACTAGGCAGAACACATTGAATTATTCCCCCACGATCATCTCTAATTATGATGAATGCTTTGTCCTTTTGTCTACGCACTCTGTAAACCCATCCCCTAATTCTGATTTCTTTACCTAGAAATTCGCCTTTCTTGATTTCACTAATCCTATGGTATTTCAAATGTGTATTTACGACGCTAACGATCTTTATAATTATATTGTACATTCTTTTTTAAGAAAATAAAAAAATCCAACTTATCACTAAATATTAAGAATGAATTTATAGAATGGGGAGATTTTAGTATTCAACAATGGAATATAAAGTATGCAATAGTGAAGAACTTCCAAATAATTCTATGAAGGTAATAACAATTCAAGGTTCTAATATTCTTGTGTGCAGATCTAATAACCGCTTATTTGCTCTCGATAATTCCTGTCCTCATAGAGGAGCATCTCTCTCTAAAGGTGAAATAAAAGGAACAAGGATAATATGCTATATGCATGATTTTGAATATGATCTAATTAATGGAAAATTATTACACATTCCGAATAAGTGGAACGATCAAAATCCAAATTGGACAAGATCTGATGATTTGTTACTGTTTCCAGTATCTGAAAAAAATGGTAAAATTTATGTGCAGTTATCGTAATAATATTTATTGAAAAATATTTATTAACAAATCTCTTAATTATAATCAAGAATTTTGAATCGGTGAGAATCTATCAAGTTGCTAACTGTGAATTTAAGCTCCTTGAAAAGATTCTTATGAATTTAGACAATTGCATTTTTGACAATTCTAGTCCTGTACCCTTGGAGCCAAATAGAAATGAATTCTTCCTACGTTGGCTACTCTAAATTCCAATCTTAATGGCATTTTTGTAGAATACTCCAGTACTAATGAGCCTCCAGAGGAACTTATGGCTTTTGTTATTTTTGATAAGTAGTCCAAACTATATGTAGCCTTGCTTTTTTCCTTCACTTGCAACTCCTCAAGACCTTCACTATTTGATTCTATAACAATATCAGCTTCGCCATAATCACTTTTACCTGAAAAGGTAATTTTCTTTTCTTCTGATTCGATTGAAATGTATTCTGAGACTACTTCAATATCAGACAAGATCTTATCAAATGAAGCTGGAGTCAATATTACCTTTGAATTAAAATTTAATTTGGGTAAGGGGGTCGATCCTCCTGTACTTTCTATTAACCGCATCTTATACTCTCTCTTGTAACCATCTAGTATCTTGATGTGAAGCAAGCTGTTTTCTTCTACAGAAACTTCTACGTTATCTTTTTTTTCCGCTCTTTTCATCAATTTTGAAAACTCATCTATCCTTACACCAAATTTTAAGGCCGAATCACATTCGTAACCGTCGAACGCAGAATTTGGCCAACTAATATCAATTAATGCAACGTGAGAAGGGTCCATGCCCCTAAACGACAAACCTTCAACGGTGGCTTCAAACGTTGCCTCATCTACTAAGGTAGATATTGCTGAAGTTATTGCCTTCCACTCATCGGGTGATTTTGTTTTCGCTAAAAATACCAACTATATCAATCAAGAGGCAGATTCAAAAGATTTTAAACATTCCTATTTTTTGTATAATCATATAGAGACAAAACATTAGCAAATATGCGAGAAAATAATAAAATAAAAATATATTTTTCGTGATATATTGTAATAATTTACATAGTTTTCTATTTAATCAACTCAAGTACAATGTTATAGCTTTTCATGCATAATTTCTCCATGTGTGGCTACATTGGGTACATCTATAAAATTGGGTTGTAGCTTCGTCGGCAGATCTTGTTTGTAACATCCACCAGAATGCTAGATTGTTTCCACATTTAGGACAATCAATATTTGTAGTTGGGAGGGCACTAGGACCCTTTTCTGATTCGACTATCTTAAGACTCGCCCCACTTTGGTCTATCAAGGGAACTGATTTGATTTCATTCTTGGCCTCTGTGAAACCACATTTTGGACAAATCAAAATATTCTCCTCAATTCTTGGCTTCATTCTGCTTTCACAGTTTGGACAAAATTTCAAGTAGAATCAGCGCTCTTTTCTTTGTTTACTGCCGATTCAATCAATTCTTTAACTTTTAGAACATTATCCGATGAGGATTGTAATGCCTTGTGTAAAATGTCAAGCGGCTTAGATTTTTTTGTTACAATTCTGAAACTAAATTCATCCTTTAATTGGTGCTTCAGTACAACACCAGCAAATTCTACCTCCTTTTGATTCAAAAGTTCGCGCTGCACAATGTACAAAATGGAAATATCTTCACTGACATTCAAATTGATTTCATTTGATTTAAAATTTTTCAACTCCGCCTGCATGATACAGACAACTACTTATTGAAGATATAAATTATACCATCTACGAAGCTTATTGCAGAGAAGCTCTATTTCAGATATTAAACTTGGTACGTCTCACTATAGCATTAGATCAAATGAGACTTTAACGTTGAGTCTGAGTTTTAATATAGACGGCTTGATAAGAGAAATTTTTTCTCAAAAAAATTGGGAAAAAGCATATGATAAACATGATAACGCATTTAGGCTTAGTGTCCTGCTAGATGTGAGGGCAGGTAGAAAGTTCATTGATAAGATCAAATTCGTAAGAAAAGCCATATTATTTTGGACAAGAAATCCTAAATTATCATATAGGATCTGGATATCCGTAATAAAAGATGAAACTCCCTATTATCCACTGACAGTTGAGGAAGCAAAATCACTATTATTTGACGTGACTAAAACTATAGAACTTGAAAGCAATAATTTGAAAAAGGGAGAGAATCAGATTCTAATAGATATCACTGTTTCTTGGGGTAGACATCTATATACAGAGCCCTTAGAATTGCACGGACAGACCGAGATTGTTAAAGTCAATAAATTATGAAGGCTTAATTCCCACAGCATTTTCATCTTACTATAAATATAGTCGATTGTGAAAAATGACTAATGGCAAAGTTTGATGGCGTCAAAGGACAAGAATTGTTGGATGTAGAAGAACAGAAGGACGAACTTACATTAATTTTCAAGGATAATCGATATTTGTTTATCAAAATAGAAAATGGAAAATTGGTCTCAGATTCAGTACCCGAATAGTCTGAAATCCAAGACTCTTCTAGCTACCACTAGTAATCTAGAAATATTAATACTGTTAGTTGAATTGTTTGGTTACTATAAATAGTATAAACAGAGAAATAATCGATTGCGTGCGCTGTAAGAGGTTAGTGAGTTACACACGGCTGGTTGGTAAGAATAAAGTTAGACGATATTCAAATGAGGAGTACTGGGCAAAACCAGTTACTGGTTTTGGAGATACTGATGCGAAACTACTGATTATTGGCCTAGCACCAGCTGCTCATGGTGCAAATAGAACCGGTAGATTGTTTACTGGAGATCATTCTGGACAATGGCTAATGAAAGCACTATATGAAATAGGTTTTTCAAATAACCCTTCTAGCATATCTGCGAAAGATGGATTGATTCTGAAGAATGTTTTCATTACTTCATGTGTAAGATGCGCACCTCCTTCAAATAAACCACTAAATTCAGAATTAGTGAATTGTTCAAACTATCTTGTCAAGGAACTTGAAATATTGAAAAAGGTTAGAGTTGTGATAACATTGGGACACATTGCATTCCAAACCTATTGTAAGATCAATGATTTAAACAAACATAAATTCTATCATTTAGGGAGGTATAGAATAAATGACAAACATTTGATAGCATCCTATCATCCCAGTCGCCAAAATACAAATACAAAAAAGTTAACATGGCCAATGTGGATAAGTGTTTTTGATGTCGCCAAAACGATACTATCGAGTAATAACTAAAATCTAACCAAAATTATACGATTATATCGATAATCAAAGCTAATTTGTTTTTGATGGGTATTTTATTAATTATTTTGTAAATAAAAAGAATATTTCATTTATGAGTTCTGTCAACTTGAATTTCTGCAAACCATTAAAAGTCAGTACTTCATTTAAAAAGTTATGATTGGTAATGCGTATTTGTCAATACTATTCATTGTGACTACAATTGTTGTGCTTTCAAATTTCAATGCAAATGCACAGATTTCGGGTAAATGGTCTGCAGATCTTCAGCCTACGCAAGGTTCAAATGCAACAGGAACGGCTACGTTAGAGCTTCAAAACAATGGGGAGAACGTACAGTATAGCATTGCTGGCAACGGGCTAAGCAATGTAACGGGCATAGCTATTTCTCAGGAGATGGGAAGCGGTAGAACTCCTGATGTTGTAACCCTTGCAACAGCCTCTCAAAGTGGAATCGGGCCGGGTTCAGGAAGCTTGACCGGTAACTTCACGGCATCTGACTTGATGGGACCACTAAAGGACAAAAGCATGGCAGATTTTGTGAAAACCATAAATGAAGGAAAAATTATTTTCCGAGTAAACACAATGGCTTTCCCGTTAGGTGAAATCATTGGCAATGTTACTGCTGGCGCCAGCAATGCAACAGGAACAGCAATGAATGCCACAGCTAATGCAACAGGAACAGCAATCGGTCAAGCAGAAAGCGTTGTTAGTACAACTGCTAACGCCACTGCTAATGCGACAGGAGAGGTAATGACTCAGACCGAGGACGTAGTCAATTTGACCTCAGATGCTGCATCTAATGCTACGCAAACAGCAATGGACAACACATTGATTATTGCGTCAGATGCTTCGAGCAATGCAACAAGCGATGATATGACGGAGGCCAATGAGATAATTAGCGCGGCTTCAAACGCCTCGAGTAATGCAACTAATGCAACAGAAACCACAATGGGTCAAGCAGAAGAAGCTGTTAGCTCAGCTGCAAACGCCACAGCTAATGCAACAGAAGCAGCAAGCAATGAAACCGGCAATCCAATACTCGATGCATTAAAGAACATGTTTGGCGGAATTACCGGGGACAATTGAAATCATGTCGCATTAGCGACGAATCATATTTTTATTTAATTCAGTTCTTTTTTAGATTTCTGGGTGGAACTTCACTGATTACAAGTTATTAATTATAGAGCGCAAATTTTCTGGTATTTCAGGTATCATTCCAGTATGACTCTCATTATTCTGAAGTACATCTTGTCCAATTCTGCGAATCTTTTGTGTTGCAATTAGTGTATCAATTGCAGACTCAATTTCTTTGGTAGAAAAATACCCCTTTAGTTTTTCTTTCAACATTTCTTCTGAATCATATTTATATATACAATGTTGTATCAGCAGTAATCGTTCGTCGTGTGAAAAATTAGGCATACAGAAATATCAGATCCAACCAAATAAAAATCACTCTCTTGTTTTAATTACTTTCTCAAATGCTCTCAAAAAGGTAACAATACATGTATTAATCTGTATTATCATTATAGCTTGTCACAAATGCGCCTGGTAATGAAGTTTGGGGGCACTGCAGTAGATTCGGGAAAAAAAATTGTCCATATTGCTAATTTGATCAAGTCATATCATGATAAAGGTAACGAAATAATTGGAGTTTTTTCTGCAGTAACAGGCATGACCGATGAGATCTTGAACGTGTCAGAATACATTTTAAAACGTGATAAAAAAAAGATCAAGGATTTCATCAACAAGACTAGAGCAATACATGTGGATATTATACAGAATTGTATCAGAAATAAGAACTACAAAGCCAAAGCCCTCCAGGTAGTAGAGGTACTTCTAGATGAAATGGAGAATATTTTGAATGGCATTGTATTGCTGACAGAAGTGACTGAAAAAGCAATGGATTACTTACTTTCTTTTGGAGAACGACTTTTGACTCCAATAGTTTCGTATTCTCTATTAGACAAGGGTCTTGATTCCGTATACTTGACTGGGAAGGAAGCTGGGATATTAACTGATTCAAAGTTTGGCCAGGCCAGACCACTTATAGACACCACTAAAATACGAGTAAAGTATCACCTTGATCCACTATTAAAAGAAAATAAGATTCCCGTTATTACCGGCTTTATTGGTGCTGATCAAAATGGAAATATTACTACTTTGGGAAGAAGTGGCTCAGACTACACTGCGACAATTATTGCAGTATGCATTGAGGCTGATGAAGTTTGGTTATGGACAGACGTAAATGGTCTTATGACTGCGGATCCACAAATTGTAAAAGAAGCTAAAGTTCTCAAAGAAGTATCATTTGCAGAGGCGATTGAATTATCTCTATTTGGTGCGAAGTATATGCATCCCAGAGCACTTGAGCCAGTTATGGATACAAAAATTCCAATTCGAATTAGGAACGCATTTAATCTATCAAATGAAGGAACAATAATCTCAAAAAATCCAAGTAAATCTTCCCAAAAGATCGTCAAATCAATAATCGCTATCCGTAATACTGCACTGATTGATGTTAGCGGTGGAGGAATGGTCGGCGCACCTGGAACTGCAGCAAAAATTTTTGATGCCTTAGCGAGAAAAAGTGTGAATATTATGATGATCTCTCAGAGCCCTTCCGAATCCAGCATCTCAATGGTAGTAAAAAAGGATGATTTAGACACTGCTATAACTACGTTGGATCTGACGCTACTTGACAAAGTTATAAAAAATGTTAGAGTCAACGAAGATGTAGCAGTGGTAGCAGTAGTAGGTTCGGGTATGAGAGGGATTAAAGGAATTGCAGCTAAAGTTTTCTCATCGGTCTCAAAAAATAGCATAAATGTGATCATGATCGCCCAGGGATCCTCTGAGCTTAATTTAGCTTTTGTTGTGAATAACGTCGATTGTGAAAAAGCGGTAAGATCATTGCATAAAGCATTCATGCTAACTAAAGTTAATTGACCATTCACAAATTTCCCTGCAAAATAACTATATAAAATCCAATAATATCTAGCATCATAATTTGTGTAAACAATCAATATTAAAATACAATTCAATCAATATTAAAATACAATTGGGATCGAATAGATACAATTGTACAAATTTGCTCATATAACTGATTGTCATTTAGGATCCTGGAGAAATCCCAAGCTTAGAGATTTGAATTTGCAAGCATTTGAGAAATCTATATCAATCTCTATAAAAGAACAAGTTGATTTCATTTTGATTACCGGAGATTTTTTTGATGTAAATATTCCCCAACTTGCACCAGTAAAGAGAGCTGTTGAAATATTAAAACAAGCAAGAGATTCAGGAATTGCAGTATACATGATTTACGGTTCACATGACTTTGACACAGCCAATATTTCCATGATAGATATTTTGCACTCTGCCGAACTGTTTATCAAACCTACCGAATTTCAAACCAATACCAATTCAGTATTGCTAAAATTCTTTGTTGACAAGAAGACGGGAGCAAAAATAACCGGTATTTCTGGAAGAAAGGTTGGTCTGGATAGGGAGATTTATGAAAAACTTGACAAGAAAAATTTAGAAATGGAAGATGGATTCAAGATTTTTCTACTGCATAAGGGAATTCAAGAAATTCTTCCGTTAGATTTGAATTTTAGGGATTCTCTACCTATCTCTCTTGTTCCAAAGGGATTTGATTATTATGGTGGTGGACATATTCACAAGAGGGTTGAAAAGAAAATTGATGGGAGTGTGATTGTTTATCCTGGCCCCCTTTTTGGTTCTAGTTTTCAGGATCTAGAGGAAACTGCAAAAGGAGAAAAACGTGGATTCTACATTATTTCGTTTGATAAGAAGATTATAGACTATAGGTTTATTGAGATAAATGTAGTAGATATACTCTATAATGAAATAGTTTCTTCAAAGTGGAACTCAGAAAAATTAGAAGATGAAATAGCAAAAAAAATATCCTATATGGAAGTTAAGAATAAGATAGTTCTAATAAAAGTAAAAGGCAAATTACTTGGAAAGCGTTCAAATATTGATTTCGGAAAATTTAGCTTGGACATATCAAATAGAGGTGCCTTAATGTCGTTTATCAACACTAATAATTTGTCAACTGATGAGACAAAGGTCATCGTTGTGCATAGTGACAACAAATTTGACATAGAAAGAGAAATCTTTCATGAAAGCATCAAGAATTTTCAATCGGAACCAAAACTGTCTGACAAGGTAAAAAAACAAATAGATTCAAAGTTGACGGGGAAAACTGGAGAAAGCATATCGATATCTCTTTTAGAAATTCTACGAAACGAAAAATTAGAGAATGAAAATACGAACACCTACGACGACAGAATTTTCACTTTTGCAAAATCTGTTTTTGACGAAGAAGGTTATTTTTATGATGACTAAGGAAAGTATAAACTAAGTTTAATAATTGGTTATGTGTTATTGTGGTAACAACTATACAGTTATAATCTGGAAATAACCATTCCTTCCTTAATTCGTAAACTGATTGGATTCTGGATATATGGAAAATTCTTACAGATACTGCATCATCAAAAATCAAGTAAATTTGAATGTTATATGTGTCCAAAGAACTAATACAGTAAATTCATAATCATGAAAATTAAAGGGTCAAGGGCAATGACAGTCTTTGATGGTAGCCTTTGGAGTATTGATACCAAGGATAAGATCCTTAATAACCGTGGAGGGTAAATCTGATATTGGTCAATGTGCTACTTTCAATGAATAATCTTATCTCTCTATTTGTCGTACAGATGCGAAAGTTTTTTTCTAGCAGCGTTAAATCCTGACTTTATACTATCAAAGGTATCGTCGGCTACTTGCTTTACATCATCTAAAGCGTCAGTTTCCAACCCTATGTTAGCACCTGCCTGTAAGTTACCTGATCCTTTGTCATCATCTTCGACTCCTACTTCAGCACCTACCTTTAATTTACCCAAAGTAATGCCGCTCTTTTCTACTCCTAGTTCGCCCCCTGCTTTTATACCCCAATGCTGATCGTCCCTTTCCCTCGGCTTGATACTTTTTCCCTTAGTACTCCTACTACTTTTTCCCTTAGTACTCCTACTATTTTATGAGTAACAAGTTATTTCTACTAATCTTCATCAAAAATCCATTACTTTTTCTTGATTGGATATATTATTTCCTACTATGTGGCTTACTTCATAACTGCGTAGTGGTAACTTATGATCCAAAGGGTCGCGTAATCCAGATTCCTCATAGTACTTTACCGCTATAATCGATTGATTTACATAATTATAGAACTATACTGATGGGGCAAGAATATATCGCAACCCTCCAGAGCGTTCTTGACCCTATTTCAGAACTTATGCTAGGTAGTCATCGTGTTAGGAGAGAATGGCGATCTATAATCATTAAATAGTAATTAGAGTACTGATAGTTATGAATAAAGAATTTATCATGATTGGAGCTATGATATTGATGTCAGTATTGGTCATATCAACAGCTAACGTTGGTGCACAAAACGCTACTACAAATGCCTCAAATGCGGCTGGCAACTTGAGTGCTTCGGCTAACCAGACAGCTTCCGAAGCCGGAAAAAACGCTTCAGCAGCACTTAACAAAACAGGTGAAGCTTTAGGAGAATTCGGAAATATGACTGGAGAGGCTGCTCAAAAAATTGGTGCAGGGGCTGCAAGTGTATTTTCTAATCTAACAGGGGAGATAAAAGAAGGAATAAGTAATAATACCAATAGTAGCAAGTAAAGCGCCCGTGAAGAATTATAACCCTTCTATTGTTTGTAGCCAATAAGACTGATACCAACTTACATTTGTTGCTGTCGTGTTGGGTTCAGCCGATGGATTTAGGCGAGTTGAACCCTTCAGTTTATTTGCTAATAGCTAGTAAATACAGAATTAGGCTTTGTAATATTGAGCCTAGCAGGTTGCTAAAAAAATTACTGTCGAAAAAAAGCACAGTGTAATCTGAAGTTATTTGACTTGACTTTGAGACGCAAACTTGAAATCGATATACGCCGTAACTAAGCACGAAAACTATACTCAAAAATCATTTCTTTGAATATAGTCCACGCTGATCTTGTTATAATGTAACCAAAATAAGTACTAGTAGCGTTTCTCCAATTCAGCCAATATTTTTAGTCTGGTACTTCATTTAATAACATGTCAATTTCTCCCTGTGTCGATTCGTCTTTACGTTCAAATTTGGATGTGGCTACAGAACGTCAAAGGTTTGAAAAGAACAATTTAGTATTGGACTATATTTTTTTCTATTATGAATATTCAAATATCTTGCCGAAAAACTAATTAACTATACGAACAAAAAATGTGAAATAAAAAAGATCTTAACTAGGCTAATCCCTAGTTATCTTCACCTTCGTCATTTTCGTCAGTTGATCCGCCAGCGTCGCTTGATTCATTAGATGGTGTTCCGTTTGTTTGGTTTTCACCTGCTGCTTGCACTATCTCTTCTAACGAACTACACATTTCCTCCCCTCCTTGCAAAGTGGTACAAAATTCTAGGTCTTGTGTTTGGGTATCATTTGCTACTTTTGCTGTTACTGGTATCTGTATCGGACTTCCATCCTTAGCACCTTGTACGCTTAGGGTTACAGTAACTTCCTTCGCTTCTGTTGCATTCAACTCTTCATTATCGCCGTCCTGAGCTTTTAGGGTAAAATTGAGAGGTATCTCTATTTGTTCTGCTTCCTCTTCTTGTGCTATACTCATCATTGGATAAGACATACCCAATGAAAAAGCAATTGTTCCTACCAAAATATATGCTAGTATATTCATTAAAATTCATTTAGGACTTTAAGACTTATAATAGTTAACACATTTTTGCTCTACTTTTGAATAAATTATGTATATATGTTTATTTTATTACTTAAATCCTTTATATCATGATAAGAAGTACTTATTGATGCTTTCAACGGACATCCCCTCAATTTTAAGATACTAATTAATTTCGTCAAAGCTCTGCCTACTTTTTTACTTAATTCAAGCTAGTTATGTCGATATTGAGCCCTATCGTCGACGAAGATCAATAATCTTTTATTTCTTCCATATTCTTAATACATCCACCAAGATTATCTTATGATAATTAAAAAAATCGAAATTACTAATATCAGAAGCTACAAAGATAAAACAACGATTGAACTTCCTGTTGGGAGAATACTGTTTCAAGGTGACATAGGGTCAGGAAAATCAACAATCCTTTCTGCAATTGAATTTGCCCTTTTTGGGCTGGGTGATATTGACGCAAATCATTTACTCAGAATTGGGGAGAGTAAAGGGTCTGTACTTTTAGAATTTGAAAGTTGTGGTAAGACCTATAATGTCTTTAGATCTCTCTTAAAAAGAGGAAATAAAATTTTTCAAGAAGAAGGATTCTTGTATGAAAACGGAGTCAAGAATTCATATTCAGTTGGTGAATTAAAATCAAAAATTTTAGACATAATTGGAATAAATGAAAGAACACAGACAAAAACAACTTCAACGATATATCGTTTTGCAATTTACACTCCCCAAGAAATGATGAAAAATGTATTGACGTCCAATAATGAAAAAAGGGTCGAAATACTCAGAAGAGCATTTGGTATAGAAGAATATAGTACTGCAAAAAAAAATGCTGAGAAATTTTCTTCATGGATACGCACAGTAACGAGGATAAAGAAGTCTTTGTTAAATGATTTGAGTATTTACAAGGCAGATATACAAAAGATAGAGGGTACCACAGAATCATTAAAAGAAGAAATTGACTACCTTAAAGACACCATAGTCACTCTTGATGATCATATTCAATTGATCTTGAAGGAAATGCTGGAGACGAGGAAAAGAAAGGAAAGAATACTACAAGCAGAGTCTTCGATTTTACATCTCCAATCTACAATAGACAAGAATTTGAAACTAAAAGAAGTAGCAAATTTAGAGCTTGTTAGAATAAACCATGAATTAGCTGATATATCGCAAAGTGAAAAAATAGTTGCTAAACTTACTCCAAAATATCAGGAGTATATTGAGAAAAGAGAGGATCTAGTGGATGTTACTGAACAAGCTTTACAATATGATAAACTATTTCTCGAAAAAATAAAATTAGAAAGTAACATTAACAACGACCGCGAAATGTTGAACTCTAATATCAAAAGGTTAGACTCGGAATTATCAGAACTTTCGTTGGAACGAGAAATATGCAACAAAGAAATAAAGAATTTAAATCACTTGAAAGAAGAAGAGATCCTACTAAGTAATAACATTACTGATTCAGGTAATTTCAAAATGGAATTGGAGCATGTTTCTGATAATCTCTCTAATATTAAGTCAGAGATGATTTCAATTAATAAAGAAATATCAAAACAGCAATCAGAATTTGACACAGTATTACAGTTGAAACAAGATGCAGTTTGTCCGTATTGCAGGCAAAAATTAGACCAACAGCACATTTTAGAATTGGAAAATAAATTTTTACAAAGAAAGGATCTCTTGGAGAATAAACTTGGTCAGATGGAAAAGGAGCTTCAAGAGAATCAAGATAAGAAAAATGAGTTTCTAAATAGGATTAAACAAACAGAATCTAAGAAATCTGAATTACAAAAAATTCAAGTCCAGATAGCAAAATTAAATGTTGTACAGAACACCATTAAACTAATAGATCTCAAGATAGACGAAAAAACTTCAAACAAGCGCTCGATGCAGGCTAGATTACAAGACAACTATTTTCTTGAAAAAGTAAAGAAATTGGATGAAATAGCTGACAAATTAAGTACATTGTATTCTTACAAGATGAGTTATGACTCATTGACTAAAATCGTAAACGATTACCAAAAGTCAGACCTTGAAAGAACATATCTGGAGCATTCTAACTTGATGAAATCAAAACAACATAACATTGAAGAAAAAAGAGTTAAAGAAAAATCGCTTGTGGAATTAAATGATGAGATATTTGCCCTATCTAAAAGACTTGATGAAATGAAAGCAGTGTATCAAGATAGTCAAGAAGTCGAAATTAAACTAAAAAAATTAGAATCAGAGAAACTATCTTTTGAGAATGAATTAGTTAGTAAGAAAGAAAATCTTGCAATGAGAAGGACAGATCATGATAATAATTTAAAGAATATCCAAGCTACCAACGAGAAAATAAATGACTTGGAACAAAGAGTTGATAAAATAGTTTTTACAGATCAGATAGGTATATGGCTGAATCAGCATTTTATACCCTCATTAGAACAGATAGAATCTCAAGTGTTGATGAGTGTAAGGGAAGAATTCAATAAGTTATTCCAAAAGTGGTTTTACTTATTGATTGAAGTCGGTGATATAGACGTGGAAATTGATGAATATTTTACACCTATTGTGAACCAAAGTGGATATCAGCTGGAAGTTGATAGTTTAAGTGGAGGAGAGAAAACCTCAATCGCACTTGCGTATAGGTTGGCACTTAACGAAATCATAAGAAGGATCATAATGCTTGATGACA
This sequence comes from Nitrososphaeraceae archaeon, assembly GCA_035620895.1. Taxonomy (GTDB): domain Archaea; phylum Thermoproteota; class Nitrososphaeria; order Nitrososphaerales; family Nitrososphaeraceae; genus TA-21. Next base: position 131,156 of record DASPFY010000017.1, read on the forward strand.
ATCTCCTAATTTTAGACGAACCTACAGATGGTTTTAGTAAGGAACAACTAATTCAAATTAAGCTTGTCTTAGAAGAACTCAGCGCAGCTCAGGTGATAATTGTTTCTCACGAAAAAGAATTAGAGGGATTTGTAGAAACAATATTTAGGGTAGTGAAAGAAAGTGAAAAATCACAGGTCGAATTAGCAGCCTAAATAAATAAGACTAGATTTGGGCGAATTGGAAAGTTGATCTAAATATCTCTCATATATAATATCCATTTGAGAGTTACTAATGTATGGTAATCAAAGTCATAGGGATCTAGAATTTATTCATTTGGAAAGTATTAAAGGCAATTAAATAATTTTTTAGGAAAACAATATATTCCATGTCATAATATATCATAAAGTTGGCGGACAAGATTAAGTGTTCCCATATTCTCGTAAAGAAGCACAGTGAGGCACTAACTGTCATTGAAAGGTTAAATAAAGGAGAAAGCTTTGATAAATTAGCAAAGGAACTTTCTATAGACAAGGGAAGCGGTAAAAGGGGTGGCGACCTAGGTTTTTTTGGAAGGGGAGTAATGGTAAAACCGTTTGAAGCAGCATCATTTAAACTTGAAAAAAACCAAATTTCAGAACCTGTAAAAACGGAATTCGGGTATCACATTATAAAAAGAATTGCCTGACCATTTGCTTAGTTCCATAAGTAAATCTGAAAAATGCACCCTCTCCGAATGTTAGGGTTCACCTTACGCTTATTGATTTCAACTAGTAGAATTACCAGTTTCTCCTGACGTATTGTTTGTATTGTTGGAAAAAGTAATTGTTTCATTACTTGTGGTATTTCCGACTTTTATTGATAGGTCACTCATGTTAATCACCATACTCGGAGTCATATTTTGATTTTGGGCAATTGCCGAATCAGCGAAAATAAATGGGATTGCAAATACAATTCCTATCATGAATACTCGAGCGATACTCAGACTAACCAATTTCATGGATTTGTTATCATTACGCGCATATATATAAAATTAGCTTGTAAGATTTTCAATTAGGATAACGGATATAATCATTGCTATTTTTGATCCTTGATTGTGACAGTATACAACTTTTTGATAAAGCTTTGAATTTAAATGAAAAATCCTAGGTTTCTTTCAATTTAATGATAATTACTATTTGTGGAAAATAATGATTGCAATAATAACCAAGTATTGATGTTCTTTTTGGAAATTTTTAGAATAATGCTTTATGTTTACGTTAATATACTTCACGCTCAAGATACAAATAGGTAATGAGGTTTTCTGGTAAATCACATTCAAAGTTATACTTAATCTTTATTTTTGCTATTGTTTTCTACATTTCAGGTGAGTTCCCTTCATTTTATGGACTCGATCAAGAAAGAGTTAACGTCAATATAGCTTTCGGCCAATTTGATGACAGTCAGAATGAAAACAACGAAAACATCCCAAATACTATAATAAACACAGCAATAGATGGCAACAACAATGTCATAGTCAATAATGGTAGCACTACATCAAACTCAATGAAATTCGCATTTTCTGGAATGGACAATATGGGCAAGACAATTAATCACTTTGAGTGTAGCATTGATGGGAAACCATTTGTTACTTGCATAAGTACTAACACTGTTAATGTTGTGGATGGAACTCATACATTTAGTGTACGATCCGAAGATAACGCAGGAAATAAAGATCCGACTCCAGCATCATATACGTGGACAGCTAACACAGAAACATCAAACACTCAGATAGATTCTGTTACTGATAATAATAAGATGATCGTAATAAACAACAGCAACACTAGGTCCAACTCGATGACTTTTGCATTTTCAGGTACGGATAATGTCGGTGCAAAAATCTATCGCTTTGAATGTAGCATGGATGGTGAACCATTTGTTACTTGCGTAAGTACTAACACTGTTAATGTTGTGGATGGAACTCATACATTTAGTGTAAGATCCGAAGATAACGCAGGAAATAAAGATTCGACTCCCGCGTCATATACATGGACGGTCGACACAATCCCACCTACCACCTCTATAACCTCTGCTGTAGACGGTAACAATAGTACTATCTCAAATAATGGAAAGAGTGAATCCACTTCAATTAAATTTACCTTTTCAGGTATAGATACAAATGGAGTTGGAGTAGACCACCTTCAATGTAACATCGATAACTCTCGATATGTAGCCTGTACCAGCCCATTTGTAATTCTCAATTCATTAAAAGACGGTACTCACACGTTTAACGTTAGAGCTGTAGATGCCGTTGGAAATATCAATTTCTCACCTGCATCATTTAAGTGGACTGTAGACACACAATCTCCAACAACGACAATCAATGTTGCTACTGATGGTAATAAGATCATCATAGACAATGGTACCAATTCTAATTCCAATTCCATGTCATTTGAATTCTCTGGCAACGATACTGGAGGCAATGAGGGTATAGGAGTAGGAATCAATCATTTTGAATGTAACATCGATAACTCTCGATATGTAGCCTGTACCAGTCCGTTCATATTTCCAAATTTATTAAAAGATGGTAGTCATACCTTTACTGTTTTGTCTGAGGATAACGCAGGAAATAAAGATTCTAGTCCTGCATCATTTACTTGGACCGTAGACACTTTAGCTCCTATTATTTCTATTGACAGTGCCACTGATGGTAATGGAAATTTAATGATTCCTGATAGTAACACATCTTCCAATGAAGTAACACTTGCCTTTTCAGGTAACGATACTGGGGGTCAAGAAGGTAAAGGAGTGGGAATAAAACAGTTTGAATGTTCATTGGATGGAGCATCCTTCTCTATCTGCACAAGTCCTGTCCAGTTTACTTCAGTAAATTTACCCGAGGGCACTCATACCTTTCAGATAATTTCTGAGGACAACATTGGGAACGTAAATTCTTCTCCAGAATCATACTCATGGACTGTGGACACTGAGCCACCTACCACTACTATTGATTCTTCCATTGATGGTTTTGAAAATAATTTAACTAACGGGGATAATACTGCCTCTAACTCCATAACACTTGAATTTTCAGCTATTGATTCTGGTGGTAAAGAAGGTGATGGAGTCGGCATTAAACAGTTTGAGTGTAATATAGATAACTCAGAATTTGTTTCTTGCACGAGCCCGCTCCAATTTATGAATCTGACTGATGGGGTTCATACAGCGGAAATAATGTCTGAAGACAATGTTGGAAACCTAAGTCCAACACCAGCCTCATTTAACTGGACTGTTGACACAGTGCCTCCCAGTACTACCCTCATTAATGCCATTGATGGTAATGATGACCCCATAACAAACGGTAGCTATGCCAACCTTAACTCTATATCATTTTCATTTTCTGGTAACGATACAAACGGAGCAGGAGCCAAGGGATTAGCAATAAAACAATTTGAATGCAGTCTGGATGATTCCAATTTTACCGTCTGCTCAACTCCGGCACAATTTACTTCTGCGAACATAACAGATGGAACTCATACGTTTAGGGTTTTGTCTGAAGATGATGTCGGAAATAACGATCCCTCACCCGAGTTGTTTACATGGACAGTTGATACCATAGCACCCACTACGAATATCAACTCTGCCATTGATGGTAACAACAGTACAATAACTAACAGCAGCAATACTAAATCTAATACTGTTATGTTCGAATTCTCAGGTAACGACAGCGGTGGTGTCGGAATTGACCACCTTGAATGCTCACTTGACGGTACATCATTTAGTGCCTGCACAAGCCCAGTACAGTTTACTTCTGCAAACATAACAGATGGAACTCATACCTTTGAAGTTTTGTCCGTGGACAATTCAACGAACAAAGATCCCTCACCTGCATCGTTTACCTGGACTGTAGATACGATACCACCAGAGACCTCTATTCTGTCTGCTATAGATGGGAATGAATCTATTGTCACGACAGGTCAGAATACATCGTCAAATCTTATATCATTTGAATTCTCAGGTAACGACACCGGTGGTGTCGGAATTGACCACCTTGAATGCTCACTTGACGGTACATCATTTACTGCCTGCACAAGCCCAGTACAGTTTACTTCTGCCAACTTACTAGATGGCACTCATTCCTTCATGGTCATTGCACAAGACAAAGTTGGAAATAGGATGACTACTCCAGTACTGTTCAACTGGACTGTAGACACATTACCACCAACTACCGCTATCAATACCGCTATTGACGGAAATAATGGAACATTAGTTAGTGGCAACAGCACTATGTCAACCTCAATGGCTTTTACTTTTTCAGGTAACGATAGGGGTCTCGAAAATAATGGAGTAGGAATCAAGCAGATTGAATGCAGCATCGACAACTCCAACTTTACTACTTGTGTCAGTCCCATCCAATATGACAATCTCACCGAAGGTGTTCATAGATTGGAGGTAGTATCCGAGGACAAAGTTGGAAATAAAGGATCCATTCCTTCATCGTTTAATTGGACCATAGATACCAAAGCTCCATCAACGTCAATATTTTCAGCTACGGATGGAAATAGTAATTTCATGGCTCCTGGTAGTAATACCTCTTCTAGTACTGCAATATTTGAATTTTCAGCTAACGATACTGGCGGTCAAGAAGATAAGGGAGTAGGAATCAAGCAGATTGAATGCAGTATTGATAACTCTAACTTTACTGCTTGTGTCAGCCCTGTCGAGATTACGCCTGACATTCTTACGGACGGCAATCA
>DASPFY010000018.1:0-13149 GCA_035620895.1 Nitrososphaeraceae archaeon
AATTTCTCACTGGTCTAATTATCCACGGTCCCACTTGAAAATTTCCCCTAGTAGGAACACATTTATGCATTGGATTTGGACTACTTGTTATGAAAACATTATCATGTAGAGAAGCGGGATTTGATTGTGACTATGTTGTAAAAGGAGAAACTGAAGAAGAGATATTCAAAAATGGAGCACAACATGCTATGAAAGATCATGGAATGAAAGAGGAAGACATAACTCCAGAATTCAAGGAAAAACTTAGAGGATTAATTAAGACAGGATAAATTACGTTTCATTTATTTTTACAATTCAATCATTTTTCATACTTTGGTTATTACCGTATATTGGAAAGGCTGTAATCATTTTCGGGTTCGGTGGAACTGATAACACTAGCATTCTAATTTGAGAACCCACTAGTTTTTGATTTATTTATTGGTCGCTCACTATAAAATAATTTGTTTCTCGGTAGGTAACATCTACTAGAAATCCTAGGACTCGTTTTATCCTTCCCTCAATGATAGCATCCCTTAAACCCAAATTGATAGAGCTCCAATTCATTCTTGTTACAAATTTGACATAAGTTGTTCATCTATATGTAACCGACTTTTAGTAGAGTCGGTCGAATGCTAAATATGACTGACTGGTCAGTTATATTTATTAAGGATCTGTTCCTATTATATAGTTATGAAAACATTTCATGCAAGGAGTATTTCGGACAGGATACTTTCCAGAAGATATGAAATGAATATCATAATAGCTCTCATGATTATAGGCACTGCTGGCTCATTTCTGCAAATAGGAGGCACAAGTTGGGATATTACTTCGCATATGATGCAAGAACCTGAGACTTTCTTTACACCCTCCCATACGGTACTTTACACGGGTGTTGGATTGCTAACAATAGCTGCAGGGTTAAGTGGAGTTTTGATATTAAGGAATATTGAACTTAGAAAAAAATCTTTTGCTACAGCATTTAAGCTACTCATAATAGGAAGTGCGGTTTCTTTAGTAGCTGGACCATCTGACTTTCTTTGGCATGAAACCTTCGGAGTAGACGGATTACTTAGTCCTCCACACTTGGCATTGATAACAGGTATGCTCATAAATGCAGTTGCAGTAGCTGTAGGACTTGCAAGAATAACAGCACGCATACATTCACCCTTCAAACAGAGATTAATCAAACTTTTAATGATACCTGGGTTTGCAGCATTATGGTTCACAACTACATGGTATGTGTATATGTTTTCTCTCCCATTTTCAAATGGAGAAAACTTTCAATTTAACTTAAATCCAAATATTGCTGCAATAATAGCGATTATAGTTTTACCACTGCTTAGCTCTATCATCTTTGTCACTGCTTCAAAGACTATAGGAAGGTTTGGTGCCGCAAGCGCCGTTGCAGGATTGGTTCTAGGTGTTAACGTCCTTGCGAACATTATTCCAACTGAAGGAATGATTACTTCCTCACTACCATGGTATCTTATATTCGCCATCATACCAGCAGTAGTGGCTGATATTATATTAAACAATACAACTATAAGATCAAAGATAGGAGTAAGAGAATCTGAATTAATAGCTGGTGCAATAATTAGTTCAACATTCTACGTATTTGGTTATCCTATGCTTACATGGGCATTTGCAATCCCGCTTGACATGCAACTTGGTAATTTGCAGGGGATAGAAGCCTTAGCTATGTTAACATCTAACTTTCTAAGTACTCTACCCACTGTACTTGCCATTACATTAGTACCTGGTGCTTTGATGGGTATAGTGGGTGCTTATCTTTCGTCAAAGAAAATAGCATACCATTATCCTCATCTCTAACAATCCGATCATGTTCCCATTTTCTTTCACAGGAAGGATGATAAGAAGGACGGAGGAAAATATTCCAAAATCAGAGGAAACAGTTCTAATATTATATCGGAGCAAGGAAAATAGAATAGGATAAACAAAAATATGTGTCCCAAAGTCTCTACTCAATATAAGATAGATGTTAAGGAAAAAATAGTTAATGCAGCACTAATGACCTTTTCTAAATACGGGTACTACAGAACTAGAATGGATGATATAGCAGAAGCAGCAAAAGTAAGTAAGGGTAGATTATATCTTTATTTTAAAAATAAAGAAGAACTGTTCTATGCTATATCTGAGAGAAATATCGCAGATTTAAAACAACAATTATCTTCATTATTTGCAGGAAAGGAAAACCTAATATCGGGCTCAGGGAGCTTCTATGAAAACCTTCGCAGCAAGAATACCACAGATCTAGAAAAAGTATTTTTTGAAATAATTTCTGAGTCATCACGTAATCTTAAATTAAGAAAGATGTTATACGAACAGAGAATAAAAATATTTGATGTTGTAATAGAATATCTAAATTCACAAATGCAAAGAGGATTGATTAAGAAAGGCACCAATACAAAAGCCATTGCCTCAGGCCTGGTTTCTCTCTATAACGGTTTGTCCTTGAGTAGAGTATTAGGCATAAGTGAGACCTTGAACAAACAAACATGGTTAGAGACAATAAGAGCTATATTCAGCGCTATAAGTTAGTTTGGCTGGTCAAGTAAAAATATCATGGTTATCCAAAGTAGCGCTATAGTATGGGTTATGTCTATTATTGCTCTATCTATTGGAGGAACATTTGCAATTATCTATATCATTAAACATGTAATGGACTACTTTGAAAGAAGAAAAAATAGATAGAAAAAGAACAGATTCTGCATTATAGTAACGATAATTATATAATTTAATTTAATAATCTTTAGGAAAAATATTGAAAAGATGTAAATTTTATATCTGATTTGGTGGAACTGATAACTCTAGAGTTACAATTTAGGAACCCGTTATGTTTTCTTCAATTTTCTTCACAATTGCAAAATTTGAATCGGGGACTAGTATCACAGTGGGCTCAATGTAAATGTCTCAAGTCAGTAATACATAATTATGTTACTAATTATGGTAAAGTTTAGGTCGGGTTCGGTGGGATTCGGACGGTGCATGTATTCGGGTTCTGTTGCATGATTTAGCCTTTAGGGGCAAATGACTATTTAAACCAGTACTCAATTCCACAGTTCTCGAACTATATTTAATTCTGTTATACGATTCCGGTGCAACGACAACAAATGAAACCGCTAGTAATGCAAGGGGATTGACAATAAAACAGAATAGTTATAAAATATTAGTTCCACTGTCTCAGCCGTTAATATACAAACACTTCCAAAGCTGATTAACATAATCAAACTGGTTTTCATTATGAGGTCTAAGGAAAATAAGTATCATTATTAATGATGATGATAATGTTTGTTGCTTTTCAGAAGAATCAATACATACGCAATTATTAAGCAAGACGAAATCACATCAATAACAATGGATATTTTCCCTGTCATAAAGGATTATGTTTTGATGATAACGTCTGGCGGAGTTATTGTCGCTTTATTCATCTCACTATTTACTCTCCTTTCTCAGAGAAAACACAGCAATTACCAAAGACTTATGGAAGTGTATAAGTTGGTTAATAACTTTGAAGAAAGAGAAGCCAGAAAGAACATCTACGTGGCGTTTAAAATCTATATGGAACACTATTACAAGAAAGGCTTCAAAATTGGTGGTAAAATGTATTGGTCCAAGAACCTGAGAATCTATAAAGGTGAGGCATTTCTTGATATTTTTCGAGATCCTCTAGTTCTGGGAGAGATGAAAATAAATGAATTTGAACTGCAAAAGGATGTGGAAAGAGTAAGGGCTACGTTTGACAATATTGGTGCGTTATTTCAAAGTAAACTTATTCCCAAAGATGCCTTATTGAAAACATTATGGGGGACAGGTCGAGTGTGTTGGATTTGTCTTGCACAAAATATTTTCATAGAACGGGATAGGCGGGGCACTGAATTTTTTATGAATAATTTTGAGGATTTTTTTAAAGAAATTGAAAAGTATAGAAATAGACACAGACCAGTATTAGAGCCAGTTGAACCATGACAGCAACTTGGATTTTTGAAGTAAGCTTTTTTGAGCTAACTAGCCTGATTAAGTTAGCTAATTTTCAGTTTTTGAATCAAGATTTTTCAATAGACACAAATGCTTGCCGGTCATATAGCTAATAGGAGTTTTTGCTTCCCATAGACCTAGGCTCCACTCGAATCCAGCTAAGCCGGCCAAAAATTCTTTAGTCACAATGATCTTTTAACTGACGCAAAGAGATGAAACAAATTGTTCGTTGCAGCTTGTGATACGTTAATGAAGGAAGATTCAAGAACAAATTATTTTGATTGTGTTCTATTTATGGTATGCCTTTCTCGAGCAATGCTTGACTATAATGTAGTTACTGGAGATACTATGGTAGAAGCAGGTGTCAACACTGTTGCAGGAAATGATACTGGAAAAGAAGGTATTCCAAAGATTGACCTGTCAAAATGGTTTTGATAAATTCGAAACTTCCTTTTAGTACTCATCGTAGCATTAATAACAACAATGGAATGGTTATTCGCTAATGTTTGGCATTTTTGGAAAGTTTTTCATGATTGGATTGATAATTTCTATAGCATTAGTAATCCCAGGACACCAAATCAAGGCACAAGTCGAGTCACACAGCACATATTTGGATCCGTTGTATGACATCATTGATGGTATAGAAGAGGGCATGGATGATCTTCTCAATCCAAAACCGCTCGAGAAATTAGAGAACTCCAAGTGTCTAGCTAGTTTTCTTAGTGGTGGTACATCAGGTATAAAGAAAACAGGGCACCTGATAATTGGAACCAATTGTGATGATAAGATCGAGGGAGATGATAACAATGATATTATCTATTCACTTGCTGGAGTCGATCGAGTGTTTGCTGGAGCCGGTAACGATATCATTTATGGTGGTCCAGGTGATAACAGATTATATGGAGAAAATGGTGATGACATTGTAGTGCCAGGAGAAGGAAACGATATAGTTGACGGCGGATCAGGAAATGACCTACTTTCTGGAGGAGTTGGAAATACCCTTCTAGCTGGAGGTGATGGAAACGATCAGCTCATTGCCGGAATTGGAGCCACGATAATGTATGGAGGGTCTGGAAGTGATAATTTTGATTGTGAGATCAATAGTATGATCCTCGACTACAACCCAGATAATGGAGATATAGTGGCAGGAAAATGCAAGATAGTAAACAACGTAGTAATTGATTTTCCAAACTATGTTGATATTCCACAGTAACATTGGGATTAATAGATTGTAACTTATGGTATGAGGTAGGCCGGTATCTTATTTTATTTTTGTAATCTGTCCCTATTGATTGATCGACTGATTTTGCAGCGTGGGACTAAAGGTAAATCCAGTTATGAATACCGAGACTAAGTAAAATGATATGTCAAGTAGATAGTCAATTGATCGTTGACTTTGAAATCATCTTTTAGCTGCTACAACAAGTTTTAACTAGACATTAGTATGTTCTGTGCAAAGGGAGATAAAATTGAGTCGTCTATTGCCCCATTTAAATTTGCATTAAAATCTATTTTTAAGTGAGCTAAAATTAGTCACTAATTAAAGCTGTTCTGTATTTCAAACGAGTTGATAATTTTCTGAATCACTCGTAAGTAATTTGAGAATAATGCTTCTTGCGATGTAAATGTTATTAAATACACTTTAGCGTCAAATAGAGTATAAACCTGTATTTTCTTGAATAGTTCATTTCCTCGTGGCGAGGTGGAATATACCAGCATATGTGCGTTCAGATTTCCTTTAAGAACAAACGGTTTTGACTCATCTATTTGGGAATAGGTGTAATTTTGAATTCTATCTACTCGTCCTTTAATTATGCTATCAAGCGACATATTCTTGGAATCAAAAACATATATGTCCAGGTATGGCACAAACTGACCAGACACACCTGAAATATTCCCAAGCTGAGAAGCAGTCTTTGATGGAGAAAAGAACCCAACAAGGGTATTATTACCAGCATTGTTATAGTTGTAGCTCCTTACTGTCCAGTTGTTTGGATATAGTATTTTTATACCATATACATGGTTGTCATAATAGCGGTAATTCAAACTAGTTCTATTGTCGACTATACTTGAAGTTTCATTACTTTCATTACCTGATGATGCTCGTCCAAACAATGTCGTTTCGTTCTCTAGAGCAGTAATTGTACTGAGTGTTTCATTTGATGCTATCCCAATTATTAGTTGTTGATATATCAAATTTAAATTTGTTGACGCTGTATCCACTTTATTGTTTACTAACGCTTGCAGAGTGTCACGTATAAGCAACTTTGACGATTGAATTGATGATGAATTGTCACTAATTTGGCCAATTATCCTCTGAAGATTGAATAGATCTTGAATTGTTTTGGTTACATCACCACTTTTCAGTGTATGGTTTGCGTCAGCAAGAAGTCCTTTTATAGTCGATTCTGATGAACCTAAAGAGATACCTTGCTGTCCTCCAGTTACTTCCAATGCTGAAGTAACAAACCATGTTGACGCTAAAAACGAGATAATTAGTAGGGTACAACATGATTTAAACAAAAATGCATCATTAATGAAAAGCTGTTGTGTCATGCTTATCTTTTGTTTATTTTGCATTTCTGCAATAGATCTTCTTGTAGAGGTTTATTTATTCATACTCGCAGTTATACAAAAATATATTCATTTAAAACTGCTTTGTTTCATATCCGCACTGGTGCTAGCTTGTTCAAATATAAATACAGCTAATTCATGTGATTCGCATAGCAGAAGCGATCCAATAGTTGCCTTTTTGGTAATATATTATTATGTTACTAATTGCAGTATTAGCATTATTGTGGTCGGCAAGTACTGAACTGATTCTTTTTACGGATCCATTTGTTCTTCTTTTAGAATTTCTAAACTTATTCAGATTGTCTTTAACAATGACTGCATTATAATGAAATTTGAATATTGTTGGTTTTTGAAAGGAAGTAGCAAAAAAATAGAAAATTTGACCAGTTCATTTCTACCAATAGTTTTAAATACATCTCAGCTAACGAATTCATATGCCGCAAAGGATAAAAATTTCCATACCGCCGAAGTATAAGTCATCAGGACCAAACATGGAGATAGAGGTTGAAGTCGATCATGTTGCAAATCTCGATAGTGTGATTGATAGAGCCATAGAAACGATGAAGAGATTAGAATCTGAAGAAGTGCAACAGGTAGTACCAGAAAAGTATGAAAGAAGAAAAAGAGAAACATCCGGACAAGAGCTTACCTAATCATAATAAAAATTCTTAAATTTTTTTTCTTTTTCTGTTATTATAATATAGTAACATTATCCACATGCAATAGTATCAAGAATTGATATATGCTCAATACGTTTCATCATACCCTAAAATTAAAAGCATGCTAATGCAGGTTTGGGATTACTTTTGAATGATGGTTAAATTAGGTACTGTCCATAGTTTAATAGATATTAAGCACAGTTCTTGAGTCCGATTATATATTAATTGATAACAACAAGCTTTATTCTAACTTCATAAATTCACTTGAGTTTGATATGACAAAGGGTCCTATAGATTTTGCTTTTCTTATCACAGTACAAATTAGATTTAGTCTCCTTTGTTAGGATAATCTCAGCAGGAAAAGTCAATTCGGATACAGAATATTTTGCTAAGATTATCTCAAAAGATCTTTCTGATAAATAAGGAAATCCAAAGTCAAAATTATACCTCTATAATTAGAAAGCAGTAGTCATTTTATCATCTTTATCTGTGGATATCACCTCTATTTGGATCCACGTTTCCCATACTTCTCATTCTCTGGTAACTTTCAATGATTCTCTTTTTAATATTGATACCAATTGGAGTCAATAGACCTAAGTCGGAGAGCAATTTTGCATTTTCGCGTATATCATAATTGAGTTGAGATATCAATTTGGCGTCTTGATGCTCATTCGGTTTCTGTGATTGTATAAAGAATTCTTTTAAACGATTGTCTTGGACTTTATGTAGATCTTCTATTAGTTTCTTATGATGTTGGACAAAACCCACTTTAGTAAACCAGATACCCCAAGTCTGGTATGAGACATCGCTTAACAGTTTAGCACTTAACAGCTGTCTAGCTACGGCAATGTCTTCTTTAAGTTCAGTGGTATTTGGCGTTGCATCCTTTCTGAGAAATTCTGTCACCGCATCTAACGCATTTTCTATAATTATTAATTCTTCCTCTGAAACTGGAATTTCTTTAAGCATAGCTATTTTACTTTAATGTTGAGAGATATATTTTAGGTTTATGTGACTAAATGTGATTGTTACCAGGAAGAAATCCAACTATGATAACACTTCACAATATCAAAGGTAAATCAAATTTCAGAATGTTTACTATCGTTCTTATATTCCATTTTAGACCCTATGTTCACTATTTCAGGAAATTTAATATCCAAGTTTTATGGCAGATAATATTAGTGAATACCACCTGGCTAAAACGAGACGTAAATCAATGGTTCTGAGTATCTTAATTCCTGGGCTTGGCCAGATGTATGTTGGAAATTTTACTAGAGGCACAATTATCTTTATATCTGCATTAGCCATCCTTTTTTTTTCTTATTTAATTTTGAATGTTTTTGAATTTATTCCACCTTTTATATTCTATATATGGCAGATTTTTGATGCCGGTAGGGAGTACAATAACAGAAGATACTATCCCATACAAGGAAATATAACGTGTATGGATTGCGATTGGAGTAACTCTAGCTTTTCAGAATTTTGTGGTAAATGTGGAAAAAGGATTCAAATTGCTTGTACTAATTGTAATAATCTGAACATAATAGGTGTTTTATTTTGTGGTAAATGTGGAAAAAATTTAAGTACATAGTGCTATTTTTAATATTCAGTAAATATCAACACGATAATTTTCTATCATGAAAAATTATTTTTTAGTGAATCATTAGATGCTTGTCTAAGAGTTGGATCTGTCCGTTTTTAACAGGCTTAGCATGATTGGTCATTGGTCCGGAGTAAAATGGTTCTATATTTTGAACCCTCAATAGTACATTATTATGTTACTAATAATGATAAGGATTAGGTCGGGTTCGGTGGGATTCGGACAGTGCATGTAGTAGGGTCCTGTTAAATTATATTTAATTTTTTTGATATTTAGGAAATCTTGAGACACGAACTTATAGAGCCGTAAAATAGTTTGACCTATTGATGAGAGTTTAGGGTAGACCAACAGCAACATTCCGACAATGTGCAATTAGGGCAATTAGACTGGGAAATACTTGAATGGCATTCATTCGGTTTGCAATTGCAAATTGAGCATTTCATATGATTGTAATGAATACGTGAACTATTAAAAAACTTAGGTTAATCAAAAACTTTACTTTACATTATTCCTAATTAGCTATATGTTAGGTGATACTATGATAAATATGATTGCAGGCATGATATTGGGGATGGCTGTCTGTCCAATAATGATGAAGGCAATAAAGAACGTTAGGCAGAATATAAGAGTGAATAGAATCTTAAGGGACATTTCTGACACACATAAAGAATCATGAAGGATTTTATCCCGACTAGGCTCAATAAGCTAATCGATCTTTAATGATTAAATTAATTTTATAACCGTTAAAGGATTTAGATTTATACATCTTCTTTGTTTTGTCCATAATGACAAAATCATTTTACCAAGGTAAGAATTTCAAATCAATGGCAATAACAGCTTCAATTTTAGTTGCAATCGTTGCTGCATCATCATATTTACTAACCATGAACCTGGGGCAAGCTCAAGGACAAGAAGCCTCTGCAGGTTCTGTGTTAAAATTGGCTAGGGCTAGTATCCCGATAGATATTCCCCTAGCTAAAGGATATGAAAATGGAAACGATATTTACTTCATTGCTACAGACGCTTCTGATGAGGAATTAGCCCAACAAGCAACAAAATTACTGGGGTTCAAAGTCAACTTTGCCCCATTACTATCCCAAACACCTGAATCAGCACTTAGTCAAGCTTATGCATTTACCAATGGAGTTCCGGGCAAAGGACCATTTGGATTTCAGGTTCCTGTATTAAGCACAAAACCGGGGGATGCCAATTATAGTGCTCTGTTTCATGTAAATACAGTAACATGGAAAGATATTTCTACTGTGAAGGAGTTGAAATCTGTCCAAGAGATAATGACTGCGGAAAAGAATGGTAGCTTGACAGTAAACAAGACAGGAATTGTAGTAAATCATCCAGCTATCAAGTGGCAGGGCGGAGAAATGAAAGTTCGAGAGAATAAGAATATCAATGATGATTCGACTTATGGTCCGGCTCAGGTTTTGAATATAGACACGGAAAAAATGATTGTTACCATGGTAGCCCATCGGGGTTGGGGTCCAGACGGTAAGAGCATTTATTACATCGTAACAGATGCGACTCCAGAAATGCCTGCTAATATGATGGGAGTAAGTTCGGTTCCTCTTAATGAAAAACTTGCATCAAGTCCAGTCGCAGTAGATCTGTTCCAGTTTATGAACGGGATTAACGGTTCTGGTCCAATGGGATTCCAAGCAGGCATAGGTGCTGCTAATCCAACAGACAAAAACTATAGTCCTATGTGGAAGATATCTTTCAATGAGTGGAAAGATCCTTCACAGGCTAGAGTTCTGGAGACACTGAATGATGTGGTAGCAATGCAAAAGGCGGGGATGATAACTATTACACCTGCATTGGAAGGAAAGCATGTCGTTAACTGTCCATTCTTTGATCAATCTACAATAGCAGAACACATTAGCAACATGACTGGGACCTAAGTCCCATTCTACCTGTGATTCCAAATTTCTTTTTCTTATTTGTCGATTAAAGTTAACCTTTAACCGTTGGAGGCACGTCTTATTAGGATCAAATCTATATTATATTCATGGCAAATATGAAAACACTTCAAATTGCCACATTTGGTTCAGACGGTCAAGATGGTATAGCTTTAGGTATTAGGAGCTTTTCTGTTCACAAACTTTCCCTAATCTGTTTTAATTCTGATAAGAACAGGGCTGAAGATTTTGCAAAAAAAATCAAATCTGTTCTTGGCATCCCCATTACAATCACAATTGTTACAAAAGAAAATGTTGTGAGAGATACTATGGAAAGTGTCAACGATATTCTAAATCTTCACGCTAAAGAATTTGATCAAGTTCTGTTAAATGTAAGTTCTGGTGATAAACTGATTGGCTGCGCTGCGCTTTCTGCTGCGTTCATAAATGGAATACAGGCATTTGGTATGGACGATACGCATAGTGTTCCGCTTTTGATGCCCGTCTTAAAGCTTAGCTATAATGAAATAATTTCGGAGGCTAAAATAAAAATTCTAAAGTCAATAAACACTGCAGGAGGAATAGTAGAAAGTTTGGATCAACTAGAACAGATCTCTGGTTATGGTAAGCCTCTCTTAAGCTATCACGTTCAAGGAGCAAAGGATTCGAAGGGTTTGGCTGACTTGGGATTAGTTGAAGTGGAAAAAGGGGATAGAGGAAAAATTTCTGCCAAGCTTACAACTTTGGGAAAGTTACTTGTAAGTAGCAATAGCCTTACTAGAACATCGCAAGTATTCGGTAAAAAATGAACTCCATATCAAGTTCTGCTGCTAAAACCGGTGCACTAAAAAGAGCGTTAATTGCTGGTTCCCTTTCTTTGATTACATACCTTTTTGTAGTAATAGTCACTACACCCAATCTTCCACCTATGGCAGCTTTAAATGCAGTAGTTAAGGTTAATGGGATAATAGTATTTGGTTTGGCTATCGCTATAGGAGCTCAAATTTATATGTCAAGTTATGCGAAAAGCTTTGGTTGTAGTATTCTAAATAAAAGAAAAACTGTAGCTGGAAGTTCGACCAGCACTGCACTAAGTTCATTTTTCTCATTTTTCTCATTAGTGCCATTAGGCTGCTGTGGAAGTTGGCTATTAATTCTTTCAATGCTACCATCCTTCTTCGGTAGCTCTTTGTCTGTGATTCTCATACAATATTCAAAGCCACTATCATATTTGGGACTCGTAATAGTAATTGGTTACACTACCATTGTCGCGATCAAGTTGAAGAGAAAATTGGAAATGATTGAAATGGATAAAGCTCAGAAAAAAGTATCCTTTACGTGATGAAGTTTGAATATTCTTAAGTCAGTTGGCAATAGGAAGAAGTTTTTGCTATCTGGAGTTTTACTACTATTAACAATTCTGTTGGTCACAACTCATTTAGTCTTAAACCCAATAACAACAGTAAGGGCGGAAGAGGAAAAACATACTGTTCCTCTAGATCAGATAGTAAGTGGTGGACCTCCTCCTGATGGTATTCCTTCAATAGATTCACCCAAATTCGTTTCAGTAAGTGACGGGAATAAGTTTCTTGAAGATTCTGATAAAGTCGTTGGAATAAAACTTAACGGGGATATAAGGGCATATCCACTTCAAATTTTAGTGTGGCATGAAATAGTTAACGATTATGTAGGTGACATTCCTGTGGCTGTCACTTATTGTCCACTTTGTTTTACCAATCAAGTATTCAATAGAACCGTTGATCACGCCGTTCTTGAATTTGGAACCTCTGGAAAGCTCTACAATAGCAATCTTGTAATGTATGACAGAACAAGCAAATCTCTTTGGAGTCAAGCCCTGCGAGAGGGAATTGTAGGAAGTTATGCAGGTGTTAAACTTGAAAGAATACCTTTTGATGTGGCGTTCTGGAAAGACTGGAAGCAACTCTATCCAAATTCCAAAGTTCTCTCAAAAGATACCGGATCCGCTCGACCTTATGGTGCAGATCCATATGAAGACTACTATACGAGTCCAGATATTTTATTTCCAATTTCTAATAGAGATAATAGAATTGGATTAAAAGAGATTGTAGTTGGACTCGAAAATGAGGGATTAAGTAAAGCTTACAAATTACAGGATATTGAGAAACTAAAAGTAATCAATGACCAACTAAATAATAAATCGGTAACGCTATTTTCATTGCATCCTCTAATGGCAAGGTTATTTGAATCTTCAGTCAATGGACAGACCTTAATTTTCCAATATAACTCTACTAGTAATAGCTTCACAGATGAGCAAACCGGAAGCCAATGGGATTTTGAAGGTAAATCGACTGAAGGTCAGCTGAAAGGGAAACAACTTTTGCGTTTACCATTTGATGAGGGTTATTGGTTCGAATGGGTAGCATTTCATCCAGGAACTAAAGTATACTAG
>DASPFY010000019.1:0-54563 GCA_035620895.1 Nitrososphaeraceae archaeon
TACCAAGAAGTATAAAGACTTGCTTTGCACTAAGACGCATCTTCAGACTGAATTAGTAGTATGAGTATTTGATAACAGGTTCGTTTCTGGAATGGAGTGAAGAGATTTAATAAAAATCGAATTCCGTCCAACTTTTACTAAATATTTCTTTTAGGAAATCACCTATTTTACTTCTGATAAAATCGTCCGTTACCCTTTCTTTTTCATAAGACCCCTCTACACCCGCCGAGCCACCACCGCTCGGCTCGAATTTCTGTTCATATACTATAATTGACTCGTCTTTTGGATAGAATCTGATTTGAGGTTTATGGGCTGCCCTGCTTGAAGTTTCGGTATTATAATCTACAATTAATGCTATGCTTGAGTCACTATCTCTTCTTAATGTTACGCTTGAGTAACTATCTCTGTATTCGGAAGCAGATTTTTCTTCCACATCACAACCAATGTTTTTATTCTCAAGCAATTTTTTATATTCAATCATTATTGGTTTTATTTTATTGGTAGCAAATAACTCGAATTCGTTCTTGAATTCAGATACTCTCTTTTCCTTGTTTTCCTTCTCATTTTTGAATTTTTCTCGACTTTCATTGAATCTATCCAGAAGTGATCTTAAATCCTCGTCAACGTTTACCATATTTGTTCTATTTTAAAATTATAACCTTTTAAACTTAATCTCAACCCGTCGAGTAAGTCATTGTAAGAGGTTTGTTCCTTATCTAGTGTCAATTCATTTGCATAAGCAGTTCGCAGACTAGTCAACAACTTATCCCACTTGGGGTCAATTGCCAGATATCCTTTTGATATGACTGCATGCAAGTTGCCAAGCATGTTCTTGTGCTGTGTGTTAAAGTTGACAGGGATAACCTTGACCAATTCTGGACTCATTTCCTCATTTGTTTCCCAATCCAGTGATTCATCCCATTTAATTTTAAAGAAGGATAGACTCAGTTTGTCTGGATGCGTTCGTTTGATGTGTTTAAACTTTACGCAATATGTAAATCGTATAAAGCATTATTTACAGCATGAATAACAAAAATATAGTATCTGCGGTCGTGATTTTGGCAATTGCTTCCGTGTTAACTCTGGCATCAACAACAGCAATGACAAATATGCCTAAAGCGATTGCAACAACAGAGCAATTTGTAGCCACTCTTGACGGAACCAAAGAAGTTCCAGCTGTTGATGCTAATGCAACAGGTTCAGCAGGATTTAGTCAGCCTCATCTCAACAATATGTCATACGGTATACAGTTGAGTGATTTAGAAAAGGTTACTGCAGCACACATACACCTAGGCAAAGAAGGGCAAAATGGACCTGTAATAGTAACGTTGTTCAAAGCCGACAATGACACGGGAACGGGACTCATAAATGGGCAATTAGTGGGTGGATCCATAAGTAATGACAAACTTGAAGGTCCGTTGGCAGGTAAGGCTGTTGAGGTTGACTTGATCAAGGCAATACAAGATGGTGAAGCGTATGTTAACGTCCATACGACTGATAATCCAAACGGGGCAATTCGTGGACAAATAGTTGCGGGTGGAACACAATAAGAGTAAATTGGTAAAAGTCACATTCAATTAACTTTTACCGACCTCACTTTTTTATTATGAAATCTATTATTTGATGCTCTATCAAACGAGGGTTTTTTTTCAGATAAAAGGTCATTTATGCTCTGCAATTCCATGTATTTTTTAAGATAAACTGGATATGTTTTTCTACTTTCAGCGGACCTTAGCGAATTGAAAAAGAGGCGATATGGTTGCGATTCAAACAGCGACATCCAATTCTATGCTCAAGCGCATATAATAAACATAGTATATGCTAACTAAGTTAGTTAACTTAGTCGAAATTCTTTGAACCGACGGATATTCATCACAAGATATCCAGAGTTAACGACGATCTATCTTAAACTGTTTTTTGGGTTGCTGCAGGTTAATCAATAGCTGCTTAAGTTCCTCGTCGGTCAGGGCCCTATTCAGTTTTCCCCCTGAAGCAGCTGTTATAAGATAATTCTCTACGGCAAGTGCAAGTTCGGGTTTAACCATTCTAATATTCATGAGTCGCTGTCGTGCGTTTTGGTCAAGTAAGACCATAAGTGCCTTTTGCCTCATCATTAATTCCGCTTCGCGTCTCTTTGCTTCTTCTGGATTATCAGATGGTGAAACAGACATGCTCTTGCCACAATTGATAATTGTCTAGCCGTACCTACCTAACTCTGGCCTCGAATTGACAAGATCCTTGTATATGTCCGTAGCCATTCTATCGACCTTTTTCGTTCCTTCATCAGAAATTATTCTGCCCTTACTCTTTTTAGTTATATAACCTGCAACTTCAAGTTGTTGCAAGGCCTTTCTTACTATAGCACCACCAGCTTTTTTATGATGAGCAATATTGTATCCAACTTGCTTTTTACCGCCATACTCGCTTCTAAGATCAGAAATACCAATTGGACCGTTAATGTACACTTTCCGTAACAATGATGCACATCTGATATACCACCAATCTCTATTTTGGGGGATCTTTTCTGCATGACATCCTGTCTTTACGAACTGGGACCATAGAGGGGCCTCAATTTTTTTATCTTTTTTCAAATTTTCTGCCAAATGAGTAATTAATTCATCGGCAGGAATATCATAAGCCTTAACCATAATATTCTATAACATTCTTGGAAATTCCCTTATAAATCATTTTATTCAGATCAGCTCATGGTATACTAATCTTATGTGGATCAAAGTGCAGTACTTAATCTCAATTCTCCAAATTTAGATTAATGATTAATATATTTTTGAAATGAAATGTCAGGGAATTGCAAGCATTTGACGAATGGCTAGGGACGATATACCAGAGATTCTTTTGCATCAGTATAGAGTTTAATGCAAAGTATGATTAGAAATATTGTATCGAACAAAACGGACTTGAAATATAGCCTTAGCTTGCAATTATTTTTCGATAAACGTGATTACATTTCATACAAGTAATTCTGATACTTTTCGCCTTTGATCTGCCAATTCTTATTCTTGAATTAACTCCTGGAACTATGAATTCCTTACATTTTCTGCAAAATAGCTGACGAATCAAATATGGCATCCTTATTCTAACACGCATTGCTATTTTTGTGGCCAGTCTTGCATAAGATTGCGACAATTTTTCATCATTATTAATTTCTCTAAGTGCGTTATCAATAAGTATGTCTATTCTTTCAGTTGCTATTCTTTCAATACTCTTCTTATTCATTAAATTCAATTCTCATATGAGCTAAGTTGTCAGGCTATACTTGTTATCTATTATATTAAAATGCTATGAAATAAATGTAATATTGACAAACCAGTTTTGTGTTAATTTGATTGTATTCGCTTGTGATTGCTGAAGCGGCAATAGAACTAGTACCTCAAATTCTTAGAAATCATCCCTCTGTAAAGAATCATTCTAAAAGATCAGGCAGAGATTCTAATGAGATTTTCCTAGATATTAGTTATCATCATAAGGCCATGGTTGAAGGAAATATTAAACAATGGTGGAAACGTGGCAGACCAGATATAGTGCATTTTGATCTCGTAGAAGCCCTCTCAACCCCACTGTTCAAGCAGAAAAACTTGCAAGTTTACGTATCTACGTTCGATAATAACTTGATAACAATAAGTAAAGATCTGAGAATACCCAAAAACTATTTTAGATTTGAGAGACTGATGATCGGTATTTTTAACAAACATAAAAACAAAAACTCGCCAGATTTGATTGAATTCCAAGAGAATGTTAGTTTTAATAATTTAATAAAGAAAATAATTAGACCGGATCTAGTTATTGGATTCTCTGTAAAAGGAACAAAAAGCAAAATAAGCGATATTCTCCGAAATAACACGATCGATACTTCAAAGAATTACTGTCTTGTAGTCGGAGGCTTCCAACGGGGACATTTTTCAGAAGCAATAACTAGAGCGTGTAACGCGGTATATTCGATAAGTCCATTAAGTTTAGAATCACATGTGGTGATTGCAAGGGTCCTGTATGAATGTGAAAATAATATTTAGTGAAATATTGCATCTACCATGAAAGCAACAAACAGCGCTGTCAAATAGGGACTCGAAATTTTAAAAAGCAGCCATGAAGCCTTTTCGCTAGGTTTCATCAAAAGCCATAATGACGTGACTATCATGACAATACCTCCCAAAATGGCGGTGACAAAATAAATCAGACCAAATTGGTGGAAGAAATAAGGTATTAAGCTAATTATCACCATTAGAAGAGTTGTACCGGCTATAACTCGGACAGATCTTTTTTCGCCGGCAACTACGGGGAGCATAGGTACTCCTGCTTTTGTATAATCTTTTTTTACGTGCAATGCCAAGCTCCAAATGTGTGTTGGTATCCAAAAGAAAACCAACGCGGCCATTGCTAAACCTATTTCTATATTTTCTGTTGTAACAGCCACATATCCGATCAACGCCGGAACAGCGCCGGAGAATCCTCCAAGAATTATATTGGCTTGACTCTTTCTTTTCAACCACTTACTGTATACTATAATATTGTCAAAAAGACCAAATACCATGAGCCCGAAGGTCAAGTAGTTTATTGACCACGCACAGAACAGGGAAATAGCAGCTAAAAGTAAACCAAAAATAAGCGCGTTCTTAGGTGAAATTCTTCCAGAAGGAATGGGACGGGCTTTAGTCCTATCCATAATAGCATCTATATCACGATCATTATATCCAGTTAAGGCATCTGCCGCTGCAGATCCCGCAACAATACCCACAAGAAGAAAGATCCATTGGAACGGGGATAGAAAGTTATCAGTCGAATAAGAGGCTGTTATAGCTGATCCAAACGTAGTAAAAACTAAGAGATACCATATTTTTGGCTTCGTCAATTCATAATAATTTTTGAGCCGATCACTGACAGTTACTTGTGGAATCAATAATTTGGACCTCGACAGATTTATGGTTAGAGGCAATATGAATGCTCATTTATTTAAACATGAACTAATTGGGCAATATTGGATTATCGAGAATTCAAAAAATGAATAGAAGATACGAATAAGGGATATTGTGTGATAATGTATTTAGGTACTATTATGTGTGAATCAAAAATTCATGTCAGACCGCCGTACGATAAGAACATCAATCTGCAATATTTGCATTACATGTCAACGTGAACTTTCATTTCCTATCTACAATGATTCCTGAATTTATTTTTCCTAAAACTATAAAAGAGGCATCATAAAATCTATGGTATTCTACTAAGGTGATATGTAAGATGGAATCAATTCAAGCAACAGCTGGTGGAATGCCAGTTTTAATTTTAAAAGAAGGAACCAAAGAAAGTAAAGGTAAGGAAGCACAACGAAATAACTTTGTCGCAGCCAAATTAATTGCCGAAATGGTAAGAACGTGTCTAGGTCCACGTGGCATGGATAAGATGCTGGTAGATACACTTGGCGACGTTACAATTACTAATGATGGGGCTACCATCCTTAAAGAAATGGATGTTCAACATCCAGCAGCAAAAATGATGGTCGAGGTAGCCAAATCTGTCGACAATGAAGTGGGAGATGGTACGACATCCTCAGTTATTTTTGCTGGAGCTTTATTGGAAAAAGCGGAGGAGTTAGTAAACAAAGATGTACATCCTTCAGTTATTGTAGATGGCTATACTGCTGCGGCGGAAAAAGCTCTGGAATTTTTGCAAAAAATAGGAATAAAAATTGATGTAAATGATAAAAATGCCTTGACGAACATTGCAAGAACAAGCATGTATTCCAAACTTGTTTCTGATGATAGTCCTACATTAGCTAAGATGGTAGTGGATGCCGCAAAACAAGTTGCGGAAACTGTCGATGACGGCAAGAAATTAAGAGTAGATTTGGATAATATTAAAGTAGAAAAGAAAGCAGGAACATCCATTAGAGATAGTAAACTAGTCAAAGGAATTGTTCTGGATAAAGAAGTTGTACATGCAGGCATGCCAAAGAAGATAGATAAAGCAAAGATAGCCCTGATAAATTCTGCGTTAGAAATAGAGAAAACAGAAATGAGCGCTGAGATAAGAATTAATGATCCTCAACAAATGCAAATGTTCCTTGAAGAGGAAAATAGAATGTTGAAGGCAATGGTTGATAAGGTTAAGGGAGTTGGTGCGAACGTTCTTTTATGTCAAAAGGGAATTGATGATCTGGCACAGCATTATTTAGCAAAAGAAAACATACTAGCCGTAAGACGAGTCAAAGAAAGCGACATGTCAAAATTATCCAAGGCAACTGGCTCAAGGATTGTTAACAATTTAGATGATTTTACTTCCAAAGATTTAGGTTCAGCCGATCTTGTAGAGGAAAGGAAAGTTGAAACAGATAAGTGGGTTTTCATTGAAGGATGCAAGAATCCAAAGGCTGTTACAATCTTGGTTAGAGGAGGATCTCAAAGAGTTGTTGATGAAGCCGATAGATCAATTCACGATGCATTAATGGTAGTTAAGGACGTTTTAGAAAACCCTGTTGCAGTGGCAGGAGGTGGTGCACCAGAAGCCTATGTGGCCAATGAATTGCGCCAATGGTCTGGTAACATGGAAGGAAGAGCACAATTGGCTGTTCAAAAGTTTGCTGATGCTTTAGATACAATTCCTCTAGCTTTGGCAGTAAATGCAGGTATGGATCCAATTGATACCATGACTACACTTAGAGCCAAACAAAGTAAGGGCTCAAAATGGACAGGAATAGACGTTATTAATACTGTTGTTACTGATATGTACAAGCAGAACGTAATAGAACCCATAGCCGTTAAACAGCAAATAATAAAATCTGCAACAGAAGCTGCGAATATGATCTTAAGAATCGATGATGTAATAGCCTCAAGCAAATCCAAGATGCCTGCTGGTCCACCTGGCGGAATGGGCGGAATGGGCGGAATGGGCGGAATGGGCGGAATGGGCGGAATGGGCGGAATGGATATGGAGTAATTTTATTTTAATCTCATATCAAATCTTTACAAGACAATTCAATAATTATCATTTCATCTTAGGGAATTAGAATGTTTTAATAAAAATATCCACATAATTCTATTTGAGTAATGTTCGAAAAATTAAAACAGTTTGATTTTGATGGCAAAATTGTTGTCCTTCCTGATTTTTTTTTAGACAGAATTATTAAGATAAATTCTAAAGATGAACTTTTTAGAATGATGAAGAGCAAGACAACAACTGGAGGCGGAAGTATAAGGGGAGCAAATACTTTTGATATTAAGGGAGGTAATGCAGTAAATGTCGCTTATTGTTTGGCAAAAATGGGACTATCTGTCACATTATTTACTATAGCAGATAATATTGGAACATCTATTCTTCACACAGTCTTCTCAAAGTTTGGGGAAGGTATTAATTTACAAATTAAAAATGGTAAACACGGGTCTACGACATCATTTGAGTTTCACGACAGCGAGGAATCTAATGCTAATGTAATGATAAGTGATGTAGGTGATAATAGAAATTTTGGTCCTGAAATGATTAGTCTTCAGAGTGACTTAGATATAATAAATTCTGCGAAAAGCATTGTCTTGACAAATTGGGGTAGTAATCTTAAAGGGACTGATTTAGCCAATTATCTATTTACTAATTCTCCCAAAGCATTTCATTTCTTAGATCCTGCTGATATAGAAGCCAGAAAAGAAGAATTTAGAGACACACTAAAGAAACTAAATCACACAATAGACGCATTAAGCATTAATGAAAATGAATGCACTTCCCTCCTAAAAGCATGTAATCTTGATTCCCAATTGTCATTAGATTTACATCAAATTGACAATGTAAAGCTAGCAGTGAAATCATTGTCTTCCGAAATTGGACTTAAGATCGATCTTCATGCAAGGATCGGCGCAGCATGGTCTGATGGAAAGGATGTCCTATTTGCTAACTCATTCTATACAGTCCCCAAGAAACTAACTGGCTCTGGAGATTGTTGGGATGCTGCGGATCTTGTGGGATATTTAGCAGGTCTAGATGCAACTGAAAGGTTATTGTTTTCAAATGCGTATGCTTCATTATATATTAGAAAAATGGAATTTGAACCTCCAACAATAAATGAAGCAGTAGAATTCGTTCAGGACAATTTTTGATAAATTATTATTGAGGTTCTATAGTAGCAGGCGGCTTGCTTGATACTGAATAAGTAACCCAAGTAACGCCATTAACCTCATTGGTTATCCTATTGCTAATTTTAGCTATCAAATCATATGGTATTCGAGACCAGTCAGCAGTCATTGCATCCAACGATTCAACAATCCTTATTGTTACTATATGGCCATATATCCTTTCATCACCAAGTACACCGACTGCTAAATCATCCCCAACGGCCGCATATGCTTGCCATACTTTATCATACCAACCTGATATCATTAATTCATTTTCAACAATACTACTAGCATGTCTTACAATTCTAATTTTTTCATCAGTGACTTCCCCGATAATTCTAACTGCCAATCCTGGACCAGGGAAAGGATGTCTCTTTATGAATTCACGGGGGATATCCAGTAAAACAGCTATTTGTCTTACTTCATCCTTATACAAACTTCTAAAAGGTTCTAATACTTTTAAATTTAGCCATTCCGGTAAACCTCCGACATTATGGTGCGTCTTGATTACTGAAGCCGGTCCTTTAGAAAAACCGCTTTCAATAACATCCGGGTATAATGTTCCTTGGGCAAGCCATTGAAATGGCCCATAGTCTTTTTTTATTTCCAAAAATACTTGAGCGAATTCTTCTCCAATAATTTTTCTTTTTTGTTCAGGATCTTCAATCCCTTTTAGCATTGTTAAAAATTGTTCCTCTGCGTTAATGGTGACAGTTTTGATACCTAGATATTTGTTTATTAATTCAGGAACCAGTGACTCTTCATTTAATCTTAATAATCCATTATTGACAAAAACACAAGTCAAATTGCCACTAATTGCCTTATTTAGTAAAACAGCCAGAGTTGTTGAGTCGATTCCACCACTAATCGCACATAGTACTTTATCATCATGAACTTTGCTTCTAATATCTTTAATGGAAAAGTCAATAAAACCTTGCATTGTCCAATCTGGTTTTGCATTACTTATAGAATGTGAAAAATTTCTTAAAATTCTATTTCCTTCTTCAGTATGTGATACTTCTGGATGGAACTGAATTCCATAAAATTTTTTATTTCGATTTGCAATTGCAGCAGAAAGGGAATTATCCGTATGTGCTAGTATTTCAAAATCGTTTGGAATGCTTTCAGCTGCATCGGCGTGACTCATCCAACATTTTATTTTCTTATTGATTCCTTTAAACAAGTCCAAGTTATCATCAATTATCAAATCGGCATAACCATATTCTCTATTATCAAAACGTCTTATTTTGCCATGAAATTCATCAACAATAAGTTGGTGACCATAACATATTCCTAAAACTGGTACTCCCATCTCAAAAATTTTCTTATCTGGTTTTGGAGAACCTTTTAAATATACACTTGAAGGACCTCCAGATAGCACTATTCCTTTTGGATCTAAATTTTTGATCAAGCTTATAGGTGAATCATAAGGCAAGAGTTCACAATAAACATTCGATTCGCGAATTCGTCTACAGATTAGGTGGCTGTATTGCGATCCAAAATCTAGTACTACAATTTTATCCATAACTACGTTAAATTCCTTTTTCTAACATTCTTGTAAACACCCACGTTGCTGTATTAAAAATCTCATTAAGCCGTTCTCTTTCTCTATAATTAGAAATCGTAACACTTCTAATTCTTCCATCTTCGTCATTATCAACTTTATAATCAATGATTTCAGATTCATCTATTTCGCCTTTTTGAATCTTTTCTTTATCTTTTGACTTCATTCCTTCTAATATGCGGTTTAAGAAAAAAGACTTGAATGGAGGAGTATTAATATTCAAATTGATATCATTTAGCAACGATATTCTTACATAGGTGGAGGTATACTCTGCATTTGATATCAGAAGATTATCTTTCGCACGTCTCAAGGATCTTATCTCTACGCCTTGATTATCATCTTGTCCGTAATTTGTATTTGTAGATTTTGTAGCTGAATCAATACTAGGTTTTCTTTGGACAGTTTTTTCTTTATGGAGGGATTGGTATTCAGGTGCATTTCTGTCCTTCAAATTAGAAGCAGAAGATTCGAAATGTGATGCGGTTATAAAGCTTGTTTTTTTTAGCAAAGAATCAACTATTAGTAGAGTGTCACGAAGTTTATCGAGCTCCTCTTTTTTATTGGTAACTTCTTTGACTAACCATTCACGCACTTCTGCTGCACGGCGAATATCATCTTCTGAAAAGGTGGACATGACATGGTTCAATATATTAAAAACATATAATAGTTTTTCACATTATTTACAAGGGAAAGAATCTCTTAATTTCATAACTAAGTTAAAGAATATCTCAAGGTTGATACTTGATACCTCTTATTCTGGTGGCTGATTTGTTAACCAATTTGGATTTAGATTGCTTTCCTAGCATTTCGAGCAATTTCTTTGCAAATTTTAACTTTTTTCGTTTAAGATCAATATTTACGTCTTTATCATTTGTTGAGAATTTTCTTGGCATGTTGTCAAAATCCATACCTATTAAAGTAATACTTTTTGCCCTCATTTCTTCAGCCAAAAAGACGCTTCTGTCTCCGTCAGTAAATCCCCCAAAATTATATACGTTCTCCAACGGCATTACTTGAGTCGTACCTATTACTTTACTAAATTTAGGAACATGTTTTTCCAATTTCTCCGTATTATCGCCGTGAGCATGGATAACCATTATTGCTCCAAATTTTTCAGCCATCCTTAGATATTTTGGATTTCCATCAAGGTCCGACACCACTATGTCCGGCTTAATCTTCTTATTTAATAAAATCTCAACTACACCATCGGCAGCTATTTTTACATATTTTTTATTCTTCCTGATAAACTCGATATTTTTTTCCAGACTGGGACCTGCTCCAATTACAAGTACTTCCCTTCCTTGTATTTTCTTTTGGATCTTAGACAGCTGCAACGCTTTTCTCTTTATCAAGTGACTCAGCATTTCAGCTGCCTTCTGATCTGTTTCTGTACTATATCCAAATTCTGTCCTAATCTGCTGATAAAAGGGGAACCACTCTATGAATTTCACATTTAGAAATAAAAGAAGGTTACTAATAGATTGTTTGATTTACGAAAGCGGTGATAGTAGAAAACCAATATTTCAGACATTTTTTACATAAAAACTTACCAATTTATTATAATCTAAGATCATTGCAATCAAGCTTGCTCTAAAAAAAGCCATAACTTTATCCAGTTAGAAGGTCTCATGAAAAATGACTATATTGCATATATTTACGGTTCTGGGATAGTTCGTAAGGATGGTTATCGATTTCAGCTCAATAGCTACCTCTGTAGGGATAGGAGGGTTAGCTACCTCTGTAGGGATAGGAGGATTTTTGGGATTCTTGATGGGATATGCTATAAAGAAAATATTAAAAATAATCATTGTTGTCGCGGGATTGTTGGTAGGTATCATGTACTATTTGCAATACAACGGACTAATTGCACTAAATTGGGCAAAGGTCGAAGCTGCATTAGGAAATGCCATGACTAATTTTAATGGCATTAGTCTTAACACTCCATTTCTTCCCGGTATAAGCGACCAAATCTTGGATGCCATCTCAAATTCGGGTATTCCACTGACAGGAGGTTTTGCAGCGGGATTTGCCTTCGGTTTGAGTAAAGGTTAGACGTAATATCAGAGACGAATTTTTCGATGGTCCACTTCATTTTCGTGTAACAATTATAATACATCTGCAGTCATGTACCTAATATGAAGAAAAAGACATCTGGCATGGTATTTCCAGGTGAATATATAGCAGAAATTGAAGAATTTGAAGCGGGTAATCATACTTTCGCTCTTGATGGGACTATCAGATCAAGTGTATTAGGGAAGAAGGAATATGATTTTAAGAGAAGATCCATTAAAATTGATCCAATTAATCCTCAAGAATTACCCAAAATAGGAGATGTCGTTATGGGATTCGTAGAAATGTTATTTGGATCTATGATATCCGTAAAGTTATTTTCTATTAATAACAAATTGTATACTAAAGGCTTATCTGCCATCGCTTCAGCAAGAATGGGAAATAATAAGGGATGGAATCGAGATCGATATAATAGGAAACCAAAATCGATTTATCGAATTGGCGACATTATCAGGGGTCAAATTACCAGTCTGATGAATTCTTCAATTCATATCGCCGTAGATGGAACTAATTTTGGCCTGCTATACTCCTTATGTTTGAACTGTGGTGGAGATACAGTTAGAATAAACAATGGTATAAAATGTATAGAATGCAGTTCATATGAAGAGAAGAGAGTGGCAAATGACTATGGAACTAGTCTCTTAAAATTCTTCCATCAAACATGAGTTAAGGTAGGACCGGTATAGATTTCACTAGACAAAAACCACTCATTCAGATAAAATTTTTAATACCTTTTCTTAATGCTAATAGATGAACAACACACATTCATTTACAGGCAAAAAAATCGAACCTCCCCTTATTTCGAAGAATATGACCATAACACAATTGGTTGATTTTTTCGGATCTACGGGTTACAACGCAAGACGACTTTTCGAAGCTGCAAATATTATGAAGGATATGATTGAAAGTGGTTGTACCATCTGCTTAACCCTTGCAGGAGCGTTGACCCCAATAGGAATGGGGAATACAATCAAAGCGCTTATTGAAAATGGCTTTGTAGATTGGATAGTAACAACTGGGGCCAATGTTTACCATGACCTTCATTTCGCTTACGATTTACCTGTAAGACAAGGTCATTTTCAGGTTGATGATGACGTGCTCTTTTCCAAACAAATTGTACGAATTTACGATGTATATATAAAAGAAGTAGGCACTTTGCAGGCTCAGGACATTATTATCCAAAGAGAAGTAAAGAAAATCAAAAAAGACTTTGCTAAAACATATTCTACTGCAGATATGTCACATAAACTTGGTAAGGCAGCTTTTGAAAATTCAACAAATCCGGAAAAATCATTTCTTACTTCCGCATTCAAAAATGATGTACCAGTCTTCATTCCTGCGATAAGTGATTCTTCTATAGGACTCAATATGCTACCCTTGATTTTTGAAGATGTGACGAGATTTCCAAATGTTATGTTGGATATTGCTGAATCAACAGCGATACTTTGGAAGAGTAAAGTTTCTGGTGGTATAGAATTAGGCGGGGGAGTTCCAAAAAATTTTTTCCAACAAACCGGACCTGCATTATACCAAATACTGAAACTAAAGGAAGGCGGACACGATTATGTAATACAAATTACTGATGCACGACCTGATACCGGTGGTTTATCTGGAGCGACTATACAGGAAGGAAAAAGCTGGGGCAAAATAAAGACCTCTCATAGAAACAATGTAATTGTCTATGGAGATTCTTCAATTTGTTTTCCAATAATTTGCTCTTATGTCTTGTCAGAATGCAAGAAACGCCCAAGAAAGAGACTATATTCAAAGAAAAATAGTTGGGTGGAGGAGATGAAAAAAGAATATTTGAAAAATGAATAATTTTTACAACCTAAAAATCCAAATTCATTCAACATAGAAAGGATGGCATTTTTAATCAGCTTGGGTGTTCAGATAACACCTTGATTACTGAGTATTGTCAGCCTTCACAGTTATGCCTATGTTGAAAACCATTATGGCATATTATTTATCATGTCTATGCTATATAACTATATTCAAAATTAACTATATTGTGTATATTCCAAATAGCCCTGTTTCGTTCTGCGAATTGTGAGTTGGTTGATGTCAAGAATCAGAAAAACATTAAAGACGATGTACAGTTTAAAGATGAAAAGAAACAATGTTAAATTATTCAAATATTAGATTAGGAAAATGGGATCTTTGTGATTTAGTCGATGATAGGTCGACAGGTAACTTTGTAAAGTTAGTTGATAACATCAAAAAAGATGTTAAGGAATTTGAAGATAACCGGCAAATCCTAAAACCAGATCTGAACTCCTCGAGTTTTGAAAGATTAGTTCATGAGATTGAGAATATTCTGGAAACTCTTAGCAGAGTCAATAGTTTTGCCCAACTTAAATACGCTGCCGATACTTCATCCAATGAAGCTGCAGCTCTGGTTCTTGAAACCGAAAAATTGAGTTCACAGATTAGTAACCAAATTTTATTTTTTGATTTATGGTTCAAGAAAGGACTTGACAAGAATAATGCTCAACGATTAATTGATAGCATCTCTGCTGTATATAGGGAATATTTAAAACATAAGAGATTGATTGCGAAATATTCACTTAATGAGTCAGAAGAAAAGATTATCAACACTCTCGAGGTAACGGGGCCAAGTGCCCTTGTAAAAATATATGATAGGATGACTAATAATTTTGAATTTACAGTAATAAAAAAATATGGAAATAGAAAAAGGACCAAAATATTCACAAATAAAGAAAAACTGCTTTCTTTGGTGAGAAGCTCTAAAGCAAATGAGAGGGAATCTGCATACAAGGCATTATTCAAGACCTATGAGAAAAATAGTGGGGTACTAGGGGAAATTTACCAAAATCTAGTAACTCAATGGAGAGATGAAAATATTTCTATTAGAGGATTCAAATCTCCTATTTCAGTTAGAAATATTCATAATAATATAGATGATACCACAGTAGAGATACTTTTGGCAGTTTGTAAAGAAAATGCGCACTTATTTCACGATTATTTTATCGAAAAAGCTAAATTAATAGGTATGAAAAAACTAAGACGCTATGATCTCTATGCGCCAATTTCAAGCAAAAATATTCCTAAATTAACGTTTAAGAATGCTACAAGATTAGTCTTGGATACTTTTCATAAATTTGATCCAAGTTTTGGCTTGTACACAGAGCGATTGTTTAAAGAAAATCATATTGATTCTGAAATCAGGAATGGAAAAACTGGGGGTGCATTTTGCTATACTGTTGCTCCGAAAAGGACTCCTTATGTACTCTTAAATTTTGATGGAATGATGAGAGATGTTTCAACTATGGCTCATGAATTCGGACATGCAATACATAGTATGTATGCTTCCGATAAACCAATTTTAGTATCACATGCTCCCCTTCCATTGGCGGAAACTGCATCTGTATTTGGAGAGATGCTGCTCAATGAAGAAATTTACAAGAAGCTAAATAGGGAAAAGAAAAAGATTTTCTTGGCAGAACAAATTGATGATATCTATGCAACCGTTATGCGACAGGCATTTTTTACAATTTTTGAAATAGAAGCCCATAATCAAATTGTAGAAAAAAGTGTTACTATTGATATTATCTCCGATCTGTATATGAAAAACTTAAGAACGCAATTTGGAAATTCAATACGTATTTCAGAAGAATTTAAATGGGAATGGCTTTACATCCCGCATTTTTATCATACTCCTTTCTATTGCTATGCTTATTCCTTTGGAAATTTACTTGTTCTCTCACTATATCAGCAATATAGAGAGGAGGGTAAATCCTTCATTTCAAAGTACCTCAAGATATTATCTGCAGGAGGGTCTGAAAAACCAGAAACATTGCTTAAGGATTCCGGATTTGATATCACTAAAGCCTCTTTTTGGCAACAGGGTTTTGATCTCATAAAAATGAAGATTGATAAGTTAAAGGAAGACGAAAAATAAAGTGTAAATTTTTCATAGCCAGATTGTTGAATTGAAATAAATTGCTGATTAACTAAGAAAAAGACAGCCTACTCCTATCTCATATAAAAAATGTTGCTAAAAAGCGGATACTTTATAGATTAGTTTTTACAATGTGAGAGTATTGAAGTTTTGCGGTATATGTGGAAAGGAATTAGCTACAAATACCGAATACTTTCTCTGCGAAAGATGTCATAAAGAGGTAATCATTTCAGAAGATAAATTTGATTACATAGAAAATTCAAGACTTTATTATTAGAACTTGATGATAGTGAAAGTGGCAATTCAAGTCTATCTGCGGTATCCGGAAAATCCGGATTTAACAGGATAATTCAATGAGGATATCTTTACCAATTTTTGCTACGGGTTGCTCGATCCGAATTCAATTAGCTTGGTTTTATTTGAAATCTTGCGCAGCATCAATAGAACAACTGGACCTCATAAGTACTAAACTTATATTCAGTACATAAGTAAACCTAACCTAGAGGACTAGATCGAATGCTAATGAAGATTCATGATAAATACATTGATAAATTAAATTTTGCGAAGAGGGATGGACTTATCCCGGTGATAGTTCAAGATATTAAGACTAAAGATATCTTGATGCTAGCGTATGCTAATAGAACTGCAATAGAGAATACGGTTAAAACAGGCAACGCTTGGTTCTGGAGTGTATCTCGTAACAAACTCTGGATGAAAGGAGAAGAATCTGGAAATATTCAAGATGTGAAAGATATCTTGGTTGATTGTGATCTTGATTCATTGGTTTATCTCGTAGACTCAAAAAATCCTGCATGCCATACTGGAAATAGAACATGTTTCCACAATAGACTATACCCTCTCTAAAATTGAAGTTATTTTCAATAATCATGTAATAATTATATTGTATATTGAATAATTGCGATATTTGATCTAATTCATGTTTAATGCATATAAAATTTTTAAGTTAAAAAATTAAGTAATACTAAAATTACTATTAGTGATATTTATTACCACATATTCGGTGATAGTTGATTATACATGGGTTCTATTCGATTTCTAAAATGCAGAGAATGTGGCGCTGAATATACCCCCGTATTCAAGTACATATGCGAAGAGTGTTTCGGTCCTCTCGATGTTATATATAATGTTCCTACGGATTTAAGCAAGCACACTTTCTCGTCCCGGCAAGATAAAACATATTGGCGCTATTTCGAACTCTTGCCAATTGCTGATAAGAACTGTATCGTGAATATTCATGCTGGATTCACACCCCTGCAACATGCTGAGGAATTGGGGACACATATAGGAAATCTTAAGAATCTCTTCATAAAGAACGATTCTGTAAACCCAACTTTTTCATTCAAAGATAGACCTGCGGGTGTGGCCATTTCAAAATCTAGAGAAATTAAACTCAAAGCAGTAGGATGCGCATCAACTGGAAATTTGGCTTCAGCAACTGCTGCGCATGCTGCTAAAGCACATTTGCCATGTTTTATTTTTGCACCATCGGATATTGAAAAAGCAAAGATTGCACAGGCATTATCTTATGGTGCCAAATATGTTACGGTTGAAGGAACTTATGACGATGCCAATAGGGTCGCGTCAATAATAGGAGATTCAAAGGGGATCGGGATTGTAAATATTAATATGAGACCATATTATGTGGAAGGTTCGAAGACGTTGGCATTTGAAGTAGCCGAACAACTTAACTGGGAACTTCCAGATCATCTCATTATTCCAGTAGGGAGCGGTGCGATGTTAAATGCAATTTGTAAAGGATTTGAAGAGTTACATGAAATAGGACTTGTCGACGATGTTTCAAATCTAAAGGTTACGGCCGCACAACCACACGGTTGCGCTCCAATAGTTGATGCTTTTAAGAAAAATACTGGTGAAATTGTTCCTGTAGAAAGACCGGATACCATAGCAAAGAGTTTAGCAATCGGGGATCCTGGGGACGGCGCTTACGTTTTAAGAAGATTGAAACAATACGGTGGTATTGCTGAAGAAGCTAATGATAATGAAATTGTTGAGGGAATTATGACACTAGCAAAAACTGAAGGTATTTTTACTGAACCTGCAGGCGGCGTTTCAATAGCCGTACTCAAGAAACTGGTTGATGATGGATTTATAGAGCGAGATGAAAAAGTAGTATGTTATGTTACTGGTAATGGATTGAAATCTATTGAAGCGATAGTAAGTGCATTGCCCAAACTTGACGTCGTCAAGCCAGATATACAAACAGTGTCAGCAATGATTTCATAGGAAATGATGAGCACAGAATGACAAATATCGAATTTATAATTCCATCAGTTCTTACGAAGGGTAGCGGAGAAAAAAAGATTCCATTAGATGCCATAGATCTGCAAGATGCGTTTATCAAAGTAACAGACCAGCTCGGGGAAGATTTTAAACGTAAAGTTTTGGATTTAAACGGAAAACCGCGATCGTTAATTAACATTTACATTAACGGAAAAAACATGCGTTTTAGTAATGATGGCATGGCAACCAAACTTAACAGTGGTGATTCCATTTATATTCTACCGGCTGTAGCAGGAGGTTCTGAACTAAAGAACGAGGATTTACAACGATACTCCAGACAGATAATGCTAGATGAAATAGGATTCGTTGGATTGGAAAAACTTAGAAAGGCAAAAGTATGCGTTGTCGGGGTTGGAGGTATCGGCAATCCTGTAGTTACACAACTGACTGCAATGGGTGTCGGAAAATTGAAGATAGTGGATAGAGATATCATAGAAATTTCCAACTTACATAGGCAGCATCTTTATACAGAAAATGATATAGGTAGAGTAAAAGTTGAAGCTGCAAAAGAAAGACTTGAAAAAATAAATTCAAGTGTCGAGATTGAAGCGCTTCCAAATTCTGTTACTAAATATACTGCCGAAAGCATTGTTGATGGATTTGATATAGTCGTGGATGCCTTAGACAGTATAGATGCTAGATATGCACTAAATGACGCGTGTATTAAACTAAATATCCCTCTAATCTATGCCGGTGCTTTAGGCATGTTAGGTTCAATTTGCACAATAATTCCAAATAAAACCGCATGTCTTAGATGTATCTTTCCCGCGTTAGCTGAGGATGATATGCCTACTTGTAGTACTGAAGGTGTTCATCCATCAATTTTGTATCTTGTCGGAGGTATCCAAGTTTCAGAGGCAGTTAAGATCATTCTGGGTGAAAAACCAACACTAGAAAATAAACTATTGTATGTAGATCTAAACGATCTGTCATTAGAAAAGGTTTCAGTGTTTAGACAAGAAGAATGTCCTTCATGTGGAACAAAAAGAATTGATAGTAATCAGCTTGAAACAAAGCAACTGATAATTGAAGAACTATGCGGTCGTGATCGAGGAAAGAGAACGTACACTGTTACCCCTGCACATATATCAACATCACTAAACCTGATCGGAATTGAAAAGAGTGCAGAAAAACTGGGATATACGATTAAGACAAAAGGCGAACTAGGATTAACCATCATGAGCAGCAATTCCGACAATCTTTCAATAAGCTTCATGACCAGTGGGGCAGCTACTATTGTAGGAGCTAAAAGTGAGGACGAAGCGCTGTCCATTTACAAGAGTATTGTAGATGACATCGTATCTTAATTTTCAATAATATTTATGGCAAATTTTAGCGAAAATAGGATCAATCATTTAGATTTTCAAAATGAAATTTGTTCCTACTTTTAGCGATAAATGGAATTATCATCTTATTTATCAAGTCATCATAATTTTTCTCTTTATCAATTGTTAGTAGGAGAAAATAGTCGTTACTAATGGGAATAGTAATTCTAGTTACATTTTCATATCTTCCAACAGCATAATTTAGTTTTCCTATTTTTGATTGAAATTTGATCCTAGTCCTATATCTTGACACTGCTGCAGCTGCATACTCCTCGCTTTCTTCCTCTGACATTAATGGTTTTAATCCTTTACGTTGTTCCACATTAATTAGGACACCATATTTATTTGAAATACCAATCCACCGAAGAGAACTGTCTAAATTTAATAATTCTTCACTGAACGTATAAATGAATTCATAGTCAATCGCCAATTTTATTAATTATCATTACTATTTCTTATATTTAAGCAAAATTTAAGATTAAAAATGAGATTAGCATGATTTAGAGTTAGCAGATTATTAAAGTTGTTCAATTACATTATCTGTTCAATTACATTATCTTTAAATTCAATAATCTTTAGATTCTTAGAAAAAATATGAATGTCCTGAATTATGCCTTGCATGAAATCATCGGCAATTACTATCACGTTATCAAAAAAATTATGTGATAGAAAATTTTCTAATGAACTGACGAAAGTCGGATAGTCTTTAGCATTATTGAAATCAAATTTTTTTCTGGAAATCAGGTTATGTGCGGCAGGATAGACATCTGAAATTTCAGATGGGATGATGCCAATAAAAGGATTATAAGCGCATATCTGAGAATCTGAAAATTTACTTGACAATTTGACATACTCTTGAGAACAATAAAAGGGGGAAATCTGTGTGTCAGGAAATAGAATGATCTTTTTCTTATCCGTACTAAATGAACTAAAGATCTTTCTTACTCTACAGGCTTCTGGTCGATATTGATCGATTGATTCCATAAAAAATATCGCTTTTTTCTTGAACACTGGAGTACCATCTTCTAAGTGTTTGTAATTGACAAATAATTTAAAGGCCTCCATTAATTTGGGATGAGCTCGTGCCTTTTGTCCAACATATTCCCAAAGTCTTCCTTCCATGATTGCCTGTTTTACCGATAAAACTTCTGATCTCAATATGTAGAGATTATGTTTGGCCAATTTGTCTAACTTTTCATTGTGTTCGAGTCCAACAAATTCCTTAACTGTCATACTAATGCAAATTGGACATGGACATGAAAGATATGTCAACTTATCCAATCTTGAAGTTCCATTTGGATGCATGTACCTGTTATCTCTTGCATACAACAAGTATGATGCAGAATCAAAAGTATCACACCCTAATGCTACTGCCAATGGTATCGTTAATGGATGCCCTGCTCCGAATAGATGAATGGGCTTGGACATAACTGTTGTTTTAAGAGTTGCTATCATATCAGCCAAAATTGCAAATTCGTATGATTCTAGTAATTGCACAGGACTTCCAAGAGCCATCATTTCATATCCCATTTCATCA
The DNA here is from genome assembly GCA_035620895.1 of Nitrososphaeraceae archaeon. Classification (GTDB taxonomy): domain Archaea; phylum Thermoproteota; class Nitrososphaeria; order Nitrososphaerales; family Nitrososphaeraceae; genus TA-21. The sequence goes on from DASPFY010000019.1 coordinate 20,849, forward strand.
AGTAATCCCGCGGATCTTTTTACCAAGTCAAGATGTTCTGCCCCTTGGACAGGGCCCACCCAAACAGAGTTTCGACTATTGTTACTCTTGATGAGATTCATGGTTTCTTGGGAATTTTTCATAGTCTCGTTAACATACCTTTCGGCTACTTCGTAACTCAATCCATATCCTGTTGGCTTGTCAAGAGGTACACAAATATCGCTTTGAATATCATTCTCAAATTGGGCAATATACGAAGGCCCTGGTTCAATAGATCCGTATTCTAGCACTTGGTAGCCACCAGAATCTGTCATTATTGGACCATCAAAATTTATTATTTTATGAATACCTCTTTCTCGTGCGACATCGCCATATTGTTTTAACGTGGTATACGCATTTGTAATTACAACTTCAAAACCTAATTTCTTTAAAAACTCGATATCAACGGATTGGGAAACCGGGTGAATAACAGGTATAAAGGCAGGAGTCTCAAAAGTCCCACTAGGAGTCTTAATTTTTCCTATCCTTCCTGCTAGGTCAGAATACCTGACCTCAAATAACAAATTTACTTCTTGAACTCCCTCATGAATTCTTCATATATTGACTTTACCCTATCAGCAGCTAATCCAGAACCTTCTTCTATCCCATATTCGGTTACCTTGATCTTATCCATCACAATTATCGCTTTGACGTCTTCTCTGGTTTTTACTAGCCCTGGAAATACTCTTGATAGACGATCTGCAAGACCCTTAAGATCAAAAGGCTTTTCCAAAAGCTTTATTTCTTTCACAAATGATCCATTTATGATAATTCTCAGAATTCCCTGACCTTCAAGATTTTCCAAAACTGTGTCTAGTCTTTCGTCGATTGCGCTTAACGTTCCACTATAATTCTTGTCATAAGATGTCTCTATCGAAACTTTTTTTCCTACGAATTGAAGTATTTCTTCATAAAACTTCCTTATGGTTAAAGCAGACATTTTTTCAACTAGGAATGTTTCCTAAAGTTCTATATATGAGTTTCAATAACTAATTCGACTAAATACAGCTCAATCTTTCTGTTTCTCATTACTCAATTCAAACAAGGATAGTCAGGATCAACGTTTTTTTGGGAACGTACCTAATTCGTCACTTTGACACCTTAAACAGACTTTTGCTTCTAGAGTTCCAAGATAGCAAATGTAATAGCATTCACTACATTGCAAGCGAGAGATCCCATCCCTAATAAATACAAGATTATCCCGACGATCTATAAATTTGGACGAAATTAGATTTTCCAGAACTATTTCTAAAATTGAAGAAATATGCTCTACTTCTGCATTTCTATATCTGAGATAAGTTTCAATCATATTACTTGGTATATTTTCAATTGCAAGTTCTGTTATCCCTTTGTTATAATTTCTAAATAACAGATCTCTGAAATGCCACTCCAGTTCGTTCGTTTCAGTTTTACTCATCTTCCTTCCCTAATTGTAGAAATACCAGAAGAATAATAATGGAATAGATTCACAGACAGAAAAATTTGAGAAACTATTTAAAAATACTTGATTGGTTAACTATTTGAGTCAAAATGCAATGGAATATGAATAATTTTACGAAGGTAGCTTTTACCAGGTTAATTCAACCGTTTGGAGATAACCTTAATGACGTTGTGAAGATTACGAAGGCCTTTAGTTTTGCTGCTAATGTGTATTCTGGACTATTTAGAAATGAAAGTCATGAACCTTACATCAATCATGCGATGAAGGTTGCATTAATATTATCTGATGAATTAAAAGTTCATGACGTAGATACAATCTGCGCAGCGATTCTACATGATGCAATAGACAAAAGCAAAGACGATAATGCAGTTGAAGACTTGAGATCAAACTTCGGTGAAAATATTTATGATACTATTAGGATCTTGACCGAACCAAAAACTAATGAAGAAAATAGAGAAAAATTACTTGTCAAATATTTTGAAAATATTTCAAAAGGTCCAAAAATGTCTCGATTCATAAAACTTGCTGACCGGTTGGACAACGCCCGGTTTTTGAAAAACGACAGGAAAAAGGAAAAGGCACTGCGATATAAGGAAGAGACTCAGAAATACATACTGCCCCTCGCAGAAAAAACAGATGATACCATCGCACTAAAACTATCAATAGCATTGTACGAAATAAAATAGTTTAAAACTACTTTTCTTCACATGAACCGCCCGTATTTCTTTTATGATTTAACCAATGTCTTGCACAGCCAAATAACCTGTGCTGAGTACAGCCACATATGGGACACTTTTTCATAAAATTTGTTCTCTACTCACGCTTATCAAATTTTCTACTCCTTGCAGGTAATTGTCTAATTTAAATTATAATATTTCAAATTTCACTAATTTTGAAAAGGGGAAATCAAAAGAAAGATAAAAGTAACCAAATCAAATATTTTATCATATGACGGAAAATTCTGTTAGACACATAGACACTTTGAGGGAGATGGATTCCATGAAAAAGGAATACCAAATTCGATGTAGCCATTACGAGCTGGAATTATTCAAAAATGAAAATCGAATTACCTGCGTAATATGTGGCAAAAATTGGGATTTTTTGGAAGAAAGAGGGTATTCGCATAAGAAACAAGCATATTCTGCGGAAAAGGATTGAACGTTTTGTTCATAATACTTGTGTTTAAAAAAAATTTTATTTTATGTTCTTAAGGTGAACCAGATGAAAAAAAAATTCAGAATTGCTTTGGTTCAAATGAAATCCTCACTAAATAAGGAACAAAATTTGGCTTATTCATTAGAATTAATAAATGAAGCAGCCAAGGACAGGGCACGATTAATCTGTTTTCCAGAATTTCAGATGGCATATTCTCCCCCCAAACAGAAACCAGAAGCATTGCACAATATTGCTGAGAAAATCAATGGTAACTTTGTATCAACATTGTCATATTCTGCCAAACAAAACAAGATAAACGTAATTGCAACAATATATGAAATTAGCAATACTAACAAACAGAATCATAAGGTCTTTGATACTGCTATAATAATTAATGACCTAGGAAAATTAAAGTCTGTTTATAGAAAAGTCCATCTGTATGATGCCTTAGGATTCAAAGAATCTAAAAAGCTAGTGGCAGGAAGTATTATTGAGAGACCGACTCGAACATCTGTTGGAAATCTAGGATTGCTAATATGCTATGATATGCGATTTCCAGAAATTTCCAGAATTCTAACTGTCAATGGTGCCAGCATATTGGCATCTCCATCGGCTTGGGTAGCTGGATTTATGAAACTAGAACACTGGGAAATCATGGTGAAAGCAAGAGCAATAGAAAACGGTGTTTATTTAATAGCACCAAATCAGGTTGGTAATATTTATTGTGGGCATAGCATGGTCATTGACCCATTTGGTTCTACCTTAGTAGATATGGGAAATAGAGAAGGTATTGAAATTATAGATATTGATAGCTCAAAAATAGATACAATAAGGAGAACACTTCCACTTTTGATGAATAGAAGAACTGATGTATACAAAAATTATATCGATGTATTTAGATCTGACTTGTGATGACTGTTAATTTTGTTAAATCTACTATTCGGACAGACTCTATTCACACATATCGTCCATATCTTCTTTCTATTAAAAATTATTCTTAAGATTGGCCATCCGCAAGAACAAATGCTGTTACTCCTTTTAATATTACCCAATTGTGGAACTGATGCAATTGTATTACAACCAGTTAATCTATACTCAGAACAGGCAATAAATCGCTTATCGGATTTCCGTGACTTGACCAAGATCATTTCTCCTACATGACATTTTGGGCACTTACCAATTGACGTTGCATTTTCAGAATCATTCAATCCATTTTTTATCTCATCACCAATCGCCAATTCATTTATTTTAATCTTGTTTAAGGGAATCTCCAAAGATTTTTCTAGATATTTGTGGATGTCAATTATTTCAAGATCTCCGTCTTCTATTCTTTTAATACTGGACTCCAAGAAGGTGGATAATTTTATTGAAACAATCTCGGGAATAAATTTTTTCATCGTATTGAGAATTGTAAATCCCAATTCCGTAGGTTCTAATCCAATCTTGCCTTGAATAATGTATTTGCGCTTTATTAATAGGTTGATTATATCGGCTCTGGTAGATTTTGTTCCAATCCCTTCAGACTCCATCTTATCCAATAGGGTTGCCTGATTATACCTAGCTGGTGGTTTCGTATAATCTTCCATTGCAGTAACTTTATTTACCTCTACAGACTCACCTATCCAAAGCTCTGGCAGATTGGATTCATTGATACTAAAATAAGGTTCATAAATAGGAATCCAACCATACTTCAAAATAGTATTACCTTTGGCCATAAAATCCTGCCCATTCACATTAATAGTAACCTCAATGTATTTTGATACAGCAGTGGTTCCAAATGTAGATAAAAATCTCTTAATAATTAAATCTAGGATTTTATGCTGCAGTATGTTAAGTTTTTTATGCTTCACGCCTGTAGGATAAATGGCCGGATGAGCAGGATCTTCTTCATTACCTTGATAGGGAACTAAATGATTTCGCTTCAACAAGTCTTGTACAAAATTTTTATTTCTTGTGGGATAATTCATGCTTAATCGTTCTAGTATTTTTTTATACCCTATGGACGAAGGAAGTTTTTGACTTGAAGTACGTGGATATGAAATTAGTGCGGATAAATAAAGAGATTCTGCGACAGAAAGAGTTGCGGCAGGGGACATCTTAAAAATTCGAAAGGCTTCCTTTTGTAGATTGCTAATATTGAAAGGTGTGGGTGGATTCAACTTCTTGTCCAGTCTAATTATTCCCTTTATTGTACCTTTTTCATTTCTACAAGTAGTTAGTATTTTTTGTATTTTTGAAAATTTATGAACTGAAGTTATTAAATTAGCTTTAAAAAAGGAACCATTTTTAACAAATTTTCCAGTAACATACCATATCGGATCTGGTACATGATTCCTGATCTTTAACTCCCTATCTACCATAAATCCTAAAGTAGGGCCTTGAACTCTTCCAACGCTTAAGTTGTAATATCTGTTATTTTGATTGGAAACGCTCAAACAATTAACTAGCGCCCTCGATAGATTAATCCCAAAAATAAAATCGATAAGATGTCTGGCCTTTCCTGCTTCAGCTATTCTGATATTGGGTTCTTGTAAATTATTGAATGATTGATTTATTTCTGAATCGGTAAGAGAGGAAAATTTAGCCCTCATTGATAGTTCGTATTTGTGGTTGCAAGCATACTCAAGTATATTATAACCAATTAACTCGCCCTCGAGATCGTAATCACAGGCATGTATGAATCCGGAAGCACCCTCTGATATCTTTGATATAACTTTCAAGATTTCCAAAATTCGTCTTTTCTCTCTCACAATAGTCGAATGTCTAGGAGACCATTTCGCCTCGAATATTGGATATTTTTTTCGATTTCTCTCGATTGGAAATAAATTGTACAGGTGTCCAAGTGCGGAACAGACGATAAATCGTTGGTTCTTATCTGAAATAATTTCAAAAATAACTACACCAGGTGCAAGTTCTCTCTCTGTCATTTTCTTAGATCCCAGGACTTCAGATATCCTCTTTGCAGCAAGTGGTTTTTCGCAAATTACAAGTTTATATTGTTCAGTGCCGAACCGATGTAATTCTCCTGACAATCAAAATATTTTATAAAGAATAATAATTTAGATTTTGGGTTCGCATTAATCTTGTCTGATTACAGGTTGCAAGCACGTCCTTCATTATGTATCCTCAAAAATTGGTTATGATGCAAAGCTTTCTCGAACATTTTTATATTCTCAAAATAATATTTTTCATATAAATGGTAAATAATGTATGCGTTCTTGGGGCTGGAAGTACAAAATATGGTAAACTAAGCCAAAGTATTATAGAGCTGGGATTGGATGCGGCAAAAGGTGCTATTGATTCGGCTGGCATTACGCCAAAGGATATCCAAGCAGGTTATATCTCTAATGTATTTGGTGTTGCCGATAAACAAGTACATATAGCACCAGTTCTTATGAGCAACCTTGGAATTCCTCATATCCCTGGGCTAACAATCGAATCTGCTTGCGGCTCAGGTTCGGTGATGTTTAGAGAGGCTTATGCAAACGTTGCTGCGGGCTTTTATGATTGTGTATTGGCCGTTGGTGTAGAAAAGGTAACACATACTGGAACTACTTTGAGTACCACACTCTTTTCATATTGTTCAGACTTCTTTTATGAGGGTGGTAATGGCGCTTCCTTTCCAGGATTGTTTGCCTCAATTGCCAGGGCATATCTAACTAAATACAAAGCCACTGAAGAGGATTTGGCATATGTTGCAGTCAAGAATCATGAAAATGGGCTATTAAATCCAAAAGCACACATCAGGAAAAGTATAACAGTAGATGATGTTTTGAACTCCCCAGTTGTGGCATCTCCATTAAAGATCTATGATTGTTGCCCATTTTCTGATGGTGCATCAGCTGTTATATTGTGTACCGAAGAATTTGCCAAAAAGGTTGGTAACAATTATGTAAAAGTTATTGGTTCAGGGAGAGGTGGATCACCTGCTGCCGTCCAATCACGAGAAGATATCACAACTATCCCAAGTACAATAATTGCAGCAAACCAAGCATACAAAATGGCAGGGGTAACACCAAAGGATATTGATTTTGCAGAAGTTCATGATTGTTTTACAATTGCAGAAATAATTGACATTGAAGATTTAGGATTCTTTAAGAAGGGTACGGGAGGCATGGCTGCTAGGGAGGGGATTACTAAAAGAACTGGTAAGATCCCAATTAATACATCAGGAGGACTGAAATCCAAAGGACATCCGATCGGAGCTACTGGCATAGGACAAGTTGTAGAAGTTTTCGAACAATTTACTGGTGAAGCGGGAGACAGGTCCGTAAAGGGTGCTGAAACAGCCCTAACGCATAACTTTGGTGCTACCGGGGCAAGCGCAGCAGTTCATATTTTTCAAAAAGCATAACCTTGGTGCATATCGGTGGACAAAAATTCTAGTACACATGAAAGATTTATTCAAACAGCAAAAAGTGGCAAAATTCTAGCTAATAAGTGCAAAAATTGCGGAAAAGTAATGCTTGAAACAATGTACTATTGCAGTGAATGCTCTAAAAGTGATTTTGAATTTGTTGAATTTCCTGGTATTGGAACGGTAGTGACTCATACAATTCAGTCGGTAGCTCCTGAAGGTTTTGAAGACATAAACTCATACGCTTGGGTAGTGTTCAAGCTCAGAGACGCTCCTTTTTCAACCTCAGGATTTCTACCTGGAATCAAAACTCCAGCAGATCTTCCTATAGGCTCAACTGTGAAAGTCAAGGGATATGATGACAAACATGGTCTAACTTTAGAAAAACAACGAGACTAGCTCTATTACTTTTTGTAAAGTCATGCGTCTTAAGACTGGTTTTTTTCTCTACTAACAATTTCAAGTTAGGAAAGTTCTCCATATACTAGAAATTATTTAGATTAGCTTTATGTTACTCTTTTGTCGACAGTCACTGACAATTATTTTTACATTCATGCAAAACAATATTTTTTTTGATGCAGCATCATACTCAGCTTCAAAACGACCTCTTTAGTGCTGCTCAGGTTATTAGTAATCAGATTTCAAAATTGAATAAGCTCTCAAAGAAATTTGACATGATGGATACCCATTTTAGAAAACAAATTGTACAAAACATCAAAGTGGGTAACAATGTTAGAGCCAAGGCACTAGCTAGTGAGCTTGTAAATATACATAAAATTCAGCATACGACGAGAAACATGATAATGTCTCTTGAAGTTGTGGCGCTACGTTCTACTATAATTGGTGAATTTGCTGTTATAATGGATACAATAAATCCAACAATAGATTTGATAAAAGACATTGAGAAAGATATTTCAATGGTGATACCTACGGCACATGATGTATTGAACGATGTTACAAACGCTTCATCAGAAATTCTGAATTACAATGTCAATCCTGAAGTAAAAATATCGATACCTGTAGATGAAGAAGCACTAAAAATATTGAGCGAAGTGGAACAGAGTGTTGAGGAAGAGACAAGACAAAAGTTACCTGACATACCTGCTACGATTAATGTGGTTAAAAACCGTAATGAATATGATTCCTTAGTAGAGGAAAACGAAGTAATGATCTAGATTTGATTTTCTAATACGTAATAGGTAAATTGTTTTGTACTGTTAGTCAATAACTATTTACGACCCAATTTTAAATTATCTCAAGATAATATCGGGTGAGATGGAGATAGAGGCTAGCCATGATCTAATAACTCAGACTGAAACTAAACCTAGTGGAATTTTACAAGCAGCAAAAAGAGTTAGGATGATCTTCTCCGTAATGGCAAGTCCTAACAGGATAGATATACTTCGTATCCTAAATTCTAAGGGGCCTTTAACTTATTCAGAATTGAAGTCGTTAGCTGGTTTTAAATCTAAAAAAGAATCTGGTAAATTTGCTTACCATTTGAGGAAGCTTTTGAGGCAGTCTCTTGTCGCACTAAATAAGGCCGAAAGAAGATATACAATTACCAATCTTGGAAAATTAGTACTAAGTTTAGCGAGACAAATTGAAGAGAGATCTATCATTGAAAGTGGAAAAATGTATGTACGAACTTCTAGACATTCAATCGAAGAATTTAATTCAAATAGAATAACTCAATCGTTAGTTAGAGAGGCGAGTATGCCTCTTGAGCAAGCGCACAAAATCACTGAAGAAGTGGAAAACAAAGTTTACAAATTCCAAACTGTATATCTTACATCCTCACTTATTAGGGAGACCGTGAATTCGATTTTAATCGAGCATGGATATGAGGAATTTAGATCAAAACTAGCCAGATTAGGTATCCCAGGATCAGACATCTCTGACATGTTTAACAACCCTCTATATAGCAGAAATGGAGTAGAAGGTATTTTATCAGAAACTTCTCTTGCTGTTTTTTCCGAAAATCTGCTGTTCAATATGTTACCCAAAGACATTACCGATATGCATCTTGCTGGAGAACTAAACATATCGAACACCGGGCTATGGAACTTGATGCCCGATACAGTTTTTATTGATACTAAGAATATTATTGAAAATGGGTTAAACTTCAAAGGAAAATATTTGAATGTTTCAAGAGTTAAGCCAATTCAGACACTTGACGATATCATGACAGTACTGCCCGTGTTGGTTTCGGTCTTAAGCCGAGAAGCTTCTAGGGAGGTGATACTTGATAGCTTTGTTTCCACAATTTCAAATAAGATTCAAGGAAGTGATGAAGATATAGAGTCTGCGTTTTCTCGGGCATTTATTTCATCATCCATTTCAAGATCATATTCTTCATCAGGATTTCCGGTAATTACTTTTCCTATTTCGATTGAAGGTGGTTCAATTACTAGATCCGTTTTGGCTGCTTATCTGAGATATTTGGACTATACCCCTATTCCCACTATCGCGTTATCTCTAGTTGGTAATGATCAAGTTTCCCTGAAGGCAAACACAGATCTAATCGGAAATATTGTCAAGCATGGAGGAATTTTGTCTGTGTCTAAGAACTACAGGAGCCATATCGGAATAGTAAAAACTGAATTGGATCAGAAATCAAGTTCAGTTGTAAGCTTGGAGTCATTAGCAATAAATCTGCCCAGATTAGCTTATCAATCGAATAAAGATGAAACTTATTTCAGAGCAAGATTGGCACTGATGATAAAACCGGCTATTTCTGCTCTAATGGCAAGAAAGAACTCTATTTTGGAAATGATAAGGAGAGAAATGCTCCCAGTAATGGCCAATATTACACAAATGATGCAGTTAAGCAAGTTGAATCTCGTGATTAATTTGACAGGAATAAGAGAATCTGTATACAATATACTAGGACATGAATTTGATGGAGAAGAAATTATTCAGAAGGTATTGCACACAGCTGTTGAAGTTGCTTCGGATCAAGGCAAACTAGCTGGAGATGACTCTATACGAATTGCCATGATTAGGGATGACAGTAATACGCGATTAGCTTCTCTAGACTCAGAAAAATATGGAAACTTGTCCCATCAAGCTGGTAATGATTCGATGATAAAGTCTTATTCCCAAGGACTTGTTATTAATGGCAGAGATCTACTTTCAAATTCTGGTCCCATAATAGAATCAAGTAACTCAATCGACAAACTACTGAACGGTGGAGTTTCACTCAATGTAGACATTAGCGATCTTACGAATAATGAATTGAAGGATTGCATTAATAAGTCATTTGATTTTAATTTCTTCAGACCAGTTTACAGAAACAAAATTTGTAGCTCGTGCGGTACAAAAATGCCCGTGTCATCTGAAGTATGTCAAAGTTGTAGCTCCACTAATTTCGCGCCACTATGAAGGGGCCTTCACCTCAATTCAGAAAATTAACATTCGTCATGTTATTATCCGATATGATAAGTTTTTGAGCCAAGCTTTAGTTTTATTTTCATCAGAAAGGGTAGGACTAACATGATGATGAAGACAATAGCTAGCATGACGACTACCTGAGAGCAGCTTGCTGTTCCTAAATTATGTAAATTACATAATTCAACATGCCATCCATGAATGAATTTTAGATAGAACTAATGGGCAAAAAGCTAGAATTAATACAGGTGGGTCTCTTTGGAACCTACTTAATTTTAACTTTCTAACCTATCACGCAATATAATGACCTCGAATCAAATAGTTTCAACCCTGATTGTATTATTTTTTAGTAAAATAATATTTTTAAGCTAGGCTTTAGCTGTATAAGCGTTATGGCAAAGGAAATTACGGAAATTGAGAATTCTTCAAACACTAACAAAAAACCAATCGCGCAAATTAAGAAGAGGGATAAAGGACTGGTCGATTTTAATAATTCAAAGATTTCTAATGCCATCTACAAAGCACTAATGGCGGCAGGTAAAGCAGACTACAAGCTTGCCGAAAAATTATCAGAAAAAGTTGTTCAAAAAATGGACCAACAATTTTCTGTTTTAGATACCAATCGAATACCTAGTGTAGAAGATGTCCAGGACATGGTTGAATCGATCCTAATTGAAGAAGGTCTTTCAGAGACCGCCAAAGCCTATATTTTATACAGACACGAACGACGCAAGATTAGAGATGAAAAGAAGAAGATTCTAAATAAGAAAGACCTCGATGAAGTGGATAAATCTTTTGATATCAATTCTCTCAGAGTGCTTGCTTCACGCTATTTGTTAAGAGATAATAATAATGAAATTATCGAAGATCCTAGATCACTTTTTGAGAGAGTCGCAATACTCGTAACAATCCCTGATTTACTTCATGATTCAGAATTGTATTCGAGTAGTGATGTAGTAGTTCAAAATATCACTGAAGCTGAAGAATATTATAAAAAAATAGATCATTTTGACTTGAAACTGAAAATTGGCAGTCACTATCTTAACAGATATCACTTTGAATCATTGATTAGACATTACATTCACTTGGCAAAAAGCGGCCATATGAAAATCAGCTTTAAAGATCTCTTGCGGCTGATTGCGGAGGGTCAATTGTCAAAGTATTCTGATAGAATTATCGAATACAATAACTTGATGGTTTCAAAGGACTTTCTACCAAATACTCCTACTCTTATGAATGCCGGAGCAAAACTTGGCCAGCTTTCAGCTTGCTTCGTATTGGATATGAAAGACGACATGTCAGAGATAATGAAATCTTCGACTGATGCAGCAATGATATTCAAATCCGGTGGTGGAGTTGGTATTAATTATTCAAATCTTCGTCCTGAAGGAGATATTGTGGCATCAACTTCTGGCGTTGCTTCAGGACCAATCTCGTTCATGAGAATCATAGATACAATTACTGATGTGGTAAAACAAGGTGGAAAAAGAAGGGGCGCAAATATGGGAATAATGGAATCATGGCATCCTGACATCGAAAAGTTCGTTACTGCCAAAACAAAACCAGGTATTTTTGAAAACTTTAATGTAAGTGTTGGAATTTGGAGCGATTTCTGGGAATCAATAATTAACGAAAACAATCACAAATATACGCTCAAAAATCCAACGACTCAAGAACCAATCAAACAAATTGATTCACACCAACTTTTAGATTTGATTACTTTCAGTGCTTGGAAAAGTGCTGAACCAGGTGTTATATTCTTCGATAATATCAACAAATACAATCCCTGCATTAATGTAAAAGAAGGACCACTTAGAGCAACAAATCCATGTGGTGAGCAATCACTGTATCCATATGAATCATGCAACTTAGGTTCCATCAACCTAGCCAATTTTGTGAAACGGAATATTGACGGTAAATATGAATTTGACTGGCAACGTTATGAGCAAGCTATTCGTCTTTCGACCAGATTCTTAGATAATGTTATAGACATGAATAAGTATCCAGTTGAAGAAATTGAACTTAATACACAATTGACAAGGAGGATCGGCCTCGGGATAATGGGGATCGCTGATCTATTGTTTACTTTAGAGATACCATACAATTCAAAAGAAGGTTACGAGTTTATGAACAGAGTAGCGGAGGCACTTTCTTACTATAGTATGGAAGAAAGTGTTGCAATAGCCAAGGCAAGAGGAGCATTTCCCTTATTTAATCAGACTGATTATGTAGAAGGAAAAATGATACCAGTGGCAGGATATTATGAAATTCCAAAACGATATCACTCGTACGATTGGGGTTCACTAGTTGAGAAGATAGAAAAATATGGAATCAGAAACTCATGGACGACTACAATCGCCCCTACAGGAACATTATCTATGATAGCCGACACTTCAAACGGTGTTGAACCAGTTTTCGCACTTGTTTTTGAAAAACGAGTTACTGTAGGAAGGTTCTTCTATACGAATAGGATATTTGAAAATGTACTTAAAGAAAATGGACTTTACAATGATGAAATCCTAACAAAGATTGCTAATAATTACGGTTCAGTAAGAGGATTGCCCGAAATTCCAGAACGGCTACAGGAAATATTTGTAACTGCCATTGACATCCACTGGACTGATCATTTAATGGCTCAAGCAGTTTGGCAGAAATGGATTAGCAATGCAATCGCTAAGACTATAAACATGCCATCAGACGTTACAGTCGAAGACATAAAGGCAGCTTATCTATTATCACATGAAATGGGATTAAAGGGAGTGACGGTATATAGGGATGGATCTAGACATGAACAGGTGTTACATATCACTGGAAATGAAAAGGAGAAAAAATTCATTGTGAAACCAAGTGCCCATGTAGTTGACCATATTCATAGTAACATTAAACAGGACTATGTGATGACACAAGTTGAAAAAGTGTTTAGAGATACTGAAGAAATTGAATCAACGGATAGTACAATAAATGTCTCTCAATCAAAACTGAAAATGAACATGACGACATCTCCGAATGAGTACACGGACTATGAAGCATGCCCGTCATGCAATGCAAGATTGATTATTACTGAAGGCTGCAATATGTGCATAGAATGTGGTTTTAGCTCCTGTATGTCAGGATAAACATTAAATCCGTCCGCTTTTTATTTTTAGTGAAAATGTATTATAATTAACAAAATAGAAATAATAATGAGTTATTGTCATGTCAAGGAATTCTAAATCATATATTTAGCTTGAATAGATAATTTCTTATCTCAGTCGTCCCATTAAGAGAAATATTGTCATATGATGTTCACTTGCTGGAGAGATTAAGCATTTGGTGATTCACAAATATGATGTCTATAGAAGTCCGAATGTGGGTTTATTTACACGGACCAACGATAATACACTTTTGCTCCCATTTGGATTTGCAGATACGAAAACAAATAAACTCAAAGAATACTTGGATGTTGAAAAAATAATTCATGTTTCAGTAGCAGGGACTAGATTGATTGGCCCAATGACAGTTATGAATAATAATGGAATCTTGTTACCATCTACTGTCTCGGATGAAGAAATCCAAATCCTTAAGCAGACAGGACTAAATGTAGAACGACTAAACAGTAAATTTACTGCAATTGGAAACTTAATTTCAGCGAATGATAAGGGGGCAATCGTTTCAAATTTATTTAAAGGGGAAGTGGATCAAGATATTAAAGATACTCTGGGCGTTCCCATCCACGCAATGTCAATCGGAGGATTTGTTCAGGCTGGATCAATGGTTGTGGCTACAAATGCTGGCGCTATTGTTCATCCTAAAGCTAATGATGATGAAATTAGCAGAATATCTGAAATACTCCAAGTTGAAGCAGAACCTGCCACTGTCAATGGAGGCTCGCCATTCCTGTCATCAGGAATCATCGCAAATTTCAGCTCAGTTATTGTAGGTAATTTGACTACAGGACCGGAATTGATAATGATAAGTAGGGCACTAAAGGTATGACTCATTAAAATAGTTCTACAAGTTAAAATTAAATCATATATGATTACTGGCATACCAAAGTACATCTTGTCAATTGTTATTATTAATTTCACCTAAAGTATATGTTCGGGCTTAGACGTGACGATGATATTGCATGATCATCTTTGGTAAAAAGGCTATCTATATCAGATTTTTCAATTTGAATATTAATAGCGTTCATTTCAGAATCTGACAAGCTAAATCTTTCCTTTAATAGAGATTTTACACGTAATACCTGGTCGTAAATCTGATCAATATCGGACGCTAAGGAAACTTCTAACATCTGTCTCAAAAACCCTTGGGGTATTTTTCCACTAGGGTCACTTAATATTCTAAAATCAATTTTACTGAATATCATTTCACCAGGAAGTTCAGGCAGTGCATTTGCTGTATAGAAAACTTGTACATCAATCAAGTTTGCTTGCAATTCATCAATAGATCTTAAAATTGATGCTTCTGGATTATTAGGATCAGGGAATGCATTAATCATATTGCCACTGATGGGTAAAGACAACAATACAAATCCTTCTAATAAGTTCTTACCATTAGTAACTAATGGAAGAATGTCTCCACATGTAATTCCAGTGGAGCTTCCAGGTTCAAGAATCTTTATGATTGAATTAGAAGAATTACCGTCATTAGGTATGACATTCCAAAGAATTTTTATCGGATAATCTTGCTTATTAAGTATGCTTATATCAGTATCGTAGTGGCCTGGTCTTACTGGACCTTCATTGGAAGTGACATTACCACACAAAAATTTTGGAGTATAGGTAACAGTCTTAACCGAGTAGTTTTTTTGGTCGGCCAAGTCAAAAAAGAGAGTCTTTGATTTAGTATCCGCTGTTGTAGTATTTTTGAGCGGCATAGTCAAATTAGAAAAATTGCTAATTGTTGTATCCATGGTTTGGCCAAATGTATATACATTCTCTTTTTGGAGTTGGAGCAATAATACAGCCGAGATCATTAAAATAAAGACTAATGCTAATTCACTCTTGTCCAAACTGCAAATTTTAATGAAAAATCTCTAATATATGCTATATAGAAAATCATCAAATCATTTGCATTCTGATAAGAATCTTTTTGTAAAGGGGGATTATCATATTATAATAGTGATAATCAATGAAGACTAATAGATTCTTTAACCGAGACATTGTTTCAATTAAGGATTTTCAAAGAGATGAACTAGAATACCTTTTTGAAAAAACGGACAAAATGAAGAAGCTCAATCCTAAAGAAAAGGATGAGTTAGGAAAAGCCAGAATAATGGGATATCTGTTTTATGAACCAAGTACCAGAACTAGAATGAGTTTTGAGGCAGCAATGGCATCAATTGGTGGGAGTTCTATTGGAATATCCGATCTGAAGTCATCTTCAATAGAAAAAGGAGAAAGTTTACAGGACACCGTACGGGTAATGGATCTTTATTCAGATATCATAATCCTACGTCACCAACTTGATGGGTCAAGTAAATTTGCTGCAGAGATCTCTGATCACCCGATAATTAATGGTGGCAGTGGTAGTGAAGAACATCCAACACAAGCAATGCTTGATCTATATACAATGATAAAAGAAAAGAAGAAAATTGATGGATTAAAAATTTGTATCTTGGGGGACTTGAAATACGGACGGACCATTTACTCCTTATTATACGGACTTTCTAATTACAATGTTGAAATCATTCTAGTTTCCCCCCCTACATTGCAAATTCGCCAGGAGTCTATCTATGGTTTGAAAAATAAGATGAAAATTGTAGAACTAGTAGAGATGAATGAAAAGGTAATTCAGGATTCGGACATCTTATACGTTACGAGAATACAAAAAGAAAGATTTTCAGATCCCCAAGAGTATGAAAAGGTTAAAGGTGCTTATACAATTGATAGTAACATTCTGAAAGAGTTTAAATCTGACATTGCCATCATGCATCCGTTACCCAGGATAGATGAAATATCACAGGAAGTAGATAGTAAATCTAATGCGATCTATTTTAAGCAAGCATCTTATGGTAAAGATCTGAGATCAGCACTCCTCGCATTAATATTAAATGAATCTCCTCTATAGCAAATTTTCTCTCATACTTTTCGCTTTTGAATTTTGATTATTTACCTAATAGAACAAAACAGAAAAATGAAATAACTCTTGGTTCTTTTAATTGATGTATGTGAGCCATTTCTCGAATTTTTTAATCTCGCCATGTACTATTTGATAGTAAAGATTTTGTAATTGTGTTGCAATTTCACCGGCTTTCCCATCAGCAATGATTATTTTATCGATTTCACCAATTGATTTAATTTCAGCTGCTGTTCCAGTTAAGAATACCTCATCAGCATAATACAACTCATCTCGTGCTATATCACAAATTTGAAAGTTAATACCAAGGTGTTCTGCAATGGATAATACAGTCAAACGGGTGATCCCATCCAATGCGCCTGATGTTAGGGGAGGTGTAACGAGGACTTTATTTTTAACCATAAAAATATTTTCAGCTGTTCCTTCAACAACCATACCACTCATATTCAACATAATCGCTTCGTCAACTCCAGACTTTACCGCCTCTATACGCGCTAGTGCTGAATTTGCATAATTAGCTGTGGCCTTAGCATGTATGGGTAAGCTTCTTGAATCTATCCTAGCCCATGAAGAAACCATAACTCTCATACCATTGGTGCCCTGCGTTATTATATGGTCTTCCCAATCCCACAGGGCAATGGATGTTGATACTTTATTGGGTAAAGGATTGACTCCCATCTTTCCGTATCCATAGTAGCAAATAGGTCGAATATAGCAATCGTTGACATCATTAATTTTTATAGTTTCAACAATCGCCTCACTAATCTCTTTCTCCGAATATTCTAAGGTCATATGATACATTTTGCAGCTATTGGTGAGCCTCTTGACATGATCCTCTAGTCGAAAGATAGCTGGACCTCTTTTTGTATTATAACAACGAATGCCTTCAAACACTGCAGTTCCATAGTGCAACCCGTGTGTCAGAATGTGAATTTTTGCATTATTCCACTCAACAAACTTTCCATCCATCCAAATCTTACTTTTATCGTTCATTAAATTTCATCTCGATCAATTCTATTTCTCTTGGCATGAATTGCCCTTATTGCATCAGCTACCTTGGAATCATCTACAACAATTAGGATACGTGAAGTTTCTTCTTGCGCATCCAAATTCAAAATGTTAATTCCATGTTCCCCTACTGTACTACTTGTTGTAGACGCAATTTTCGGCATTTTCCACATATTATCACCAATTAGAGTAACAACACCTCTATCATATACTATCTCGGCTTTGGAATAATAGGCCTTGAAATGATGTTCGTTGCGCCTGACGTAGTCTCCATCAAGGAATAAGATTCGTGTTATTTCTATCCCTTCCTTCTTGTAGGGCGACAATTTAAGAAAGTCATGGTATTGCTTATCACTTTCAAGCGATGCCAATAGATGTGATGCTGCTATGCTTTCCATTCTCACTATCGCACAATTTCTCTTTCCAGTAACGATCTTAACAAGATTACCCGATTGGTCAGCAGAGACTTTTGATATTGTAGTTGTATTTGATGGGCTATTCATATTTGTAATTACAATCGGTATATCCATATTGTTATTGTCGATTTCCTTAATTGCTAGAGGATCAAGTATCTTCATCCCAAACATTCCTGCTAATCTAGCCTCATTGTATGACAGAAATTTTATACTGTCCAATTCTTTCTTTACTATTTTTGGATCGGCACTCAATACAGCATTATCCTTTTCAAAATCTAATTCTGTCTTGTAATTTTCATGTAACAAAATAGCAACATCGGCAGCAGACCTATCCGAACCTCCCCTCTCATAGGTAGTTTCTAGTCCATCGATAGTTTTTCCAATGAAACCTCCTATAGTTACTACACTGTTTTTTTCAATTAATTCAAAGAAATGCCTTGCTTTTTTCCTAGATTCTTCGATCAAGAAATTTGCGGCTTCAAAATTATCATCCGTTATTATTGGCCATTGATCAATATTCGCATGCTCTGACTTCATATCCTTACTTCTCAAAGCATAATCCATTAAATATGACATTGGGATCTCTCCACTATATGCAAGTGTTCGTGATCTGGTAACATCAACAAATCTTCTATTTTCCGCCGTTTGTTTGAGTGAAATGATTACTTCCTTGTGAAATTTATTGATTTCATCAGAAAATTTCTTTTGATATTCTTGGGACAGATTGGTTGACGCAATATTTTCATATACTTCACGAAGCACATCAATCTCTATTGGATTGGACTGAGCATAATTCTTTCCGATATGAATTGCCACATCAGTCATTGAACTTAACTTGTCTCTGTATTTAATCAAAGGTGCTGAGAAAACAGCGACAACCTTGTTTTGAGATTCTATCTTTTCATTTATTCTTTTAATTATTTTGTCTATGCACGCACCATCCTCTCCTAGCGTACTACCTCCAAATTTCATTATAGTAACTCGTCTCAAAGCAATTGATCTTAAAAATGGAATAATCTATACCATATATTAGGTAACCTGTCATGCCATAATCTAGATTGAATCACCTTTTGGATTTTTAAAACTTCTAACTTTGAGGACTTGACTTCATCACCAGATTGGTGCGAAAGCTTGGGGTTATAATCAGTATCCTCAATATGAAGCATCAACAGAGGTTAGAAATATTGTACCGCAAGTAAATTTGAATCTAACAGGCTAGCCAATATTTAATTTCGGTTCCACAAGTGGAAAAATTTGGATCTAAATGACCATAATTTAAAGTCCTTGCAATAAGAACAGTACCTCCCTTCAGTATATTGGTACAAGAAATCATATTAACGGTCTTAATTTATGGTATGAGGTATACCAAAAAACTTGCTGCAACTATTCCTGCAACAATGATAATTGTGATGATTACCCCCTTTTTGGTAGTTCTTTTCTTGTCTTCAGGAGGGTTTTTATTTTCTGACAAATACTAGTAATGAAATTATATCACCATATATAAATATACACAATATTCCTCTTATTCGTATCTGTGATGTTCTATCCTTCGTCACAAATAGAAACTTAACTAAAATTACACAAAACAATATACTTTCATAATCAGACTTAAGAAAGAGGCTAAGTTTACCAATATACAAGATCAAATAATAAGTAGAAGTTATAATAACTAGGTTTGTAACTATACCTGTGGCTCATTTTTAAGGAACGATTGAAAATTCCCACAGGTTGAGCATCTGTAGATTACACTCTTTGCCATAACTACTCCAGTTTCTCCAGTTTTGCCAATCATCAGTGTAGAGGCATGATGTTCTTCAAATCCTTTCCCCAGGTTCAGTTTGGCGTATCTCCCACCACAAAATAGACACGGTTTATTTATCGGTAAACTCATTCTTCCAACTGGCGTTTTATACTTCTTAAAGTTTCAGACTCCCAAACTTGACAACATGATAAAAACTCCGATAACTTATGTAAACTGAAACGAGGAAGAAAATTAATATATCGCTAGTGATATTACTAGTGATATGTTATCTAATTGGCTTGCCAGGGTTGGGAGTGCTATTCCAAGAGGGTTTTCACGTCATTATATTCTCAGTTTACTCGAGGAAGAACCTATGACAGGTAAGGAAATCATCGACAAGGCTATTTTACAGAGTGGAGGTAGATGGAAGCCATCACCAGGTTTAATCTATCCAATGCTAGGGAGACTGCTAGATGAGGGTCTAATAAGCGAGACAGATAGTGGCAAATACAAAATTACATCGAGAGGTATAGATGTAGCTGCAGATGTAGATTCAGTTCACAATATTATGCAAAAGCAATTGGATGTGGTCATGAGAGTTGGAAACGTTGGCAAGTTTATGGCTATGGATATGATAGACAGGTTATCAGCTATTGGGTTAACATTAAGTTCTAATTTGGATAAAATGACTGAACAAGAGAGAGAAAAGTATAAACAGTTTCTGCTTAGTGAGCTCAAGAAATTGCAAGAACAAGAAGGAAAGAAAGACGATTTGAGAATAGACTCTGAATAAATGGGATTACTGAAATAATTAGGTAGAATAATCATGGTACTTGATTGTGTCAAAAGAGTCAATGAGCTCGTTAAACGTATGGATCTATTAGAGGCAAGTATTGCGGTTGAAACTGAATACATAAAGGAGGTTTATGCGAAAGCAAGTAAAGCTATGTCTGAATCACAACATTATTTCTTAAATGGAGTTCAAGCGTCGCCAGTAACAAAATCATATTTGTTAACTAAAAAAGGTATCGAAGTCGTTGGTGAAGAAGCTATTCCAATTTCAACCTTTATTGATCAAACACTTAACTTTGCAAATTATCCCAAAAAGAAGATTGAAATTTTGATGGTATTAGCTAAACATCTAGAAGCAATGCCTATGAATTTATCATAAATAGAACACTAAACGTTACTATGTGATTTAATCGTTATGCAAATAGTTACTAAAGTTATTAATTTGGTCTAATCACTGAAAAAATATATTACCAATATATCTTTTGTATTCCCATAAAAATTATGTTTTACTTCGGCGGGTACAAAAATGAACAAGTCTTTTTTTATTGAGTATGCTTTTTTTCCTATCTCTATGAATCCATCTCCTTCTAAAACCAGATATATTTCGTCTAATGAATGCGGTTCCTGTGTGTCCCTTTCTCCAGGTTTTAATCTCAAAATGCCGGCCTGTAAATGTTTGAGATCAAAGAAATTAAGAAATCCAGAATTGTCCAAATCCATCTTAGAAATAAGGCTTCTTATATCAATTAACCTTTCATTCATTTACATCTCTATCATTATATGTTGAATATAACATGATCATACATAGCCAAAACGTAGATAATTTCTTGTAAAGAACTGCCATTTTTGACATTTCTATTCCTACTATGATAATCGCATCTAAAATCATTCGGAAAAATGTTTATGCAAACATTAGTCAACAACACAATTAATATCCGCCAATTTATAAGAAAAAAATTCTATGATTTTTTCTAGCAAATACTAATCGTAGCTTTGTATATTACCTGTTTAGGAATTAGATTCTTGCATTCATTTATCCAATTATCTTATTAATCTTGTTAAAGCATTCTAAATATACTTAGTATTAAATCTCATATTGGATTGGACAAGGACAAAATGTATCATTCATTGGTCATTTCTCTCTTGATCACTATACTTACTGTTACACTCTTTATCTCTGTCCAGCCATCACAAAAGATATTTGCGTCTGGGATTACAATTTACTCTCCACATTGGATGAACTATGAAAGGGATCTCGAATCACCGTACTCGTACTTTAGATATTGTGGTGTTTTTGATTCTTGTTTCAGTAATGAAATAAGAATATTTCCTTTTTTACCATTAACTACTAATGCACAAAACGATGAGTCCGATAATATTAAACCTAGAGATACTGAATCATCTATGATACCTCCCAGAAAGACAGTATCATCTATTATACCATTTCAGCTGCCATTTCCATAAAAGGTAACTTTGTGCTTAAGGCTCAAAATACAAAAAAGGAGTATTTCACATACTTTATTACAACCGAACTAGTGACTAAAAACCATAATTAAATAGAATCGTTAAAACAAATGAAAATTATCGTGTATATTATTATCTAGTCATTATTTCTGAGGTTATCTTTAGCCCATACGTATAAGGGAATGATGGGATGATCGAATGGCAATTCGTCTTGAACTTTATTATAACCCAGCATTACTATCTTACCAGATAACAAGCTCCGAATGTCATACGTCAATTCACTCTCCTTTAAGGGACCATAGAAGAAGAAAGAATACTTCTGATTATAGAAGGCTACATGCTGCAAAAAACATTCAGATAATATCACAGGATCATTTATGATTCTCCTCTTATTGATATCAGGCACTTTATCATTTTTATTATTATTTTTATCAACTGTTATCTGTAACTGTCTACGAATGTAATTATTTCGTAAATATTCTGAATCAAAAAAAGATTTAGGGCCATTCCTATACTTTTCGATACTCTTTTCTAATGTTTCAACAGTTTTCTTTGCAATTGCTAGAGCTCTCTCAGGATTATCTAATACTGCATTACTTTTTCCATACAAGTATAAGACTGAAATTAATTCGTCTTTCTTTACATAAGGAAAGTCTGATCTTCCTAAGATGAATGAAGAAATCCTTTCTGAAATGTCCTCAGGGAGAATCATAGTCATATGGAGATCAAAATGTGACATCAACAATCAATCAACAATACCATATAGATAATTATCTTTATAGGACTGACTGATCGAAAAACTAATGGAAAATGTCGACTATTGATTATGGTAAAACTGTACACTTGATTGTACATGGACAACGGGATCTGGTAGACACTATAAGGCATAAACTTACCTCATTGGGTTTTACAGACAATAAATTAATTCCAGCCTCTTTACAAAAAACTGGCAATATTGGTGAATATGTTGCGATGGCCTGGCCTCCGATGCATGCCACTGAAATAATTATCAGTGAAATAACGGGTATAGATCAGGCCGAAGCAAAAGATAATGTGATGGGCGCATGGTCAAATGTTAGTCAAAAGGAAATATCAAGAATTCCATTACCATGAACAAATAAGAGTCATGGTGTCAAAAATTTAGACAATATTCTTTCCAATAATCTTAGAATTTAGATTTCGATGCGGTTGTAATTCATTAGAAGGCTAAGAATGTGCGATATACTTTTAGCCATCAAGAGCACTAATTATAATGATGAAGAATAATATTTGTTCCTTATGCAATTCACAGACTTCTACAAAGGACTGTCCTGATTGTGGAAAACCCGTTTGTAAAGATTGTTCAAAAAGTTTTCCTTTTTCAGAAGATATTTGTATCGAATGCGCATCAAAGGTCAAGGCTGGACTAGGCGGCATGCGGAAAGACGAAGAAATTTTCTAAGCGAACGACAGGAAAATACCATGATAGCAAATAATACAGTCCTGTTACTTTATAAAATACTATTTTGACTTGTCTGCTTTCCTATAGCCATGTGTAAACTGTGGATCATAAACTTTTGAAAACTCGTAGCTGGTTGGATTAATAACTTTTCCAACAATAATTATTGCGGTTTTGGTTATTTTGGCTTCCCTCACTTTGTCCACAATATCACCAAGAGTTCCAACTATTATTTTTTCATCTTCCCATGTGGCTCTGTATACCACAGCTACAGGAGTCGAGGTTTGATAGGAACCCCCCTTAATTAATTCATCCACTATGTTTCTTATCAAATGAACACTGAGATAGAATGCCATAGTAGCACCGTGAGTTGCTAAGTTAGAAATTCTTTCTCCTTCTGGTACTGGAGTTCTAAGTTCGGCCCTTGTGATAATGAGTGTTTGAGTAATTCCGGGAAGAGTTAATTCTAAATTCAATGAAGAGGCTGCACCTAAAATTGCGGTTATTCCTGGAACAACCTTACAATTTATGCTATCCAAGTTTAACTTATCTATTTGTTCCCTAATGGTGCTAAATAACGCGGGGTCTCCATCATGAAAACGTATGGCAAGTTTTCCTTGTTTTGTCGAATCCCTTAATATTTCATAAATTTTAGTTCTATCCAAAAGAGCCGCATCATGAAGGGTTGCATCTTTTTTAGCAAATTCAAGTAGTTTTGGATTGAGTAACGATCCTGAATAAACCACAACATCTGCATTTTCCAATAATTTTTTTGCCTTTAAGGTTATGAGCTCCGGATCTCCTGGACCGGAGCCGACAAAGTAAATAGTATTGGGTTCAATCATTCTTTCTAGCCACCATTATTGAAAAGTATTTTCCAGCTGGATTTTTTGTGTTTCGCAAGTCTTTTAATTTCTTTGTTTCTAAAATTTCTTCATCCACGGATACATCTTGAGCAATAGTAATAACGGAATTATCGCTAAAACCAGTTTCAGATAGTATTTCGATCACGCTGTCAAAATATCGCCCGTCTTTGAGAAAAATTATAGAGTCACAAGATGCGACCGTATGTCTTATTTTATCCAAATCATAACATGCAGGAACGATACCAAGTGTTTGATCGCCCTCTACTAGACTCATTTTTGCTTGAGCTGCGAATGCGAAGAAGGATGGAACGCCAGGAATGATCTCAATATCTATATCATCATGCATTTTCTTCAATTCATTATGAATATAATTCCATGTACTGTATAAGGAGGGATCTCCTACTGTCAAATAAACGCAATTCTTTCCGGAGTGTACTGTGTTTGCTATTATTTGGGAATTAGTCTTCCATTGTACTTTGAGTAAATCTTTATCTTTTATCATTGGAAATATTAAGTTTGTAATTGTAGTGGTTGATTCGTTTATGTATTTTCGAGCTATTGATAAAGCTATACTGGGCTTACCTTCCTTTGAGGTCGGGGTAAAGATGGCATCTGCTTTCTTGATTCTATCCACAGCCTTTATCGTTAATAAATCCGGGTCTCCGGGTCCGCAACCTATACACGAAAGCTTCATAATTTGAGTTGTAAAAAATTGTGTTATTTAAAGTAAAAAGAATCTCCCAGCAAGCGAGTTCCAACAAATTATGTGTACCTCGTGAATTAACATCAAACATGAATTCACTATCTTGTAGCAGACAAAATTAATATGGGATTTCTGGAAATAAGCATAGTTCCACTTGACATGCTTTTTCCTTTGGCTATTGTGACTTGAGTAACCTCAATATCGCGCATTTTTTCCTTCTTGACCGTCTTCAGGGCTTTATACATTGTCTCTATAAGGATGGTATCAATAACTAGTCTTCCATCCTTCTTTAATTTAGAAATGCAAAGCTCTATGATTTTTTCAGTTTTACCTTTTGTTCCGCCGACAATAATTGCATCGACTCTTGGTAGTGATGGTAAGGCGTCTTCAGCCTTGGAGTGGATTAATTTTGCAGAAACACCAAATTTATCTAGATTTTTTTTTGTCAAGTCTATGGCATTCTTATCAAAATCAATAGCGTATACATTTTTAGAATTTACGTGTACACATATCTCTATAGTAATGCTTCCACTGCCGCATCCTACATCAATCACCGAATAATTTTTTCTTAAACGTAGTTTACTCAGGACAATTGAACGGATATCCTCTTTAGTTATTGGAACATTCTCTGAGCGCTCGAACAGCTCGTCAGGTATGCCTGGGGTTAAATATTTCCATATCATCATGTCTACATAAAATGCCTTGAAATTAAATTCTTTTAGATCAAATTTTCATGCATGGAGGCCCGTATATGTAACAATTATGAACATTATCAGCAAAAAGATAAAAGGAAAAATACCATTGGTAGAAATTTTTTTTCTGTCTTCAGTTCTTAATCTCAAACCAATTCTTTTTGCAATAACATACGAAATAATATAGAAAAACAGTGCAAGTACGATAATTATGGGTACAGACGCTGAATAGTTGGAAGGATTTAAGATAAAACCTAGGATAATACCACACATAACCCCTAATAAGGCTCTCATATAGTATATCTTATCTAGTAATTCCAATTGCTTTCTTCACATTAATTGCAGGTTTAATTCCTTTCGATTGCTATTTGAATTTTTAATTAATATTCATCCTCGTCTACAGTCATTCATATGGAATTATCAGGGATAGAGCTATATTATCTCGTAAACAAGATAAATTCAAAGGTATCATCGGGATTTTACGTGAGTAATATTTCTTCTATCACTAAAAATTCTATTCTTATGAAACTTCATCATCCGATAGAACCTGATATCATGCTTATGGTTTCTACCAAGGGAATTTGGATAACAAATAAGAAATACAAACAAGTAGAAGAAA
The DNA here is from genome assembly GCA_035620895.1 of Nitrososphaeraceae archaeon. GTDB lineage: Archaea > Thermoproteota > Nitrososphaeria > Nitrososphaerales > Nitrososphaeraceae > TA-21. The sequence continues at coordinate 47,012 of DASPFY010000019.1, forward strand.
GTCAATTTGTAAAGACACTAAGTAAGGAAATAGAAAGGGCAAGAATAAGTTCTATATCTCAGCCTGGTAGCGAGAGAATTTTTTTACTCCATTTTGTAAATAGAAACGATAAAGTAAGGATATTGATAGTTGAAATCTTCGGAAAGGGGAATATCATCTTATGCGACGAATCGATGAAAATACTTTGGATCCTGAATCCAGTAGAAGTTAGGCACAGAACTCTCAATACTGGATCAGATTATGTTCTCCCACCTAGCAGAGGTGAGGACGTTTTGCACATTACTGTAGAAAGTATGATGTTTAAAACTAGTCCAGTACCCGAAGATATAGAAGTGGTGAAATGGTTGGGAAAATCTACATCCTTACCAAGGAAATATGTTGAAGAAATTCTATTTCAATCGGGAAATACTACAAAATTTGCTAACCAACTTAGTAACAAGGACATAGAAATTATATACGAAAAGACCAAAGAAATAACTGATAAAGTACTAGATGAAAAAAATCACGAAGCATCAGTTACCATGGATAAGATGGGAGTTGCAATAGACGCATCTCCCATCTCAATGTCAAAAGAAGCTAACGCAAAGAAAGTTGACACATACATGGAGGCGATAGATCAAGTACTGAGTAATGAGATTTTAACTATCGGTAGGAGTCTGAAAACAGAAGAAACAGACAAGAAAATATTGGAATTAGAACATGATTTGGAAGAACAAAGCAAAGCAAAAATGAGTGTAATTTCAAAATCAAAAGGTCTTAGAAGCGTTGCCCATGAATTAATGAATCTCTCGTCTTTAGGTATCCAAGATATGAACGATAATTCAGTCAGGACTCTTTTAGAAAAAAATGATTCTAAAATAGTCTTCGAAAATGGTTTGACCTATCTGCTTTTACTAAATGAAAGAATAAAGTTAGAATCAAGTATTCCAAAATTTTCATCACAATTGTTTTCTAGAGCAAAAGAATTAGAACGTGGCGCCGGCAATATCGATAAAGCAAGTGAAGAACTTAGATCAAGAATTGAAAAACTGCAGGGTCAATCACAAAGAATTCATGAAAAAATTCAATTCAACGCATTAGAATCAAAACAATGGTATGAGCGATATCGTTGGTTCGTTACTACTGACGGTCACCTAGTTATTGGTGGGAGAGATGCATCTTCGAATTCAGCAGTAATTCGCAAACACATGACTGATGACGATATCGTGTTTCACGCAGAAATTCATGGGTCTCCATTTTTTCTCGTAAAGAATGCAAGAAATCAAGATAATGAGAATACCAAATTCATAGAGGAGACGGCTCAAGCCACAGTATCATTCAGTAGAGCGTGGAAGGATGGATTGTCAAGTGGAGATGCATACTGGGTATTCCCTAATCAGATAAAGAAAGGAGCTCCTACGGGTCAATTTCTTCCAAAAGGCTCTTTTGTCATTGAAGGCAAGAGAAATTTTTGCAAGGGCATTGAACTAAAATTATCGATAGGTTTGGTTAAAATTGAAAATAGATACACAATTGTTTCCGGACCGTTAAACGCCATCAAAAAGAGAAGTTTGGTATTTGCTTCGTTGTTGCCGGGTGGTTCCGATCCGATGAAATTGGCCAAGAAAATAAAAAGTGAATTCGTAAGAGTAATTTCTGAATTTGATTCCGATTTAGGGGATTATTTAAAGAAAGTACTTTTGGATGATTTTATTAGAGTGCTGCCAACAGGGCAATCCAAGATAGAACATATTGAAAGGGGCGAATCAGTAAATGATGTTAAGATTGGTTAATTTTTGATAAGCAGGCGATCCTTATTCTTGTGATTATTTCCTCCATACAACGAAAATTCGAAAGATAATTAAACTGAACTATCTAAATGATCTTGTGGCAAAAAGACTAGTAGAAAATACCGATGCAAACATGACTACGCGAGTCCTAGTAAGAGACATTATGAATAGCCCTGTCATTACAGCTGGGCCAAGCGAGACCGTTGTCGACATCGCAAGTAAAATGAAAGAACATAATATTGGCAGTGTAATTATTACCGAAAATGAAAAACCCGTTGGAATTGTTACTGATTGGGATGTTGTATCAAAGGTAGTGGCGAACAATTTAGATCCATCATCGGTTGATGGTGCAAAAGTAATGCAAACAATACACACTGTAGAAGCCGGAGAAGGTATAACTGAGGCCGCACGCATACTACGAAAAAATAACATCAAGAGATTAGGTGTTGTTTATAAAGACAGATTAGCAGGAATTATTTCTAGCTCTGATGTTATTGCTGTTACTCCAGAATTAGTGGATGTAGTATCAGAGAAAGCTGCCATGATTAGAGGAGAAATTGGTAGACCAGCATCTGCTATCTCAGGTTTCTGTGATGAATGCGGCGAATGGTCAGATGTGTTAATGTATTCTGAAGGTACTTTTACCTGCGAAGTATGTAGAGGCTCGTAGTTATATCAAGGACCGATTAGTATGGACTAGTACTCTAATTACAAATATTCGATGTAAAAAATTAGGATGAGTTACCCTAATTTTATTTTTGAAGAAATATGGATATCAAAAGATTAAAATCACGTAGTTCTGAAAAATCAATGAATGAGTCTAAATTCTTTAGAAAGAACAATTGATAAAGTTCTTTCGCAAAAAGAATCCGCATTAATCTCAGAGATTGACTCTGCACTTCAAAATTCGTTGAAAAATTTAGAATCTTCTAAAGGCAGTCTACAAGTTGAATATGCTAACATTATAGAATCATCAAAAAAACAGGCTGAGAATCTAAAGCGGCAAATAATAGGATCTAGCACATTAAATGCTAGGAATAAGGAACTAGTTATTATCGAATCAGCTATTGACGAAATTTTTAATAAAGCGAAGGAAAAACTTGCAAAAAGTAATAATGAGCAAGATTATGAAAAACTATTAACCAGAATGGTACAAGATAGCGTTGCTAAGTTAGGTTCTGAAATAATAATACAATGCAACAAGACTGATTTGAAACTGGTAAAAAAGATATCGTCAGAAGAATCATCCGATAAGAAAATGAAAATAACCGTATCAGACGAGGCAATAGATATTATTGGTGGAATAAAAGCAGCTTCTGTGGATGGAACAATGACTTTAGATAATACACTTGACTCTAATATTGAAACTCTCAAACCTTTAATAAGGAAAGACATAGTCCAACTGCTTAGAGGCGAAAACAAATAGATGGTAGCAAAAGGAAAGATAGTATGGGTTAGCGGTCCGGCGGTTAAGGCTGATGGGATGTCTTCTGTAAAAATGTACGAGACAGTAGAAGTCGGTGAGTCCAAACTAATTGGAGAAGTTATCAGATTAACTGGAGATGTAGCATTTATTCAAGTTTATGAATCTACATCTGGTCTAAAGCCCGGAGAAGAGGTAATCGGTACCGGTCAACCACTTTCAGTTCTTCTTGGTCCAGGAATTATTGGTAAGATTTACGATGGCATACAAAGACCGTTGGATGATATTGCCAAAAAGTCGGGAGCATTCATTGGCAGAGGTATCACAACTAGCCCCGTTGATATGAAAAAGAAATACAAGTTTACTCCATCAGTGAAAAAAAATGACACTATTTTTGGAGGATCTATATTAGGAGCAGTCCAAGAAACTCCTCTTTTGACCCATAATATTTTGGTGCCTCCAACTTATCCTGAGGTGACAATTACTGAAATTGCCAAGGAGGGAGAATATGATTTAGAGGATATCATTGTGCATGCTAGTAGGAAGAACGGGGACAAGATTGAATTAAAGATGTATCACAAATGGCCTGTTAGAAAGCCACGTCCATATGCTGAAAGATACGATCCTTCAGTACCTCTAGTTACTGGCCAGAGAATTATTGACACATATTTCCCTATTGCAAAAGGTGGAACTGGTGCTATTCCAGGTGGATTCGGTACAGGAAAAACTGTGACATTGCATCAGATAGCTAAATGGGCAGATTCTAAGGTTGTTGTCTACATTGGCTGTGGAGAACGCGGTAATGAAATGACAGAAGTTCTTGTAGAATTCCCACACTTGATTGATCCCAGATCTCAAAGACCATTAATGGAAAGAACAGTTCTCGTTGCAAATACGAGTAACATGCCTGTCGCCGCTAGAGAAGCATCAATCTATACAGGTGTTACTATGGCAGAGTATTACCGAGATATGGGCTATGATGTAGTTCTCGTTGCTGACTCTACAAGTAGATGGGCAGAAGCACTCAGAGAGATGTCAGGTCGATTGGAAGAAATGCCTGCAGAAGAGGGTTATCCGTCGTATTTGGCGTCAAGACTCGCAGAATTTTATGAAAGAGCAGGACGAATAAGAGCACTTGGTTCACCGGATCGTTCTGGATCTGTGACATTGGTTGGTGCGGTATCTCCGTCAGGAGCAGATTTTACTGAACCAGTAACAACTCACACAATTAGATTTATCAAGACTTTTTGGGCACTGGATACTAGACTAGCATATTCCAGACACTATCCATCAATCAATTGGATGCAGTCATACTCTGGTTATCTTGAAGACATATCCAAATGGTGGAAAGAAAACGTAAGCCCTGATTGGTATGACTTGAGAGCTGAATCATATCAGATATTGCAGCGTGAAGATACATTAAAAGAAATCGTCAGATTGTTAGGACCTGAAGCACTTCCAGATGAAGAGAAACTCGTTCTAGAAGTAGCTAGAATGCTAAAAATTGGAATTTTGCAGCAAAACTCTTTTGATAAGGTTGATACTTACTGTGGTCCAGCTAAACAACTGAAATTGGTTCGACTTATGGTAAAGTTCTACAAAGAATCACAAAAGGCCCTTAAGGAAGGAAAATCATTAGCAGATATTAGAGCCTTGCCTATAATTACCACCTTACTAAAAGCAAAATTCGAAGTTACAGATGAACAAATTTCAAAATTAGAAGAAATAGATAAACAGCTATCTAATTCGTTCAAAGGTAACATTGAGGAGGTAAAGGTCTCTGTCTAAAACAACTGGGATCGAATATACGAAAATAGCCGAAATAAAAGGGCCACTTATGATAGTAGATGGTGTAACAAAAGCTTCGTTTGATGAACTTGTAGAAATAGAAACAAATGATGGTGAAAGACGATTAGGAAAGGTTCTGGAAATAGGAAACGGCAAAGCGGTAGTTCAGGTATTTGAAGGAACAACAGGATTGGCCATTACTGGAACAAGAGTAAAGTTCCTTGGAAAAACTATGGCCATGCCAGTATCCCAAGAACTGCTCGGACGTGTATTTGACGGTCTAGGAAGACCAAACGACGGCTTACCTGATCCTGTTGCCGATAAATTCCTTGATGTTAATGGAGAACCCATGAATCCTCAGAGCAGAGAATATCCTACTTCATTCATCCAAACTGGAGTATCTGTAATTGATGGGATGCTGACTTTGGTCAGGGGTCAAAAGCTACCCATTTTTTCAGGTTCCGGAATGTCACACAATATTTTAGCAGCGCAAATTGCACGTCAGGCCACTGTGGTGGGAACAAATGAAGACTTTGCTGTGGTTTTCGCTGCCATAGGTGTCCAATACTCTGAAGCTCAATATTTCAAGAGAAGCTTGGAAGAATCAGGTGCATTGAAAAGAAGTGTGCTGTTTGTTAATCTTGCAGACGATCCTGCTATAGAAAGAATCATTACACCTAGGGTCGCTCTCACCGTAGCTGAATATCTTGCATTTGATCTTGGTATGCATGTACTTGCGATACTAACAGATATGACCAATTATGCCGAAGCTCTTAGAGAGATAAGCGCAGCAAGAGAAGAAGTTCCAGGTAGAAAAGGATATCCTGGGTATTTATATACCGATTTGGCAAATAATTATGAAAGGGCAGGTAGAATTAAAGGAAAAAATGGAAGTGTTACTCAAATGCCTATCTTATCAATGCCGGCAGACGATATTACACACCCAATACCCGATTTGACCGGTTACATTACGGAAGGACAAGTAGTCTTAGGAAGAGATCTATTCAGAAAAGGAATTTATCCACCTGTCAATGTGATGATGTCTCTTTCCAGATTAATGAAAGATGGTGTTGGTGAAGGAAAAACTAGATCTGATCACATGGAAGTTGGTAATCAGATGTACGACGCATATTCAAGAGCCCAAGAAGTCCGAGCACTAGCAGAAATTGTAGGAAAGGCAGGTTTAACTGGAGTTGATTTGAAATATCTTGACGCCGGTGATAATTTTGAAAGTCATTTTCTAAAACAAAGTCCTGATGAAAATAGAAATTTGGACGAAACCCTAAGTAGAGCATGGGATATATTAGCAACTTTACCAGAAGGCGAACTGACCAAGATCAAAGACAAACACATTCAGCAATATTATAAAGGAAACAAGTAATTTAGAAGCTCATCGAAATCAAAATGTCATTTGGCAAAAATGTTACTGCAACGAAAATTGAACTAATTAAGATAAGAAGATCGTTGCAAGTTAGTACTATGGTTCACAAAATACTTGACGATAAAAGAGAAGTATTACTAAAAAAAATTGATGAGATGATAGAAGAGGCTAACAAGACGAGAGGGGATATTTGGTCTCCACTTTCTGATATTTATTCCGCAGTCTATGATTCTTACATGTCTCTTGGAACATCAACGTTAGAATCAATTTCAGATTCGACTCCGGGTATAATGGAAGTGAACGTGAATGTGAGAAGAATAGTTGATGTCAAGATACCTACTCTAGAGATAAAGACCAAGGAAGGCGGTCAAGAGCTTTCTTATGGATTTTCGGAAACAAATGTGTATGTTGACAAGGCATCTAAACTGATAAAGAATATGCTTCCACAGATATGTAAAGCCGCAGAATATGAAAATGCCATCTTTAGTCTAGCCAAAGAACTTGAAAAGACACAAAAATTAATCAATGCACTTGAATTTGTTATAATTCCACAGTATCAGAATGCCATAGCCTTCATTAAAGGAACATTGGAAGAACGCGAAAGAGAAGAATTTGTAAGACTCAAAAAAGTGAAAGTTGTTCTGGATAAGAAAAAGAATATAGAATAGGCAAAACAATGCATATTGATGGTGGCAAGCAATATCGACAACGATATAATCGCAGAATACTTTAGAAAATCAAAACAAAACTTACAGTCAGAACATGATTCAATGGTTGAAAATGTAAAAAACGATATTTCCTCTTACAAGAAGAAAGCGATGTCAAACGTTTAAGTGACTACCGGAATCTTTTCCAATGTACAAAGTTCAAATATCTCAATTAATTATTTTCATTTGGAACTAATATCCTCAACTAAGAAATTTCTTGTTGTGAAGTTTGTAAAGATTTAGAATAATTCTATTAAGAAATTGCCAATTTCTTTTAACGTCTTATTTATTAATGACGCCTTGAATCGGTAATTTTTTGAACATTCTTAGTTATAAATAAATATGGCCTTCAATTTGGAACCACTGTATGATGAGTGTTGACAGAGAAAAAGTTAGTATTATTCTTCTGACCATTGCTATAACATCTAGCATACTATTATTGTATAACAACTGGGTTTATGCACAAGCGGAAACAGAAGGCACC
>DASPFY010000020.1:0-16378 GCA_035620895.1 Nitrososphaeraceae archaeon
GTATCTTTGGTATCACTAACTGTACTTTGGTTAGATTTTTCGACAGTATCATTTGAACTCTCGTTATTGCTACTACTGCTACTCTTCACTGGTAATATTTTGGTATCTTTGGTATCACTAACTGTACTTTGGTTAGCTGTATTATTTTCAATTTCACTTCCGCCCTTTGCTCCAGTAACATTAATTGAATAGGACTTTGACGTAGCAAGTTTTTGAGCTTGGTCGTAACAGGTTATTTTTGATGTAAGTTCATTCGAACCTTCGACTATACCATGATAGTCACTATTGTATGTGTAACTCCACTTCGAATAATCTGCATCGCCCTTAGGACCATTAGCTGTTACAATCTGCATGGGTTTCAAATCATTCCAATCAGCGTAAACTAGACAGTTCGTGACATTATTGTCTGAGGATGCACCATAAATAGTCAAATTTCCCACCGGCACATTAACTGAATCAGATGGAGTGTTTATTTTTACGCCTACACCTGTCATTGTTGGGATTTGTGCTAATACTGGGTTCAACATTACACTTGATATCACGAATATTCCTAAGAGTACAGGCAATTCAAAATTGACTCTAATTTTCATCTAACTGTAGGTTAATAAGAATAACTAATATGAATTTTTTAAGATTATTCGATAGGCAGATTAAATAAAAAAGTTAGTTAAGACGTATCCTATGGATTCAATAGTAAAATTTATGATTTCAGATGCAAAGGATAAAATCATGACAAATGAAACTTGAGACGCTGATATTTTGAATATATTACCTCTATTCATCAAATTGTCAAATTCACTATTTCCTTGAAGCTACTTTTTGTAATAGCTTATTAAACTTACTATTTTTCAACTAAATTTTTTTTATTTCTAAAGATGATTAGGATTTTATCAAGTGGATTTAATCTCTATAGTAAACGTTAATAAATAATTCAAACAAGTTATTTCCTTAGTCTTTACATGCAAATTTCACCTCTGCAGAACAATTGTTTAATTTTCGTCGCCACAGTGGCTGCGTTCATATCATTATTTCTAATTGGTCAAAATATCAATGTACATGGCCAAAACGGAAATTCAGAATTACCTCGGGTGAATGACACGAATTTGCAAATTCAGGAATATGCTTCTGGATTTAAGTTTCCTACAGGTATGAATTTTCTAGGGCCTGATGATATCCTGTTAATAGAAAAAAACACAGGAAAAGTAAAGGAAATTAGAAATGGTACTTTTGTTGGAACCGTATTGGACGTGAATGTCGCAAATGTAAGTGAAAGAGGACTGTTGGGTATTGCAGTTTCAGATGAACCAAAGTATGTATTCTTATTTTACACTGAAACTGAGAATGTTGACGGAGGTGAGGTATTGGGGAATCGGTTATACAGATATGAATATGATAATGGCAAGTTAACAAATCCCAAATTGCTCTTAGATCTTCCTACGGTTCCTGGACCTTCTCATAACGGTGGAGTATTAAAAATAGGGCCAGATAAGAAAAGTGTGTACCTAGTAATTGGTAACTTGAATTATGTGCAAAATCTGACGTATATTACAAAAGCTCAGAATAATAAAAATGGTCCTCCGCCGGATGGTAGAGGTGGCGTTCTCAGGATTACATTTGATGGTGGAGTTGTTGATGGTAAAGGATTACTTGGAGATGAAGATCCTTTGAATAAGTATTATGCCTATGGTATACGAAATAGTTTTGGCATAGGATTTGATGCATTAACAGGAAATCTCTGGGAAACAGAAAATGGCCGCAGTACTGATGATGAAATTAATCTTGTATTGCCTGGGTTTAATAGCGGATGGAGAGAAGTAATTGGTTTTTCTAACATGACACCTGAATTTAATGAAGAAAACTTGGAAGACTTTGGAGGAAAGGGTACCTACAGGGATCCAGAGTTCATATGGAGAGATACGATAGCCCCTACATCAGTTTTATTTGTACATACTGATAAGCTCGGATCGAAATATAAAGATAATCTATTTGTAGGTAGTGTCAAAAATGGCACTGTTTTTAACTTTCCATTGGACGACACTAGGACGCATTTAGTTCTCACTGGTCCTTTGTCGGATAAAAAAGCTGATACCAATCATGAAACAGGTGACGTAATTTTCGGCAGAAATTTTGGAGTAATCACAGATCTTCAGATAGGACCTGACGGAAACCTGTACATATTAAGCAACTATAAGCATGATGGTACGATATTCAAAATAACGACCAAAAATAATACCAATTAAATATATTCTTCATTTTCGATTTCACGACCAGGTATGTTTAATCTCATCGAATATAAGATGGGTCTCTATGTCTCTCAAAGCAATACAATATACCATCTCGGGAACCAATAAACAACATCCCATTTGATATACATGGAGAAGAATCAATGCCACCCATGGTAGGGAATTTCCATTCTTGTTTTCCCGTGGTGAAATTTATGCCATAAATAAATGAATCTAGATCTCCAAAAAACAATAGCCTATCAAATTCACTTGTCGAAGACGATGACCAAATTTTTCCAGCACTTTGAAAGTCCCATAATTTAGATCCTATCAGGTTGAAGCAGTAAAGTCTATGATCAGAAGTTCCAAATATGATTCTATCTTTTACCAATAGAGGGGATGATAAAACTGGTTTTAATATCGTTTTATTCCATTTTGCAATACCATCAGTGTTACTCAAGCAGTATATCCCACCCTCAAACGTACCAATAAAAATTGAATCTTCTGACAAGCATGGTGACGATGAACGTATCTTACCATTCAATTTTGATTTCCACCTTAGTGACCCGTCTGAATCCACAGAGTAAATGAATCCATCATCTGATCCAAAGTATATTATATTTTCATAGTATGAGGGAGAAGACCAAATTTGTCCTTTTGTTTCGTACTTCCAAATTATTTCTCCTTTTGCACTAACAAGATACAAATTGTGATCCATTGAACCCAAGGCGATATTTTTCCCTACAGAACAGGGCGATGAAAAAATATCTCCCTTGGTCTGAAGCTTCCAGATAATGTTGCCATCATTTTTATCGAGTGAATAAACAAAATTATTTTCTAAAATATCGCTATTTATCCAGGAATTAAATGTTGCATATATTATCATATCATCCAAGATTAATGGAGAAGAGACAATGGGACTTCCAATGTTTTGATGCCATCTTATCTCTCTTCTTAATATATCCAAGCAGAATATGCGTCCGGTTAATGTGGCAATGTATAGAAAACCTCCTTCATAAACCGGAGATGAAATAATTGGACCTAATTCAATTGTCCAGTAGAGTAACGGTTTTATCAGAGGCTTGGTTTTTAGGGAACCGGTTCTTCTTGTGTTGCCTCGAAACATAGTCCATGATTCGTTGTTTTTATTCGACATACCTAATTTGCCTCTCAAAAAAGATTGGGAGATTAGCCAATTTTAATTGGAAATATACAAAAATTCAGTGAATCATTTTTTACAACATTTACCCAATGGAATATGATATCCATGTGGACATGACCTGGGGTGCCTTAACAATGTACATAACGCGTCAGTAAATATTTCTTTCATGTGGTGTTCTATTCCGCAAACCATCTCTTCATCAATTTCAATTCTTAAAGCTTCTTTCATCATAACTTCTAAAAGTCTCGTATTTCTTATCATTCGTTCTCCAATTTGCTCTCCTTCTGCTGTTAATTTCATAACAGAGTTACCCTTCGAATATTCAACAAGATTTGCACCATTTAGTTTGTGAAGCATTTGAACAACTGAAGGTTGTCTAACATTCAAAATTCTGGCAATAGAACTAACTTTTACTTTTTCCTTTCGTTCGCGAATATGCCAGATAGCTTTTAGGTACATTTCAATGTGTTCAGATTCAGCTGTTCCCAGATATAGCTCTTCATCAGGATTCATGTTAACAGTCCCTAACATTTGATGTATTCTTAATCACAATATAATTATTAAGGTTCCGTTAGACTACTTTTATAATTTACTTTTAATCAAAATCAAAATTTAAATTTTAACAATCATGTTCCTAAAACTAGATATTATCCCAATCATCCTTTCTTCCCATCCTTTAGATTGGCCATAGATTTTCTAGAGGATTCAATCAACTTCTTTCTGCGTGGCTGAATAATTAGGATATAAAGAGCTCCTATAGCATATACCGACAAGAGTATTATCTGGGCAATCGTTGTTTCTAGTGTCGGGTGAATCCCAGTCATTGTTGCCAAGTTAATCTCTAAGCGCGGTATGATTCCAAATAGATGAGTTGTTGAAATATAACCAACCTCTTGAAACTCTCTAATGGCGTTACCTATGAATGCAATAGACATGTAAGCTCCAATTGCCATTGTTAAACCAAACAAAACACGCAGTGGTAGCTTTTTCCCTATTTTTCTAATAATAAATACAACGCTTATTATCACTGCCAATCCCAAGACAAATCCCAAAAGTACAAAGGTTTCCATATTTTTTGCAAATGAGAACATGGCCTGGTAAAACAGTACAGTTTCAAATCCCTCTCTATAAACTGTAAAAAATGATAACATCGCGAAGACCATTACACTGCCCGTCGTTGTTGCTAGCCATACTTTTGCCTTTACAAATTCTATCCATTTTTTGGTTTCAACCTTATTTAATATCCAGAAACTTACCCAGAATAATACTGCAACAGCAGAAATTCCTGCGATTGCTTCAATCAGTTCCCTGCTTGCTCCAGATATCTCTATAATAAATTGGGCAACATACCATGTAATGACTGTCGCAATAATAGCGATCACTATTCCAAGGTAAACGTGTTTCTTATAACGTGCATTTCGTGATGCATCAAGATAGGCAAGAATAGCACCGATTATGAGTGCAGATTCAAGTCCTTCTCTGAATATAATTGAGAATGAGGTAGTAAATGCCAGCGAAGGAGCTATTGAACCAGTACCGGTAACTAACCTTTCGGATTCATCTAAGCCATTTCTAATTTCTACAATCTTAGCCTCAATTTTGTCGTATGATTGATGTTGTTGAATCAAGCTTCTTAATTCTGCAAACTTTATTTCCATATCAAGAGTAAAGTCAGGATTTATTGGTCTAAGTGGAATTTCTATCCCTTCATAACTGTCTAGGTAAGCTGATCTTGCTGTAAGAAATGACTCATCATATTTTCCTCCCTTATATTGTTGTAGGAGATCAACCAACTTAATCCTTATATCATCTATATCTGTTCTTACCCCCATCCTCTCTGGTTCTGTACTCTCACCAAATCCTCTTTTTTCCCCAGAGTACGTTCCAAAGCCTTTTGTTAGGCCTGTTATATCAGTTAAATTGTCTTGTTGCGTATTCCCTGCCATAGAAGCAGAATATTCTGATGTATCATCAAGACTTAGATTTTCATAATTTACATTTAAGAGACTTGCAGCAAGTGAAAGATTGTTAGTGATATTAGCTAGAAGAACAATTGCCTGTGACTGTTGCTCGTTCTTTAGTAGTTCGCGAAGCTCTTCTCTCATCATTATTTCTAAATTAAGCATAAGAGTTGGATCAACTTTTTCAAGTGGCGCTTCGATATACTCGAAATTGTCCAGGTATGCAGTAGTTGCATATTTTTCAGCAGAAGAATAGTCTGAATTATTCTTTATAGCTCCATCGATTTTTGTTATTAAATTTTTTATATTTCCAAAGTAAATTCTTAAAGAATCATCTGCTTGAACGCTGGACTCTTTTTCATTTAGATTTAAATGGATAGCTGTTATGAGTTTTGAGATGTTTTCAGCATCAGACTTAGAAGATAAGGAATTCCTTATATCCTCAAAAAAGGACTCAAATTCCAGTTGTTTGGAATCACTGAATGAATTAGAAATATTCTTGAATAATTTATGTGATATATCTACCATCCCTATTGCATTTTCATAATCTACTTGATTAGAAGAATCCTTAGTACTGCCATAATCGGACAATTGGTAATATTTTGAAACATCATCCAATAGTACCATAATAGTTGATGCTATGACTGAATAATAGACCGAATTATTTGGATCTAGTATATCTGAGTTAATATTATTCGTAATACTGGTTATTTCACCTAACTTACTTTCGATTTCAGATGATTGGGAATTGGATCTTACCATTATTGGTAAATCAATCAACAATGATTCTAATCTATCAGTTGATATCTGATCTATTCCTCTAATTTTATCTTTAATTGAAGGAAAAATAGTTGAATGGGAGATATATGCATGCTCAAAAGCTCTTGTGTTGTCTCCTTTTGTCAAACTTGCCTGAACTAAATTTATTTGCTCTGATATTCTTTGCAGATTAACGGTTACCAAGATCAAGTCATTGGTACTAAGTTCTATTTGCTGTGAGCCATATGCAGAGCTTAAGAAGAGATTGGGGATAAGGAGAACAATCCATAAGGATAATGGAATTTTCTTCCTATTTTCATTCCCATCGAAAATTTTCATTCAATTTTTCTACCTCATATGATAACGTTTGGGAAATAATTTTTTTAAGGATCAAGGACATAAAACTATTAGGCTTACCTAAGCCTATTAATGCAATATAAACCTTCATAATTTTAAATCAAATGCTAGTGGATTACAAAAGTCACAGAAATGTAAAAATGCCTTCTCCTAAATTCAAAGAAATTATTTTCTTTGCCGAGAAGTTTATTTAAGCTTGTCGAGTTTTTTCAAATCTTCTATCTTTTCAAGTAAGTGTGTCCTTAATCTTTGAATAAGAGTTTTAATTGTGTGAACTCCAGGAATGGCAAAATGTCTTGCCACTATAACAGGACATTTCAATTCATACAACATGTTTAGAAAATGAGGATCAGTAAAGAAGCTAAATTTTGAAATAGTAGCGCCAGTTATAACAACATCTGGTTGAAAATTACTCAATGAAGATAGAATTGTATCTGCAGCTTCGTTACTATATTTAAGGTCATTCTCTGAAAGTGTGATCTCGTTAAATTCAATTCCAACTTGCTCAAGATATTCTTTTTGTTTTAATATGTCTGTTATCCTTACAATTTTTTCGTGTTCGTCCTCATTTTTAGTATTAATGTACAGAACGTTAATTTTGAATTGTCCTGAGCGTTCTAACCAACTGGTTGCTTTCAATACAACATCTGAATGATCACCGCCATCATATAGTACGACTAAATTTTTCTGGTCAACACGCCCTCTTGACTTTCGACTTGGTTCAAATGTGAACTCTTCATTTCCTTCTGACAAAATGGTCAATACATCACATGTCAATATTGTTTGAATTTTTTTACTGTTTCTAAATGCTTCAAAATCTGTTATCAATAAATCTATTTTTTGTTCTTCGACTGTGGCCAAAATAGCTTCATTTGCATCATGAGAGATTCTTACAAGATAATGATTTGGTATGTTCTCCTTATCGAGCAGTTTATCTAATGGTTCAAATGATTTCCTGGCAGTTTCAGCGTATCCTGTTCCTGCAGATAGCGGCGTCTGTTTTGGAACGGTTATAACTCGCAAAATATTAATCTCCCCGATATTTTCTTTCGCAATTCTTATAGCATATTTTAATAATCTATCTGGATCTTCGGGTCTATATGGAATAAGAATCCTGTAATCTTTCCTCTCGAGATCTCCTTCACTGGTAACAATTGGAGCATAATGCTCTATCTCTTTCCTGAAGGTATACATTCGATATATAAAGAATCCAATTACGACCCATACTATGGTTATCGCCCAGCTTAAGGGTTGTGTAAACAGTAGATAAACTGCCAGTCCAAGCTTTAGAAATATACCAATAATTGGTATTATGGGAAAGAATGGAGTTTTGAAACCATAGTCCAACTTATCCCCGTATATCCTTCGGATAGTGATTACAGCCATATTAACTTGGGTAAATAATAAAAGAAAAATAACACCAGCTGCTACGGCGATCTGTCCAAGAGGAAGTGCATAAGCCATAATGGCCATAATGATACCAGAAATTAGTATTGCGATATAGGGTGTCTTGTTCTTTCTGTGAATAGCACTGAGCTGGTTTGGCATATTGTAATTTCTGCCCATAGCGAAAGCCACTCTGGCTGATGAAAATGTAGTTGCGTTTAGCGCAGCTAGTGTAGAGATCAAGCCTCCTCCTAGAACGATAAATGCTCCGTAAGGAAGTATAAGTTCAGCTGCTTTCATTATTCCTAGCTCACCTGCATCACCAATGTAATTCCACGATTGAATACCGGCTGGAAATATTGCCCCTATAGATACAAAGGCAATCAAACAATACAAAATAACTACAGCAGTTAGAGATATGAAAATAGCCCGTGGAATGTTCCTTTTTGGATTCTTTACTTCTTCTCCAGTTTGAACGATTACCTCATAGCCTTCGAATGCTATGAAAGTCAGACCCATCGCAGCAACTATCCCACCGATCCCCATTGGTGCAAAATCTGAAAAGTTCATCTCCCAGTTTGGATGTCCATTCATGACCCACAAACCGGCTGCGATTAAAATGAATATTAGTCCTAACTGAATTATAGTAACGATGACTCCGGTCTTGCCCGTTTCAGACGTTCCTTTGATGTTGATATAAGTGAAAGCCGCAATAGCTGCCACGGCTATCAACTTATCCGTGGGTATTATATTCAAAAGCAAAAGATCCTGAGCAAGATTCGTCATATCCAGTAATCCTGTGAGGAATGAGGCAAAACTTACAGCATATAATGACCCAGCGATTATGTGAGCAAGCCACGCCATCCACCCACTTATGAAGGCATTGGGTCGAGGCAAGCCTTCTCTCACCCATAAATATCCGCCACCTGCTTCAGGCATAGCAGACCCAAGTTCTGCATATGCCATCGCAGTAAATAATGTGATTATCCCATTGATAATAAAGACAATAATAACTGCACTGCCTGCAAGACCTATTGCCGGTCCAGTCAGAACAAAAATCGAACCGCCGATCATTGCAGCTATTCCAACCATGAGTATATCCAGGAGTCCCAGAGACCTAACCAACTGGTTATGAGACGTGGCGCCTCCGTTTGTACGGGGTTCTTCATCAGCGTCGGACAATTGCTATCGATTCGATTCCAATGATAAATTAATGTTTTTAATCAGCTGTCCTTTACTAACTCTCTTCACAGCACAGGTAGAATTATAGAATCATTCTAATTTTAGCAACTAAATATATATAAAAAATAAACGGCTATTATGATGATGCATCCAGTTGCATTGATTACAGGTTGTTCCAGCGGAATTGGTTATGAAACAGCATTGATGCTCGCTAGAAATGGATTTCACACCTTTGCAACTATGCGAGATACAAAAAAATCAAATTCTCTTGCAAAGACAAGTGAAAAAGAAAAACTTGCTCTAAAGATCCTAGAACTTGATGTAAATGATGATAAGTCTATAGAAAATGCAATTAATAGAGTTAAGAGTGAAGCAAAAAGAATTGACATCTTGATAAACAATGCGGGTTATGGTCTGGTAGGCTTTTTTGAGGACTTGACTCTGGATGAGATAAGGAATCAATTTGAAACTAATTTTTTTGGAGTTCTCAATATTACTAAAAAGGTAATACCGATAATGCGATTGCAGAAAAGTGGTACAGTCGTTAATATAAGCTCAGGTGCAGGACAGGTAGGTTTTCCTGGCATTTCTGCTTATGTAAGTACAAAATTTGCTGTGGAAGGATTTAGTGAATCATTAATGTATGAACTATCTCCTTTTGGCATAAAAGTAATCATTATTGAGCCTGGAGTGGTCAAGACAAATTTTTTCCGTAATTGTATTGTATCAGAAGAATCGACTAAAAACGGATCACCCTATTCTCGATCCTTGGATAAAATTCAGAAAAATATTGAATTAATGCAAGAACACGCTACGTCACCTACTGATGTTGCAAAAATGATATTGCAGGTTTTAAGTAGTGATGAACCTAAGCAAAGATATATCGTCGGAAATGATGTTGCAATGATACTGGAAGCGAAAAGGAATTTATCAGATATTGAGTTCAAAAAGATGATGATGCAAAATATTATTTGATTTGTAAGAGACCTGTTTCTTTATGATGTAACACTTTCCCCTACACGAGACTCTACGAGAAACATATTTGTTTCTGATAAATCAGGGTTACTATCAAACTTTCTACCAAAGTACTACAGCGTAGGTTTCATATTTTTATAGTATAGCTAATATAATAATGGAAGGGCGTAAAGAATCTGTCCAATTCAGTTGAATTAATTGTAAGGAGAATCAAAAATGGATCTGTAATAGATCACATAGAATCAGGTAAGGCATTTTTAGTTTTGAGAGCACTAAATATCACCGGTAGAGAAGGAAATGTCATAACAGTTGCTTTGAACGTCCCAAGCAACAAATATGATAAAAAAGATATTATCAAGGTGGAAAACAGGTATCTGGAAACTGATGAAACAAACAAGTTGTCCTTAATAGCCCCACATGCTACCATAAACATCATTAAAGATTACAAATTAGCAGAAAAAAGAAAGATCCAACTGCCAGATTTTATTACTGGAATTTTCAAGTGTCCTAATTTGAGATGTGTAACTATCGGGGAGAATATAAAATCCGTTATTGAAGTTATTGATAAGGAAAAAATTATTCTTAAATGTAAATATTGTGGGAGAATTTTGAGTATTGACGAATTGATATTCTAGGTCATTTTGAAAGTCACGTTCTTGCTGTGCTTTATAAATATTTTATGAACAAAATGCTGTAACGAATATTATTATCATTTTCTACAACTAGCACAGTACTCATCTTTACTGGTTTTTGTTACTGCAAAATGAAATCCTATAAGTGGTGAAAAAACTACTATTGTAATTAAAGCAAGATAATATTCAGAATTATAGACGAGATATAGTGTAACTCCAATACAAGTCATTATTTCTAACCAGGTACAAGTACATAATTGAAGAGCAATTTCTTTCATATTCATTTATTGATTGATTAAATGTGCATTAGTAATTTGAGTATAACTGAAATTTAATCTAGGAATTTATGCTGAATTCACTCGAATTTTCTACGTCTATTCGTAAAACAATCTATCTGGACTCTACTGGAAATCAGCATTTCATTTTTTCTATATTGAACCACAATTGTAGCGTCAGATTATATCGTAAATAGTATTGGTCAAAGGATCCTATAGCGGTAAATGAAATTATGAATTTCAAATTATAAATCGTCAAAATAGAATTAGAAAAAATTCCAAATTCTATCCGAGATTTAGGGATCTATTGTGAAGGATTTTTATATGATTTAGATTTATCACTTGTAAAGTTGGATTCAAACTCTGAAAAAAATGATGCAAAAATTTCGATACTAAAAATTTTTCTTAATGGTACGATGCTCGCAATTATTATTGCAGTGCCTGCTATAATCAGCACTATCTTATTTCATTATGTTATCAAAACAAATTTGATAATAACTATATCTGCTGGAATAATAACTCTATTTGTGGCAATGGGGTTTGCATATAAAATTTCTAGAAAATTATCAGTGTAATATCAATAAGTCCGTATGTCAAGCAAGTCTTGATTAAGTCAGAACTTACATCTTGTGTACTTAGATCAAGGAATATTTGCTCAACCTAGTGTATCTTTAGAATAGACACATGGGACCAGATTGGACCAATCCTACTCGAGTCGTTAGATAGATAATGCTCAATGATGTTTTTTATGATTCTTTTGTTTATTCTATCGCTACAAAATTCATATTGCAACAATTATCCAGTTAAATTCTATAAGTAATAAGATTATTTTTCATAATTTTTAGGACGTCAATATATAAATCAGGCATGTAAAAACAATTTTTTGTCAATTGTCAAGAACAAGTGTAAAGTTTCAGTTTCCTTGTCAGAAATCAGAAAATGTTACGCCAGACATTATGATCAAGATGATAAGTACAAGTGTGATTCTTGCATTGTTATTTACTGTTCCTACTTTAGGAATATTTTTGGGAATTTATTGGCACACTGATAATTTATTGATGGGCGTAATCATGGGCTTTTCGATTCATTTCATTACTCTTGGATTTGCCCATCCAATATCGCAATCTATATCGTCTTTTTTTGACAGTTGAACTCCAAAGACATTAGTCGTATTTGAGATAATTAGAAAGAAACTGACCTTTGACTTTTACTGTTTTTGGTGATGCACGTACAACTGAAGTAGCTGGGGATAGAGGAATTTCTTTTTTAATATAATATGATTGGTGATTGGACAGCTGGTAATACACCTGCGTTTGTGTCCGATCAATGTCCTCCTGAAATAGATCCGACTTTCCAAACCCGCAATTATCTAAAACGTGATACCTGAACAAATTGAGTGGATAAAGGATAAAGTATGAATTAATGGGATGTTCTCCTTTCTCTACACCTTCAGCGAATCTTGCGTCATCAGCTTTAATATGACTAGCCTTTTATAGATTTTGGGTGTCAACTTCATGCGTGAATTTTTTACGGAGATATATTTGAATTCTTCTGACAAGATTAAAATTGATGCAAAACTGTTAATTTATTGATAGAGGATGTGCCATAGCCATTGAGCAAGGTAAGCATGCCGGGTAAAATTTTTGGAACTGTTATATCTCATGGACTAAAAGGAAGGATGTTAACAAAGAATGAACTCCAGGTGTTAACAGAATCAAGGGATATGGATGAACTGGTAACGAGAATGAAAAATACGGTTTACCTTGATGCATTAGCCAAGCTTACTAAACCTTATACTGCCGATAAGATAGAAAATGCGCTAAAAGAATATTTGGTAAACACACATTCAAAAATGGTCAATGTTTCGGGGGGAGCTAGAATTCTTAGTGCATATTTTGTAAAGAATATCACATGGAACTTGAAGATGATATTAAAGGGTAAAGCACTTGGAAAATCTTATGATGAATTATTGCCAAAAATAAATTTGAGGGCAGAAGAATTAGTCGGTCGACGTGACTTAGTAGTTAAAGCATTGGTTTCAAAGAATTTGGATGAGGCGGTCTCTTCAATCTCTGGCAGTGAATTTGCAGAGGATGTTACTAAGGCAGCTGCAATATACAAGGATAAGGGAGATGTTAGAATTTTTGACGTGTATCTTGATCATGTTTTCTATCATGATTTGGGCAAAGCAATGAATACTGAATCACAGTCTTTAGAGGCAAAGAACATTGTCTCTGTTGATATCGATTCTTATAATGTACTTGCTGTACTTCGAGGAAAATTTTGGAATCTACCCCCTGATGAGATAAATAATCTCGTAGTAGCTACTACCTCTAAGGTAACTAATGAGACTGTACAAAAGATGATAAATACTGAAAAAATATCAGAGGCGATTGGGGAGCTGTCCAACACCGTATATAAGGACATTGTTCCACAAAATCAGACAAGCGATATAGATTCAATATTACAAATAGAAAAGGGATTCGAAGAAATTGGATTGAAGAGAGCAAAGTCAGCTTTTAAAACCATGTTTAGTGTGGGTATTGTACTTGCCGCTCTAAAACTTATCATAATAGAAGTTAGAAATCTGTCGGCAATAGCATCTGGAATTGAACAGAAAATTCCAGGAGAAACAATATTATCAAAATTAATTGATGTCAATTAGGATTACCCTGTACCACATCATATATTACTCCAATCTTCTTCAAGAAGCAGCAAATGAATCTAAAAATATTTAATGATAAAAGAATATTTTTTTTAAGTAACTAAATATGTTTTAACTAGATTGTTTTTCCGACCAAACAAGATTTGAATACACCTTGTTTGGAATCAATTTCTTAAATTCAACTCCTTCACCCTTATACCATTTTGGGAACCATTCATAAAGATGCAGCCTAATTGTCTGAATATATACAATTAATCCCTCAATAAGCATTATTCCTATATTACCACCAATCAAAACAGCTAATCCGCCTCCACTCTCATATGATTGATTGACCGTTACCAATAAGGCAGAATGTACCAATAGCATAATTCCAATTCTAGTATAACTAATCACGTTAGACAGAATTTCTATTATCCTTACCAGTATGACCTCTATAACAATTCCCATTAATCCAGCACCTTCATCATGACCATGTTTAGCGGCAAGTTCTTGCTCTTTTTTTTCTCCATAAATCATAATTCCCGCAGTTGCAATGATTATCGGGGGCATGGCTTTTGCAACCAACTCTACTGTTACCCAATCTCCGAATATAGCTGTCAACCACGGTACAGGCTCATCATGAGTAACTCCCGTTATTCCAAACATGCCTATTATATCGTATTGAGAACCTATTGCAGCAAGTATCAATGCTACTACGGCAAGAAACTGAAATATATATGGGATATCATGTGTCAGAACGGCTAGTTTATTCCGCTCCAATACATCAGCTCTAAGTTTCAGTAACATTGCCATCAATAAATGCATAATACCAATAGCAACCGATACCGCTAGTATGTTTACTACCTGTTCGAATGTTAATTCTGACACATTTAGGATGCCCACTAAACCATCTAATGGTTCAAAAATGAGTGCCAAACTTGGTATTTCCAAAATATGAAAACCAAACATCTCCCCTACACCTAAACCGGCTATGGCAGCTGCTGCACCACTTGCAGCCAATAGTGTAGCCCATGTCTTCAAATTCCCATTTGCTCTATACCTAAGAAACATACCCAAGCCGAAAAGCAACAGGCCATGCCCAAAATCTGCAAACATAAGGCCATATAAAACAGGCCATACAAAGGCAATAATCGGAGTTGGGTCAACTTCACCAGGCGAGGGAAGACCCTGCGTCTCAGTTATTACTTCAAAAGTCTTCACATATCTATTATTAACGAGTAGTGTTGGAAGCTGATTGTTAGCATACATATCAGCATAGACAGGTTCCGTAATAGAGACATAACTTTTTGTGAGGACATCAAACCTTTTCGCCATGTTGACTGGGATATATCCCTGAATAACTGCAAAATTCTTTGTACCTCCAGGCTTTCTTGTGACTTCCAAAACATCTTTTGCTATTTTAGATGACTCATACAATGAAAGCAATTTTGACAAGAGTTTTACCTTTAGCTTTTCAATTTTTTTAGTAACTTCTGTAGAGTTCTTCTCAAGCTCCTTACATATTTTCTGGCATTTATCATGGGCTAAACTAGGATTTTGAGGTAAATCAGAGGGGATTTGAACGGGATGTACATTGAAGCTTCTAAGCACCTTCATGATTTTTTCGGAATCCTCTTGTGAGCCGATGACAGTAATAGAAGAATTCTGATCATTAAGTTTGAATGGATGGACGATCAGATCACTCAGACTATTTTGAATTTCCCTAATGTCTTTGGTATTAACAATAAAAATTTCTGCAAAAAAGGTTTTCAGGTTACGGAGTCCAGATAGTTCCATCTTGAGCTTTGAAGCACTACCAATTGCGTCCAATGCATTTCGGTACTCTTCAAGTTCCTTATCAATTAGCTGTTGAGTTTTCAGTAAGGACATTGGTTCTTCTAATAGAACCTTACTTTTCTTTTCTAATTCAACAATGAAGTTTTGAATATCGTTTATCTTGTATTCAGTTTTTTCCTGAGGGGCACCCTTAAAAAGAGTAGTCATTATGCCGGTTTCAGATGGTATGGCCAAGGACCTAATAACTTCGTCAATGTCCTGATACAATTTTTGAGCGTTTAACAAAAGGTCATCAAAATACGGATTACTATGGTCAGAAGGATTTTGTAACGGATGAAACCATTCCAATTCGGCCAGCTTACTTACGACTTCATGAGTTTCAATTCTTGGAAGAATCACAGTTGACTTTAAAAGTTCAGCCTGCCCCATTGTATTGAATTGTTTGATTATTAATTCTCCTTAAAATCTTTCCCTTTTATACTGTCCAACAATCAATAAGTCATAGAATGTTTTCAATTGTCAATTAATGGCTCCTTGATATTCTAAATCCTCTTACTCAAGAATAGAAATAATACCTTTGTTGATTCCATGGACAACAAAATTGGCTGTGATCTAGTTCGAAGTACCTAATTCTCTAGAGAAAAAAAGAAATCGTTGAGGTCCTATTGCTCCTCATTGACCCAGGATAATGAACATCATTACAATACCATAGATTGCAATGGATTCTACCATACCTACAAATATGAAGACTCTTGATTGCATTTTTGGATTATCACTTATCGCAGCTAAACCAGCAGCACCCACAAATCCTAAGCCTATTCCTGATCCAGCAGCCGCAAGACCAAAAGCCATTCCTGCACCAATAAATTTGGAACCTGCATCGGAGGTGCCTTCTGTTTCCGCTTGTGCATAAACCCAGTTGTTATACAATAATAGTATGCTAGATGTTATAGCAATGGTCAGAAGAATAATACTAACTTTTTCTCTGTCAACACTCATCATACAGTGGTTCCAAATTGAAGGCCA
>DASPFY010000021.1:0-3025 GCA_035620895.1 Nitrososphaeraceae archaeon
TCCATAAAGAGACCCGTAAAAACCATATTGCATAAGATACCATGCAATGGTGGAAAAGAGACTTGCCATAGTTAGGACAAGAACATCTCTATTTTTAACATGTGACAACTCGTGTCCTATTACCCCTTCCACTTCTTCTTCGTCTAGGATATCCAAAAGTCCTGTTGTTACAGCGACCAGAGAGCTCCTGTGTCCTTTTCCAGTCGCAAATGCGTTTGGAATATTTGTATTCACTACTGCAACCTTTGGTTTTGGAAGATTGCTTCGCTGGACCAGGTTCTCGACTATTTTGTGAAGATGAGGATATTGTTCTTTTGTGACAACCTTGGCGCCTGAACTCCAGAGAACTATCTTGTCAGAGAAGTACCATTGGGCAAGGATCATGACTGAAATGATGGCAATCATTGGTAAAAATCCTACACCAAGGTATGCCAATACAGTCAAAAAAATGATATACAATACGGAAAGAGCAAAAAAACATATGATGATTCTAAGAGTTAATCCACTATCTTTCTTGTAATGAAAAAATTTATTTTCTGGTTCCAAAATGTTTCTATCCAAATAATTATGGAGTAACCAGACTCTTATTAGTTGTGTTTTGGCGATATGAACCCTTCTAATCTGTTCATTGCTTCCTCCAGTATATTTTCTGTGGCAAGATAGACAATCCTAAAGTTATTGGAGCCGAAACTGGAGCCAAATCCTGAGCCATGTACCATTAGTACCCCTGTGTTGTTTAGAAGGGAAATGACAAAGTCTAGATCATTCTTCCAACGATTGTTAATTTCAAATTTTGGAAACACATAGAAGGCACCACGAGGAAGGTTACATGATATGCCTGACATAGAGTTGAGACGTTTTACTATGAAATCTCGTCTATACTTGAGTTTCTTGACCATTTCCTGAATGTGGTCCTGTGGTCCCCGTAAGGCTTCAACTGCAGCCTTTTGAACTGGAAGATTTGATGCAATTCTCACCCTTGCAAGTTTTGGAACATTTTTACGAAAGTCATCAAGTTTTGAACAGTTACTGTTTATACACATGTATCCACATCTCCATCCTGTCATCAGGTATACTTTGGAGAATCCGTTCAGTAAGATAACAGGTAAATCCGCTGTAACCTTTCCAATGCTGGTAAACGTATCATCAAAGACAATCTTATCGTAAATCTCATCACAAATAATATAAAGGTCGTGCTGGGCAGCAATATCGATTATATCTTTCAAGCCCTTGTGGGTGAATACCTCGCCGGTTGGATTATTCGGGTTAATCAGACATATAGAGGTGGTTTTGTCTGTTATCTTGGTTTTTAAATCGTCAAGATCAGGTGTACCGTCTTGATTGATTTTGAATTCCACAGGTTTTCCCCCATAGAACTTTGCATATGATGCATATGGTGGATAGTACGGTCCGGGCATCAGAACTTGGTCGTTTGGATTCACTACGGAAGCCATAGTCATATCCAATGCCTCGGATACACCGTTTGTTACCAAGACATCATTTTCATTGACAGGAAAACCCTTTCCACTTTCTTTTTCTACAATTGCCTGCCTGAGTTCTGGGAGACCTTCAGAATCAGTATAATAATTTTCATCATCCCTGACCGCTTTTATTAGCGCGGCTTTGATATGTTCTGGAGTTTTAAAGTCGTATTTTACCGGATCTCCGATATTTAGGTAAATGATTTCCTTTCCTGTCTTTTCATATTCTCTTGCATGTACAATAATATCCCTAATGGCATATTCCACACCTGCAGTTCTGTCAGAAACTTTCAATTGATAGTACAGATCGTAAAGAAATTACCTACATAAAGTATTCTGTAACTATCATATCAGTAGTAATTCCTAGATCTACTGAAGAGTATGAAAAACGTTCTTATCCACACTCTCTTTGTTTATATCTTCTTCTTTGTTTATATCTTCCAAATTAACTTGTCTCAAAGCTTTGTAAAACCCTGGCATATTAGGTATATTTGAAATTGAAATTTTAACAAGAAACGTATTAATTTATTGTAAAAATTACATATATTTTTGTTCATATCTAATACTCTGTGATTCGAATAGATTAAGATTGTCTATGAAAAAAAGGGCCTATGCCCACAATAATTGTGAGGTCCCTATCACCTGGGTGATGACACTATTTACTTAAAATAATTATGTACCATATACTCTGTAAAAATTCAAAACTAGGAATTCTAATAATTACTTGAGGTGAGATTACATTACCATGTCAATTTAAATACAGATTTATGTCATGAAATTATATAAAGTTCGTAAAGTTCATGTAGTAAAGACGTTGGAGGTTTTAGCTTTTTTATAAGCTCTTTTGGATAAATTCTATTTAATTTCAATTATTTAGTACGTTGCAAAGTATTATGAGAATGGAGATTATAAAAAATATGTTTAATTTTAAAAATTAATATAAATTAACATAGATTATTGTTTACTTTAATTAATGGGGATTTTTAGTAATAATATGGGCTCGTAGCGTAGTCAGGACATCGCGGCGGTCTTCGGAACCGCAGGTCGTGGGATCGAAGCCCTCCGAGCCCGTATATTAGTAGGGTTCAATAACATTTTTTATCAATTTAAAATTAAAATGATCAGATTAGTAAAAGTGAAAATTAACTTTAAATAGATAATGGTCTTATTCTTTGTCACTACATAACAATTAGGTGACCAGGGGGATTGAACCCCTATTTCCGGGCGTTGAAAGAGGGGAATTGCTCAAGCACGGTTTTTAGCATCTTTGCATTTGTAACTAAGAAATCGCATAACCTTCAAAATACTTGGTAACCACAGAAAAGTGTTTGTGCCTATCCTTTTCAAATTCTTGTTGATTATTATATTCTTTAACATATTTCTATGAAACCAGTCAATTTTTTCTGATAGTCAGGTACAAATTTATGTAATAAACTCCAGAAATGATGAGAATGTCCTTCTATTCTAAGATGGCATAGTTCATGTATGATTACGTAGTCAACTATGCTCTCTGGTGTTTTTACTAAATTTATCTTTTGCATTTT
>DASPFY010000022.1:0-93956 GCA_035620895.1 Nitrososphaeraceae archaeon
GTACAGAAGGGGCCCAGGGAATTAGATTTTAGGATAATTAAATGCTTGTTACCAAATCCTCGAATGCATATTTCTGAAATTGCTAGCAAGCTGTCGATTTCTGCAAAAACTGTAAGTAGAAGATTAGATATTATGAAAGAAAATAATGTAGTGCAATTTTCTGTATTAGTCAATCCTGCTTCTACAAGAGGTTACATCCAGTTTGTTATTGTGATATCTGTTAAGGAAACATTGTATCAATATGTTCTTGATTGCATCTACCGTGAACTATCAGGAAACATTCTTCTGCAGGCTCCTATCACAAGTCCTGATAATCTAATCGTATTGATCATGTTTAGTCAGGATATTTTTACTGTAGACTCTATTCTAAGGAAGGTCGAATCATTTGATGGGGTGAAGACAGCAGAATTAGATATACTAACTGGAATTACACTCTCACAGGATTGGATGGTTAATGAAATTGAACGGAGATTGACGAAGATTGAGCAGATAAATCTCAAAAAATCAGCTAAAAAATAAAAAGAGGATAATAGAATCCGCTAGAAAACAAAAGTTTAATTTTGAATACAGAATGTACGTTACTCTTGTTTCTTCCAATGAACGTGGTAGAGTTATTGGGATGTTTCAGTGGGAACGTTATCAGGATGTCCAATAGTAGGGGTCTAGAAGGACCGATCTGATTTTCCAGATGGGTAGGAATTCGGATTTCTAGTCTCTCTTGCTAAGAATTAGCGCTGCTATAATCAAACGGATACAAAAACCACGAGTATTAATATGAGAGGCTAAATTGTATAGTTTGAATCATTGACAGATATTAGAGACAAACATTACATTAATGGGAACCTGAGGGGAAATAAAAAAGTAATCTGGGATCCAATTAGAGTAACTGCTGGTATCATATTAGCAGTCGTCTCGATTTTATCGATTTATATTCAAAACTCGGGAGCCGTCACTAATTTGTTGATACATAATCATGTTAGCCTAAATGTGACCATTGATGGAACACCTATTATCGTTCCCACTCATATTGGCATGAACCAGACGTGGATATTCGCAGACCCTCTTTTGTATGCAGACCATAGCCTGGATAAATATGGTATGGAAGGTATGTCACCATTACAAGCACATGATTCAAGTGGTGTAATTCATGTGGAATCCAATAAAATCAGATATTACACTTTAGGCGAATTTTTGGATATATGGAAAGGCCTCAATACTGACGGTAAAAATGTTATAGCTACAGAGGATGGAAGTACCGTATCGGAATTTCGGGGTATCGTACTAAATAATGGATCAAAAATAGTGCTAGATATAACATCTAAAGTCAGTTAGAAGTAAGCCCAATGACTCTTGAACTTCTAAAGATTGTTTAAAATATTTATATAAAGCATCCATAGTTTTGAGGTACATGTTTTGCAATAAACCTCTGCTTTTATTTAGCGTCTTGATATTGGTTATATTTTCAGTATCAACTTATAGCATGATTAGTCCTCTCACGGCTCAAGGAAGCAAGTATTCATTTCTTTACAAATGGGGTTCTCAAGGAGTTAGTGTGGGTGAGTTTGCACAGCCACTAGCAATCGCAATAGATGCTAATGACGACGTGTATGTGACGGACACAGCCAGTGAAACCAATAATATCCAGAAGTTTACCAAGAACGGGACATTTGTTACTTCGTGGAATCTTTCTGGGATAATAGGCGATCCTTTTACTAACGCAAGAGGAATAGGGATAGATTCGTTGAATAGTGTCTATGTTATAGGAGGAGCAAGCCCTAACACAGCCGTTCAGAAATTTACAAACAACGGTACATTTGTTTCCTCTTGGGGTTCGACAGGTTCTGGAGATGGAGAATTTATATCTCCTGGATGGGTAACTATAGATTCTGCTGATAATGTTTATGTTGGAGATCTTGGAGAAACTAGTCGAATACAAAAGTTTGATAGTAACGGTACTTTTATTACAAAATGGGGAGGGCCAGGCACCAGTGACGGACAGTTCGTCAACCCCACCGGCCTTGTTGTTGACTCCTCTGATAACATCTATGTAGCGGACCGCGGTAACAATCGTGTTCAAAAGTTTGATAGTAATGGCACTTTTATTACAAAATGGGGAACATCAGGATCAGGCGAAGGACAATTCAAGCTGCCAGCAGGGTTAGGAGTTGATACTTCAGGAAATATCTTAGTTGCTGATGCAGGTAATGATCGTATCCAATTGTTTGATAGTAATGGCACTTTTATTACAAAATGGGGAACATCGGGTGTAGGCGATGGTCAGTTTGACCAGCCTACAGGCATAGCAACAGATTCTTCTGGCAATGTATATGTTGTAGATCGATATAACAACAGAGTACAAGTATTTGCCGGGCAATGACTAAGTCTTAAAACGTCTAGTAAATCAATAAATTGTAATTCATATTCGGTATAAGAGCATTACTTTTCAAACGGGTCCAGAGGGATTTGAACCCTCGACCAACTGCTCCGCAGGCAGCCATTCTATCCAAACTGAACTATGGGCCCCTTAATGTGTAATTATAATTCCTTATATGAACTAGTTGTGTATTTCATGCCCATTTTTCTCAACATTCATACCTACATTGAATATAAGATAAATAATTTCAATTACATTTTCTCAAACAATATATGTAGATAAATTTGATTAACTTATGTAAATCGATCTAATATGACCAAGTCCTTCCTCGATGAAATCCAGGATCACATACTCCTATTTGATGGGGCAATGGGAACTGAAATACAGAAACTAAAACCAAAACCAGAGGATTTTCCAAATAACAAAGATGGATTCAATGATGGACTTGTATTATCTAGACCAGAATGGATTGAAAACATACATAGAAGTTATTTGGAAGCTGGTTCAGACTGCATTGAAACTAATACCTTTGGAAGTAACCAAATAAAGCTTCAAGAATATGGATTTGGCGAACAGACAGTATCAATAAACAAGTCAGCAGCAGAGCTTGCAAATAGTGTAGTCAAGGAATTTGCAAACAGAAAAAAATTCGTAGTTGGTTCAATGGGCCCAACAGGATATCTGCCAAGTTCTAACGATCCGGATTTAGGTAATGTTCCTCTAAATAAAATCATAGATGCATTTGATATGCAGGCCCAAGGATTAATACTAGGAGGTGTTGAAGTTCTACTTATAGAAACAAGTCAAGACATATTAGAAGTAAAACTGGCCATAATCGGATCATTTAATGCGATGGAGAAAACTGGTAAAAAGGTGCCAATAATATCTAATGTAACCTTGGACAAATATGGCAAGATGTTACTTGGCACAAACGTTCAGTCAGCATACACGACCGTCAGCGACATGGGAATTTCTGTTTTTGGATTGAATTGTTCAACTGGTCCAGTTGAAATGGAATCAAGTATAAGGTGGTTAGATGAACAAAACGAATTGCCCATCCTTGTCATGCCAAATGCGGGGATGCCAATTAATGAAGACGGCAACGCAGTTTACAAAATGACTTCAAAAGACATGTCTCATCATCTTGGAGACTTCTTACACAAATACAAGAGGGTGAGAATGATAGGAGGTTGTTGTGGGACAACCCCAGAACATATCAGAGAACTCAGAAATGCATTAGAATCGTATAACTTATAATTCACAGACTATCAATTGATAATATAACCATTAAATGGACTTAAAACATGTACCCCGCGTTAGCTCAGCGTTAAAGGCTGTAGATTTAGTTCAGATTCCTACACCTCTGATAATAGGTGAGCGCCTAAACACGCAGGGTTCGAAAAAAGCAAAGAAATTAGTACTATCAGATGACTTTGATGGCCTCATTGATCTCGGCAGAGAACAGGTAAATGATGGAGCACATTGCATTGATGTCTGTGTAGCAACAACCGAAAGATCCGATGAACTAGAATTTATGAAAAAGTTGGTAAAAAGATTAAGTCTTGAAATTGATGCTCCTCTCGTAATCGATTCAACAGATCCTAAAGTGATAACCGAAGCTATTAATCAAATTCCGGGAAGACCCATCATTAATTCTATTAACCTTGAAGGAGATGGTTCGCGTTTCCATTCCCTTGCACCTATAATGGCAAAATTTGGTATTCCTTCTATTTCCATGTGTATAGGTCCAAATGGAATGGCCAAAACATCCGAAGACAAAATCAAGATAGCAAAGCTACTCATCGATACTGGAAGAAAATACGGACTAAAGCCATGGCAGTACATATTTGATGTACTTACCTTCACATTAGCAACCGGAGAGCAAGAATACGCAAATTCTGCAGTTGAAACTCTTAGGGGCATTTCTTTAGTCAAAAAGGAAATTCCAGGTTGTTTTACCACTCTTGGATTAAGCAACATTAGTTTCGGCCTTCCTTCGAATGCCAGAAAAATCATCAATTCAGTATTTTTGCATCATGCACTAAAAGCAGGACTGGATACTGTTATCATTAATGCAAAAGACATAATCCCAATAGGAGAAATAAAAGAGGAACAAATCAAGCTTGCAGAGGATCTCATATTTAATAGACACGCTAGTGCTCTTTCTGACCTAATTTATTATTTTGAGAATAAGAATGTTACAGTAACTAAGAATGAACATATGCTGGAAGAAATAAATAAAGATTGGAGTTTTGACAAGCGTTGTTACTATCGTATAGTAAATCGTATCAAGGATGGAATTGAAGACGATGTGGTAGGTTCAATTTCTGATAAACTTGGAAAAAAATTGAAGGAAAAGACTGAAAATATTCAAAAAGAGGAAATGCTAAGGAAATATCCAGAACTGGCACATGACGCAGCAGTTGAAACCCTTAATGAAGTTTTACTTCCGGCAATGAAGGAAGTTGGTGATAAGTTTGGAGCTGGGGAATTAATTTTGCCTTTTGTATTGAAATCAGCAGAATGTATGAAATCTGCAGTATCAGAACTCGAGAAATACCTAATTAAGAAACAAGGAGTAAGCAAAGGTAAACTAGTTCTATGCACAGTATACGGTGACGTACATGACATAGGTAAAAATCTTGTAAAGACGATTTTTTCAAATAATGGATATACTGTTTATGATCTTGGTAAACAGGTTCCAATCCAACAGATTATAGATAAAATCAAGGAAGTGCAGGCAGATGCCGTAGGATTGTCTGCATTATTGGTTTCTACCTCAAAACAAATGCAGTTTTTTATAGAAAAGGCAAAGCAACTAGATCTCAAAATTCCAGCATTATGTGGTGGCGCGGCCATAAATAGTGATTACATAAATCGAATTGCAAAGACAGATGAGGTATACAAGTCAGGGGTTTTTTACTGTAAAACTGCCTTTGAGGGACTAAATGTTATGAACAAATTGAGATCTCCAGAGAGGGATAAATTCATTCAGGAATGGAATACTAAAATTAGTAAATATGATGAAAAGAAGACGACAGGAGTAAAAACTGCTATAGATTCATTAGTTAGTAAAATAAAACCTGCACCTCCACCAATTGCGCCCCATCTAGATACACCTATAATACTAACACCTTCAGAAATTGATCTTGAGGAAGTTTGGCGGTATCTAAATAAAAAATCTCTTTTTGTTCTGTCATGGGGTATAAGAGGAAAATCTGCCTCCAAGATGATTGGTGATCCAGAAGCATTACTCCTAGAGTGGAAAAAGAAAGTTATTGATGAAGCGCTTTTCTCACCAAGTGTTATCTATTCTTACTTTAGGTGTAACAATCAGGGTAACAGGCTTGTAGTTGAATCAAAGAAACAAGGTGAAGTGGCTTTTGAATTTCCAAGATCCTCAAAACCAAAACACTTGTGTATTACGGACTACTTTGGGAAGCAGGACATTGTAGCCTTCCAAGTAGTTACTGTGGGTCAAAAAACCGTTTCGAAAATTGAAGAACTAAATTCAAACAATAATTATACGGACGCGTATTATCTTCATGGTCTGGCGGTAGAAACAGCGGAAGCTCTTGCAGAATGGGTCCATCATAGAATAAGAAGTGAATTAAATATTGACAAGAATAGGGGACTGAGATTTAGTTGGGGATATCCAAGTTGTCCTGACACCATGCAGCATTATTTGGTATGGAAACTGATTGACCCCACTAGTTGTGGTATAGGTCTTACTTCTGCAGGTCAGATAACTCCTGAATACTCTACAGCTGCTGTGGTAGTTCACCATCCTGATGCAGAATATTTTATACTATAGATAAAGTAAGATTTCAGAGATAAATGACAATCAACAATTTTGTCTTCTCATGCGCAACCGATGATGTACCGGCGTACTTTACTTATGAGGCCGAAAGCATGCTCATTGTCCAATCAAAGGATGGAGCAAGAAATAAGAAAATGGATTTTGAAAAGATCGAAGGATTTATGAGTGCCTTGATTTCGCATGAATCCGTACATGTGGTCATAGCAAAATTGATTAATAGTCAGATTTCCGATTCCTTAGATGACATTGAAATTATTGTAGAAAGATTTGGCAAGAAATTCCAGGTCAGCCTAAACAATATGTTCTTTTCAACAGATTTTAGTGGGATTCTTACCAGCTAATGCATCTACTTTTGTTACTGCCTATTGGTGCATGCAGACTTAAGTGATTTAACATAATTTTTTAATTTATTCTGTAAATGAATAATATTACTAACTTTGTTGCTATCTATTATCTTAATTATAGCGCTCCCAACAATGACAGCATCAGCCCCATACTTTGACATAAGTTTTATGTGATGTGGAGTGCTTATTCCAAATCCTACAGAAATGTTTTTTTTGTTTGAACTTAATTTTTTGATGTTCTTTATCGCAGTAAGTGTATATTCATTAAAAGAATTTCTCATTCCAGTGGTACCATATACGGAAACTACGTAGACAAAGCCTGTTGATACATCTAGTGTCTTTCTTATTCTTAAATTTGATGTATTTGGTGCAACAAGAAAAATAGATGCCAGTTCAAGTTTTTTTGAATACTCTAAATATTCTTTTGATTCTTCAATAGTCATATCAGGTAAGACAAAACCATCTGTTCCTGCATCCTTAGCCATCTCCATGAATTTCTTAAATCCATTTTTTTGTAAGATATTGGAATATGTCATTATTACTATCGGAAGCTCAGGATATTTCTTCCTCATCCTTTTTATCAGATTCAAACATTTGTCTGGGGTGATTCCATTCTGTAACGCTCTATATGACGCTTCCTGAATTACTGGTCCGTCTGCTATAGGGTCTGAAAAGGGAATGCCTATTTCAATAATGTCAGCACCGCCATCAACAATTGACGAAATTATTTTCTCACAAGCTCCTGAATTCGGATAGCCGCCCATTATATAGCATATGAGACCCTTTTGTTTCATTGATTTTAATTGAGAGAATTTTTTCTCAATTCTATTATTCTGTAAATAAGACACTTGCTAATACCTGCCAGTGTATTTTTTTCTAAACTTTATCACTTGATCTATATCCTTATCACCTCTACCGGATAACGTAACAATGATGTTCTCGTCTCTTCGCATTTTTTTTGCCAGCTTCATTGCATAGGAAATTGCGTGGCATGGTTCTAGAGCAGGTATTATTCCTTCCAACCTTGAAAGTTTAAAGAAGGCATCCAGGGCCTCATTATCATTACAGGTAACATACTTTGCACGTTCAATATCTTTCAACTGGACATGTTGAGGACCCACACCTGGATAGTCCAACCCAGCTGAGATACTATGTGTGTCATTTATCTGTCCAAACTCATCTTGTAATAGATATGTTCTCATTCCGTGTAGAATACCTTCGGATCCTTCATTCAGTGTGGCGGAATGTTTTCCTGTTCTGATGCCCAGACCACCAGCTTCAACCCCGTACATAGATACATCTTTATCATCTAGAAACGGGAAAAAAGTACCCATTGCATTACTACCACCTCCTACGCAGCAGACAAGAGCGTGAGGAGATCTTTTAGTAAAGTTTCTCAGCTGTGATTTGATTTCTTCACCAATTACACTTTGAAAATCCCTTACCATCATAGGATATGGATGCGGACCTACTACTGAACCTATCAAGTAGTAAGTATCCTTTACGTTTGTTATCCAATCACGTAACGCTTCATTTATGGCATCTTTCAAGGTTTTTGTTCCCGAGTTCACAGAGTGTACTTTTGCGCCTAATAGTTCCATTCTAAATAAATTCAATTTTTGTCGTTCGATATCTATGGATCCCATGTAGATTTCTGCCTTCAATCCAAGAACAGCCGCCGCCATAGCGGTCCCCACTCCATGTTGACCCGCACCTGTTTCAGCAATAATTCTTTTTTTACCCATTTTCTTGGCCAAGAGACATTGCCCCAAACAGTTATTGGTTTTATGTGCCCCACCATGTAAAAGATCTTCTCTCTTTAGAAAAATCCTTGCACCACCTACGTAGTCAGTCAGATTTTTTGCAAAAAACAGTGGTGTGGGTCTTCCAGCGTAATTTTGAAGATAATAATCGAGTTCTTTTTTAAAATTTGAATCATTTCTTATTTTTTCGTATGCATCTTCAAGTTCATTAATTGCTGGAACCAAAGTTTCGGGAATATATTTTCCGCCGTATTTTCCATATTTACCTACTATTGGAAACTCTCGTAACTTGGTCAAAGTAGTACACTCACAAAAAATACAAAGTGCAAAATTCTAAGCATGACATAACTCCTTTATCTTTTCAAAAACATTTCCCGATTCCATAATACTTGTACCAACAAGAAATGCATCAACTCCAATTGATCTTAATTTCTTTATATCATCTGAATTTGATATTCCACTTTCACTAATTATAATATTATTTTGTTTATCAAATTTTTGTAGCAATTCAATAGTAACCCTAATGTCCACTTCATGGGTATTCAAATTTCTATTATTAATGCCGATAAGCTGATTTTTATTTTTCAGGAACTCTTTAAATTCGTCATCTGAATGAACTTCAGTAATGACTTCTAGTCCCTTTTTTGTAGCGTAATCCGAAAATTTTTCCAAGCTCCCCTCGGCAAATCCATTATCGAAAACGGTTTTAATCAATAAGATGCCGTCTGCGCCTATCCTCCTTGCTGCATCTATTTGGACCTCACTAACTATGATATCTTTCATCAATAATGGTACGTTGACACTCTTTCTAATAGATGCAAGATTATGAATAGAACCATCAAACAAGTACGGCTGAGTCAGTACAGAAATTCCTACAGAACCAGAATTCGTCATTTGTATTGCCAAATCCTTCGGTTTTATCTTGGATTGGTCAAGAATTTTACCTTTTGACGGCGAGGAAAATTTTATTTCTGAAATTATGGGAACGTGATTACATGTTAGGATTACTTTTTTAAGAGAAATTGCAGTATGACTGGTATAGTCATATTTGTCCGCATCATAGAAACCGTCATTGACTGCTTTGTAAGAATTATCGGCCAATGTTTTAAGCCCAGTTTCTCTTGAGAAAAATCTACTCAAAGTCACATCAGAAAGTAAACTTACCCTTAATCATATAACTGTATTACTAAACTATCAGTCGTATACTGAACAGGCTCTCAGGGAATTGTGAATCGCTAAAAATGCCAATTACAAGTCAATAACCAAATAGGGGATAGTTTTTGAAACGGTTACAAAAATACCGATTGATTAATAAATATATTATGATCATGCTATCAATCTATTTGAGAATTGTCAGAAACTAAGATATTCCTTGATAGGTCAAAACTGTCGGCAAGATACATACCCAGTGAGCTTCACCATAGAGAAAAAGAAATGTCACTACTACTGACGATGTTTAAAGATTCATACATCAAGCCAGATGAATTCTTGTTTTCTACACCACAAATAATAGGTAGATCAGGAATTGGAAAGACATCTACAATAATAAAATTTTCAAACATGTTGGAAAATGAATTCAAAAAATCTGGGTTAACACTCAAGGTTGCCTACATAAATCTAAAACTTCAGGGTGGAAATAAATATGCAGTTTATAGGTTTCTATTGGAAAAAATTGCTCCCGAACTTCCTTCACAGGGACTTAGTGCAGAGGAGATGTTAAGATACCTTCTTTCATATTTGTATGAGAACAAGTTATACACCTTGATTATTTTGGATGAAATAGAGTTCCTGTTACGCTCCAACAAAGACAGTGGCATTATCTATGACTTTACACGCCTCAATGAATTTGATCTATCAAAACACTGTAATGTTATAGGTGTAATCTTCATCGCAAGAAGTACTGATTTTCATGACAAAATCGATAGTTCAGAACTAAGTACTCTCGGAAGAATACCAATAGAGTTTCTACCTTATTCTATAGAACAAATAAGTGATATTCTAGTTACAAGATCCTCCGAATCATTCAATCCGAACATTGTAGGTACTGATATAATTGATGAAGTATCACTTATTACAGCATCTTCGCAAGTTGATGGGGATGTTAGATATGCTTTGGACCTACTACTATATGCAGGAAACCTGGCAGAAGCAAACGGAAGTGATCGAATCACATTGGAACAAATTCGTAAAGTCCATGGCTACAACAAACCATCCATCACAATAGAGGATTTGAAAGAACTTCCAAAGAGTCATCTGATTATACTAATGGCCATATTAAAAGTACAAAATAAAAGAAAAAAGCAATACATTGAGCTAAAGGAAATTCGAACCTATGCACTTGAATTAGCAGATGAACACAAGATGAAGAAATTTGAATTTGAGGATTACATGAATGATCTTCTCGATAGAAAAATAATTGAAATGAAATCATTAAAGGAAATAGGAATGAACATAACATCGTTAGCTGAATTAGAACCTTTATTAGAACAACAGATAAATAAAAAATAATGGATTATGATAGCAAAACCATTATAGAAAACGGAATTGGAACGATCGGTAAAATCAAGATAATAAAAGCCCTAGCCGAAGAAAATAAAATGGTAACTATTTATGTTCTCCATAAAAGAACTGGATTAAAGAGAGAAGATATTAAACGAAATCTAAAAGATTTGCGCAGTATTGATTGGATAAAGGAAAAAAAAATGGCAAATACGATGTATCATCTTAACAAGGACAACGAATATGTGAACGCCATCCTTAGTTTTTTTGCTAACGTGGGTTATATTGGGCAAGCTTGAAATTAATTTTTAGGCGCACACTAACTAGAAATTCATATCTTTGCTGTTGATTTTGGAGTCATTTGCTCAAATTACGAGATAGTCTGAAAACGATTAAAAAGGTGAGGAAATAAAGTCTAATGTGCGGTATAGACAAAATAAACCCAGTAAGAAATTTCCAAAGTTCATCTTTATTACTGGTGGAGTAATGTCAGGTCTTGGAAAAGGGATAGTTGCTTCTTCGGTTGCAAAATTATTACAGTTGACTGGTTTAAGAGTAACCTGCACAAAAATTGATCCATATGTGAATTACGATGCAGGAACGATGAACCCAACTGCACATGGTGAGGTCTTTGTTACGGATGATGGGGGAGAGTGTGACATGGACATGGGAAACTATGAAAGATTTCTTAATACACCGATGACAAAATGGCATAATATTACTACTGGAAGGATCTATTCTGATGTAATAAAGGCTGAAAGAGAAGGCAAGTATTTGGGCCAATGTGTTCAGATAATACCTCATGTAACTGACGTAATAAAGAACAGTTTAAAGAATCTAGCTAAAGGTTATGACGTTTTAGTTGTTGAATGTGGTGGTACGGTAGGTGATATAGAAAGTCTTCCATTCTTGGAATCTTTTAGACAGATGGAATTAGAAGAAGGCGATACAGAAACTCTATTCGTACATGTAACATTAGCACCAATTTTGGACGTGGTAGGAGAACAGAAAACAAAACCCACACAGCACAGCGTACAGGAGCTCCGAAGGATTGGAATTCATCCATATATCCTAGCAGTCAGATGTCAAAAGCCACTGAATAGAGAAGCAAGACATAAGATCTCGATGTTTGCCAGCATTAGAGAGCAATGTGTTATTTCATGTCATGATTGTTCATCGATTTATGATGTCCCAGAAATATTAAAAGACCAAGGAATAATTGATGTAATCTCTGACAAGCTTGGTCTAAGAAACCGTAACATAAGGTGGACTGAATGGAAAAAGGTAACAAAATCTTTCTTTAACTTTACAGGAAATGTAGACATAGGTATTGTTGGCAAATATGTAAATTTACCAGATAGCTATGTGAGTGTATATCAAGCGTTGCTCCATTCATCAGCAAAACTGGGCATGAAATTAAATGTTGAATGGATTGATTCTGAAAGATTTGAAAATGGAAATAACGATCAAGTGAAATTCTTGAACAAGTTTGATGGAATTCTTGTTCCGGGAGGATTTGGAGCAAGAGGAAGTGAAGGAATAATAAATTCAATTAATTATGCTAGACAAAAGGACATACCATTTTTAGGAATCTGTTTTGGATTTCAACTTTCGTTAATTGAATTTGCAAGAAATCAATGTGGGTTAGTCGATGCCAGTTCACAGGAATTTAACCCTAATGATAACAACTCATTGGTAAAATTCATGCCCGAACAGGAACATACTGTTAACCTTGGCGGTTCTATGAGACTTGGAAAACATGATATAACCATAATACCCCAGACACTGGCCGATAGCATATACCAGAATAAGAAAATTGAGCGAAGACACAGACATAGGTACGAATTTAATCAGGATTACAGACAAGTTATAGAAGAAAATGGCATGGTGTTATCCGGTCATTCCGATAAAGGAAGAAGAATAGAAATTCTAGAATTTCCATCAAACAAGTTCTTTTTCGCTGTTCAGTATCATTCGGAATTTAGCAGCATACCGGGCAGACCGGAACAAGCATTTGAAGCATTCATAACATCTTGCATCTAGGTCAAAGTTTTAGGTTTAACTCGTAAGTTTTTTGTCTGGCATCACGCAAAGATGTCTTCTTCCTGACATACCCGCGTTGGATAAGGTGACTCAAGGACAATCTTATAGTTCTCTCTGGTAGCATCGTTCTCTTGCTTAGATCCTTTTGGCTCAATTCACCTTCATACTCTAGAGTTTTTAAGATCAATTTAGCACTGGGTGGCATATCAAGTAGGTCTTCTGCCAATTTTACCTTTTTAGCGATAATATCCATAGGAGAATCCTTGATTAATCTCACAAATTTTGCTGGAAATTCATGTTTTTCGCATATAATATTTTTCCGAACAGCTACCCTTTTTCCTCCATCTAGGATTACCTCACACAGATATCTACAGAGTATATCCTCAATTTCCAACCTATCAGTATTAGGGACTATAAGAGGCCTGCGAGTATTGTCCATTGAATTAACTGGAACGATAACAAAAACCTGCGACCTTTGTAAAACCATTGGCCCCCCTGCAGACATACAATAAGCTGTAGACCCAATTGGCGTGGAAATGATTACACCATCACTGTTATCATGCCAGAGATCATTTCCATTAATCTTTAATATATATTCCATAAGAGTAGCACTTTTTCTTGGGAAGAGAGAAATATCATTTAAGACTGGTTCGATTTCTTTACCATCAACATTAACAGAAAGCCGGCATACATCGTCTATTTCGTAATCACCTTTTTTAATTCTGCCTATAGATTTTTTTAAATCACTCACGTCAATTTGTCCCAAAAATCCTGTTGAATCTGATTCATATATTCCCAGAACAGGTACAGAGAATTCCTTAATGTAGTGTGAATAATCAAGTATCGCTCGATCTCCACCAGCGGTAATCACAATATCTACATTCGAAGTTGTCATTTTGTCGGATCTTTTTATTATCTCTGAATCAATATTTTCATCGTCTAAAATTTTCTTGATTTTGCCTATTAGACTATCGTCCCTGGAGCTTAGACTTGAGATAGCCACTTTCATTGTAACTATTAAAAGTCAACAGACACTCAAATTTAAACCTGATTTATGACGTGTCTAAATTATTTCAAAATTCATTGTATTGTAATAATATGAAGCGTTTTCTTCTATTGCGGATTTGGAGGGTATTTTTTTAATTCCAATCTCACTTGTTTGTATTGCCGCATTTAACGCCCCCACTGCAAAACAAAATGCCCAAATAGAATCTTTTTCTTTAACTATAGTGCATGCAAAAGAA
Source organism: Nitrososphaeraceae archaeon (assembly GCA_035620895.1). GTDB lineage: Archaea > Thermoproteota > Nitrososphaeria > Nitrososphaerales > Nitrososphaeraceae > TA-21. Next base: position 14,088 of record DASPFY010000022.1, read on the forward strand.
GAGGCGATAATATCACCTAGTCCTGTTGAATCAGGCGTATCGAATTTAGGTACCTTTAACCAATAGTGTCTTTCCTTTTCAAGAAGATGAATAATCTGATCCTGCGTGTGCAGTACATAATCGATTTCATAATGGGAGTGAATTTTTCTCATCCCTTCCATACCTTGAAGACCGTTTGTAAAGCAGGTGATTTCCTGGCTATCTAGCTTTATTCCATTTACTTTATGGATGGGTAAATCCGTTCTTTTTCTTATAGATACTATCCCTTTTGGGTCAACAGCTCTTGTGTAACCCTGTGGGTCCAACATTACAAACTGATTTGCTTCCATCTTTGTTGAAGATAAATACTGCAATATATCCAGAGGTACTTCATCAAAAACTGGACTAATTACCCAGCAATTTGCTTGTACATTTTTTATTTCTTCTATATCTAATGCAACGCATTTTGACTCGAGAGTTAATTCACGATCAGCTTCAAAATTCTTCAATACAAATCTAGTTGTTGGAAGATCCGAGTAAGGAGAACCATTAATTGAAATTCCCTGATTTTTCAAATAATCAAGATATTGTGCGTCAAGATCTTTTCCAAAATGAGTAAAGAGAGTGGTATCAAATCCAAATTTCCTTGCAGTTATGCCACAATAAGCTGCAGGTCCACCTAAGCTCTTACTTGACTTTAGATCTCTCGACACAATCTCGTCTATGACTAGGTTGGATACTATAGCAGCCTTCATTGATGAATATCATCACTAAATCTATTGCTTTGATAAATGTTGACATAAGTAGCATCAGAAGATTTAAAAGAAGAAGAGATAGTAATTGTATAATGCCGAAGAAAAGGACAAGCAGAGGACGAACAAAAGGTGGGAAAGGAAGTTCAGGAACAGTTCATTGTAGCCAGTGCGGGGCCATGGTACCAAGAGACAAGGCAAAAAAAGTTACTGGCAGAGTTACATTAGTAGAACCGACTTTGGCAAAAGAATTAAGAGCGCAAGGAGCATATATTGCACCTGTTACGGATGTCAAATTTTATTGCGTTTCCTGTGCTGTGCATAGAGGAATAGTAAAAGTAAGATCAGAAATGGAACGTAGAAGGACAGGAAGGCTCGGATAAGATATTTTATACCGTTATATTCTTTTTAGAACATACCTAAATCTCTGAAGAAATGAGAAACCTGAGATCAGGATAATAATTATAACACCCCATTGAATTGAATCTGAAATTGGAATAAAGCCGCAAATTGATAAGATTAGCAATCTTTCAGCTCTTTCCCCTATCCCTACACCTTTTAGCTCTATACCAAGTGATTCCGCTTTGGCTCGGAGATAACTTACTAATATAGAAATTGATAAAGCAATCATTGCTAAAATCGGATTCGATAAACCACCGATTGCTATCCCTATGAAAATTAAAGCCTCAGAAACTTTGTCAAAATTAGAATCCAGAAATGCACCTTTGGTGGTAGATTTCTTCATTACGCGAGCTACACTTCCATCTACAATGTCGAAAAAACCAGAAATCAAGAGAAGGATACTTGCAAATATTTGTGAGGGAAACTCTATGCCTTGTTGGTTCAAAAAATTTGAAAGGCCAAAGAACATGCTTGACAGGATTGCAAAGGCAAATCCAATCATACTCCAGAATGTTGGAGATAAACCAAGCGAACCGAAATTATTACCTATTAGCGTTGTAATAGGAATTAATTTTTCTCTGAACCTATTAAGCAAATATTATCTTGTTATTTGTACATCTAACAAATATTCTTTTTTATCCCAATACTGCTTACAATAATTCAAATTGTGGATTCAGCCGCTGTAACTCAGGCTTGATTTTTTGAATAATGGTTTGGTTAGTTTCGTTCAAGGATTAGGGATTGGTTACAATTCTTTCGAACCACAGTCAACAGTTTTTTCAAATGGTAATTTTGGCAATTTTGGATGTTGTAGGTTTTCTACTAATTTCCAGTTGTTTGCTAGATGTACTGCATCAATCTCACATTTGGTAATGATCTTATTTTGATAGTTGACTATTGGGTTCATTAGATCATGAAAGTTTGAATGCGCTAGTCCAAGAACATGTCCTATTTCATGTTTTAATACAAGGTCTAGAGTATCTTCCTTTATCTGTTCTTCATTGAAATTTACAGATATTCTTACTTTTACCCTTTTTATGAAACCTTCGTCATCCAGAACGTTAGTAGTTTGACCGACAGTTTGTTCGCCCTTATGTTCAAAGAAGATTAAAACGTCAGCACTTGATTCATCTTGAACCTCTAAAAATTTGACATTTTCTAACTTTGAAGCCCATTGGTCAAACGAATTCTTTACCAAGCTATTCATCTTGAAAATCTCATTGTTATTAGTATGAAATGTCAATTCGCCATCATTCAGGCTATCACCCCAAGTACAGCATATTTGCAAAATATTCTGATCTTCTGATGTCAGATCATTGAATTCAGAAAAGGATTCTGGATAAGACAGAATTGCAACTACCATTATTATGCTTAGAGGGATATTCATGTTGTCTGCTTTTTTCAAATGTATCAAGCAATCTTATTCTGCAATCGTCTATATTATAGCGGTCGACCTACATGATGGACATCGAAACTAGGCGTAGTTACCCTTTATAGATGATCTAGCACCGCACGCATCACATACTAGGAAACCCAGTTTTTTTGCTTTTTCTGTTCTTGTGTCTGGACTTTGACATACAGGACATATGACATAGTCCTTTACGTACCTTTCCATGAGCGCTCCAAAAGACGAAGGTTCCTTTCGACCTAGAAAAATAACCCTTTCACCGGCAATATAGCCTGCAGATGCAAGCTCTTTATTCAAATAAAGTAATAGCTTTTCTGGCTCTCTCCTTAATGCTTTAGGAAATTCCATAAAATTTCTAAAAATTGTTCGTTGCCCTACCCAAATGATTTGAGGCTTGGGAATCTCAAGTCTTGCTGAATCTTTCTTCGAAGCATTACCCAAATCTCCCTGTATCCTAGACAGGAGAGTTTCATACGATTTATCCACGTTGTGCATACCAAATGGTATCATGAAGGCTTTAATGTTCTTTGTCATGAAGATGTCATGACGTCAATATCAAATTAACCGGTCCGTTCATTAAGCCATTGTAGAAATGGTATTATTGGATCATCATAAGTCAATTTCGCTGAATTCTTGACGTTGAATCCGAGCATTAGCATTCGTCCTTCTAATTGTTCTGCTAAATCTGGAGGTAGATCTGTACCTCTGAGAGGATTGAATAGCTTGAAAAAGTAATCTTGTTTGTAGTACGCCAAATGCCATGCGTAACACTCTGAAAGAATTGTAGGGTCTCCTGATATTCTTTTAGTTATATCAAAATTAATTTTCTTATTGCTATCTTTGTTATTTGAATCAATCAAAATTTGCATTGATCTCTTGTTGAAATTTTCTCTCAGAGATTCTTGATTCATACTTATCGGATTATTTGCATAAATTCTAACTTGCCTTGCAACTTGCTCCATCGTTTTTCTCGCTATATCTTTAACATTTGTAATTTCTAATTCACCTTTTACCTTATGATCTTTACCAAAGATGTAAAAAGAAGCAATTATCTCGTCTTTTTGGGTGAACGGCAAGTTGCTTTTACCGTTTATGAAGCTTAAAACTCTATTCGAAAAATCTCTGGGTATAAAGATTCCCATATATGAATCAGAAATAATCAACTTTTAACTTTCGCATTCATCAAAGCTGGTGGGATAATAAAAAGTAATAAAAAGTAATAAAAATATAGTTTTGGAAAAAATGAGGTAAGATTATCTAGTGTGCGTGTGGTGGTGGAGCACTACCCTTTGACAGAGCTTCATTGAATGTTCCTGAAGCCTTTTCATGGAATTCAAGTGAAGATTGATCTACTTTTACAGCTTGTGGTGGACAAACCGATACGCAGGCCATACACCAAATGCAATCATGTTCACGAATTGCATCTGCTTTGTCGGTATAATCTTTACGTTCTTCTTTGACCGTGCTACCTGTTCCCTTCCATGTTTGGTTTTTTGCCTCCTTAGCAGGAACGTCATGTTCTGTTCTATACCACTGGAATACCTGTACTGGACATGCTTCGATACAAGCACCATCGGCAACACATGAATCCCAATCGACTGCTACCATAGTACCACTTACACCGAGTGGCTCTATTTGTTCACCCCGTGCTGCGTAGGCAGCCTTTACTTCTTCGTTTTCTGCAGCTTCTTGTAATTTTCCTGGCCCCCACATAAAATGGAAATGTTCACCGTCGTCAAGTTGTATCTTACCAGTAACTTGATGATTTTTTGGAAAGTCTGGATCTATAGGCATGTTTATCGTTGTAATCTTTGTCTGAATATTATATAAACCATATGTGAGATATCTACTGATGACTTTGACTATATCGCTTCTTCAACTTTGTTGGCCATAAAATCCAGGTCCTTTTCTGTAATTGAAGGATGCACAGGCAGCGAGAGAACGCTTTTTGAAGCCCATTCTGTTATCTCAAGTTCCCCATTATGAAATTTTGAGTAGAATGGTGTTTGATGGACTGGTGGATCATAATAGATAGTTGCCCCGATACCACTGTCATTTAGGAATTTTTTTACCTTGTCTCGAGAATTATTTAACGCCACTGTGTAAAGATACCAATTGTACTTTGTTCTCTGATTTTCGTGCGGCAGAACAATATCTTTATTCTTAATTTTATCGCTTAACAGCTGCCCTAATTTTCTTGCGTTGCCAGTTCTCTTGTCCAACATGGATCGAAACTTTTTCATCTGAGTTTTTGCAATAGCTGCCGAAATTTCTGGTAATCTCATATTGAAACCGATTATCCGTGTATCATACCCACTCACCATTCCATGATTTCGAATCATTCGCAGCTTTTCTGCATATTCGTCGCTATTGGTAGTAATTGCACCGCCTTCGCCTGAGGTCAAGACTTTTGACGCATACATACTAAAACACCCCATTTGACCTAATGTCCCTGTCTGGTTTCCATCGAACGTGGATCCTAATGATTGACAGGCATCTTCTATAACCGTCAGTGAATGTTCATTTGCTATCTCCAGTATTTCATCCATCTTTGCAGGATGTCCGTATAGGTGAACTGGGATTATTGCCCTTGTTTTTTTGGTAATCTTGCCTTGTAAATCCTGAGGACTCATTGTAAAGGTATCTTTCTCAATATCGACAAAGACTGGTTTGGCACCTGTACACGCGACTGAATTTGCAGTTGCAACAAATGTAAATGAAGGGATCAATATTTCGTCTGCTTCTTTTATTCCTGCAGCAAGAATTGAAGCGTGCAAGGCGGCAGTGCCAGAATTTACTGCGATCGCATGTTTGATATGCAAGAAATTAGCCAACAATCCTTCAAAATCCTGAACTCTTTTACCGCCAGAATTAGAGGCAGAAGTTAAAATTCCCTCATCCAGTACCTTGAGAATCTCTTGTCTTTCATCATCATCTATTTGTGGTTTATTTATGGGTATCATAAGTGATTCACTTGATTAATAATTTCCTATTATACAAAATAATAATGCCATTTATAATTAAAACGTCCCATTTTGCCTTTTGACAGCATTTAAACAAATAAAAATAAGAAATATTCCAAGAAATTCAAGCAGATGTGGCAGAGTGGTCTTCTTAGATTTAAGAACACAATAATGCGTCGGCCTTGAGTCAGGTCGAAAGAAAGCCGATTCGCCTTCGGGCGAGCAGGAGTTCAAATCTCCTCATCTGCGCCATATTCCATCTGAAATCTCAAAAGTATTTACCTAATGAGTTTGATTAGATTGGAAAATTAAATAGAATTATAAAAAATCACATGTAATGCAGCATATGGAAAGAAGAAAGTTAATTCGACTTGTTATCCCTTCTGCACTTGTTATTATTGTTAGCGTCATGACCATGAAATTTTCCCCTTCTGAAACCTTGGTGCCATTACCTTCCCCAATATCAAATACGGGCAACTTAACAAACTCAAAGGGAGTAGAAATTACTGCGCAGGGATTGCAAGCTCCGAGGGCTATCGATATTTCTATGGACGGGAGAATTTTCATTACAGAAAAACGCGGAAGTATTAGAGTTGTTGATAATGGTACCCTCCTAGCAGAGCCATTAGGCGACATAAAGGTTGAAAACATAGGGGATGGCGGTTTACTGGGCCTTACACTGCATCCAAATTTTACGCAGAATCACATGTTATATGTATATCACACATACTCAAATAACACTGGATTATTCAACAGAGTTTTGATGCTCCAAGAAAGTAACAATAGAATAATTGATTCAAAGACAATAGTGGACGGTATCCCGGGCGGTGAGTATCGTGATGGTGGTCGCATTAAATTTGGGCCAGACGGAAAACTCTATGTGTCAACTGGAGATGCCTCAATTCCAGAACTATCTCAGGACCTGAATTCTCTGGCAGGAAAAATTCTTCGTGTTAATGAAGATGGAACTATTCCGGATGATAATCCGATTTCAAATTCAAGCGTGTATGCATATGGTTTTAGGAATTCACAAGGATTAGCATGGGATTTAGAAAGTGGCGAGCTATACGCTTCTGATCAGGGAGCAGCTGGCAATGATGAAATAAATTTGGTGTTACCAGGCAAGAATTATGGTTGGCCCAACGAAGAATGCAATAGTAACGGTGAGAATACTGCACCGTTGGTTTGTTTTAATCCATCTTTAGAACCTTCTGGAATTACCTTTGTGATTTCAGACAAGCTGGGATATGCGAATCATCTGCTCGTAGCTACTTTAAAGGGATCCCATTTAAGAGAAATTAACTTTGAAACAGGTAGTCAGAATACCATCCTTGTTGGCTATGGTCGTATAGCAGATGTTGCCGAGTCTGGAGATGGATCAATCTTTGTTCTTACCAGTAATACCGATGGGAGGGCGTTACCGCAACAAGGCGATGACAAAATATTAAGGCTTACGAGATCATAGTAGTCGTACCAATGAATACAGAAAAGAAATTTTATGAGATGAATCTCAATGAAAGATTATCATTATTAGCATCAAAAAGCAATCTCACAAAAGATCAAATTTCCGCTGTTGTTAATCAACCATTACCTTTTGATAAAATTGACAGGATGGTAGAAAATGCAGTAGGAAGTTTTTCACTACCTCTTGGCATAGCAATGAATTTTGTAATAAATGGTAAAGAATATCTGGTTCCCATGGCAATCGAAGAACCATCCGTTATTGCAGCTGCGACTCATGCGGCAAAACTAGCCAAGTCTGGAGGAGGATTCAAGGCATCAGCTGAAAGCTCCATAATGAGGGGTCAAATTCTGGTAACTAACCTGTTAGAGATCAAAAAGGCCATTCATATTATCTCAAAGAGCAAGGAATCTTTACTCAGAACGGTCAATTCGATTTCAAAAAACGTAAAGGCATTGGATCTGAAAACAAGAATAGTTGAAAATGAAATTGATGGAACAAAGATGCTTGCGACAGAACTATATGTTGATTGTAAGGATTCAATGGGTGCCAATACGATAAATTCGATGTGCGAATTGTTGGGGCCTGAAATAGAGCAAAAGACTGGTGGAAAGGTTATTGTGAAAATACTTTCTAATTATGCCACAGAGAGAATTGCAACCAGTAAAGCCACATTTAAAAAGCAAGAACTTGGAGGCAGTGATATAGTTGATAGGATACTTTCTGCTTTTGCATTTGCATTCTCTGATACGTACAGGGCAGTAACCCATAACAAAGGCATTATGAATGGAATAGATGCAGTGTCTATTGCAACAGGTCAAGATTTTCGTGCAATTGAGGCCGCCGCTCATGCTTATGCATCAAGAAGTGGAAAATATAGATCACTTACTACTTTTTCAAAGTCATCTAATGGTGATCTAGTAGGGAGAATAGAAATTCCTTTGTCTGTTGGCATAGTAGGTGGCATATCAACCGTGCATCCTGTAGCTACATTGAGTTTGAAAATTTTAGGAGTAAAATCAGCAAGTGAATTGGCTTGTGTTATAGCATCTGTTGGACTAGCACAAAATTTGGCAGCAATTAGGGCATTGTCTACAGAAGGAATTCAAAAGGGCCATATGAAATTACACGCAAAGAATATTGCTGTTGCAGCAGGAGCCACTGGCAAATTAGTTGATATTGTATCTGAAACAATGTATAAGCAATCAAAGATAAGTTTGGATAGTGCTAGACGAATTCTGCAGGATTTACACCACGCAAGGGATAGTTCATCCTAGAACATTTTATAAATAATTTTGAACAATTATTCATAACAAAACATCTTAATAATTATCAGAAAAAAACCATACAAATAAATTTTTCAATAGAAATATATCCCATTAAAAAGATCCTTTTGATATCAGATGGCAACAGTAAAATTTGTGATACCAAAAGGCAGTATCGAAGATGCGACCTTTAAGATCCTTGAAGAGGCATGGCAAACTGTTAGAGGTCGTGGAAGAACCTATAGAGTTAAGCTAAGCGATCCTGAAATTGAAGTAAAAATTTTGAGACCTCAAGAGATCCCTACATATGTACAAGAGGGATTTTATGATATAGGAATTACCGGTAAAGATTGGATTGTTGAGGCAAGTGCTGATGTTAAGATATTATTGGATTTAGAATATGGTCAAGTTAATCAGGTCGTAGCGATCCCAGAAAATTTTGAATACAACAACTTGACTGAGTTGATAGAAGGTTTCGCAAAACAGAAACGAACGTTGAGAATTTCATCTGAATATCTGACTACTACTTCGGCTCGCATACGTTCTAATAAATCATATCAAAAATATTATGGCGATATCCGACCGATGATTATTACACCATGGATGAGGATAGGTGAAAATAAAATGGTTGAAATCTTTCTATCCTTTGGTGCCACCGAGGCCAAACCCCCCGAAGATGTTGATGCTATTTGTGATATTACAGAAACAGGCACTACACTCAATCAGAACAACCTAAAGCTTATTGAAACCCTAGGTCATTCAAGTGCTCAATTAATTGCAAACAAAAATTCTTTAGAGGACAAAATAAAGTCTGAAAAAATTGCGGACATACTGGCCCTCATCAAGGGAGTTGTGGAGGCAAGGAAGAAACTTCACATTTTTGTAAATGTGAAAGAGGAGAACCTACAGAAATTGTTGGACAGTTTACCTGCCCTTAAAAGACCCACAATAAGCAAATTAAGTGAAGAAGGCTGGTTTGGTGTCAATACGGTGATAGATAAAAACGAGTTCATAAAGATTGTTCCAAAGTTAAGAGAGATAGCTCAAGGACTTGTTGTGATGCAACCAAAACAAATACTCCCGTTAGCGGAGTTAAAACAGGTCATGAATCAGTGATAAAAAAAATAAAAGTAGGGAACGCAGTCAAAGAAGCAAAGATCATTCGTGGTTCAAATCGTATTCCTCAGAAGAATGTTATTGTTGAAAAGATAATTAATGATGTTATCAAATTTGGGGACAATGCACTAATTAAATATACTAAAAAATATGATAGTGTAAAAATCGATTCTGTTCTTGTTGATAAAGCCGAACTGAGAAAAGCCTACAAGGAGGTAACGACGAATCAATTAAATTCTCTAAAGAAAAGCAAAAAACTTCTTGAAAGGAATGAAAAAATGCTTCTAGAACGATTGACAGGAATCATATTATCAGAAGATGGAGTAAGAATTGAGAAGGCACTCAAACCAATAGACAGTGTTGGTTGTTATGTCCCAGGAGGACGAGCACGGTATCCGAGCACGTTGATGATGTGTGTTGTTCCTGCAATAATTGCAGGTGTAAACAGGATATCTGTAGTAAGTCCTCCCATGAAAGATGGCAAAATCGATCCTGTCACGCTTGTGGCTGCCGATATCTGCGGTATAGACGAAGTCTATAGAGTTGGTGGTGCCCAAGCGGTGGCAGCTCTTGCATATGGAACAAAAACAATAAGCAAGGTTGATAAAATCGTCGGACCCGGAGGCCCATTTGTTAACATTGCAAAATTTCTTGTTAGCAATAAGATTGCCATTGATATGATAGCGGGTCCAACCGAACTTTTAATATATGCAGATTCGAAGTCTGATCCCAAATTTGTAGTCAAGGATTTGATATCTCAGGCAGAACACAGTACGGATACCATTTGTGGTGTCGTTACTATTTCAGAGTCTTTGGTTGCAAAATTAGAGAGTGAAATTACAAAGACATTGAATAGTTCCCTGCCAAGATTGGAAATTGTATCAACTAGTTTCAAGAGGAATGGCTTCATTGCACTGTGTAAAAACGAGGAGGATGCGATATCATTTATTAACGAATTGGCCCCAGAACATCTTGAGGTCTTATCAGAAAACTCTATTAAAATAGCTTCTAAGGTAAAAACTGCAGGTATTGTCTTACTGGGCAAGTACAGTCCCTCATCTGCAAGCGATTATTGTCTTGGATCAAATCACGTGTTACCTACTACAGAATTTGGCAAATCAAAGTCCTCATTATCTGTACTTGATTTTGTAAAATTAGTTAACCACGTTACGGTAACAAGATTTGGACTTCAATCGGTTCAAAAATATATAAAGGAATTGGCTTTTGCTGAAGGTTTACCAAATCATTATTATGCAGTAGAAGAGAGGTTCAGAAATTGACAGATTGGATAATGAAAGAAATGAAGAAAATTTCTACGATTGAAAAATATGCAATACCCTCTGAAAGTAATTTTTTTAAATTGGACGCAAATGAAAATCTTGTTTTAGAGAAGGATTTTCTCACCAGGATTTCACTAGAGAGTTTAAAAAAAATTGATCTGAGAAAATATCCCATTGGTCTATATGAACGACTATACAGAAAGCTATCCCATTATCTGAAAATAAGTGAAAACTCACTAGTGTTGGGTAGCGGTTCTGATCAAATTATAGACTTGCTTTTGACACTGATTGGAAGAGGTAGGAGATTAACATCGATATACCCTACTTTTTCCTACTTTAAAGCAAGGTGCCAGGTTCATGGAGTAGCCGTTTCTGAAATAATGTTATCACCAATTGATAACTCTCTTGATATAGAGAAATTTATTATCGACGCAAAAAAATCTCATGTGATATATTTGTGTTCTCCAAACAATCCTACTGGAAATCAATTTGAGAAATCTAAAATTCTTGATATTTTGGGCTCCTTGAAAAATAATCTAGTAATTATAGATGAAGCATATGTAGAATTTGCAAAATATTCATTAATTAAATACGTGAAGGAATATCCAAATCTAGTAATTCTTCGTACATTTTCAAAGGCGTTGGGGTTGGCGGGCGCAAGGGTAGGATATATGGTGGCAAATGACGAGCTGGCAGATTTATTTAGAAATAAAATTCAGTTACCATATGCTGTAAATAGCCTCTCACTTGCTATTGCAATTTCACTTATCTCTAGTCCTGGAAAAGTAGAAGAAAGCATATCACTAATAAAGCGTGAAAGAGAAAGGCTCTACCAAAGGCTCTCAAAAATCAAAAACATAAATGTTTACAAGTCAGATGCAAACTTTCTTTTCATAAAATGTAACACAAAATATGCTAGAATCGTCGATGCACTAGAAAATTCAAAAATAATAGTCAAGGCGTTAGGTAACATCAATAACTACGGAAACTGTATTAGAATGACGGTGGGTACAAAAAAAATGAATGATAAAATATTGTCAACAATCAAAGACATTCAATAAAATCAAAGTAGATTCGATTAGAATGAATTCAAATGCATGTATTATTTTTGATATCGATGGTACGTTAATTGATACCAGAGAATCTTACAACAAGACAATAAGAAAAACAGTCCAATACCTCGTTAATTATATCAATCCTACCAAAGGAAATATAGGCACACTAGTCAGTAATGAGCTGATTTTCGAATTCCGTAAATCTGGAATGTTTAACAATGATACTGATACAAGCTATGCATTTATTCTGAGTATACTATTTGGACCGTCCAGGATTTCTGATTTACATTTTTTTATAGAAAATATAGCAAGCAACGCAACTTCAAATGGAATAAAGTCTGTGGAAAATTATCTCAAAAGTTATTCGAAAAACCGTCTGATGCGGATTAAGAAAGTTCTAAAGTATCCTGGAGATATTAACAGAAGCATTTTAACTCGAGTTTTTGATGAATACTTTTACGGACCGCAATTATTCAAAAAACAACACAACTCAATTGCTAAATTTTATTCTGGTAAGCCGTTAATTGAAAATGATACACTTTTGGTTAGAAATTCAACTATGAAGAAAATATCGAATATTTTTGATAAAAGGATAGGAATTGTTTCTGGGAGGAGTAGAATAGCAGCTGAGTATTCCATGAAGTCAATCTTTAAGTTTTTTGACATAAATGGGTCAGTTTATCTAGAAGACGAAAAAAGAGAATTAGGTAAACCGGACCCTTCGGCTCTGATAAAATCCGTAAAAATTTTTGGAGTCACCAATGCTTTTTATGTTGGAGATTCTGCAGAGGATTTATTCATGGTACAGAGAGCAAGAAAAATATCCGATCTGGATATTAAATTAATTGGAATATGTGCCTCTAACGCAAGATCGAATCAGATAAGGAACCTATTCAGGAGTAATGGAACTTCGTTAATAGTCAAAAACGTTAACGAATTACCGAACATATTAAATAAAGTTAGGACCCAATTTTAGATACCAATTGTCAGATACCGATAAGGTTAGGACTGCAACGCTGAGCAGAAGTACATCTGAAACAACAATAAAGCTAAATGTTAATCTCGATGGCGAAGGTGATGCACAGATCACCACTGGATTGAAATTTCTAGATCACCTCATAACAACATTTTGCAAATACAGCCTTGTTGATATTGAAGCTGAAGTTAAATCTCATGATTCGATTTTACATCATTTGATAGAAGATATTGCTATTTGTATAGGTCAGGGATTGGATAAGGCATTAGGAAATAGAGCCAGAATTATGAGATTTGGATATGCTATTGTTCCTATGGATGATTCGAGAAGCAATTCAGCAATTGATCTGGTTAAGAGACAATTCTCTAAATTTGAATTAAAGTTAGAAAGGAATGAAGTGGAAGGCGTTGTAAAGGAGGATATTGAACACTTTTTCAGATCTTTACTGCAAAATCTTGTTGCCTGTACACACATACAGGTAGAATATGGAGAGGATGATCATCATAAATTAGAGTCTGCCATGAAGAGCTTCGCTATTGCGTTTAGAAATGCTGCAGCAATTGACCAAAGGAGAAAAGGATTGCCTAGTACTAAAGACATGATGTAAATGACAGAGATAGCTATTTTTGATTTTGGAGCAGGTAATCTATTTAATTTGCACCAATCCCTCCTTAGAAATGGTGCGCATACCGTAGATATCATAAGGACTCTAAATGAATTGGAAAATTATGATGGATTGGTTTTACCAGGAGTCGGTAACTTTGATAGCGCTATTAGTTCTATACTAAAAGATTCAGGTTCACTAAATGCCGCCGTCGATAGTGGATTGCCAGTACTTGGCATTTGTCTTGGTCTTGAAATGTTATTCAATAAAAGCGAAGAGGGAATTCTTGATGGGCTTAAAATATTGGATGGGGAAGTTTTGATGCTTCCAAAAACAAAGGTGAAAGTCCCTCACATAGGTTGGAATAATTTAAGAATTGTTAAAACAGAATGTAACTTGCTGAAAGGGATTCCGCAAGATTCTTGGGTGTATTTTGTTCATTCGTATCATATCGAGCCCAAAGATGAAAATCTAATTGCGGCAATAACTGACTATGGTTCGAAATTGCCTGTTGTAATAGAACGCTCAAATCTTTTTGGTACCCAATTCCACCCTGAAAAATCGGGAAAAATTGGAGCCCAAATTATGAAAAATTTTGTCAATATTTGTGAAAAAAGCGAATGAAGGTACTAGCGGCAATAGACATAATGAATGGGGATGTAGTTAGGTTAACGAAAGGAGACCAATTAACCAAAAAAGTATATAGCAATGATCCCATTCAAGTTGCAAAAAAATGGGCAAAGGATGGAGCAGATATGTTACATATAGTTGATCTTGATGCTGCATTTGGTAATGAAAGTAGTAATCTTTCAGTAATCTCAGAAATATTGGATTCAGTGAATATACCAATTCAGGTTGGAGGCGGTATTCGCAATACTGAAATTTTTGAAAAGATTGTTAAAATGGGATTTTCAAAAATTGTGATTGGTACTATGGCCTATCGCAATGTAAATGAATTGCGTTCACTCAGTAAAAATTATGGTGACAAGATTGTCATTTCACTTGACGAAATAAATGGAAAGGTAATGATCGAAGGTTGGAGATCCTCGTCGGATTATAAAGTTGAGGATGCGATAAACAAGTTTAATGAGCTTGGAATTAGCAATTTCCTCCTGACCAGTATTATTAAAGATGGAACTCTTTCAGGCCCAGACATTGTCACTTTAAATAGCATTAATACAGATCGAAAATCAAAGATAATAGCCAGTGGTGGAATTTCAAGCTTGGTAGATGTATTAAAGGTTCGATCAATTGGATGCGATAGTGTTATTCTTGGTAAGGCTTTGTATGAAGAAAGATTGGATATAAAAAAGGTGAAAGCAATAGCATAATGCCTTTATCAAAGAGAATCATCCCATGTCTTGATGTCGATAATGGAAGAGTGGTTAAAGGAATCAAATTTCGAGGAGTAAAGGATGCGGGAGACCCCGTTGAGTTAGCTAAAAAATACAGTGACCAAGGAGCTGATGAACTTGTCTTCCTTGACATTACAGCTTCAAAACAGGACCGTGAAATAATGAAGAGCATGGTTAGAAAAGTAGCCATTGTGATAGACATACCTTTCACGGTGGGAGGTGGAATTAAAACACTTTCAGACGCACGAGAGATTCTACTTAATGGAGCAGACAAAGTTTCCATTAATACTGCTACGGTCAAAAACCCTGAATTGGTAACAGATCTCATGAAAATTTTTGGGAGACAATGCGTTGTAGTTGCGATTGATGTCAAGAGAAATTATGATGTTGACAAAGAGCATACAGTAATGCATGGACCTGATAAGGATTTTTATTTTGAAGTTATGATATATGGTGGATCCACAGGCACAGGTATTGATGCTATCCAATGGGCAAAAAGAGTAGAAGAGCTTGGTGCCGGCGAAATACTATTGACAAGCATAGATGCAGATGGTACTAAAAATGGATACGATATTGAATTAACAAATGCAATTTGCAGTAATGTGAGGATACCTGTTATTGCCTCAGGCGGTTGTGGCTCTTCAGATCACATGGTTGAAGCATTTAAGAAAACTGATGTGGATGCTGTTCTGGCAGCTTCAATTTTTCATTATGATAAATTGACCCTTGATAAGGTTAAGAGATACTTGGCTGATAAGGGAATTAAGACCAGATTATAGCAATAAAAGCTTGTTTAGTTTATTTGAATTATGTATAGAACTAAGGTAACAAAAAGAATAGTCGATATCAGTGCAATGTGAGTACAAAAATAAATATGCCTGCAATCATTTCTACGGTCAAGAAATAATCCTTAAATTTCTTTATCCTGCTAGTATTTACCCTCCTGAATCCTCTTATAATATGTTGATCACGTATAGTAACAAGTGCATACAATCTGGTGAGCGCCATCAAGAAACTTACACCTACATAAACTGGAAGAATTAAAAAGTCCATTGGATTGCGTCTTAAGTGTGGAATAATTTTGATGGTCCTACCAACTAGCCATAAAATAATAATTGAAATGGCTAATCCCCACTGGTTTTCAATAATGGCAATGGACAGAAAGATTGGACCTAATAATAGCGTAAACACCGAAATAAAACGATCTATCATGGAAAATGCAAGGTAAGGACATTTCCATACCCATCCACTCCATAAACTCTGGAAATCAGAGTTATGACTATTCCTTGCCCACCTAATTCGTTGTCTTATAAACTGGTCAAATTCTGGAGAAGCAGATGAATATATTACTGCAGAACTCTGGTAGTACGTCTTCCATCCTTCTTGTTGAACAAGCCTTGTAAAGCATTTATCTTCGCCGGACTCTTTTTTTCTACCAAGTATAAATTCATTTAGAAAGAGATTCATCTTGGGTAATAGAATTTCCCTTCGGTATAGTGCAGTTTTTCCGCTCAAACAGGAAAGAGATTTTCCTCCTGCTGTCTGTGCTGGCATATCAAGATAATTTCGCATATCCCAAAAGATATCGGTCATCTTTTGCCAGATTGTTCTTATTTCAATAGGATGAAATCTAGGAGTGACTCCTCCAATTTTTGGATCAACCTGCAATGGCCGTAATGCATTTTCCAAGAAATTTGAATCCCACATTGTATCACTGTCTGTTAAAGCAAGAATCTGTCCTTTTGATTCTGATATTCCATCAGCAAGGGCGGCTCTCTTACCAGGTTTTGAAGTCACTATCAGCTTAATATTACACTTGCCTTGTTGAAATTCCTTGAATTCAGCTATGCATCCTGTATCAGATTTGTCAATAATTGCAATTATCTCTGCAGGCTTATTTTTCCACCATGATTCCAAAGATCGCCTAAAAATTTTCCGGTCTTCATTGTAAACAGGTATAATTACCGACACTGTAGGAGCGTCTGTGGCTTTTGAAGTATTATAGCTTGATTCTGGTTTTATTGGATAATAAAAAGTTGCAACTATTTTCTTGATGGACCATACTGTCCATCTCCAAATGCCGATTATCCCCAGAGGGATGATTAGCCAGTAATCGTATAATGAACTTGGAATGAAATTTCTAAATATATAATTTTGGAGGCCGCTGAATTGGTAAAGGATATCATTTATGTCGAACCAAAATGGTGACATAACGAGTGAAACTACAAATCCAATAAGTATTAGGTCAAAAATAATGTTGCCGAATATTCCGCCGTGCTTTTGAAGCGCTTGGTGCTTGTAAGAGTTCACTGTTTTAATCTCCATTTGCATATTATTTATTAGTAACTTTTATACGAGATAGAAGTTAGTGACGTAAGATGGTTATTGCTGATTCTTACTATAATTCTTACTCGAAAATGAAAAGGAATTATATAAATATGATTAATTATAACCCCCCTATAATAAAGAGGGATTTTGCACGAGTAAGATAAGTATTATTGGTTCGGGCGTAGTAGGGAGTGCAACGGGCCAGGGATTTCACAAGCTAGGTCATGAAGTAATTTTTTATGACATTTCAAAGGAAAAGCTCAGAACTTTAAAGAATAATGGGTACAAGGTAGCAGATGATCTTGGTGATGCCTTATCACAAACAGATATTTCATTTGTATGCGTGAATACTCCGACTCATAATTCCCAACAAGATCTTTCCCAAATACTTTCTGCACTGTATCAACTTGCAAACTATCTAAATTCCTCCGATAAACGTCATTTGCTGGTTTTCAGGAGCACAATGTTGCCTGGAACTATGCGCAGCGTTGTGCTAAACTACCTCGAAAAGAACTGCATTAAAAGAAGGGGAATTGACTATGAGATTGCCTACAATCCAGAATTTCTAAGACAAATTTCTGCATTGGATGATTTCTTTAGTCCAGACCGCGCAATAATAGGAGAGGAAAGTGATAATGAAATATCAAAATTGTTAGTCGACTTGTACAAGCCCTTGACAAAAAATATAATCACTACATCATTTGAGGCTGCAGAGCTTATCAAGTATGCATCAAATTGCTTTTTGTCATTAAAGATTTCATTCTTTAACGAAATAGGTCTGATATGCAAGCATTTGGGGATTGATGACAAGGTAGTTAGTTTAGGTGTATCTTTGGATAAGAGAATCGGCAAATATGGTACCGAGTTTGGAAGACCATTTGACGGAATGTGTCTGCCTAAAGACACTCAGGCATTAGCTTCATTCATAAAACAAAACAGGATTGAACCTGACTTGCTTGAAATTGTATTAAATATTAACAAGAAAATTGAAGACCTGACAACAACAAGACAACTAGTTCCGGGTGCGAGAGAAACTCATTCTTAAAGCCCGAAAATTTCTCTTCAATAATTTATATTGGGAGTTAAGTTTTTATCCCAGTAATGAAGTTGTCTGTTTTTGGAATTTCATTTGTTTTTTTATTAATTCTAAATATTTCGCTAATAACTAATTTAGGCAACGCGCAAGACGCAAAATCCCAACCACTTATTGGAGTAAACATGTTAGGTTACTATACTAGTTTACCCCAATCACGAGATTTCAAGAATCCTTTTCCCGATAACTACTATGATCAGAGTTTTAAGATAATTAAAGATGGAGGAATGAATCACGTGAGGTATGTGTATTATTGGGAATCTTTTGTGAAGAATCCTGTAGCATTCATAAATGAATTGAAATTTGCCGCTACACTTGCAGACACATATGGGTTAAAAATAATTTACGATAACCATCAGTTTCATACTTCATCATGGCTTAATCCTCAAAGAGGAACAGGATTCCCACACTTCTTGTTTCAAAATAATTCAGGATATGCCTACGGTAGTGGAGGAAGTCCTCAGTATCCATCAGCAGTGGCATGGTGGAGTGACTGGTGGAATAGAGAGATTACCGATGCAAATGGTACTGATGGATGGAGCTTACAGTCTCAGTTCTTGAAAAAAATAGTCAATACGGTTGACAGTCATCCCAGTACTGTTGGATATGAAATATTGAGTGAACCGCAGGTACATGACGTGGACCAGTGGGATAAAGTTGGAAAATACAATACCTTTATGACAGATGAACTGAGAAATGTAACAAATAAGAATATAGTATTTAGTATGAGCATTCCTGTTGATCTTGAGAGTAACATTGGAGTAAATGCGACAAATCTAGCAAAAATGACACCAGTAAATAAAACAAATACTATATTCAAATTTAGTATTTATGGATTGCCATCTGCGGGTAGCTACCAAGAAGAAAGATTGAATATGTTCTTAGCGACCGGCAACCTATCTGGAGTTCCAGTGTATATTGGAGAATGGAACAATGTAGCCAGGGATAAAGTAATAAACGAAGAAGGAGACTTTGTATATGAAATAGACCCGGAAGCTAGTGATATCACCCCAGAAGATACCACGGCGATATTAAAGAAATTTAATGAAATAGATCCGTATGGGTGGGCCTTTTGGTATTGGAATTTTAGACCTCATAGAGTGGAGAACTTTAATTTGGTGACAAGTGATACTAATGGTAATCTGATCCCCACAAAATACTTTGATATTCTCAAAAATGCTGTTCAATCTGTAAAGTAGGCAAAACAAAGCTAAGCAAGGCAGCTATATAATATCAGTGTTCAATGAGGATAAAGCCTCTTCCTGATAGTAACGTGACACTGAGATAAAGTGTTATGATTCCATCAAAGTCAACTATCCCCATAAGGTTTAATTCATGTTTAAATATCATAATTACTGGACAAAGAAGATAATTGAATCTGCGACTACAGTTAAAAGAGAGACAGATATCTGTAGTATTTATTCTTATTCCACTTGTTCTTTCTGCTTACACTCATCTATGGAATCCTACAGGGTTTCCGTCGATACACGTGGATGAGGGTCATTACCTGAGAAAAGCAATTTCCACAGAAACTGGCCAAGGTCTTCAACCACAGGATAGATATAGAGCTCCTTATTTTGGCCAAATTTTCCTGGCAGGAATCTTTAGCATAATTGGTTATCCAAATCTCGACAGCCTTGGTGATAAGAATCCTGTTGAACATTTGTATTTCGTTCCGCGTGTGATTATGGGAATTTTGGCTGTAGTTGATACATTTCTATTGTATAGAATTACAGAGTATAGATATGGCAGAAATGTTGCACTTATCGCCTCAATATTATTTGCAGTAATGCCATTTACTTGGATGACAAGGAGAATTTTTCTAGAGTCAATTCAGCTTCCCTTTATTTTGACCTCAATACTGCTCATCCTAAATCTATCTAGGGGCAGTCAGCTGCGATCACAACAACTGGAACGAAAACAACAGCAGCAGCTACCAGGGCATCAAGACCAGCAACAACTGGAACGAAAACAACAGCAACCATATTACGGTGAATATACCAAGTTTACTTTGATTATCTCTGGAATTTTTCTCGGCCTTGCTATATTCACCAAAATACCAGCTTTCACAATAATTCCGCTGGGTATGGTTATGACTTATGTAGTTACCAGAAAAAAGAAATATGTTATACTCTGGTTAGTACCCGTTCTTTTAGTCCCGCTGTTGTGGCCTATTCATGCAGCTCTAAGTGGAGACATGAACGATTGGATCGATGGTGTTCGTTACCAAGTCAACAGAGATAGACCCTTGATAAATACGTTGAATACATTTTTCCAAGTTGACCCTGTGTTGTTTATACTTGGTTTGGGTGGTCTTGTTTATTCAGCAATAAAGAGAGACTATTTCGTTTTGCTTTGGGCAATTCCCATTATTATTTTCCTCCAGGCAATCGGTTATGTCTCTTCATTCCATATTATGCTGTTGCTGCCTCCATTTTGTATAGCTGGCGCTACTATGATTGATAAAATCGGAAACAACATATCCAATATTAGAATGAGAAACATGCTTCCTTACATCAGGATAGCAGCTATCGGCATATTTGGCGTCGTCAGTATTACTATGCTGATCACGCTCAATACTAATACAACTTATTATCAAGCACTTGCATTTGTCCTTTCAAATTTACCGGATAGTAATACAAATTCTACAAACATCAATCCTGCGGATAAAGTAACGCTGATTGGGAATCCTCAATATTTCTGGATTCCAGAATTTGTTTTTGACAAGACATTTGATGCCAAAAACTACTACAGCAAGACACCATTCAAGACAGACAAATACATGATGATAATAGATAGCGGATTTGTGAGAATTTTGAATGGAGATAATTCCTCCAGATTAAGCCTGGCTTACAACGCTACCCATAACTTGGCAAGATTTGAGCAGAATTTTACAGGAGGGACTGACGTGAATAAGTATCCATTTACCAACTTGAGACTGAGCCCTGAAACCCGGTTTATCGAACTAAGAACCAACTATTGATTTTAGAATTTCAGATTTTGTTCCCAAACCATTTAATTTGACCTTTTAGGTTTAGTTCTCGTCATTAAATGCGCATACTTTTGCTACATGCAGATTTTATTGAATATCAACCGATCTCAAAGGAAATACAAGCTGCAGAAGATATTCCTTCGAAATCTAGTAACAAGATAGATGAAGTGATAGTGGCACTTATCGCCGTCGAAAAGGATGATGATGAGTCCATAATTGATGAAGTTGGAAATGAATTAAAGACATACGGTGAGATGATAAAATGTGATAGTCTACTTATTTATCCGTATGCGCACCTAAGTTCTGATTTGGCTACACATACCGCAGCTCAATCCATGTTAAATTCCATTGAAAAAAAGACAAGAGATCTCTTTAAGATTGTAAATAGGGCTCCGTTTGGTTGGACAAAATCCTTTAACCTAAAAATAAAAGGACATCCTCTGGCAGAGCACGCTAAAACAATTCAGAAAAAGACTGACGGCAAAACCAGCGCGGAATCAACTGCCGATTCAATCGCATTAAAATCAGAAGAAGTGCTCAAATCCTCATGGTATGTGCTAGTGCCTGAAGGTAATCTTGTTCCTATCAATGAATATACATTTGAAAAAGATAGTGCATTGAGAAAATTAGCTGACTATGAATTATCAAAAAAGAGAACAGTAGTTGAAGTACCACCCCATGTGAAACTAATGAAAAGGCTGGCAATAGCTGACTATGAACCCTCTTCTGACGGTGGAAATATGAGATACTATCCCAAGGGACGTTTAATGAAATCACTAATTGAGACTTATGTAACTAAGATGATACACGAATATGGTGGAATAGAAGTCGAAACACCAGTAATGTATGACTCCAACCATCCGTCAATCCATAGCTATTTCAACAGATTTCCAGCGAGACAGTATAACATACAATCAGACAACAAGCAACTTTTCTTGAGGTTTGCCGCTTGCTTTGGTCAGTTTCTGATGGCCAAAGATTTTCAAATTTCTTACAAGCAGCTGCCGTTGAAACTTTATGAATTAACAAGATATTCATTTAGAAGAGAAAAGAGCGGCGAATTGGTAGGCCTTAGAAGGCTAAGAGCCTTTAGTATGCCCGATTGTCATGCTTTCTGTAGGGATATGGATCAGGCAAAGGAGGAATTTGTCAAGCGATTTGAGTTATCGTTAAGAGTAATAGAAGGTCTCGGTCTTTCATCAAATGACGATGTGGATATGGTCATTCGTTATACTTCGGACTTTTATGACCAAAATAAAGAATTCATTAAAACTTTTGCAGCCAGACTAGAGAAACCGATACTTGTAGAAATGTGGAAAGAGAGGTTCTTTTATTTTATTGTAAAATGGGAATTTAATTTTATAGATAGTTTGGGAAAAGCTGCAGCTCTTTCAACTGACCAGATAGATGTTGAAAATGGGGAAAGATACAAAATTGAATTTGTTGATAGCGATGGTGAGAAAAAATATCCAATTATTTTGCATAACTCTCCCAGTGGGGCCATAGAGCGTGTGATATTCGCTCTGTTAGAGAAAACAGACAAGGACAGCAATGCAGGAAAGGTTCCAGCATTACCTTTATGGCTTTCACACACGCAAGTCAGGGTAATTCCTGTAGCTTCAAAACATTTAGAATTCAGTGAAAAAATTGTAGATGAACTGGGCAAGAATAATATCAGGGCCGACATCGATGAAAGAGAACTTTCCGTTGCAAAAAAAATTAGAGAAGCAGAATCTGAATGGATCCATTTCATTCTAGTCGTTGGAGACAAGGAAGTCGACGGAAATGAACTGGTAGTTAGGGAAAGAGCAGCAAAATCCCAATATGGCATAGCTCTGGATAATCTGATCAAAAAAATCAAACTTGAAACCTCTAATAAACCATATTTGCCATTAAACCTACCCACCTATTTGTCAAAACGACCTGTAATCATGGTATGAAATTAGACTAGAAAATAGTATTCTGTTTTTCTGTTTTTAAAGATGAATTTCATTCTTTAATGTTTTTATATTTCGTAACTTAGATCCCATTCAAATGGGAAGAGTAGAGAAAGGAGTAAACTGCAGCGTAAGTGGATGCTCAGAATCTGCAGAAAGATCCATCAGTGGAAGTAAGGCGAGTATGGCTGCGGATTTGGAAGTTAATACTTCAAACAAGAGAGTATACTTGTGCAGACAGCACTATAAAGAATGGAAAAAAGCAACCAAAGAAGACCGAGAGACCGAAAGGGCCAGATGGGGCTAATAAAATAAACAAGCAAATTACGAGATAGTAATTTGTATTCAATTCCAATCAAGCATCTAGACATACTTTCTTGGTATAATCCTTAGAAGCGTTTGTGTTGCAAGTGTTCCTTCCCTGTAATCGTCGCTCTTCAGAGATACTTCTACTAGGTCCATTCCTACCAGATTAGCAGAATCGTTAATACTTTTAATTATTTTTAATATTTCAAATGGATCCAAACCAAATGGTTCTGGTGTTCCTGTACAAGGAACATAAGAAATGTCATAAACATCAATGTCAAAGGATATGTAAATATTTCTATTATTAGTAACTTTAGATATATATTCATTTACTCTTTTCATATTATTTTTTATTTCCCATGGATCAAATGTAACTATACCATTTTTTTCTGCAATACTATTTTCCTCCTGATCTGTTTGTCTGATCCCTATTTGAAGTATATTTTCACCCTGAATGTATCCTTCTTCTATCAATCTATAGAATGGAGTAGTATGACAAAGCTTCAAACCTTCGTATTCAGGTTTTAGATCTCGATGTGCATCAAAATGAATCAGTAGAGGGTGAGTTTCTGAAAGACCCTTCAAACAAAAATATGACAGTGTATGTTCTCCACCAAGCACAAATGGTTTCTTTTTTGTTCTTGAGAGTTCCTTTACCAGGGGTGGAACTTTTTCATCTAAGAAGGAAAATATAGAATCTATCTTGCCATCATGATATTGGGGTAATTTAATATCACCCAAATCAAAAATTTTTGCTATTTCCTTGATATCCTTTTTTTCATCATAAACATAGGTTTCAATTTGACGACCAGATGCACTTCTGATTGCTTCAGGGCCCCTGCTGGTCCCTTTTCCAAACGAAGTTGTCAGTTCCAATGGAATCCCAAAAAATACAATGTTGGATTCATTAAATGAGGTTTTCGTATCAATGTCACCAAAGGAACAACCAGCTTTGGTCCTTTCTGGAGTAATAAAGAAAGAATCCAAAAGGTCCAAAATCTTTGTCAATTCTGAGCCAAATCCTGAAGGTAATTATGTTTATGTTTAAAGATAGTTAATAGCACTAGTTTGACCAAAATAATTCATCCAAGTTGCTCTGTCTTGGCTTAC
Source organism: Nitrososphaeraceae archaeon (assembly GCA_035620895.1). Lineage (GTDB taxonomy): Archaea > Thermoproteota > Nitrososphaeria > Nitrososphaerales > Nitrososphaeraceae > TA-21. Next base: position 38,471 of record DASPFY010000022.1, read on the forward strand.
CTATAATAGACTTGAAATTTACATCCAGTGCAGTTAAAAGCTGGTCAAAAGTAGACTCCATTGCCTCAAGGTATTTTTCGGTATCTATTTCGTTGTGATTGGATAATTCAACAGGTTTTACTCCTTCAGCAGTCTTTGTCTTTACATATGAAATTATATCTCCCGCCTTAATCTGTCTGCCGTTGTCAGAAAATAGCCTTGCTGCCTTTATATGCTGAGGGATTCCCTTGAATGAATTGGTAGTTGAATCTTCCCCATGTATAGAGGTTATTCTTGTGTTTTCAGATGTCTTTTTTCCATATTTTTCTGGGGACTTGTTTATCATCACATTAAAAGAAAGTTCCTCCAAAGGATATTCATTTGATTCTAATTTTCTTGCACTTTCTTTAACAATATCTTTAATTTTCTCTCTAGCAGTATCAAAATCTTTTTCAGTATTAACTTTGCCAAGAATATCTAACATACTGTAAAAAGTTTTTCTTATGAAAGCGGGCGTGTGAGATTTCTTGCCTGTTAGTCCTTTTACATCCACAGTCCCATCTTTGAGAACGCCGATATAATTTTTCTTCAGATTGTTAAACACAACATATCGATACTCTTTATCCAGTTCCAAGTCTACACCCTGATTGTTTTTTGCCCATTTTGAAATTTCTTCTACGTTACCCTCAGAAGGATCTTTCAAAAATAATGAATCTGTATCACCGTAGACTACCGCTATGCCCGATTCCCTGCATTTCTCTATGGTTCTAGTGATAATATTTCTCCCAATAGCTGCCGTAGCATCAGCAACGGGAAGGCAATAGAGTGGAAATATTTCAGCGCCCATTACTCCGTAGCTTGCGTTGAGAATAACCTTAATAGCCTGACTCACTACCGTATAGAGTTGGCGTTCTTCAGGTGAGATTATTTTGTCTTTTGATAGTTGTTTATAGTAATTGACTCGAAGGTCTCGGAGCGAACCTATCAAAAGTGACGTTATTCCTTTTTTCTCCTTACATGTCCAATATGATGTATCAGTGATTTTTTGGCCAGGATCCTGACTGCATGTATCATGGGGACAGTTTACTGTTTCGTAGGATAGATTATGAACCTTTATTATACTTGGGTACAGACTGGCAAAATCGACTACTGATACATTGAAGTGAATTCCTGGAGTGGGTTCAACGACAAGACCTCCTCTATATTTTTTTTCTTTTATTATTGCCTCGGAAGATGCTTGCCCCTTGTATCGCAGCTCTTCGCTGTGAGGAATCAGCGCATTTATTTTTCGGTGCTCATAAAATAGCATTCCCCTGATCCACTGGTTCACACCTACCCTAGAAAGATCTTCGATTGAAAGTCTGGAAATCCTGGCGATTGCAAATAATAATTTTAGTAAAAGATTATCATTAAAGCTTGTAAGTCTAAACGTCAATTCTGTATCTTTTAGACAGTATTGAGCCAATTTTTGGATTGGCAGATCGCTAATGTTTCCATCAAATTCAATTTTACTATCATTTAGAAGGGCTTCTGAGATGGCATTTAGTCTGTATTCAGAATATTTGTGGCTAAACGCATAAATTTGAATGGATCTATTTTGGAATGTTCTAAATAGATCAATATGTACTCCGTGTTTCAGTTGGACTGGTTCTGCCTGGATACCTCTCTTGATGAATGAATCTCGTTTTACAAGTAATGGGATTTCTTCTTTTGGTATAATGGTATGGTTTATGGGATCAATTGCTGGATCTTGAGATCTTTCATAGAGATAAGGAAGATCAAAATCATCACCATTAAAGGTAACTAAGACACTATATGACCAAATTCTATCAAAGGTTTTTTCCAAAAGTTCTTTTTCTGTCTTGCACATTTCTGCTTCTGGAATTAGGGCTGTTCCATCATTGGGATTTTTATCTTGTTCAAGAAGAAGTACCTTTCTAAAGCCATCATTTGATACGATCCCTACTGCAGTAATTTTTCTATCATGTTCCTTGGGAACTGGCATCCGTCCCTCCTCCGAATCCACTTCAATATCAAGGGCTATTCTTTTCATTTCTGGAATAGGTTGATTCAGTAGATCAGCCCACTCTCTCACGTATTCTCTATACTTGTCATTTCTTGCCTCCTTGCTCTCTAAGATCTTATCCCATAGAAAATTTTTCAGGGCATTGTAGACAATGTCTGACATTTTATAAGGATCTTCAATTATTTCGTCCCCTTGCCTCTTGTAGTATGAACCTGGAATTAGCCTAGTATCATAAAGATAGTTTTCATGATATTTTATGTTGGCTTCCCATACATTGAGTTTTTCTCTAATGCCGCCCTTTCCACCTATCGACAGTGGATCTGGTGCAATTATTTTTATTGTTTGAATTTCCTTATCTGACAGTAGATCCATTTTTGGAATTATCTTTAGCTCAAATTTCTTTTCTATGGCAGCAATTTCTTCTGCTCTTTTTTGGTATTCCAGTTTAGTATAACAATATGGTTTGTGATCCGTTTTATCTTGCCAAAAATATATCACATGTAAATTAGGATCATAGAATTTCAATTGAACTTTTTGATTTTCACCAGAATAAATTGCTGATATTAACATGACTCGAGTATTTTCCGGCAGCTCCTTCCAATAATTCAAATGTTGTTTATCTTTATTATTCTGAAGAAGTGATGATTGATCCAATTTTACTCACTGGGATTAGTTTCAAATATGGAAATTGGATAATTATCTTTTGCTACTGTTATCTTCCATCTTTATTTTTGGAAGGTAATAAGCGGCTTTTGCAATACATTAAAGAGTTATTGCATGAGCCTCTTTACGTCTAATGGCTATAATGCCAACAGAGTATAGACCAATCATAGGTAATGCAATGAACCACATCGTGACACCGGTTCCATCTGGTGTTATTATCGCACCAAATACCGTTATGATTATTATTGCATATCTAAAATTTCTTTGCCAGAATTTTGAATCAGTCAGACCACTTAGAGATAAAACATACATCAGGACTGGAAGTTGAAATGCAATGCCAAATGCCAGTATGAATTGCATAACAAATGCTATGAAATCGTTAACAGTTAGTAATGTTTCAGCACCAATTGATTCACCATATTTGTAGAGGAAGTCGAGAGTCAATGGAATTACAAGCACATACGAGAATACCACACCAAATATGAACAAAAGAAACATTGGTGATATTATTTTGAAAAGATCTATTTTTGAAAATGACCTTTTACTTTTCTTTCCATCTTCTTCTTTTCTTGTTTGCTGTACATTGCCTTGTGCTGCGTCATCCCCTGTATTTGTATTTCTCACATCTCTGTTATCAAATTCTCCGTTACCCTTTGCTTGGTAAAATGCAGGAGAAATAAAGCCAAATATTTCTCTGATTACGATTGGCAGGGAGCATATCAAGCCAATTAGCAAGGAGATGTGAACTTGGGCAAAGAAAACCTGACCTGGAGCTGTTTGAATAAGCTTTACTTCTGGTGGAAGTAGTGTATCTTTCATAAAACTTGTCAGTTGGAGTGCTATATTGTTGAACGGATCTGGATATAGATAATATAGCTTGAGATTCTGTTGTTGACCTGTATCTTGGGATGGAAGTGTAATAGGTATAATCGCTGTTTTTATGCCAAAACTCATTGAAATAATGGTTATTATTGCAATGCAAATAACAATGCGAATCAACCTTATTCTCATTTCATCAAAATGTTCAGCTATTGACATCCCAGATGTAGACATTACAGTGTCGGAAAATAAACAATCTCGATATAATAATTATGTTGAAATATCACTGCATGGCTCTGCAGAGCCTGTAATTTATCAAGAAAAAACTTTTTTTAAGGGAATCGAATCCCGGTAAAAAAAATCATGATTCTTTAAGTAAATACTTTTAGAAGGTAAAAACAATAAGATTTCAATGCAATATCACAAGGCTTCTTTCATTGGCCATGAAAGATCCAAAAAGGCACAATTAAAGCTGTTTGATTATACTGGCTACGCCATGTTAACGTATACTGTTAAACAAGATGGAAGTGGATTTGTTCCGGTAGGTGAAGAAATGCTGGTTGGCAAAATGGAAAGAGAATCTGAGGCAATGTTATTTCTATGTGATAATGATGGTTATGCAAAAGCGCAATCAAAACCGTTACCAAAGGAAAAAGCCATTGAAGCATACAAGAAAATGCTCGATGACGGCATTCAAGAATTTAAGGGTCAGATTAAAACTGTTACATAAACTTTAACGTATTATGAAATACTTGGCAATTAATAAATTGGATACTACATTAAAAAGTAAACGTTACTCAATTCTAGACAATAATCTTCGTTCCAGTTTGTTTGTTTTTTATGATGAGGTTTCTAATAATCTTAGGATCTGATTTTATTACATATGTAGGAATCTTTGATCTTTCAATTACCTTCATTGCAACAATGTCCATAAGTTCATAATTACCAGCCTGAGTGCTCTCGTTATTCAACAGGTCTAGGCATTTTTTTATAGTAATTTCCTTAAAGATTTTTGCCTTTGTGTTCTTCTTTGGATCAAAATCATAAATTCCATCGACATCTGTTGCATTCAAGAATCTATCAGCCTTAATTTTCTCGCAAATAAGTGCAGCTGTAGCATTTGTACTCTGACCTGGATGAAGTCCACCACTGACTATAATCTTGCCTGATTGGCAAGCGATACTAATTTCCTCAAGATTTGAAGGAATTACTGGATAAACAGAGTCTCCAAGAGCTGCAGAAAGCAACATCGCATTTAGCCGGGATATTTCTATGCCCATTTCGTCAAGACTGCTCTCATCAGACCCTAATGATCTTGCTAAATTAACGTAATGCCTTGCAATTATTCCGCCACCAGACACTACAACTGGTTGCACTTTGGTTTGTATATCTAGCAAAGCTTGAGCGTATTCCTTTAGAGACCTTGAAGTAGTCGTAAAATTAAAAACACTACCGCTCAATTTTATGACTAGAATTTTTTTCTGTTTTGAAACCTTATTGGAGACATTCATTATTTTTCTGGCAGCTCCTTATCTAATACATCTTTTGATATATTTGTAATGTTCTTTCGATCCTTATGGTTGGTATAAACTCTTATCATATCAAGATAACCTGTTATTGAATTTACCAAGGGGAGATTAGAAACTGGTTGTTTAAAGAATTCGTCCTCACTAACAAGAAGTATTGATTTCATTTCTTTCTTGTTTGGGGCAAGTGGAACAAGAGAAATGCCATACGTATCAAGAAAAATTTTCCTTTCATCAATATTTGCTAATCTTGCTATTTTCAATCTCAATTCCTCAATTTTATCTCTATTTAATTTTGTATAATTATCTCTTTTACGGATAAATCTCTCGTACACACATTTCAATAATTTCCTTTCTAAATAATGAGAAATCATTTCTTTTGCAACTTTGTTATTTTGTGATGAATAAATCTTCCACAATATGCTATCATCAGTTAATTTGAGATAATCATTTAATGATAATTTACTCAGGTTCAATGCTTCACTTGAGAGCAAGATAGAATGAAGGAGCATTACTTCAGCAGATCGGACTGTCTTGTGAAAATAGACAGCGCGGAACATTTCGAATCTTGAAATCATCATAGATTCAAAAGAGTAAAAGGATGAAATATCCAGAGCTAAACTTTCATTGTCAGTTACCCTGAATGAATTAATAATTCTGTTATAATCTACTTTTCCGTATTCTACTCCTGTAAAAAAACCATCCCTTGGAAGATAGTCCATGAGATCTGCTGAAAGGCTTCCTGAAATTATTTCATTTTTGAATTTTACTTTTGAATCGCCAAAAGAAATTTCGCTTATGCCTTTTGGAGAATATCCAGAGCCTGAAAGAATATCGCTCAATTCTGTTTTACAAATTATTTCTGCTCCGATTGTTTCATGATTCTTGTTGCCGGTAACTTTCAGTGCTTCTTCAAACAGATGGGAAAAAGGTCCATGACCAATATCATGCAAGAGAGAAGCTACCCGTAGTTCTTGAATTGATTCTTTTTCTATAGCTCCTATTGAAAATAGATGTTCCCCTGCCAGACCTGCCACATGCATAGTTCCCAGAGAATGTTCAAATCTTGAATGCTGTGCAGCAGGGTAGACTAGGTGAGCACCTGCCAACTGCTTAATTCTTCTCAATCTCTGAAATACAACTGAATCAATTATCTTTTTTTCCAGATCTGTAAATCTAATAAACTTGTGAATAGGATCAGCAATTTCTCCAACGAATTTCATGTCGACAAGAGAATTTAACACCACACTGAATTAAATTTTCACAATTTTTTTTACTGTTTTCAGTACTTGATAATGAACATCGACGACTGACTTTTCTCCATCAATAATGCTCCAGTTGAATTTGTTTGCAAGAATTCTGTAATTTTTCTTTACCTTCCTAATCAGCTCCAGGTCTTTTTCAAAGGTATCAATTATACCATTTTTAGATCTGGTAACCAAGGTGTTAGTTTTGATATCTATTACTATTACAAGGTCTGCTCTCGGTAAACCTTTGTCCAATGCGAGAAGCCAGTCTAATTTCAATCCTTTTGATACACCATACACCAGATTAGATTGATAATACCTGTTCATGATAATCGTAGTTCCTTTACCAATTACTCTCTCTATTTCGGCCTTTTTCTCCCATCTATTTGCAGATAGGAGTATCATTTTCACCTCATCTGAGTAGCCTCTTTTTCCATCAAGGAATTGCTTTATCTCTTTACCTACAGGGGTAGAATAATCAGGAAAATCAAACCTGACGCACTTGCTCCTTAGTTTTTTTTGGAGTAATTTTGCCTGTGTTGTTTTTCCGGCCTTGTCAATTCCTTCTATAACGATAATCTTTCCCTTACGCAAATACATTCTTTGAAAAAAATGTCGTAAATAAATAGTATTTTAAAAATTCATAATGCCAAGATGGCTTTGTTGTGTCAGAGTGCCATTACACAAGTAAGAGAATGAACTGTACTTAACCACAGTCAATATCTCCCTCAAAAGTTCCTTTCCATCCAGAATCAGCACGAACCTGGATTTTTGCTTTATTTCCACAGTCCCCATTTATTGAAATATTTCCTTTTTTGTCTAAATCACAAATATTACTGGTTGTCTCTTTACCCTCCAAGTCATACTTTTTCTCGTCGATTCTTCCCGAATCAAGAAATCCGCCGTTACTAGTATTGTCATCTGAAGAGCCATCGAGGACTACTTCCCAACTTCCATAAATAGGAGAATCGTTCATAAATGCTGCAAATGACAGTTCACCCTTTTCTGACCTGCCATCAGGACAGCTAATTGAACCTGATGCATTTCCTGATGTTTCTGTTCCGTAGGCTACGGTAGTAGCAGACAGCATCATAATCGTAAAAAGTAGTAATATTTTCACCTTACTTTTACCGTCCAAATTCATGAATTTCCCTTGAAAGGGAAATAATTTATATATTATGTAGAGCGCATCCAGATCATAAATAGGATAAATGGCATGAATCCTTTATTACTGCTTATTGTAGTATTAAAGATTATCACTGATGATTATCGATGATGATTATCGTTTAATTGGTCCATTTCCAACGATATTTTCTTGCAAACATTGTAATAATTATCATAATACGTTATCTCTCTTACAAATCTTATACTTTATTATATAATTTCTATATCTTCAAGTTATTATAAAAGATCCGTGAAATATCGATGACTAAAATGGCACAGATGCCGGCTCTAATTCCAAAAGAAGTAGAAATCCAGAGACTAAAGAAAATCTACATCATGGTTATCATGCTGGGTTCAATCGCAGCATCCGTAGAAGTAGACAACTTTGTTGATGGATCTCTTCATCAAACCGCAATTAGAGACAGCGCATTTACACCAGCTCATTGGTGGTTATACAGTCACTTTATAGCCCTACCATTAGGTTGGGGATTTGTGGCAATGTATGACAGAAGGGTGCCTGTACTGAGAGGACCTGGAAACTCAATGAACACTGGTTTAAAGATAACCATCATAGGCTATCTTGCAACCATGTTTACAATTGGTGTAAATGAAATGTGGCACTTTTGGTTTGTGGAAGAAATTTTCGCAGTGCCGAACCACTGGATGTTTAACATGGGAGTAGTAGTAGCTTTCATGGGTGCTCTTGCATATGTAGTAAGAGTTTATGCACGTCTAGTAGAATTGGGTGCTGAAACTCCTGGAAAGAACCCATACGTGGCTGAGATGTACAAGCTTGCACTTGAAGGAAAGCTGTACAGCAGATCAATTCCATAAGCTAATTTGTCATGCTGTCAACAAAAGCAGGAAGACGAACAAACACCTTTTTTTTCTTTTTCTTTTTTGTCAGGTCCTAGTTGATACTATGGCTCTGCTTAACAACATCCGTGTTAGGTAGTCAAGATATTCATCTACATTGGAAAAAAGTTTCTGACAATGAAGCATCGTCATCATTCATGGATTTGAAAATATTCTTATATACAAAAATGCATGATAGATATATGGCCGATAATTCTGGATTTTCTCTCAGAGTACTTGAAAATGAAACTCAAGATAAAGGGAGGAATATTGTAAGGATTGACCCAGAAATCATGCACACATTAAACATTTCTGATGGTGATCTTATTAGCGTTATTGGGCCCCAAAATGAAACTAACATTATTTGTCTGTCCTTGCATCCTACTGATACAAGCAATGATAAAGGGATAATTCGAATTGATACCAAAACAAGAGATTTGATTGGTGCAACGCTTGGAGATATTGTTACAATAAAAAAGGCAATACTGTCTGAAAAAAATAACAAATCCACAAAGATGGATACCCTTGAAATCTCCGAGGATATAACAAATTCAATAATAATCACCGGGTCTTGTCATAATTTTGAAATTGAACGCCAAAAGATAATGGAATTCCTAAAGTCGCTTGAGAAAGAAGTACACTTGAATCATAACTACTGCAAATGCTATGCTAATGGCAAAAAAACACTGGGGTGGGATTTTTTTGACATTGCTGTAGACTTGAGACTGGTACAAAGATTGATAGAAATACATCCTGAGATTAACAAGCAAGAAGCCGCAAGTTTGGAGGGACGATTTGCACTCTGGTTACAGGCAAAATTCAAAAAGACAAAACATGATTATCATTTGAAAGTAAGCGAAATTCCCTACGAACCTGTAAGCGGATTTCGACTAAATCCTAATGATTTCAGGGATAAAGGAGATTTGGAAAACCTTCGCTAGACTAGTATCATTTTGTTTATTTTGGTCTAAAATCAAGAAATGAAGAAATGAAGAAATGAAGATACCAGACGAAGTTCAAGCCTTCCTGAGCAAAAACAGTGACTTGGAACTAGGCCTTATAGGTTGTAGGGCTGATAGCTCTCATGTTTCGTATGATTGTTGTGAATATGATATAGCTGTTCTTGGAAGCAACGGAAACGGCTATGATAAAAAAATAATGCAGCTTGGACATAACACACTAGAATTTTTGCATTTTCCAAACTATCAAAAATATGGTCATAGTGACATTTCACTTTTCAACATGATAAAAATAGAGAAGTCAAGTGCCCTGTTCATTTCTCCACACCCGCCAAAGATAGATAGAAAAACTTGGTATATTTCAGCAGGAAAACGTAGAGTCGTTGATTCACTTTTTAATGTCTCTAAAAATGGTAATACTAAATCGGAATCAAATGCCTCTCTTGCCTCGCTCAACCTAAAAATAGCAGCATACGCTCTCATTGAAGGTATCATTTTAATATCCCAAACAAGACCTATGCCCATTCATGAATTAAACCAGTTACGCCAGGTCGAAGTTCGCAAAGATTTCATAAATGAAGCTATTCAAGTCTGTATCGAATGCTTGGGAATAGAGAGGGCTACAAGAACAATAATAAATAGATCCTTTAAGGCTCTAAAAGAAATCCTCAAAGAAAGATATGATGTTGAACTCTTATCATCAAAAATTAATTATTTACTGAAACAAGGATTACTTGCTGATTCCTATTACTACATAGGTAAACTAGTATGTAGCCATCTTGAAAAAAGGGATAATGCCTCTCAGCTGAACTATCACAAGCTTAACAGCATAGCTTTAGACCTAACAAATGATCATGAAAAGGTAAAGAAGTTGTCTGCGTTGGTAAAACGCGACTGCAAGCTTATACTGAAAAATTAAGCAATAGGAGCAGCAACCAAAATTGGTTCAATCTCCTTTACCCTTCGGGCCCTTAATTTAGCCTTGTATTTCAGGTTCCTAGGCTTTGTTCTCAGTCTATATCCACAACATGGACACCACAGTCCATCCCATTTTATGAAAATTTCGCATATCTGGCAGCGCTTTTGACCGCTTACATACCTTCCTGAACCGACCGGCTTTTGGGCTTTATGTCGTATACATATTCCTTTGCAAGTCATCTTTCCTTCCATATATAAAAAACATCTCAAGTATTTAAATATGAACATAAATTTTACAATATTTTGAACATTGCTGATTTATTTCATCAATTTTTTACATGTTGGAGAAAAAGAAAATAAAAAAAATATGTTTTTTTTTAACTAACTTTTATAGATTTGGTCTGAAAGGCTTCATTCATTGTAAGATATTCATCCAGTCTCATCTTAATGTCGTCTGGTTGAGTATCATCCATGCCTGAAAAGCCTGCGTCAAACGTAATCTTGTTGCCAGAGACTGACACATTTTCAATTTCCATGTCCGCGTAGATATTTGCCAGTTCATCTACCCACGCCTTGCCTTCATCTTGGTTTAATCCGTTAGCTTCTATCGCTACTTTACACATTTTAGTCAATCAAATTCACTAAAGAAAAGTTTGAATTGGAGATTTATAAAGTTGACGTATTAAATCTGCAATCTTTGCATATGGATTTAAACCTTAATTGAACCTAATTGTGTTTCCTGTATGTGTTAAGCTTCCTCAAATCCCCAATACTTGACTAGCTCTTTTTCAAACTTTGTAAATTGCTCGTCACTCAGAGGGTCTCCACAATTTTTGTGCGACGCTATTACTTTCATTCCCATGAGCTTAAAATCTACCTCGTAGAAATGAACGCTAGGACAATCGCACATTTGCTATTTTTGATTTACGCATCTCTTATTAGTTTATCTAAATTTTCTAGGTTCAACTAGCTTAATTGGTGGATGACAATTCTAAAAGTTTATGAGTGCGTTTCCTAATTTATGAGAACTATGGGCAAGTTTTATTCTCACTTACAATTTCCGTTATGCAAACCAATTGTTGTTTTGTTTGTATTATTTTCTACGGCTTTGATATTGGTAGTTTCTCAATCAAACTTGAATAATGCATTTGCACAGGAAGATGGCCGATGGTATGTTGGTGATGGTGCAAAAAAAGACATGTATGTAACATACAAGGTGCAAGAGCAGGATACAAATGCTGGCCGACCGTTTGATATGACAATTTATTTTAAGGAATATAATGACACTGGTAAATATTGGGTGGCTCCCACGTTTGTTGTGGACCAGGGACGCGTAATCAACGGAACTCTCCACCTAAGTGACCTTGATTTAACAGCTTTAGGAACTTCTCAAATCCCTCCAGAGATGACAAAGTACAGGAGTGCTTATTCAAGTTCACTAAAGTGGCTTGCATCATTTGTCTCAAAGCCCGGTCAATCACTAACTGCGCAATATTGGGGCAAGATAGCATCAATAGGAGGGTCTCCCATTTCACCTACGGGCAAGGCTACCATAACAACACCCGCAGGAACTTTCGATACCACCACAGTTGTATGGCACAAGGGAGTAGATAATACTATTTGGATTAAAGACGGATTTCCTTATCCCATAAAGGCACAGACATATGCCGATATTACAACAGGTAATCCTCCAACACAGTATGCGTTTGAATTGCTCGGAACAGGGCAGGGACAACCTAAGCCACCTGAAAGCCAGGAACAAATCCCCGTACCGCCCCTAGAACAGAGAACAGAGCGTGGAACATATATCATCAGTCTTACATGGGAGCCTGTTACAATAAAAGCTGGTAACAATACCAAGTTTGGAATAATATTTTACGATGACAAGAAGAACATAGTTACTGATGTTGGGTATAATTTTGCAATTGTCGATGCTAATGGCCAACTTTTCTTTGCAAAGGATAATCAACTTGCAAGTGATGGAACTGCTATACAAAATGTAGTCTTCCAAAAGCCCGGACCAATGACAGTAAAGGTGCTCATATCACAAGCTGGTGCAAGTGGCCCAAGCAACTTTGTAGAATCCGGTCAGTTTGACATGGTTGTACAGTAATCCTTTTTTTGGTTTTTGGGATATACTTCATTTTTAAAGTCTGATTTGGATTCATAGTAACATCAATGACCCCAAAAAGAATAATATTTCTAGCTTCAGGAATATTTGCAGCAATAGGAATTCTAGTAAGTGTAGTAATAATTGCCATAAACGGTGGTTTTTCAGGGGGTGGAAATGGGCCTTCCATTTTCAATCCACCTACGTCAAAAGACCTGTGGACAATTGGGAGCAACATAGACGATGGGATGAATCTGACATATTCGCTGACAACCGCATTAGGAGGCAAGTCAAACCTCAAAGATTCAATGGTCTCAATGGCTTTTGATGATATGCAAGACAAATGGAATATAAATTTCAATATAAAGAATGGCAGTAGTAGTAATAGTGCAGTCAAAGAAGTTAGTGCCAACTTTTCCAAAAAAAAACTCCTGAGAACAGACCCAATTAGTCATGAAAACGAATCGTTAATTCAGCCAATAGAAGGATCAATATTGGTTGTACGTGATCTTGCAAAGGAACCCAGATATCTTGTTGTTGGGGCAATTTGGGACAAGATATTCACAGGTTCATCTACAAAAGATGTAAGAATAGAAGGTACTGAAAAAATCACTACTCCTGCAGATACCTTTGATGTTTATGCGCTGCAATACAAAGTAGGTAACTCGATAAGCAAGATTTATTTGAACAAGAATTTACCTTTTCCAGTAAAGGCTCAAGTTTACGATGAAAATGACAAAATTCTGTATGAATATGAACTGCAGAGCATATCAAGATGAATGAATTAAATTGAAGTATTTTCACAAAAACTATAATGAATTTATGTTCCTAGTATTAGAAAGTTTGAATAATTATTATTTGTATTTGCATTTTCTATGCAATCATCACCCGATAACATTTTATAATCCAACTGCAGTGACCATTACCAAATGATTGAGACACTGAAAACTGCATGCGTGGAAGTTAGAAAGAGCGTAAAAGACCTAGTTGGGACTCCAGAAGGTAACACAAAAATGAGTGTTGGAGCAGGCGGGGACATTTCAAGAAAAATAGACTTGATAGCAGAAAAAAAAGTAATAGATATATTAAAGGAATCGGGCAAAAATCCTACAATAATCGGAGAAGAGTGTGGAATCATCAATGGTAACGATAATGATGGATATATAATTATGGATGCGATTGATGGAACGACTAATGTTACAAGGTCAATTCCTTTTAATTGCTGTTCACTAGCCTATGCTACTGATTCCAGGATTAGCTCAGTTGTAGATGCTGCTATAATTGATATTGCAAGAGGAGATCTGTATTATGCTTCAAAAGATAAGGGTGCCTTTCTCAATGGTAATAAAATATCTATCAGAAAAACTGACAGTGTAAAAGAAGATGAAATGATTGCAGGTGTCAATATCTCTGGAATTTCACAAGAGTTGTTGCATTCAATAGGTCCAATTATTTCAAAACTAAATCACATCAGAGTTTTTGGAGCAAATGCACTAGAACTATGTTTTCTGGCAAGGGGATATCTTGACATGTTCATGGACTTGAGGGATAAGATTAGACCAACTGACATGGCCGCCGCTTTTCTAATAGTCAAAGAGGCCGGTGGGCTTGTCCTAGATAAGGCCGGCAATGCATTTGACTCTGAATTATCTTTTGGTAATAGATTTTCGTTTATTGCTGTCTCTGACATCAAGATCTTCAATCTGTTTGCACAAGACTTTCAATTTAAATAAATAAATAAAAAAGAGGCGCCCGGGCCGGGATTCGAACCCGGGTCGAAGGAGTGACAGTCCCCCATACTAGACCGGACTTTATGTTTCAATAGTTTTAGAATTCCATTGAAACTCTATACTACCCGGGCGCATTGAAAAAGTTCCTACTCTACAATTAATATGTTTTCTTAATATCTTCTTGATATTACTGGTAATTCCTGGCGTTTGGGATCAATATTTGGCTAAACATTAAATATACTACGGTACACGCTATTCAGAAATATAATATGGGCCCGTAGCTCAGCCAGGTAGAGTACCGGACTTTTATCATTTCGGAAGAAATCCGGCTGTCTCGGGTTCGAATCCCGACGGGCCCGTTAACTACTCGGGTTCATATACTTGTATAGAAGATAGAATAAGCATAGAACGGAGACTGGAGAAAGAAAGATGACGGTGAGGCTATCTACCACTATTAGCAACATTGAGAAGATTGTTTCGAATGAGCAAAATGTGGAAATAATAAAGAGATTCTTCTTATCGTATCATTTCTCATTAGACCAAGTTACTCAAGATTTTAGTAGATCACTTTCCATAGTTTAATAATGGAACCTGTAATTCGCTCCTTAAGAGATGCTGATCTAAAAGAAGCAGATTCCATTTTTAGACTATCGTTTGGCACATTTCTTGGATTGCCTGACCCTATGAGTTTCTTTGGCGATACAGACTACATCGGTACACGATTTAGGGCGGATCCTACATTGTCACTGGCTGCAGAGATGAATGGAAATTTTGTAGGATCAAACTTTATCGCAAATTGGGGCAGTGTAGGAATATTTGGGCCACTCACAATCCATCCCGATCTTTGGGACAAAGGCATTGCAAAACGTTTGTTAGATAAGACAATGGAGATCTTTAAAGAACTAAAAACTAAACACATTGGACTCTTCACCTTCTCCAACAGCCCTAAACATATCCACCTTTACCAAAAGTACGACTTTTGGCCTAGGTTTCTTACCGCAGTTATGTCAAAACCTGTAATGTCAGAGTACGCAGAGAAAAAAAGCCAAGAGAAAATAAGTTGGACCAAATATTCTGACATCCAAAAAGAGCAAACTTCAGAGATTCTTGACAACTGTTCTTCTCTAACAGATTCGATATATGATGGACTAGATCTCAAGATTGAAATACTATCTGTGGCAGATCAGAAACTTGGAGATACAATTCTCTTGACTGATAACAAAAGTAACAAGTTGGTAGGTCTAGCCGTCTGTCACTGTGGACCAAAAACCGAGGCTGGAAGCAATACATGCTATGTCAAGTTTGGTTCGGTGACAGCAAGTGGAGACCGGTTCAAATCTGCTAATTTTGATGACCTTATTGATTACTGTGAACATTTTGCGGCATCCAAGGGACTATCTAAACTTGCTGCTGGAGTTAATCTAGGTAACTTGGCGGCCTACAGAAAAATGATTTCCAAGGGGTTCAGGACTGAATTCCAGGGCGTCATGATGACTAAAAATAATGATCCAGGGTATCATATTGAAGACGTCTATGCAATCGATGATTGGAGATAGATTAAAGGCAAATTTATCACAGACACAGAATTTCAACGATAATATTCAATCATTGGTCCTCGCGTTCCAGACCCGAATCGTTAAGAATTCGAATCCCGACGGATTTGAATGAAAAATAAGTTATTAGAAATGATCTAGAAAATATGTCGTTACTATAAATTATTTCAAACATGAAGAAGATGGTTTTTCTAAAATGGTCCCACAATAAGTATAAGACAATTTAGTATCTAATTTTTTGTATATTTTGCAACATTATGTCGAGATATTTCTTGCCGGAAAGAAAATAAATATTTCTTGAAACGCCCGCATGTATTTAATTAAGAGACATCAGGCTAATGAGTACATTCCTATCGATCCCTATCAAACTTTTCTGGTCCTTCAACAGTATATCCTTATATGAGAGCACCTTTCGGCTTGACATAATCTGGCAAACCGAGAACCCAAGATACCTTTTGGTCCTCAAACGCCCTACAAAGTATGCACCAATTCCCTCGTTTACTGCAGTTAGTAACATGATCATAGAAGCAAACGTTCCATCTACGATACTATAGAATTCTTTGCCTCGAATATATGCCCCAAGTCGAAGGAGATCCACTATATCACATTCTCATGGTTTCCTTGCTAATCTGTACCCGTATGATTCTTTTTCCCTGATTGTCATCTACAGCGTCTAATGTCGTTTGCCAGTTGTTGTTAAATGCGTCTCGTAAAATGTCAAGGATTCCATAATAGACTAAATCATTGACTCCAAAAGTAGCTTGGCCGAATCTGAATCCGAATCTTGTGCCAGGAAAAGTATCAAGGCTAATGATAAAATTAACATCAAAGAAATCGTTAGATGGTCTACGATCCTGTACTAGAATCGAGGTTATTTTTCCGGTAAATTGTAGCATTTCTATTCCCATATTGTCATTATCACCTCCATTTCTGTCAACATTCGATCACATTCACGCTCACGGCGTATAATGCCTAAAAAGTTCATAAATTTCTGTTTGTGATCGCTGTGAGAGACCGGTTATATCTATTCCTTTTAACCGGGACACTTCATGTAGTTTATTTTTATACTGGTGAGTAAAAGATTTCTCCCCTATTATTTTATTTATGTGGCTCTTAACTTCGTATAACCCAATTTCTACTTTTGGAAGTAGAGAGATAGACAAATCTTTAGCAGGGATATCAACATCAAATTCATAACTAGGAAGCTCCACAATGAAATGGCCTTCCTGACCGGGTACTCCATAAGGATTGGGAAAAGATCTGTTAACACCAACATCCATTATTGACCCTGACGCGATGCGCCTTGTCGATAAAGTTACTTCATAGGCGTATTCACCATCGATTCTATCTTCTATTATGAGTGGTCCGTCGAGCTTGTGTACATCAATCAATGTCATTTTTCCATCTTCTACATGTAAAGTTAAGCGAAGATACGCTCCACCTTTCTGTACCGAAGACTTCTGATTTATCTCCTTAAATTCTGCTGGTCTAGGATACTCGGCAGTAGTGCCCTTACGTCCATTTGTATTGTCTCTGCCTGCTTCTCCATCTCTGTTCTCTGGAATAGGACCCATTAACTTTTTGTCGCCTATCGCATGACCAAACCTGTACTTGCCAGTTGGCATGCTTACTATTTTTCGTTCAACAGGTACAAAATAATTTGAGGCTTGCATAAAAGAACGAATACTTGGATATTCAATAGCAGGAGATACACTACTTTCTTGTTTTAATTCGGGCATTTCACCAATTCCTACCGTACTTATAGTTATGAATCCATTTATAATAAATTTTAGATAGTATCAGATCACTGGAGGGGTCAGTGCGAATCATGCCCAACCAGTCTTGCTTATGAACAATCAGGTCCCGTTTACCTGGTAGGCCCTCATAGTCACAGGGCTCAAACATATCATCAAATCCTAAAATCCATTCTCCAATTCTATCCTCCTTCAAAAAAGGAAGTAAAGCATTCCCACTTGAGACCATACATCCAAAATATTTATGTGACCAATCTACAAAATTAAAAGCGAAAAGATCGTATTTTCCATCACCATTAACGTCGGAAACATAATAATTATCGTTCTTACGCATCTGCCATCGAGAAATATTACCATCATAGCGCTTAGTCATGGAAAGATCACTACCGGAAGATCTCATCATACCAAGATAAGCGATGGCCCAGCCCCTTCCGTTGAAAACGAAGAGATCATCTTTACCATCTCCATCAAAGTCTCCTACATAATGTCGATCCTGGGGTTTCATTTGCCAGCTAGGCATGTTAGCATCGAACCTCCTTGCCACTGAAAGACTAGTTCCATTAGACCTCACCATACCCAAATAAGGAATGGACCAATCAGTTCCGTTGAAAACGAAGAGATCATCTTTACCATCTCCATCAAAGTCTCCTACATAATGTCGATCCTGGGGTTTCATTCGCCAGCCAGGTATGTTCCCATCATACCGTTGTACAATGGAGAGGCTAGAGCCATTTGATTTAATCATAGCAAGATACGGTATGGCCCATTGGTTTCCATTGAATATGAAGAGATCTTTTTTAGCATCACCATCAAAGTCTCCTACATAGAACTTGTCGGACCTCTGAAATGGCCAACCCGGCATACCATCATCATATCGAACTACTAACCTTAGACCATTGCTGCCGTCATCCATTAATAGCCCTAATATCTCAATTGCCCAGTCAAGGTTGTTATAAATCAGTACCTCATCCTTACCATCTCCATTGAAATCTCCTACATAGAACTGGTCGTTGGGTTGAAAATACCACGAACCAGGCACAAATAGCACGGCACTAAAAATCAAATCAAGCTTAGCGCCATCGGACCTATAGATAAGTATAGAGTTACCGTTATGAACTAACAGATCATCCTTACCATCACCGTTAAAGTCACCTGTGTAACATTTGAGAAACGAATGGCCAGTGTAGGCGTGCATTCTGGTTTTTAGCTGAGTATAGCATATAGGACAGTAGGGGGGCCAATTTTCACGCATACGACAATTTATAACAGGACGAAAGACACCCCGGTCATAAGTACTACCTCCTTCAAACAATCCGACGTCCTGACTGTCGCTCCAGCCAGGAGGTCTCGTACCTTGGTTATAGCCAGCACAGCTTCCGAGACCAGTAGGTATGGGAGTTGTATTATTAATGAACTTATTCCATTTTATGGTAGCTAGGTTAGTGTTAACTGTTGCATTAGAGCGTGAAGGTTCTCCAAAAGTCCAAGTTCTTGATCGACAGTATTCATCCGCAAGATCACCGGCTGCATGACCAAACTCATGCGCCATAACATTCCAAGGGCCCCCTAGAGTAACTACCTGGTGTCCATCCCATGCTTTTCCCCCCCAACCTGTCTCGTTTAGAATAATAACAACTAAATGTCGATTAGGCACCCACGTGTTCAAAACATCCCGGACTCGGCTAAGCGTGTCCGCACTATCATCAATCCAAAAGTGTATCCAAGAGCCATTATATATATACCTCAGCGCCGTGTCCTTCATGGTGGTACTTACGATTGTGTCATCTGACGGATCATTAGGAGTGCCGTGTTCGTCATACACCCGTTTACTTACACCAGACTCATTTGAAATGAGGTTAACCCTATAGATATTGAAAGCCTGCATATCTTCATAAAAGTAATCATGCCCGAAAACTCCATCCAATAGCAGTTCCTTAACTTTATTGTTGTATGTTGTTTGATCAGCCTCTGCGAAACCGTCTCCAAGGACGGCAATGTTTCGCTTTGTGCCAGGAGGTCCTGAGTTAAGGATCTGAGTTACGCTGTCAACCACTACTTCTTACCAACCAATTGATCTTCTATAAATTGAATCGAACCATCATCTTTTTCTTTCAGTTTTGGAAACAGAACGTCGCTTATCCCTTTTCCTACTGGCTGATCATAATCCTCTGGATTTGCATTTACTTCTGACATAATGATAGTCCTCTTTTCATGAAAAAGAATTTTATGGGCTGTATCTCGGACAAACAATTAATTTTGTTTACATCTTTCTTGATCTCCCGTTTTATTCTTTTATTTTTACCATTCTTAAATTGATTTTTCACTACATTTTTTTAAATATTACAGTTTATATGCATTTAGTACTGATCAATAACTGATCATACAATAAGCAATGTTTAATATCCACTTCCTTTCGAACGAAGGAAATGAAAATCGTTACTTCATGCAGAAAAGGAGTTCTCTAAGTATGGTAATGCGAGTAGATAATATCAAGTGATCGAATATTCACAATTTGCGGTTGATAAGTAACCACCGATTATTCTTCTATTACAGTTCCTACCGGATGAAAATTTCCGACTGTTGGGGGGACCTATTTCCTGGACTGTGGCAACGGTACTGAGTTTCGACTAAATATCAGCCATATCTCCTCATTTGGATCCGAATTGTTAACAATGCGTATCTCTCTAGATAGCATCCCAATTGTTAACTATCCAATTGACTACGATCTTATTTGTAAACACTGTAGTGGTAACGCTAAAACACTGTAGTGGTAACGCTAAACAAATTTAAAATCCTTCAATACCTTTGTATATAATAGTCACAATTGAAACTGCTTTTTTATTTACTTATTTACTCTACAGTACCAATATCTTACAATATAAGAAAATAAGTATAAACGTGATACAGTTATGATGTTTGAGACTGTATTGTATAAGGATACATTATTATTTAATGATCACTATCACGTTCTATGCTATCTATACATAAAAGGAAAGAAATTGTTCAACAGAATATGGATCCCAAAATCAACCCTCAATACAAACAAAATTATCCGTTTAGAAAGAAGAAATCTGATTTTCATTTCAATGCTAAGTTAAGAGATTATTTTATGCTCTTTAGTTTTTTTTGCATTTTCTTACCAACCGGGATGCTTCTGGGATTAGAAACCAATTATGTCTTTGGTCAAATAGAGAACAATTTGATAAACGAGACAGATAAAAATAATAGTTCTATTTCATTTTCCAATTTCACTTCACCCTCACATTCAGACAGAATACCCTTTGTTAGTAACAAATCAAACGAGAACAGTAGTGCACCTCAAGCTAATCAATCAAGCATTGAATTGAGTTCAGATTCAAGTTCCCAGTCAGGTGGTCGATCGAGCTCTAAAGCCAACGGTGATTTTAATGGTGACGGATTTGATGATCTTGCTATTGGAGTAGCTTTAGAAGATGTGGATATAGCAGGCGGAAGTCTACTCAATGCGGGTGCGGTCAATGTCATATATGGCTCTTCAAATGGACTGAATGCTACATCGCCTATACCAAATCAGTTCTGGACGCAGGATAATGTATCTGGTATTTCAGAATTTCGTGATAGATTCGGTGAATCACTAAGCTCTGGGGACTTTAACCGTGATGGATTTGATGATCTTGCTATTGGAGTAACTTTAGAAGATGTACAAACTGTTCACGGAGGACCGACTATAGAGGATGCGGGTGCGGTCAATGTCATATATGGCTCTTCAAATGGACTGAATGCTACATCGCCTATACCAAATCAGTTCTGGACGCAGAATAAAGTGGGTGGTTTTCCTGGAACGAGCGAATTTTTCGGTACGTCTCTTGCCTCAGGTGACTTTAATGGTGATGCCCTTGACGATCTTGCTATTGGAGTACCGGATGAAGACGTGGTTCGAGCTGGATTAACTAGAGATAATGCAGGAGCAATTAATGTCATATACGGTTCTTCAAATGGTCTATCAGCCACATCGACTAGACCAAGTCAGTTCTGGACACAGGATACCGCAGATGTAGACGATTATTCAGATGAAGATGATAAGTTCGGTGAATTTCTCACGTCAGGTGACTTTAATCACGATGCTATTGATGATCTTGCTATTGGAGTACCGGATGAAGATTTTGCTCCGGGCCCTAATGCAGGCAGCAATCTAACTAATGACGGTATCATGCAAGTGATCTACGGTTCTGCTGAGGGTCTGTCAGCTACTTTAGTGAGAGAAGATCAAAGGTGGAGTCAGAGCTTCACAGATATAGAAGATTTTGCCGAACAATATGATGGCTTCGGTTCAGCTCTCGCCACTGGTGATTTTAATGGTGATGCTATAGATGATCTTGCCATTGGAGTATCAGGCGAAAGTGTAAACACGAGCGGAGGAACTATAGTTAGGGCCGGTGCAGTCAATGTGATACATGGCTCTTCAATGGGCCTATCTGCTACATCACCCATACCAAATCAGTTTTGGACACAAGCTACCGCAGGTGTAGATGAACTTCCAGATGAAGGTGATTTGTTCGGCTTATCTCTTGCATCTGGTGACTTCAATAATGATAGTATGGACGATCTTGTTATTGGAGTACCGGATGAAAGCGTGAATACGGGAAGCCATATAATAGTTCATAGTTATGGCGCAGTCAATGTCATATATGGCTCATCGGCCGGCTTGTCAACTGACGCATTGTCACCAGGTGATGGTAGAGCTGCTCAGCTGTGGACGCAGAATTCTACAAATGTAGATGATGTTCCAGAGGATGAGGATTTTTTCGGTAGATACCTCAAGACCGGTGATTTTAATGGTGATGCTGTTGATGATCTTGTTATTGGAGCACATGGGGAAGGAAATTATGTATCAGGAGTACTTGTAAATGATGCAGGTGCAATCAATGTGATATATGGCTCAGTCGGCATCGCCATCGGCTCAGGCGGCCTGAGTGCTACGGTTCCACTTGGTGGTATCGGACGAGATGATCAGTTTTGGACACAGGATACAGAAGATGTAGAAGATCATTTAGAATTTAATGACTATTTCGGCAGGCCAGTCGCGTAATCATTTCTAGTTAAATTCTGATTTTGATAATTACGTAACTATTCTCATGAACATTTAATCTCAATTTCTTTCTTTAAGTCAAATAACTCTAATTGGATCCGAATTGTTAACAATCCGCATCCCGACGGGCCCTCGCTAAACTTGTCCCTTTAAGCTACAAAGTATAAAAAGCAATTAAAACTATCTAATACTCACTGTTAGAATGCCATTTGATGATATAATGAACTATTACGCGATTCTAGGAGTATCACAATATGCAAAATATAGAGAAATTAAAGCCGCCTACAGACGTCTAGCTTTGAAATATCATCCAGATAGGAATAGTTCGCCTGTTTCTGAAAATAGTATTAAAATAATAAATGTGGCCTTTGAAGTTCTTTCAGATAAAGATAAAAGGAAACAATATGATGAGAAGTTGGTTAGCAGCATTATATCACATAGGAAAAATGATCTTCCAAATCATATCGCAAATTTTTCAAAAGGATTATCACATAATAATGCGACAAGAGAGGTAGATCCTACAGCATATTCAACATATGAAACAGCATTACAGAATGCATTAAACACCAGAAGTTCCGCACAATTTGAAACTGTTCAATTAGGGGTTCCAAATGGTAGGAAACTTGTAAATCCTTCAGCGGGATTATCATTTGACCTAGAAGGACCAGATAGTCATCATGTGACCATTCCCAAAGCCCCGAGGATCGATAATATAGAGGGAGCAGCGGAAATGGCTGAACTGTATTGGATGGCATTGCTTCGTGATATAAATTTCACAGATTACGATGAGAAAGATGAAGTTGAAGAAGCGGTTAATGCACTGAATAATGAATTCTCGGCATATCCTAATTGGCCTAAAGCTAGTGGTGGAAATATGCTTAAATCAATATCAACCAGCTTATTGAAAGGAACTTAACTTACTTAGGTAAAGAGATTTATGGCATGAAAAGAGAGAAACTAATCACCGCTGTGATAATATTTTGCTTTTTCGGTGGTTTGGTAGGAGGTCCTGTGGCTAGCCTATTTGACTATAATGGATCCCCTGAAGAACGATTTAGACTTTTGATTATTCCAGAATTTATTGGATTTATCAGTGCAGGTTTTCTGGTTTATTACGGAAAATCTGTTAAAAAAAGGACAGGTAGCTCCTGAAAAGGTGCTTTATTGAATTGGATATGAAATATTGTATAAAGAATGCATCCGAACTTATAATTGCCGTTTCATGTTATTTTCATATACAACTTATTGCCACTCCTCCAGAATATGCTTGTTCATGCCCTCGGACATATACCAGCATTGCCATTCCATTGACCATAACAAAATTTGGAGTTGTTACATTAGTACAAATAATTTGTTGATACCAATTATGTGGAAAGATTAAACTAAATAAAACGATTAATCTGTTATGAGCACAAGATAGAAATGAAAAAATACCACGAAGGAAAGATTAGAGTAGATTTTTCTCTTCGCAGAGAAGTACTATTTGTTGTCATAGGTGCAGTTGTCGGTGCGGTATTAATGGTATTTCCACGAATGGTTTTTGAAGCTGGAATGGGACTACCTTACTACATCACCTGGATAGCATTTGGTCACGTGGTAGGCGTCTACTCATCCTTCTCAGTACTTGCAGGGATTACAATCCACATGATAACAGCCATTTGTATTGGAGTCGTTATTGGAATCTTCTTATACAAATCGGGGATTTTAAATATTAGTAAGTTATCAAACGGACTAATTTACGGACTATTCGCGGGTATGGTCGTATTCATTCTATTTTTCATACCCGTATCTCAATTTGTATTAGCCCCCGAAATTGCTCGAACATTAACCGAAATGATTCCATCGATGACAGAAATTGAAGCAGCCAAACAGCTTGTAATGAGCCTTCCACTAATAATTGGTGGTGCTATCGTAACTCATTTGGTCTTTGGTGTGACGGTTGGATTGATCTCTTCAATTCTGTCAATTAAGTTTGGAGCAAGATACAGGTGCCCTGAATGCGATATATCATTAGCCAGGATTGATTCTCATCAAAAACACCGAGAGATGGTCCATGGGGCGCAACCCATCACACTAGAACGAATATTGATCCTGGGAGGAGGATTCGCAGGAGTCCAAGTTCTACGAGCACTTCAAAAAGAGTTTCAGGATGATGTAAGCGTAGACATTACATTAGTAAGTAGAGACAACTTTTTCTTATTTACACCTATGCTACCAGAGGTATCATCAGGGATGATAGAAACGAGGAATATACTAACACCTGTGAGAACTTTTTGTAATAGAGCGCGGTTTTACGAAGCAGAGGTAGAATCTATAGATCTAAAAAACAGACAAGTTGTTATTACACATTTCATAGGGAGGCAGATTCATCCGGTTGATTCTCGATATCATGAATTAAAGTATGATTATCTCGTATTATCTCTCGGCAGTGAGACAAACTTTTTTGGAATGAGTGATGTAGCAGATTATGCGTTTACTATAAAGAATATCGGTGACGCAGTGTCGATAAGAAATCATGTAATCAATATGTTAGAACAAGCTGATGTGGAACACCAAGATTTTGATCTAAAGAAGAGTTTGATGACCTTTGTTGTTGTTGGGGGAGGTTTTTCCGGTGTTGAAACTGTCGGAGAGTTAAATGACTTTGTGCGTGAATCTATAAAATATTTCTATCATAATATTGAAATGTCTGATATCCGTATTGTTCTTGTTAATTCTAGCAGAAGGATCCTGCCTGAAGTAACAGAGGATTTATCAGAATTTGCTTTACAAAGAATTAGCAAAAATGGAGTGGAAGTTCTTTTGAACACTCGTCTTACAGGAGTTGATGCTAACAGCGTTAGACTGAGTGATGGTATGAAAATATCCACATATACAGTAATTTGGGCTGGAGGAAATAGACCTAATCCATTGCTATCATGTCTGCAATGTGAGCACGATAAAAATGGAAGAATATTGACTGATAACTATCTCGAAGTAAAAGGCTATAACGATCATGTCTTTGCGTTAGGTGATTGTGCCTGTATAATTGATCCCAATACAAGTAAAGCATGTCCTCCTACCGCACAGCATGCATTAAGGCAGGCAAAGGTAGTTGCAAATAATATTTCAGCTTTGATAAAGCACAAGGGTAAAAAAAGTAAGAAAATAAACAAGAAAAGGTTTGATTATAAGACTAAGGGCATGATGGCATTGATTGGTAAGAAGAATGGGGTTGGTGTTTTATTCGGATATAAAATACATGGATTTCTAGCGTGGGCTATATGGCGTTTCTATTATTTATCTACTCTTCCT
The DNA here is from genome assembly GCA_035620895.1 of Nitrososphaeraceae archaeon. Lineage (GTDB taxonomy): Archaea > Thermoproteota > Nitrososphaeria > Nitrososphaerales > Nitrososphaeraceae > TA-21. Next base: position 64,136 of record DASPFY010000022.1, read on the forward strand.
ACTATGCAGAAGAAGGTGAGAGTAATGGTTGACTGGTTTATTGATTTGTTATTTAAACGGGATGTAACAAGGCTTAAAACACATACTATGAGTAATGGCTTCAATTTACCCACAGAAAAGAAATAAAGAAATGGGTTGTCATAGACATATTACGTGAGTTCTAAAAATATTAAGCGAGTAAAACAAGTCAAAATACCTATATTAGTTTTAGAAATTCTGACTAGGTTCCGATTGAATATTCAGTCGTATCCAGAATGTCGAATAGCTATCAATCCAATGTTATTACAATTATCAATTTTTAGTTCGTTATAAATTACATCGGATATCTGGTTGAACGTTAATTCAAATTTTCATCGAGCGCATTCTCTGATATAAAATCAAATCCTGCCAAGATCTTATAAGAATGCAAACTAATTTAGTAAAGTATGGGAGCACTACCTTTTGTAAATAAAGAAGTGGCACCAGCTTTTGTAAAAAAAGAAAAATATGAATTTCTAATCTGACTTGTGTACATCTTCGAATGTAACTATGAGAAGCAGAAGAAAAAGCTAAATACAAAGTAATAAAACCTTAGTACATGCAGGGTTTGAATCCCGAAGAACCCGTGCGAATTCATTTAAACAAAAATATTTTATGAAAATATTCCCTAAGAAAGAAAAACTTTAAAGCTTAGTATCTAATTATTTCGGTAAGAATCCATTTTTAGAACCGATAGCGTCACGGGTACCGACGGCTCATCAACTTCTTAATAGTTTTGTTATCCATAACAAGTATCGTAGACTCAAAAATGGTAAATATTGGAAACAGCAGGGAAGATAGAACGCACTCATGCGACTCTTGCAATTCAGGCAGTCAAGTAGAGTGGTGTGAAAGCTGTAACACATTTGTGTCCAAGAATTGCGACAACGAAGTTCATTCCGTCAGTCTGCCTTAACTTTAGGATTTTCACGGGCCGAAGCAAGAGGCTTATTACAGGGCATAGGATAATTGTCTTTTAATTTCTTCCTTGCTGTTCGTTTCTGCTGTACTTTCATCGAGTGCTTTAATCATATCATCTAAAAACGCTTTTAGTGCCTCTCTATGTTCTTTATTATTATAATATTTATTGATTATTACGGTCCTAGTTTCTTCATCTTCTATCCATCTAAATATTTTATTTAATGCATCTAACTTCAATTCTTCTTGTTTGTCAATGTTATTATTATTATCAGAGGACATTTTACATTATTTGATCTTATTCTTCCCTGTTAATAACTCAATATCCGCGCGACGACCGAAAGCCTAAATTAATTAATATTGTGTCCGTGAATTGAATAATTATCTATTCTTAATGGGACCTTCTGTTACTATAACTTCTCTTCTAGTAACAAATTATTTATGTAGTAACGATAATAATTGCTAAAAATACTACTCAATATCTAGCGAATTGTGATTACTTTCTTTAAGTCTTATATTCAATGAAATAAATGCTATTGTATGTCGGAAATGTCCAAAAGACAAATTAGAGGATTCCTAAATAAAGGCACCTTCACAGGAAAGCTAGCTACAGTTAGGAAGGATGGAAGCTCTCATGTTGTTCCTATCTGGTTTGTGTTAGAATATCGAAATAATGAAGTTAACTTAGGAAATATCTATTTTACAACTTTTATTGGATCGGTTAAAGCAGAAAATATTCAACGAGATAATAGGATAAGCATTTGTATAGATGACCAGACTCCACCCTTTACCTTCGTAACTATTCATGGCACGGCAAAGCTTTATCCATATAAGCAAAAAGAGGTTTTGAAATGGGCGACCAGAATTGCCAAACGATACGTGGGTAATAAAGATTCAAAGGCATATGGTGAAAGGAATAGTGGAGAGGGAGCGGTACTTGTGCAAATAAAACCTACTAAAATAATTGCAGAAAAAGATATAGCTGCTTGGGAATAAGAATACCGGCCTCAATGACTTGGATAATTCCCTTATCAACAAGATTTTAAGTTGCATTTGACCAAATCAATTGACAGTTGGAGTGAGTAACATCTACACGGCATTGGTAACAGGAAGTGGGCGCGGTATAGGGAGGGAAACAGCTATCCTGTTATCCAAAAAGGGGTTCAATTTGGTTATATGTTCAAGAAGTCAAAATGAGATAGATTCAGTAGTGAAAGAAATCAAATCATTTGGAAATGATAAGATCATAGGAAGAGAATGTGACGTGAGTGTCTCTTCCCAAGTGAATGCCCTTGTGAATGACGCATTGGATATTTACGGACGAATTGATGTATTGATAAACAATGCTGGAATTTCATATGTCCGAAAACTAATTGAAACTACAGAAGAGCAATGGGATAGCACACTAGAGATCAACCTGAAAGGCAGTTTCCTTTTCTGCAAAGCAATTGTTCCACACATGATGGAACACAACCATGGAGTTATCATTAACGTAAGTTCAGGTGCAGGCAAATTTGGGTTTGAAGATATATCAGCATATTGTGCGAGTAAATTCGGCATGATCGGGTTAACAGAAAGTTTAGCTCGTGAAGTTGCTAATTACAATATTAGGGCAATGACAATTTGTCCTGGAGAAGTGGCAACAAAAATGCAGAAAGATATCGATGCACAATACTATGAACTGAACAAACACAAGATGCTGCATCCCCGTAGGGTTGCAGAAAAAATTGCAGACATGATATTTAGCGATAAAGAATACTCAAATGGAGTTAGTGTGGATCTTCCGAGCTGAAGATCCAATCACAAAACTTGATTATTTTCCCCAAGAATGGACGAAGTAGTGCTGAAGGAATGTGCTAATAACAAATGATTAGTAAGTCTCCTGTATGGTAAGGGGCTTTTTTCGGCCTCACCTTATTATTTGTCTGTGACTACGTTTTCATCATGATGAATACACGTGAAATCTCTACACCAATAACAAAAACCGCAATTTGGGCATAATGACTTTGAGCGCGTTGGATGAAAGTCGGTGTAACAATTAAAGCAATTCATTACAATTCCCAATTGAAAACTAGTTTGCTGGTTTATGAGAAGTTTTCAGAGATACGCAAGTATCATATGCTTGCTTAATCAATCGCTTTGAATTGTCTGCCTGCTCTTCAGTTTCTAATATGCATGAGACCCATCCTGCCTGTGGAGCATACTGGTGCGAAATAGCCATACGTATCCGCAAGGCCTCTTCTTGTTGAGGTTTTGATAGCCTGATATCTATGTGTCGTGGTCCATGAAAATGGGCAAAATTTCTTAAACCATAGAAATAAGCTTCTTCACTCATAGGATCATGTTTTCGCTCGACATTTAGTAACGATCTTATGAAACTACTAATTTGTTCTTTCAAGCTGAGACCCATTGCTCATAAATGTATACTCTTTATTGTTTATCTACCTACCTATTTGCACAAATTTATTGAAGTAAAATAATGGAGAGTCCTTAAAGATTACCTTTTTTCTGTTACTACAGACCTGATATAAAATCCAATCTAGAATTCTTAATTCAGTATCTAATGGATCGGCTTCAAAAATAGAATCTGTTTTATTTATCTTATCTATAATTTCATTCATTCCGATTTGTATGATTTCACAAATAAAAATATCCGGATTCTTCATATTCTTTAAGACCCAGTTTATCAATTCAATCCTTTTTGTAAGATCTCTTTTGTAAGTGGAATCATCATTTTCTCTGCTAAGCCATCGTTTAGATTCTTCAATTTCTACTAGTAAAATCTGTTCGATAGACATAGACTAAATTAATAATATTAAGATTTAAGATAGCAAGCGACTGTTAGGGTGGGAGACCGGTCTACTCTATCTTGAAATACTCTAAAGGTATAAGCATGATTAAGTCAATATTCCATTATGTCTGAAGAAAGAATAGGAGATAAGTTTCTTCGGAAACTCTATGAAAAGACGGTAAATAATGGAATAGAAAATATTGACAGAGAGGAGATTGGAAAAGAAATCGGAATAATAGATGTACAAATGGATAATCTGATTGACGAATTGACTTCTGAGGGTTATATAAAGAAACTAGGCCGGACAAAAATTTACTTAACCGATGATGGAAGAAAAAGAGTCGAAATATAATATTTTTAGAACCGATAGCGGCGTGGGTACCGACGAGCTCAGATTTTTATCTGATGTTACAATACTATTGTCAATCGGCTTTCGAAGAATTTTTCAATTTCAGGTCGTCAGTAATCTCATTTGATAAAGGAGTTTTTTTGCTCAAGTCGGTGAGTACGATTTTTATCGACACGCTTTGCAAAGACTTGTCATGAAGGGTAGTTCTTAGCACCTGTTCGCCGCCATCACTTTGAAGAGTAAATCCACTCCCAATTGAAGTAGTTTTAATGAGTGTTCGGTTGGGAGCATAGACCTCCATTACTGCGTTTATTAGTTGATTTTGTATTTTTTCATCTTCAAGAGCATATTCTACGTTAACTTTAACTTGGTTCGCATCAGTATTTGTAAGAGGAATAAAGCTCGAATTTACAACCGAAATATCTATCGACCCACTTTTTTGTGAGAAAGATTCTGTGACGCTAGTGAGCATAATAAATATCGAAAAAGCCAATGTTAGGATAAGCCCACACTGATTGGATTTCTCGGATTTTATATCCACTGAATAGTAGGTTTCTCCAAAGGCTATAACCATTAAATAGTAATCTTCTAGACATTCATTTGGAAAATTTTTCGCACTTTCAAGCATTGATTAGTTACTTTAGGACTTACAATAATGAACAAGAAACAATCACTAGAGGACAAGAACCAAACTAAAAGAAAAAGCTAAATACAACGTAATAGAACGCCAGTACATGCAAGGTTCCAATCCCGACGTCTGTGAATCAAATTTACTCCTAATCCTTCCGGATTCGCCTTCTTCGTGGTTAGCTGTTCTTTGCGTCAGCATCAAATTTAGCCTTACCTTCTTTGTATATGCATTTCAAACACCACCACCTGCCAATTCTAGTTGGATCATTTAGAGGAACCAACCGATCGACTGAATCTCCACAGTTATCACATTTTTTACCTTCATGATTAATCATTAAATCGACCATGTGGTATGTTAATATTTAAAGTTACTTTCCTGGGCGAGTCTAATGGGTATGTTAGCGTTATAACTTACAATAATTTATTCGTAATTACATGATTTGTCCCCACATGACTAAGTAAACCTTTGAATTTCCAAAATGTTACTAATATCGATTGAGTAAAATGTTATATAGCATCAATGGATTTAAGCAGTTAATGGCAGACGATGATATCACAAATACAGGGTGTTCCCGCTGTTGGGGTGCTATAGATTCGGAAACAAAAAATTGTAAAAGTTGTAATGGTCCCCAGGAAACTTGCAACTGTAAAATCGTGCCACACTAAGACAAATATAAAGCAAAGAAAAAGACAGAATCATTCACGTTATGTGTTTCCCAGACATTGGTAAATACTTGAGTTATGAGATTTAAATTCAAAGAATATGTGTAAAATACAAGACCTACAAAATGTATCGATACAATTCAAGAAATGAAGAATCTCGTAGAAAACGATGTCGCCCAGGAGATCATGTATACAAAGTTAGAGTGAAAGGATAATTCACAATCAATACCACGACAGAGGAATCAATATGTCCGTGTCAAAGCTAAAGTTTAATTTGAATCTGATTCAATTAGATTTGTGGAAGACCTCGAAAAAGAGTTAGGGCCTTTAATAGAAAATTTTCAAAACCTAGTGAAGAATGCCAAAGCAAATACAAATAACTGAGGAATTTGTCAAGGAAAGGCTCATCAGACTAATTAAATCATGCTTTGATCAAGACTGGCAATCATTTTACTCTTAAAAAGATCTAATTCCATGGAGATTCACATTGTAAACTATAACCAATGCGCATTCGACCAGCCCCACTCAATTCGAAGAAACGGACCTTAATGACTAGCAAAAACTTAAAGCTTACCAATTAGTTACTATATCAGAATCCTAATTTTGGACCGATAGCGTCACGGATACCGACGGGCATAATGGTGCTGTTTCCAGACCTATAGAACATCGGTCGCTTCCGTTCTTCTGGTGAATACTTGGTTAACGGGAGTGTGCTTTCTCGCAGTCACGTTGGCAAACAATACTGTAGAGACTTTTCAACTTAGTGGATCGAGGTTGGTTAATAAGCGGGACTCCGTTAACCTAAAAGATGGTAAGTAACAAAAGTGGGTTAAGAAAATTAAAACTACAGGTGCAAATGTCCATAGACGGCTGCATTGCAGGCCCTAATGGTGAAATGGACTGGATGGTTGGGTTGCAGGATGAAAAAATCAACAAATACGTAAACGAACTAACGGAATCCTTTGGTACCATTCTCTTGGGACGAAAAATGGCTGATGGCTTTATTTCTTACTGGTCGGACGTGATAAACAGACCTAATGACCCTTGGTATGCGCTTGGCAAAAAAATGATAGAAATCCCAAAAGTTGTTTTCACCAAAACATTGAAGAAAACAAAGTGGATAAACACTGACATAGCGACCGGTGATATTACAGACGAAATCATGAGGTTAAAGCGCCAGGAAGGCAAAGACATGGTCGTTTATGGTGGTGCTTCATTTGATTCATCCCTAATTAAATTGGGACTAATTGATGAATTTCTTTTATTCATTAATCCTGTTGCAATTGGAAATGGCATGACTATATTTAAAGACTTGAATGAGATTCAAGAATTCAATTTGGTTAAATCAATAGCGTTTGACAGTGGGGAAGTATTACTTCACTATGAGACAAGGAAAGCCTGACAACTTAACTTCCATGTGATACGACAGTTATGTTTTAGGTCATTATCACAAATACTGTCAAATGATCAGAATCCTAATTTTGAACCAATAGCGTCGTGGGTACCTACGGTTCGATGTAAATCAAATTTAACAAACATTTGATAATAAGAATTTTGATAATAGGTTAGTCGTAAAGGAAATAATTGTATGATCGATAAAAAAATTAAATGGTTGTAGCGAAGGATAAGTATGTGTCTGCCAATAGCTTTTCGTTAATAGCACTCAATTTATTACCTGATTGTATGTTTTTTTCCATTTTATCCAGCTCATCATTTGCCTTTTGCTTATAATATTGCACTGAATTCTCATGCATATCGCGAAAACTTTCGCTCAACTTTTTCATCAACTCATTATAATCAGCTGATAATTCGTGATTGAGTTCTCCCTCTAGCTTATCTTTTCTTGCAATTAACTCATTTAGATCTTTCAACATATAATTACTATGATTTTGTAACATATAAACATGTCTCTAACCAACAAGATTATTTGAATCAATATCTTTTTCCAACACATAGTAAAAGGTGCCATGTTGCTATTTACTAGAAAACTTAACCTTATTAACAAGAATAAAGAAGGAAAAAACTACCCTCACTGGGCCAGTTATTCAGCAAAATGAACTAGCTATTAGTTCTGTATGTTTCCAAAGAAAAATACTCTTTATATTGGTAAATAGAGAATTATTTTTTTGTTTCCAAATATTAGAAATCTTCATTAGGGCCAAATAAATGTCTGTGACACTAAACACATAGACAGATATACGATTAGCGTGTATTATATACATGTATAACTCTTTTTACGGAAATTATCCTCATGGTAATAAACATAGACCAACCCCAATAGTGCGACCAGTGAATAGATCCCAGGAGCAACTCAAAGATTTGCGAGACATTATATCAAACCCTAGAATATCTCAAGATTCAAAAAAAAGGTTTATGGTTGAAAAAGCAGGCGGTTATTGTTCCATGTGTGGTGATATAGCAACTCAAATAGCAAGTTATGATTTGATTGACGCTACGCTGGTGGAAAAGTATTGTGACAATTGTCTATCAAGGGGAATTAATTGAAAACTGACTTTTTAAGCAAGATTGACATCCAAGTATAGGGGTAGTTTAAACACACAAGAATCATTTTGTGTCCATATTCAAAAACCGCAAATATAGGTTAGTAGAACCCTAGTACATGCAGGGTTCAAATCCCGACGCATTCGAACCTCGATTTTTTCATTATTTCTTTTTCCTTCAATAAAATATCAACATAATCGTTAATGTTCTCTTCCCAGTCAACCTGTATTCCACTTTCTTATTCAAGTCGAGGAGATAGCCTTTTTATCATCAATCTAACATTTTTTTGTATTTCGCTTTCCACTTTCCATTTGTGACGTCCCTTTATTTTTCAAAAATTCAAGCCTAGCAAGTAATGATTAATAGACCGATTCGGTTCAGTTCATGAAAGGTGTGACCACATGAGATGCGAGAACCATATCATGAATCAGATCCTCGACGCTTACAAACCAATGTGGTCGCTAAATCATGCCATTTCTCTAATGGGTTGGGACTTTGAGACTTATATGCCTAGGAAAGCCATGGAAGAAAGAGGAGTAGCCGATTCTCAACTTCACATGCTGTATAAAGATCTTTTGCTAAACAAAGATTTTGTTGGTCTTGTTGAGTCAGCAAAGAAACTGGAGGGCGTTAGCGATTTAGAGAAGGGTATTGTACGAGTACTCAACAGGGAAATAACCAAGCAGATCAAAATACCCAAGGAGTTGACGGAAGCAGAATCCCTGGAAAGAATAAGGGGCAATATGGCGTGGAGAGTGGCGAGAGAAAAATCGGATTTCATGATGTATGCACCCCACTTGGAGAAAATGATAGGGATAAAGAAACAAATCGCTGAGAAAATAGGTTATGAAAAGCATCCATACGATGCGCTTTTGGATTTGTTCGAAGAAGAGCTTACAGTAGATGAACTGGATAACGTATTCGGTGCGTTGACTCCGCGTCTTCAGAAGATTCTGAAAAAACTCTTAGATTCAGGCAGCCCGTTTCTCAAAGAAAGTAAACTTGTAAGATCAAAGTATGATATCCGAAGAGTTGTTGAGCTCAATTATGATATTTTGACTCTCCTGGAATACGACAGGAAACGTTTCAGAATGGATGTATCTACTCATCCGTTCACTGAGACTATGGGCCTCAACGACGTCAGAATAACTACTCGATATGAAGGGACTGATTTCAAAAAGTCGATATGTAGTACAATCCATGAAGCTGGTCATGCCCTGTATGATCTGCAATGCGATCAATCGTTATCTGTGACTCCTCTTGAGGGCGGATCTTCGCTTGGTCTCCATGAATCACAGTCAAGGTTTTGGGAGAATATTGTGGGCAGAAGCCTGCCTTTTGTTCAATTGATAGCTCCATTGATTAGAAAGCAAGTAAGTTTCGCAAGCCAAGCAACAGGTGACGAGTTGTACCTGTATTTCAATAATGTCAACGCTGATTATATACGAGTTGATGCCGACGAAGTTACTTACAATCTCCATATAGCATTAAGATATGAGATAGAGAAAAAAATATTTGGAGATGATCTCAGTGTCTCTGAGATTCCTGAATTCTGGAACGATAGAATGGAGCAGCTGCTTGGAGTGCGACCAACTAAGGATTCACAGGGAGTGCTTCAAGATACACACTGGAGCAGTGGCCTCTTTGGCTATTTCCCAACTTACACTTTGGGAAACTTGGTTTCAGCTATAATTGCTTCAAAGATGCGCAAAGATCTGGAGGATTACGAGGAAGAAATCAGGAGGGGTAATTTCAAGGCTATCAGAGAATGGTTAAGATTAAAAATACATCAGTACGGATCTGTTTATGCCCCCAAAGTGCTTCTTAATAAATCCTTAAATGAAGGCTATAACCCGGATTACTTTGTTACCTACATAGAGACTAAATACCTTGTGCCCTGAAGTCTAGCCTATTTTGATTATAGCTACATTATTACTCTCTTTATACTATTTTTTACCCGGTGACTAACCCCCTCTGGACCCTCATTGTTCATCTAAATCAATTTCCATTAATTATAAATGCGCAACAGTAAACGCAACAGTAAACTTTAAAGCTAACTTTAACCCGCCACTAGATAGAATTCCATTTTAGAACCGATAGCGTCATGGGTACCGACGGGCCCGTTAACTATTCGGGTTCATGTGCTTGTTTAGAAGAGAATAAAGTCGTGGGAAGGCTGAGGGCGAAATGACTGTTAGGCTATCTACAACCGTTAGAAATATTGAAAAAACTGTACCCAATCAGAAGAATGCGGAGATAATAGCACGATTTTTTGAATTCATGAAGAAAACTGGCACTTCTGAAAAATATCAAAATAATAATTTGAAAGCAATATTAGCCTATTCAAAATATCTTGAACCTTCGATTTGCTTAGATAAAATAAAAAGTAAAAGTCAAATTAAAGATTGTTGGCGTGGATAGTATTCCACTGTCAGATCTGATTTCCCACCGACTCTTGAGTTTAATGACTATAATCGGTTCGTTCAAAAATTATATTTAGAGTGTTATTATGCAGTCTGGTACTGATCATCTTCATATCGAAGGTTATAGTTGGCAAAGGAATTACATTGACCAAATAGCCTGTAGGGCTCTTTAACTTAATAATAACTTCTGAGCCCAGTCGTTTGATATCAAAGTCTTGCTTTTCAGTAAATGGTACCTTAACGGAGATTCTTAGTTTTCTGGGAGGCTGATCGATAATAGAGTATGGTTTACCAGTATAGAGTATCTTTGATGGATCATCCTCTCCAAATATAATGTCAGCATTAAGTCGTAACATTTCTATTCCTGCAAGTTCAGTACTATGAAGAGGAACCTCTCTAATAGGAAGAGGATAAAAATTTGATTTGGCTTCGCTGACTTTAGTGTGTTGAAATTTTATCCAATTAGTATAAAATTCATTTGGCTCAACTTTAGTGTATATATCAGGGAAAATTTTATTAATTACAGCAAGATCAGTGTTAATTCCGTACAAGCTAGCAGCCGTGAAGGCCCTTTTGGCATTTTCTATGCTGAATGAGTCCGGATTTGCGACCAATCTTAGGGTTGTTATACTGTTATCTTTAATTATTTCTGAAAGCAGGTTAAGACTCTTGAATAAGTCCTTCTCATAGCTTATCATTTTAGTTGGAATAGAAATCCGAGAAAAGGCCTGAAAAATCTCCGTAAAGCCAGAAAAAGCGCCTAATAAACTAGTGACTCGATTACTAATCTTACTAACAAGTTTCGGAAAATAAAGATATCTCAGTGCTTCCCCTGATGCAGGCATATCCAGAACCACAACCTCGTGTGATCTGAGACGCATGACTTCCTCAACTTTGAGAAGAGAAAATAATTGTGTCATTCCAGGCATCATCGCAATCTCATAGGCTAGTATTTCATCAATACCTTTAGATGAAAAGATAGAAGCCATATAAGAAATAATCTCACGGTATTGTGTGTTCATCTCGACAGTTGGGTCGATTTGTAATGCCTGAAGACAAGGAAGTACTTCTATTGGGTGATTATCATTACTATTTCTGGAAATCGTGTTATGTAGCTGAAATGCATCGTTTAATGTATGACCCGTATCGGAGGAAATAATTAACGTATTGTATTTTTTTTCAGCCAGCCTAATAGCAGTTGAACAGGAAATTACTGTTTTTCCGGTTCCACCTTTGCCCGTGTATATAAGAAGTCTCAATGATTCCGCTGTACATTTTGGGTAGTTCGTATATAAATCTCCTTTTACTTTCAGCGCAATAGGAAAAAGAGGCTGACAACTATAACCTTTAAAAGTTGAGTCGGTCTCTTTAAGGCGATCAGATTCATATCATAACTCTTTATTGATGCTCCTTATCATACCGTAATTTTAATATCATGAGAATAATATTTAGAATAAATCCTGAAGCGTTAGTGACAATTATTACAGGATCTTTTCTTATTATGCCATATACTACCCATAAGAACATTCCACTTGCTATGAGAGCCATTAAATAGATTGATACATCTGACATCCTCTTTGTTTTATAGGCCTTGTGTAGTTGGGGAATGAAGGAAGATAGTACTAATATTCCAGCAATAATACCGATAACGTCAGCGAAGTAAACAAAATCTTCCATCTTTATAGATTATAGAAGGATTAGAAGACCTAAAATAATATAACTGATATTAGGGAATTAATTATCAGGATAAATATTCAGTATTAAACCTTGAATTTGGATCCAAATTGTAAACAATTCGATTCCCGACGGGCCTGTTAAGTATTCGGATGACAAAACGACATCACATACATCAAGAGACTAGTACGACAAAGCAAGATCGGCATCGTTAGTTCCCCCGTTAGTTTATTTGCTAACAAATTTGTTGAAATTCAGTGTCTTCAAGTCTCCTTCTAAACAAAATAATTCATTATACTAATCTTGACTAAGATTCAGAAACCGGTACGCCTTCGATTTCCCCCTGTCCTTCCTTTATTCCAAAGAAATATTCATTTAGAGAATTAAGAGTCCTAGTATAGGATTGTATATTTGATGTAGTCAAGTCATATGAGATGGAAATGAATTTCATCATCAAATTAACTGTATCAGTGTAGATCTTGAGAAATGGATCTATAAACATAGCAGTGTCCTTATTTTTGTTAACATAATTTTCAAGCCATTTTAATTGGTTAGCGATAATGCCGTCACACGAAGTAAGAGCTGTTTGTTGCAGTTGTATAGATGCTTCAAGATATTTCAACTGAGATGATGTTGCATTACCAAATATTACTGAACAAGTTTTTCTGTATTCGTCAAACCCATTAATTTCTGTTATTGTCGACATAACGTCTTATGAATCATCATGTATTATAAATTAACCATCATCCCATTGTTTGGATATAAATTTCTTAATGATACAACTTTTCATTCATCCAATTCTTATGAGGAGTTCAATACCTTTACTTATTGTAGAATTTGAGTTCAATTCGATCTGACAGTTCCGCACGAATATTCAGTCATATCCCTCTTTGGGAAAAACACCATATAGTAATGATATCTTCTACACCTGTACCACAATAACTTAAGATTCGAATCATGAAATTTGTGCAGTCTGTGTTATTCTCTCTGTTATGCACTACATTTAAAAATAATGAAACAGAAATCCAATAGCTTGCCAAAGTTTCTTGATGTCCATAGTTTGAAAGACGTTGACGATGAAACCCTAAGAAAATTGCAACTGTCTCCTATAGATGAATTCGGTGTAACTCATGATAACATGATGTATAACAGAGATGTGGACAAAATGTATTGTCTTCTAGATGCGCCTAATAAAGATGCAGTTATGAAACATCATGAGAAATATGGTTTCAAATGTGAATGGATTATGGAAATAAAGACTACACGAACTAATTGAAAGTAACAAATTCCTTGTATATGATTTAATTCTTTTGAATCCTGCTTCAGTAACAATTTTGGATCCGAATTGTAAACAACATGGTTCCCAATATGTCCGATAGCATTTTCTCTATAATGAAGAGATTATTTAATTTATTATTTGGTTTTAATGTTTATTACCATAATGCAATACTATATTTTATTGATTATCTGTGTTCTAAATAATTTTAGTATTGAATTATTCAAGTCTTTAAATTGTATAATAAAATGACTTACGCCAAGCTCAATATATTGATTTAATCCATTAATAATCGTTTCAGGAGTTCCTATCGTAATACCCCCTGCAACAAAGTCCAGGTACTGATCAACTGTTTTATCTCTCCTCTTGTACTTAGCCGCAACTTGCTTGATATCTTCTCCTGAATCTGTAATTATGCACGGTAACACCACAGAGTATTGAATTTCCTTATGATCTCTTCCAATTTTGTTGCAGTAGTCTTTTACAATGGTAATTTTTCTTTTCATTTCTTGAGGGGTCCCAAAGAAAATGTTATATCTGTTAGCATGTTTTGCGACAACCTTTAGAAGGTACTTCTCCCCTGAGCCACCAACCATTATTGTAGGATGTGGTTTTTGGATTGGTTTAGGGTTGCATATGGCCTCCTTTATAGTATAATAGTTACCTTCAAAAGAAGCGCTTTTTTTTGTCCACATCTCCTTGATTATACTTAATGATTCATCTAATTGTTTGATTCTCTCTATATGAGATGGGAAATCATAACCATACGCAAGATACTCTTTTTCATACCAACCGGCTCCTATACCTAGTTCCATTCTGCCATTGCTTATTACATCAAGAGTTGAGACCATCTTTGCCAATAGTGCAGGATTGCGATAGGAATTGCATGTTACTATTTGACCTATCTTTATTCTTTTAGTAATCGTAGCAGTGGCAGATAACAGGGTAAAACATTCAAAAATATTCTTTTCTATATCGTCCTTAAAGAAAGGAATGAGATGATCATAGGCATATAATGAATCAAAACCAATTTTATCAGCTGTTATGACTATAGATTTTGAAAACTCAAATTGCTTGATGGGATTATTTTCTTCTTCTAAATCAAGATCACCTCCTCTCCATCCTTGAGGAATCGTTAACCCAAATTGTAATTTACCATTTTTTTCCTTTAACAATTTTTTTCGTTACAATTCTCAAATTAGGCTTTATTGTTATTATTGTTGACTATTAATCTAAAGGTTGTGATGGGATTTTATGCAAGGCTTGGCGTAGTTGAAACCAGCGAAATACATGATTAAATTAGTTGATAGAAGAAAAACTTTAAAGCTTAGCATTTCATCCTTATATTAGAATCCTAATTTAGAACCGATAGCGTGGTGGGTACCGACGGCGTAATAGTTTTTCTTCATGTTACAATTTTCGTGGTCTGTTTGGTCTACCGATTTTTTCCTCGCTATGCTTTAATATTATTGATTGCATTTAGAATTATCTTGAAAGTTGGCCTCACCTTACCTCAGCTTGGAAAACAAGTTACGAGAGAAAATTTAATTCGATTTGCTAGTAAAGCTGAAGAATCGGGTTTTGATTCCGTTTGGGTACTAGAAAGACTTCTGTGGCCAATTAATCCACGTTCCCCGTATGTCGCAACTGCTGACGGTAGCCTTCCTTTAGACTATCAAAACGTAACTGATCCGTTAGAAACTCTGTCGTTTGTTGCTGCACATACCCAAAAAATTTCATTAGGTACTTCAGTTATAGATATGTTATTCCATAATCCTGTCATACTGGGTAGAAGATTTGCTACTCTGGATGTTCTGTCGGAAGGAAGAGCTATATGTGGTCTTGGCATCGGGTGGTCAGAAGATGAATATCAAGTCTCTAACATACCTTTTAAGAATAGAGGTAAAAGAGCAAATGAATTTCTTGAAGCACTAAAAAGAGTATGGACTGACGATGTAGTAGAATTTAAAGGCGAGTACTATAATATACCTGCTTCAAAAATAGGCCCAAAACCTATACAAAAGCCTCATATACCAATTTACATGGGAGGGTTTAGTCCAGCTACACTTTCTAGAATTATAAAATATGACACAAACGGGTGGTTAGGTGTATCATTTGGACCTCTGGAACAAATTCAAGCTACTGTGAATACAATTAAAGATCTTGCTACCAAAGGAAATAAAGACCCAAATAATTTCAAGGTGATACTTTTAACTTATCCCAATATATCAGAATCAAAAAGCTCAGGCGGACATCAGAGGATTCCAATGACAGGAACAATTGAAGAAATAGGTAGCGATATAAACAAATTTAATGCTTTGGGTATAGAGCATATTGTATTAAGTTTCTTTTTCTCCCCAGTATATCCAAATATAGATCAATCAATCGAAATTTCAAAACAGCTGTTACAATACGCCAAGTAAGATAGTATTCAATTTTCCAAGCGCTTTTTTGTTAGGAAATCTATAGATATACCTATTCATAAAATATCAAGTTACTTTATTATTCGTCTCAATTGCAGAAACATCTGTGGACAAAAGGATCTTGAAGTTAATTACGAGTGCAAGAATTGGACATCTAGCCACAGCATCTTCTAACCTACAACCTTACGTTACGCCGGCAGTATTTATCATACAGAGGAATAACATCATTGTTCCATTAGACGACAAACCCAAAACAATAAGTGTGAAAGAGCTGAAAAGGGTAAAAAATATTGAAGAGAATCCAAAGGTATCTTTTCTTATCGACAACTATGAAGAAGACTGGACAAATCTCTGGTTTGTCATGATAATTGGAAACGCGACCTTGGTGGAACCGAAGGGAAGAACAGAAAAATTAAGGAATGAAATTGGAAATATTTACACCAAGTTTCTCGAAAAATATTCTCAGTATACCAAAGTTAGTATTGGAAGGATTTACATCAAAATAAAGATAGATAAAACGATATATTGGAAATATAATCAAATCAAATAAAAATTGTCTCTAATATTAAGAATGTAATATAGTAATCTTGATTAGTTATGATTTCATACTATTAATGAAACTAAATTACATCTACATCTTTAAGTGTTACTTAGTATCAATATCTGCTTCTATTCTTTTTCTTAATAGATGTGAATTATCCTTCTGTTCTCTCATATACACTTTCCATTTTATTTAGAATTTCTTTATAATCTTATTTGCGAAGACATCTAATGCTTCAAGTTCTCGAGTTGGATCTAGATCCACTATAAGATATTGAATATCAACTTGTTCAAATAATTCTATTTGTCCTAGTACATCTTCTGGCGTTCCGTATATCGCAAACTCCCTAATTTGTTCTTCAGGCATTCCTTTAAAGATCTGTTCTATTTTTTTCTCAGACGCTTGCTTGTCATCATCAACCACAATGATAGCCAATTTTGTTTTGAGAATTGAATCGTAATCCCTGCCTATAGTTTTACAGTGCTCTTTTAAAATATTCAACTTTCGTTTTACTGTTTCAACCGATCCAAATAGATTGCAAGCATCTGCATATTTTGCTACAATCTTCAGAGTTTTTCTCTCACCACCTCCACCAACTAGAATAGGTGGCGAAGGTTTCTGTATTGGCTTAGGATTGCAGTATGCATTACGAATTTGATAGTATTTTCCATTAAATGATGCAGACGGCTCTTCAGTCCACATTTTGCGTATAATTTGTATTGCCTCTTCTAGCCTTGACAATCTTTCACTTGCCGGAGGAAAATGAATTCCATATGCATGGGATTCATCCTCATTCCAAGCAGCACCTATTCCCATGAATAATCTTCCCTTGCTTAACACATCCAACGTGGCAGCTACCTTAGCCAGAACAGCAGGATACCTGTACATGATGCCTGTGACTAGAGTTCCAAGTTTGATCTTGGTAGTTAGTCCTGCTAGCACGGATAAAGTTGTCCAGCTTTCAAGCATAGGTTCTTCCACTTTTCCTATCACTGGAATTTGATGGAAATGATCCATTACCCAAAAAGAATCAAAACCATTGTTTTCTGCCATCGTGGCTAATTTCTTTAGGGAATCTATGATTTGAGAAGTATCATTGCCTCTGTAATCGAAATTAAAGTTGGGTTTTTGCAAGCCAAATCGCATATTATTTCATAGAGTAAAGACGATTATAAACTTAGTATGGCAATATTCACAGGTGTGCGTCTACCAAAAGAAAGGCATTTTTAAAACAATCTTATTTAAATGCTGTTAGAGGCCTTCTTTATTTTTAGGAGTTTACTACTTGATACTTCTCAAGCTCGTCTCTTACCCTTTCATACAATCTATTCATGGTAACAGGTTTGTCAATTGATGAATCTATTATTCCTTCTTGCATATATTTTAGGAATAATAAATCCTCATCGAAGTTATAGGCACTCATCAATATTGTCCTCATCTTATGATTTGAGGTCTTTACCTTTTTCAGTAGCTCCAATCCATTCAGACTAGGCATTCTTAAATCAGCTATTACCAGGACATAGTCATCTTTGTTAGCAGCAAAGTGTTCTAGAGCAATGACAGGGTCGTTAAAAGAAACAACAGAAATGCCATCTATATTTTCAGACAAAGCGATATGAAAGAGCTCGGTAGTGTTTAAATCGTCATCTACTACACTCACAATTTTTTTGTTAGCGGCCATATTGAGATATGGCCTCTGGATCCAAACTTTTACAGGGCTTCATGTGGCCATTTAAACAGAGCTAGAATATAATTAAGTTTTATTAGTTTTGTAGAGCAATAGGGCAAACAATGTCGTTACATGACTTTCTGTGTTGATAAATTCCAATTTGACTTTCTTGATAATCCTGCAGACTTTAGTAAAATCCGATTAGTTATCTATTTTTATCTTCCATACGCATTAACCAAAAGCAGAAAACAAATCAAAAACGACTCCTTTGATGCGCAAATTTAAATTGCAACTCTGTCTTCTTTAGGTCTTTTTTATATTATCAAGTTCATCATAATGTGTATTGAATACCTTTGCTGGAAGGAGACCATATATCCTTGTCGCACTTGCGGTAATCTCGGCATATGCTATGTTCATTTATCTCCAATCATTGCATGAAGAAAATATTTCCAATAGGCTTCTTCAAGAGCACAGGGCTCGACAGGAGCTGTTAGTTCAGAGCATTACTCAAAATATCGGGTCAGACCTAGATAGGTCTTTGCAAAGGATAAAGGCTTTATCCGAAACACTCCGATTAAGCATTCCTTTAGGACATGATTTGCTAAACCAAACTCAAACGGTGTTCTCAGATATCAGGTCAATTGCTCCATTTGACGAATTATTCATTGTCTACAAGGATGGCACAGGCATTAGGATGATTGGTGGAGCAGTTGGCAATACTAGAGAATCCGTCGCCGTTACACCATTTAACATTACAAATGGCGGGAAAGTTTTTAGAAGTTTTATTCAAGATTCTTTTGCTGAAAAAAGAACTCAATTCTCGTCGGGTTATAACATGGATGGCAAATGGAAAGTTGCAATCGCGGTTCCAATTTTTGATTTCAGCAAGAGTGCTTATGTTGGTTTAATAGGAATTAGTATCCCAACCTTAGACTTAGTTGAGCGTTATGGTAACGTGTTAGATACGACTAAATTGAGACTGGTTTTTTACGATAATAACGCAACGCTCCTGGCGGGATATCCCTTGCCTAACAGTATTATAGGAAAGAGCTTGTTCTCTCCAGAGAACCAAAAGACCATCTCGGACAGCGGAAGACCCTTGATCAATAATTTATTCCGTAAGATTATTTCCGGCCAAGCATATACTGCAGAATTTGACATGGGCGATGGCTCGAGACTCGTAAGTGGTAATCCTATCAATGTGGACGCTAGACCAATATATTATCTTAATATTGCTACTCCATTTTCTCAAATTCTGTCGCCGGTTCAGGACTTGTTGCATACGGAGCTCCTCTTGAACATAGTTGTTCTGATTGCGTTTACCGCAACTATGAGCTACCTGATTTTTATTATGTCTCAATGGGGAAACAAGATGAATAAGGAAGTTAAAAAGAGGACGCATGAAATTGAAGTTGCTAATAGGTCGCTTAGTGAAAAGGCAGTAGAAATGCAGAGATTAAATACAGATCTGGATAGAGCAAACCAGAAGATAAAGGTATCATATGAGAATTTAAAACAGCATGATAAGCTTCAGAAAGAATTTGTCAATGTAGTTGCTCACGAATTGAGGACTCCTGTGCAATCTATTATGGGATACGTGGATATGATGGATTTAAATCCTGAAAATAGAGCCGTTTATATGGATCGCTTAAAGCGTAACACCGCAAGACTAGAAAGACTAACAACAGATACTTTAGATATTGCAAGGATAGAAAGCGGCACTTTTAGACTATCCAAGGAGAAAAGTAACCTTAGGGAATTGATAAAAAATGCGATAGACGACTTGACCTTTACTAGTCGTAATGGCAGGCGAGAAAATAAACTCAAAGTAATGTATGCTAAAGATAATGAAGATCTATTTCTAAATGTGGATAGATCCAGAATAGCTCAAGTTCTTTCTAATTTATTATCAAATGCGGATAAGTTTACTAAAAATGGAGATATAGTTATTAAAGTAACGAAGTTAAATCAAGAAAAAGAGATAGAAGTTAAAGTAATTGACAATGGTCTGGGAATTGATAAAGAGATTCTACCAAAATTATTCAAGAAATTCGTGACGAAGTCGGATATTGGCACAGGTATCGGTTTATACATATCAAAACAAATAATTCTTGCTCATGGGGGCAGGATTTGGGGTAAAAATAACGAGAATGGGAAAGGCGCAGAATTTGGGTTCGGCCTTCCATATGTATAAACATCATACCATATAACGCAAGTAGAACCTATCCATCAGAAAAGCATAAGACCAAACCTAAAAGAAAAAGCTAAATACCAAGTTAGCAGAACCCCTAATACATGCAGGGTTCAAATCCCGAGGAACCCTAAACGATTCGAAAACTTTATAGCTTAATAGTTAATTATTATTTTCAGAATCCTCTTTTGGAACCGATACCGGCGTGGGTACCGACGGCCTTTGACAAACTTTGCACTAATATATCATTTGCCTCTGTGAACTTAAACATTAGCAGTTGATATGACAGATAGACAACAGTTCCCTTCACATTCTTGTTAAGTGAACTGTGCGTTCTTGAAAATATGCACTTAAAGTAAAATGGTCCTAATAATGTAATTTTGGTAACATCAAGTCATTCTATCCTGCGTTAAGAACAATATCAAATGTTCCAAGATAGGATGTTCCTTGCTTAGTGATGTTGACCATTAACTGTTCTCCACTATTTTTTTGAATAAGACCATCCGCTGATGCTCCGCTATAAATCATATCTTCCTCGTTTGTTGTTTGTGGAGGACCATGATTGTTGTAAGGATTTTGTTCATGCACCTGTTCATTGATGGAATTGTTAAAGTACAGCTGTGCTGTCCACTCCAATGTTTTCTCCGAGCCGTTAAGAGTACCCACCTTATCGTGAATGTGAATTGCTCTTCCCTCATACCATCCTGGATAGATTGTGGTGAAATTAACGGTTCCGTTATTATCTGTCACTTGGTATCCACGTAAGAAGTTCTCTTCTATAGTTCCCATATCTTTTACACCTGAATATACGCCTTGAGAATTGGCATGCCAAATATCCACTTTTGCTCCTCTAAGAGGAACGCATGAGCCATTATCTGCATCGTAGACGTGAATTACTAGGCGCAACGGTATGCCTTGTTCTACTGATCCTTTGGAAGTATCTGATCTGATGTCTGAACGATTAGGCATACCATCGACAAAATAAGGACCTTCGGTCTGTTGTGGTGTTCCATGCAGTCCAATTGAGGCCGCATTGAGTGAACAGGTACCGTTTGCTGAAGCATTTTTTTGGGTTGCAGAAAGCTCAGGAGGGATGCCAAATTGCGCGGGTGTAATTGATAAAGTTTGATTTTCAATTTGATCTGGTGTTTGTCCAAAAGATTTTGACAGATTATCAAACGATATTTGCGTCAAAAATAGCACTAGAGAAAAAATCGTTATAGTGAATAATGTTAAAATTCCTTTTTGTTTTATCTGTTTATGAGTTTTGATCACCATAGTGTGTTCTCCGATATGTAAAACCACTGTGAATCATAGTTAAAATACATTACATTTTCTCTTATGCTACTGGCCAATACCATAGGCCGGTTGACACGTCTGGACACTAGAATCTGATTCTCTTTCCAAAACGATATCTGGATTAAAATTTAGTATGGATCCGAATTGTTAACAACGCGACTCCCGACGGGCCCGAGTATTTAAAGTTTACTATACCATTAATTGTTCTCCTTCTTAGTAAAATGAAACTAGTTTGAAGTATAGTCTCAATAAACGAAGTAGGAATTCTAATTACGACCCATCTGAAATTCCAGATTCATCCTTTCCTTGTTATCTAAGATGGCAAAAAAGCAGCTCAACTCCACAATAGGATTAGGAATTTAGAAGAATTTTGTTACTAATCCATTGGAATCTAATGCACATTACTAAACAACTTTCATTAAGTACTTAATCTAATGTTTTGAGTTCCTATGAATATCCAGAATGAATCTTGTGATATCATCCGCGATCGATTACCGAGGGTACGGTGACGCATTCCTTTTTTATCATATTCCCATCATAATCCGTAAGAATAATCCAAATTCTCTATTTTCAAGACATCTCCTACTGATTCTGTCCATGGATCCATTATTCTATCGATTCCACTAAGAGAAGGATTCTTTCCTTGATTTGCAGGCTTCTTTTGCCATACAGACCATATTCTGTCTATATTAGCATGATGGAGCCAAAAGAGAGGATCTGCAGGAGAGAACATAAAGTCAGCCATGGTTCCCCCGACCCACATGTGAACATTGCCATGAGCACCTTCTAGCTGCATTGTAAAATCATTAAAAGTAGTTTCTGATAGAACATCATTTACGTAGGAACTTGTGGGGAGCGGTGGAGGAAATCCGACATTTCGTACCACAGTAACAGATCCGTGACCAACCACATTAACGGTAGGTCTAAAGTTTGATAACCACGTCGGAACTCTGCGTTGAGTAGTCCAGCGCCAGTAGGGGATGAAGCATTGTGGATCTATAGTACGCATCTCTTCTTCCAACTTAAGTAGATAAACCCTGTGCCACGCCAAGAATCTATTCCTTCCTACAATATCCATTCCTCCCATACTATGCATACGATGGCTCATCTCGGTGTGATGTCTTACTAGCTGCCCATAAGTTCCATTTTGAATAAGCGTTCTAATCGTGTTCGTGTATCTGTCTTTTTCAGAGTTGGTCATATTTGATTCCCTTTTACGAACAACACTCATAGCCTTTAAGAAGCACTTACGAGTATTAAAGAATTTCATGAGTTAGTGCAACATTTCTTTCTGGTTAATTTCCACACAACACTAAGAGAGATGTGGAGGTTTTTGTTTTCAATCAAAGTAATCAAGGACTAAAACTTGAAAATAATTGTAAATTAAATTACAACCAAAAGGAGGAAAGGTTGGAAAGGTAGAACTGGCGTTCGATGTTCCTCAGATGCATTAGGTTGAGATATTGATATATCGATACAACCGCATTACTAACATGATGGAAAAATGCCTTAGCCAACCCTTACCATCTTTGCAACGGATGGAACATTCTTTTTGTTAAGAATAAATAACATATAATAACCAGGCGGAGCATATGTTCCGTCCTTAGGACTAGATAATTTCAGGCTATTATTTGTTTGGTCAAAAATAGGTATTACAAGACATCGCTGATCCATGTTGTTATTATGTGTCGTGGAGGAATTTTTTATGAGAACAACGCGAGTTATTTCTGTTGAATCAGTAGTTTTTACTTCAAAGCTAATATTATATGATATTTCTAGTGGACAATCGATGATCTCAGGACGCTGTGGATTCTCTTTCAGATATGGTGGTATTATAATTTCAATTTCTTTTTCATAATGTTCTGGATTCGTGGACCATTTATGTCCTGTGCTACCTGCTGCAACTACTCTGCCATCTGTAAGTAGCAACGCCGAGGAATGATACAGTCTATCTCTATCCAACATATCGATGATACTCCAGCTGTCGGTTTCAGGATTGTATAATTCAATTTCTCTGACCGCTTCTTTATTGTCATCGGATGTTCCGAAAGCCGCTCCATTAGTTACAAGGATTCTACCGTCTGGTAATAGAACGGAATCGGATAAGATTCTTTTTCTATTCATAGAACTCACGGTATCCCAGCCAGATCTACTCAAATCATCTAACTTGAAAGTGAAAATTTCTGCACTATCCGTAGTGTCGGTTCTAGGAGTTGGAGAATTCACTCTGCTCCCTCCTGCAATTAATATCTTGAACTCAGTATCATCTTGTTTTATAGGTAGTAATGTGCAACAACCCATCGCAGGATAAGTTCTTGTCCCTTTGTGTAGAGTTTCAAATTCCTGTGGATATGGTGTGAAATCTGATAAATTTATCAACCTTGTGGTATACTCACTATGAACAAAAAGGTTTCCTCCCGGCAAGACAAAAAGAAAAGGATAGGGTTTTACATTTTTCAAAAAAGGTTTTGGGATTGAAAGGGAATTGGTACTAGGATCGAATATTTCATAGGTCTCATTTATAAAACTATTTTTAAATAGAAAATGATGCGCCTGTGAAGAAACTCCCGAAACTATTAATGCTCTACCATCGGGTAACGTCACACAAGTAGGGTACCACCTAGCCGTTGGCATACTGGTAGGAAAGTTCCAAGTCTGTGTTTGAGGATCAAATACGTGGATGTCATGATCCGCTCCTTTAGTAAAAAGCTGTAGAATCCCAAAAAACGATAGAATCCCATTTGTATATGGTGGCGATACCGTTGATTGCCCTCCGGCCACCAATAGGCGACCATCTGGAAGAAAACAGTGCCCTGAGCAAAAAAGGTTTCTTCCAAGAGTAGGATTTTCTTTGGTATCCGGATTCGCTGGATCCCAAAGACTTGATTTTCCAATATTCCAATTTCCGATATCCTGATCATCCCCAGTAAAGGCAATAATTTTTCCCGTTCTCAGAAGTGCAAGATGAACGGCGACGGTATCTAAATGAAAGCTATCGTGCTTAGCCTCATGATCATCATGATCATCATGGTTATGATCACTCATACGATTGAATTACAAGTTATTTCCTATTAACATTATCTCTGGTCAAACCCAATATGACGCTCAAAAAGAGTCAAAAATGATTCACACCCCGGCGGGTTCATAATTCAAATACGTAGCTATATAATACATATTATAGCATTGAATAAAAATTATCGTGGGAAGTAAATTTTTTTGGAATTTATCGTTGCTTCTTCAACAGGAAGGTTTGAAGATCCTACAATATGTTCTGCTATTCTAAACGAGAGTGCTGCGATAGTTAACGAAGAATTAACTCCCAAAGATGTAGGCACAATCCCACCATCGATTACGTAAAAATCTGTGTACGGTTCTGTCAAATTTGCACTGCTCCCATTGTAAACTTGACCTTTATTATTAACAACCCCACTATTTCTATCCTTTCCCATTGAACAACCTCCCAAATTGTGTAACACTACCGTTACATTCTCGTCAATCTTGGAAGGATTCGGATTCCATAAAGGTGTAAAAAAACTATCCTTTCCTTTTTCTCCAATTTCACGGGCGATACGTTCCATTGAATGTCTCATTTTAGTGAACAGCGGTACTAGTTTATTCATGTCAAAATCTACCTTTACTACGTTCAACGCATTCATGTCTCTATTCGGATCATTTTTCCATTCATCTTGAAGTTTTATGGTGCCATCGGAAGTATCAGTACCCATACCAGAAAGGAGTAAAGTTTTTGTCAGATCTTGTTCAGCAACTTGAATCGGTAAAGTAATATTTGGTGAGACATTTGATGAATTCTGCGTAATCATATTTATCATCTTCTGTACTTGACCCGTTCCAGCGTAACCAAGCAGATTTCTAAATAGATCAGACTGTGACAAAAATCGAGACACACCTGCAAACATTTTTGGAATGTTACTATCTTCCAATGTATAAACCAATCCGGCTCCTTCATTAAATTTGATAGCAGACGTTACTATGGGACCCCTTGTGGCACTGATATCCGTTTTAGTGGGATTTACCACACCGAGTAAATCTCCGTTTGTTGAATAACCTTCACCCAATTTATTGCTCAGACTGAGTTTCTGTCCTGTCGTGCGTGTTGTATTTATAGATTTAAGCAAAATTTCCGTGCTACCTATTGCACCTGCAGACAAAATTAATTGGTTGCATTCAATAGTTTTTTTGGTACCTTTATCAATAAATCTAAATAATCTTATCTCAAGTTTGTATGACTGTGATCCGACAGTCCCATTGAAGAGTACTTGTTTTTGTTCTCTTGATGAGTAATCATTATAATATACTTTATATTTTAAAGTACCAGACGTCAATGGTTCTATATCATACACTTCACATAGCGCCCGTACTTCGAAATGATCCTTCTTTTTTGAATCCCTCAAGTATTCAAATATTTTCTTATTATTGGTATGTCTTGCTCCAGGGATGCATCCTATTGCACATCTGCCTTGACGTTGGCAAACATTTGTTTCTGAATTATATTTAAGTAATATTGAAGCAATTTTTTCTTGTAAAAATTTGTTTTCTGGTTGAGTTCCTTGAATATTATTTAATATCGTTGAAAATGAATATTTTTCTGATACATCTTTTAGGTAAGGAGATTTTTTGAATAGCGTGTTTTCGTCTTTTCTGTATGGAATATCAGTAATGGAAAGGTCAACTGCAAAAATATCCTCTTCATATTTTATCTTATCTTGACCTAAATCACTGGGATCAAATGTAGATTCATTAGTTACAATCGATGGATCTTGTTCTTTTATCTTTTGAGCAGCATCCTGGAATGCTTTTGCCTTGGGCAATTTAACATCGCCAATGGACGAATTCGTAACTATTTTGTTTACTCCTATAAATCCTCTTGCCATATCAAAATATTTTTTCAGATTGGTGTCATTAAGTCCAAGGTTAAGGTTACTATCCCATGAGTCCAAAACTATTTCCTGTGGTTTTTCGGTCACATTGGTATAAACCAAAGAACCTCCTCCGACACCACTAGCGGCAAGTGTGTGAACCCTATTAGATATTCTATAATCGTACAGTCCTCTCCTGTCTAATATTCGAACAGTATTAAGAAATTGAGATAGACCATTGATGTTATCTGGATATGCCCACGTTCTATACGGCATATTATTTGATTCTAGAAATTCTTTTATTCCTTTTTTTACGTTCCCGATTTCCTCAAATTCGTGTGATCCCGGGCTTGACGGCAATTCATGACTAACCCACCATTGTCCACGCTCAAGTAACACCACTTTCTTTTTTACTGATCCTGGAGGTGCTGCGTCTGCAACAAATTTGTTCACCAGAGATAACGAAATGATAGTACCTCCAAACCCGGAACCTGTAACAACTGCTTCACACTGATTTACTTCAGAAGGATCCGTGTATGGCGTAAAAGGATCAACAATTACGCTAGTCTCGTGAAAATTTCCATCCAAATCAAAAATTCTAAGATATATCTGTGGATCAATTTCGGACTCGCCGAGTTGCTGGTTGAAATCTTTGTTAGTAAATATCATTCTAAAAGATCCATCATCAAGAGTAACTGATGTTCCGATCGGATCGTCAAATATGAAATCCTTGTCATAAGCCCTTATTGTATAGTTAGATAATGGATTTCCGGAAGAATCAGTTAATTTTCCTTTTAATTCAAAAGACATGGACAATCTTGTACTCGATACAAACTATAAGGTTCGCTTATCCGCTGATCAGTGACTGCAGAGTAAGTGTCTTTTATAAGTGGTAAATATATTCAAATCATAATGCCAGATCCAATTACAGATAAGGATGAATTATTGCCTCCACTGTCATTTCGAAGAGGATTGGTTTTCGGAACAGGATTTAGTTTATTGTTAATAAGCATCATAACTGTGAAAAATATGTGGGTGTATTTTGATAATAATACAACAAGCATTAATGAGTTCTTGTTACTAATATTTAGTTCCTGGGGTATTTCATATGTTATTTTTCTGTGGCTTTCTTTTTTTGTAATCGTGATTAAAAAATTACCTGGCTGTGCCTGGACAGGAATTAAGAAAGGGCTATTAAAAAGTGGTGATGTTCACATCTGTGTAGATTCAGTTTTAAATGCCAGACAGGACATGGAGCAGAAAAAAAGTGGAATTTCTATAGAGTTACTAAAAACTGACGGTTCTCGGTTATGGATTATAGGCTTAATAGCATTACTAATATTTGCTTATACTCTGACTTTAGATATTATTCCAATATATCTCAGATTATTAATGTTAGGAGTAATTTCATCCTTGTATTATTTATATGACATTACTGTCCATGAATTTAGTAAGAATAGAAGAACTCTTGATGGTGTGGGAGATTATGGAGACTTACTCAGAATGTATTTGCGTTGGTCACCAAAAGATTCGTAATTGCAAAAATTCTTCCAAAGAGATAGTTGATGGTTTTTGCATATTAAATAAACCACTAGCAATGCAATACTTAATCGTAATAATTTTAGAAATTCCAATTCAGACCCATCTGAAATTCCAGATTCATCCCTTCCTGCCCACCTGAAAGTAAAATCTTTTATACGTCAGATAGGACTTCACTACAGTCATTATGCGAGTTTAACTGAAGCCATAGTTCCGGCTGAATAT
The DNA here is from genome assembly GCA_035620895.1 of Nitrososphaeraceae archaeon. Classification (GTDB taxonomy): domain Archaea; phylum Thermoproteota; class Nitrososphaeria; order Nitrososphaerales; family Nitrososphaeraceae; genus TA-21. Next base: position 92,144 of record DASPFY010000022.1, read on the forward strand.
TCAGTCATATCCCGACGGCTCCAGACCTAGTATCCCTGAAGATTTCCAAAGTGAGTTACCTATTCGCCGCAAACCTTATGAAGTGAAATATACTAATTTTTGATACCGCTGTTAGAGATGACCACGGAAAAGGCGTCATTCAAAGTTGTAGGGATGTATTGTTTAAGTTGTAAACCAGTTGTGGAGAAACAGCTTAAAGACGAAAAAGCAGTTAAAAACATTATATTTGATTATTTGACAGACAGTATAATTGTAGAGTTTGACCCATCAGTTTTAACCATAGGGGAGATAAAAAATAGACTGGAAAAGTCTGGATATAAATTTGTCCGTTTAGCCAAATGAGGTTTCTGATATTACATCATCAGGTACGTCTTTCTCAATAGCTCTTTCCTGACTGTAGTTATTTTGAAGCTCTGCCTTGGTACGTGGATGACTGGTCTGTATTAGAACTTAGGTCAATGCGTCATAAATATTTGAGATTTATCAGGCTTTAGTTTTTGATTCGATATTGGCTTATTTCTTTTTTAATGTCTGAAAATACTTCTGTCTCTCAGCTGCTATAGCCAAGATATCTGTCTTTGTTACGAGACCTTGAATTTTTCCGCTCGCCTCACAAACAAAAACCATATTCACTTTTCTTCTTGCTATCTCGTTTAGAGCTTCGTAAGCATTATTGTTGTAGTCCATAAGTATCAGGTCATTTCTACGGATCATTATATCATCGACAATGGTAAATTGTCTATTATCTTTAGAAACATTTGTTGCGATAGGAAGTGTTATCAGTCCTAATAGAGACCCGGAGTCATCAATAATTGGAAAAGCTGTTTTCATATATACTTCGAAAAAATTTCTGAAAATGTCATTCAAATTTGAACCCGTCCTTACCGCAATTATATTGGTATTCATGATATCCCCGAGACGCACGTCAGATAGAACTGAAGCAAGTTCTTGTTGCTGCAAGTACGACTGCGCCCCTGAATTTAGAAACCAACCTATTAGCAAGATCCAAAACCCTCCCACAAAAGATCCAGTTACTATACTTAGAAACCCAATCCCCATTAAAACATACGAAATAATTATGCTTGTGCGAACCACAATTTTTGTAGCTGCGTCATAATCTCTTCTACGTTTGATCAAAACGGTTCGGAGTATCCTACCCCCGTCCAAGGGAAATGCGGGTAGTAAATTAAACGCACCTAACATTAAATTTACAAGAGCGCCGTAAGATAGAATTGCGTCCGTTGCCTGAATTATGATTGGAGCATTGCTACCGCTAGCAATACTTTCAATTAAGAAACTGAGCAACAAAAATATACCTGCCAACGCAAAACTTGTTAAGGGGCCCACGATAGCTATTTTGAATTCCTTTTGAAAATCTCTTGGCTCTTCTTCAATATCTGAAACACCACCGAAGATGAATAGTATTATTTGTCTAACCTTGATTCCATATCGAGTTGCCATGATCGAATGCGCCAATTCGTGGAGTATTACAGAAGCAAATAGAATGATGACTGCAACAACAGCAACAAATAAGTGAACGCCATAGGTGAATCCAGGAAGTAACATTGGAAAAAGGTGTATTGAGAGTGTCCATGTAATTAATCCGAAGACGATGAAGAATGTGAAATGGATTCTTATCTTAACGCCTTTAACTCTAGCAATGGTGACTGACATCGAAATGCCTATTCTAGACTATTTGTCGGTATTAAGTACTCCGCTTGATTATATCAATTCCCATATGCTGGCCTGTGCATATATCTTCACCACGGCAGATATTTCTAATATAATCTGAGAAAGTTTTGTGCAATAGCAA
>DASPFY010000023.1:0-2595 GCA_035620895.1 Nitrososphaeraceae archaeon
TTCCTCTTCTTTGAGATTTGCCTGATTTGCCTTTTTTAGAACGTATTCATCTCCTTTTACTCTTTCAGATGATGATGTCTCTTCATTTTCTGACAGATCTATGTGAAATATTTATCATATATACTATTTAAAAAATTCAAAAAATAATCAATATTTATTGTAAAATAGGTTGTTTAACATTGTAAAGTTTTTGATGGAAGATGGATGGCTTGATTATTGATATCTCTTACAGCGTCTGCAAAAGACTCTGGAAGAGTGGGATGGGCATGTATTGTATTGGAAATATCTTTAATACTTAGTTTCATTTTAATTGCTATTGCTGCTTCACCTATTATTTCACCTGCATGTGGTGCAATAATATAAGTTCCCACAAGTTTTCCTTCCTTCTCAAAGACCTTAATTTGACCTCTTGTATCTCCCAAGCAATTTGCCTTTGCACTTGCTGTAAGTGGAAATTCTCCTGTCTTTCCTTTTAAATCTCCTACGTAAGCAACTTCTGGATAAGTGAATACACACACAGGTAACGATTGATAATCGATTTTATTGTTCTCTTTTGTCCCCATTATATTTTCAGCAGCAACCTCACCTTGCCTCGATGCAACATGTGCAAGCTCATACATACCTGTTACATCGCCAATTGCATACACATTGTGAATGTTGGTCTGCATTTTTTCATTTACACAAATACCATGTTGATTAATTTTTAATCCAATATTATATAGTTCCTTAGGACATATATTTGGTCTTCTGCCTACACAAATAAGTATCTTTTCTGCTACAATTTTTTCTCCATTAACAAAAGCTATGTTGTCACTAATTTTTTCTACCCTTGAATGTGTCATTACATTGACGCCATCTAGTCTCATATATTTCTCAATTGCATTTCCAATTTCTTGTATTTGAGAAGGTAATAGATGATCTTCAGCCTCAATTAAAGATACTTTACATCCTAGGGCATTCAAGATAGAAGCAAATTCACATCCACTATATCCACCTCCTATAATAGTAATAGACTTCGGCATATCTTCTAATTCAAGAATTGATGCAGTTGATAGTATACTTTCTCCAAATTCATAACCAGGCAAACAAATAGGATAACTTCCAGTAGCAATAACAATATTTTTTGTTTCTATTATGTTGTTATTAACTGCCACTTTATTTGCTGAAACTACATATGCTTGACCTTCTATTAGATTAACATTATTACTTTTGAGAAGAAGTTTGATACCTGACGCAAGTCTAGAAACTGTAGCCTTCATCCTTGACTTTAGAAGTTTGTAATTCAACTCAATTTGGACATTTAAACCATTTTTCTTTGCACCGTCTGCTCTTCTCATTATATCTCCTAATGAGTGAAGATATTTAGTAGGAATACATCCTCTCTGAGTACAAGTTCCGCCTAGTCCATTCTTTTCAATTAAGCAGACATTACCACCAAGTTGTGCTGCTCTAATGGCACAGGCATAACCGCCAGGACCACCTCCTATGACTACTATATCATACATATATATTCGTCTACTTAACTTTTAAATACTTGACAAATAAGTCTTTTAATAAGTAAATTTACCTTTTCAGATTCCATTTATCTGATGTATATTTCTCCTCAGTCAACTTTTTAGTACTTTCCTCTTCTTTGGTAGTTAAATTATCAACAACAATCTCAGCACCAAATTTATCACTAAATGATTCTTTCAGATTGTACGCTACCTCGTCAAATGGTTTATTCAATCCCATTACTCTTTCTTTTGCATCATCGATCATCTTATCTTTGACTTTTTCTGAAGGAACCTTTAACACAGAGAACATCTTCTCAAGATTAACACTTAATAATATTGTTCCATGCTGTAGTAGTGTGCCTTTCTTTCTAGTTTGAGCATTTCCAGACACTTTTTTGCTATCTACAATTATATCATTTAACGGAGCAAATTTTGCATTAAAGCCAAGCTTATTTATGCATATAACTACTGGATCACATATTAAATTGTAAGATTCCATTATATTTTTTGGATAAACATTTGTAATGAATGAATAAGTCAACTCCGATTCATGCAATACTGCTCCACCTCCTGTTATTCTCCTAACAACATCAAATCCCATCTGTCTACATCTTTTTATATCCACTTCTTCATCCATGCTTTGAAAGTATCCTATTGACACAGTTGGTGGTCGCCAGCCATAAATTCTTAGAATTGGCATACTATGATAATTTATACAATTCATTAATACCTCATCAAGAGCCATATTCCATGGTCCTGAATTATATCCTGTTTCTAAAGTTCTGATTTTGCTAAACTTAAAACTCATAGTTTCCCTCTCATTTTTCTTCTTCCTTTCCTTCATTCCTTCCCTATTCTTGTTCTTCCTTCAAACAACCAAGTATTGCATCTGTCAAAGATTCTGAATCAAAACCAAATGCTTCAGAGTCATTCAAACATTTCTCGATCTTTTGCTTAATCTCATCTTTTCCTAGTTTTGTACCAATAAGATTGACCTCAAGTTCGTCCAACGTTTCTTCCGGATAAAGAAAAAAATCTCCTGTTATTGTTATTGAGTTAATTATTTTACTATCTTCATCATATTCAAGTGAAATCTTGA
>DASPFY010000024.1:0-18617 GCA_035620895.1 Nitrososphaeraceae archaeon
AATGTACAAAATTCATACTTGTCGTATTGGGGTTCTCCACAAAGATTCACAGAAAATTATGCAAGAGCAGTAAGCAATACTACAGACTATACAATCGCCGTAACCAGAATTGCAAACAATAACCTGTTTGCATCTATGAATGCATGGAAAAATTCAGTACAGCACATAAGGGACAACGCAAAAGAATTTTCACGGCTGAATGCTAATGTCGCAAATACATTCGAGAACGTTGCAAGAGAAAACCTAAGAGAATTTTCGAGAGAATAAGCACAACATCGTGATAGATTAATAAAAATTAATCTATTCACTCTTAATTTTTTTATAATAATAAAACACAATATTTCATTTCTCTGACCCCTTACTCTTCCTTCTTATGTTTCTCTACATGGTCACAAACTAGAGAGAATTTTTGCACAACTTGTCCACAGATGAAACGAGTCCGCTTCATGTTTTCATTAACCTTTTTACGGAAAATTACAGTGAAAAAGGTATGATATCAAGATAATCTCTTGCAGTCATTTGAGTTTTTCGACTGAGAAAGGTTTATTTTTAATATTTAATACACCTCTTCACGACTAATAATTCTGTGTTTGGATTGGAGTTATGTCCAAAATGCAAAAAGGGTCATCTATATCCTGTGGTGACCGCTAGTGTTAGCGCAGAACCAAAAGGCCACTTTAAAGAAACTGGGGGCATTAGAGAATACGGATGCGATATTTGCGGTTATAAGCAAAAAGTAGCAAAACAAAGGCAAAATGTGGACGTAAAAGATAAGGCAAGTATCAGCGTAAAGAAGACTAAAAAACCAAAACCAAAAACCAAAACCAAAACCAAAAACAAAACCAAAAACAAAACCAAAAACAAAACCAAAAACAAAGAGAAAAAGGGAATAAATAATTAAGTTTACATAAAGAAGGACCAACTTCATATTCTGGTTTGTTAGATGTGCAAATGTATTACTACTTTTTCATCCTGGCGTGACACATTCCTCAAATTGGGTCCACTCAATTAGTTCCACCATTGTTAACCATTTTATAATTTTTTGATATAATATAAAGCCCAAGACACGCTCATCAGTTTCTTATCTTAAAAAATGAGGTAACTTTTTATAGTTTGGTCTCTCGTAAAGATATCCAAAATCTCAATCGTCTTATGGGTCCTCGACATATTGGTTTCAGGCTCTCCTTGGACCCATCAGACATCTTGTAAAATTCTAACAGTATTGCTATTGTTTATTTCTGCTTGAATTTCTGAATGTCATCGTAGGTAAACGCCCGTTTATTCGCTTTCCTTTTCTAAGATTAAGGTCATTTAGACAAGAATTTTATGCTTCAAGTTTCAATATTTAGAATAAGAAATGAAATGTCCTGTATGCAGTTCGGAAGTAAAAGAACTATACAATCTCAACACCGAAGCAGACGAGTTCAAATGCTTTGGATGTCATCTTAAAGATCTCGATCACAGAGTGAGGAGACTGGAGAGACAGGAGAATAATAATGAATAATATTTATTTCACTTCTCAAAAACGATTACTTCAATGACCAATATGATAGATATGTGTAACTGTGGACATACCAGACTTGATCATGTCAATCAAATAGGTCCGGTTCCTACAGGTCGATGTGGAATATGCAAATTGCAATTTCATTTTTCTCCAATTCAGTATCCGCAACATCAACATTTATTTGTATAATCAGAAGAACGTTATCTGGTTTGGTAAGATACACGTAAACACTAGAAGACCTGGGTTCGGTCTTATTTACCGAAATCCGACCATGTACATTATCAATCTCTTTTTTTACCCTTTCGAGTGTTCTTAAACAAATGTCTAGAACGATATTCAAGATATAGTTATCCAATACTTTCTACCTATTTCCTTTCTTCTCTACCAATGCATCTTCTCTAATTTCGTCCAGATTTTTCCGGGAGTCAATGTAAATCCTTTGTAATTCGAAGAGACTAGTATATCGTAATTTCAGGTTGTTAATCTCCGCCATTTTATTGAACATTGAATTTTTATTTAACATGTATTGAACATAAACACGGTAATTCCTTTCAAATTTAATAGGTTTATACAGATACAAAACAGCTATTTAATATAATTAGTAATTTTACAATTTGTAATGTTTACTCGGATTGTTTCATTTCTTCCTAGTGCAACAGAGATTCTTTATTTGTTGGAATGTCAGGATTCATTATATGGTGTTACTCACCAATGTAATTTTCCTTCTGAAGCACGGAACAAACCTCAGGTCATAAGGTCTGTTTTTGATTCCGACTCAATGACAAGTTTACAAATAGAAGAAAAAATCCAGAAACTTACAAAGCTACAAAATGATATTTTTATAATAAACTACGACATGTTAAAAAAAATACAGCCGGACCTTATCATATCTCAGGGATTATGTGATGTATGTTCACCTCACGATAAAGAAATGGATAAAATAATTCAATTCCTGGATGATAAACCTGATACCCTAGTGCTTGATCCGCATACTGTTGATGATGTAGTACAAAATGTTATAGATATTGCTAAAAAGGTTGGGAAGGAGAATGAAGGTTTAGAAATTAAAACATCCCTGTTAAGAAAAATTGAAAATATTGCGAGTGCTAGCAAAGATAAAAAACCAAAAGTAATTTGTCTGGAATGGTTTGATCCATTTTACATATGTGGTCACTGGGTTCCTCAAATGGTTGAAATGTCGGGAGGCATTAATGGAATCAGTAAGACTGGAGAGCGTTCTCATAAGATAAAGTTATCCCAAATAACTCAGTTCGATCCTGACATCTTGATTCTTTTACCCTGTGGATTTAACCTTGATAGGGTATTGCAGGAATACGTTTCTCTACAAAGAAATCAAGATTGGAATTCTTTAAGAGCAGTTCAAAATGACATGGTTTTTGCGGTAGACGCTCTGTCATATTTTAGCAGACCCAGCCCAAGAATCATTACTGGTATTGAAATACTCGCCAAAATTATCAATCCAAATTCATTTGCAAATTTGGTTGTTCCAATAAACTCGTACAGTAGATTAAAAAGGAATCTGATAAAATAGTCAAAAGAAAATAAGGCTATTTTTACGTTAAAGAAACTTCGATGTAAACATCGTCGGGGATTTTCAATCGCATTAATTGTCTGATTGATCTATCGTCTGCGCCTAGATCTATCACCCGTCTGTGAATCCTTAGTTCATATTTATCCCAGGTATTGGTACCTTGCCCGCAAGGTGATTTTCTCGTAACGACTTTCATCTTCTTAGTCGGAAGTGGATGTGGCCCTCTAAATTTAATCCCATTTTTTTCGCCTATTCCTTTTATCTCATGACATACATTTTCTAGCATGACTAGATTGGTACTGGTTAATTTGATGCGGGCTTCCTGAGTCATTAATAGGACTCACTTTTTGGCACTTGGGTCGTATTTTTCTATAATAGACTTTACGACGCCAGCAGCTATTGTTGTTCCCATATCTCTTAACGCAAATCTACCAATCTCTGGAAATTCTTTGAATGTTTCTATAGCAAGAGGTCTAACTGGTTTTATTCTCACAATTGCTGCGTCACCAGTCTTTAGAAACTTTGGTTTTTCTTCGACAGCTCCACCGGTTTTTGGATCGATTTTCGCGACAAATTCAGACAAGGTAGCTGCAACTTGCGCAGTATGAGCATGAAGTACGGGTGTATAGCCCGGAGCCATTGCAGTGGGATGGTGGATAATTATTATTTGTGCTTCAAATTCTCTTGCAGCATTGGGTGGATTGTCTACAGGTCCAATCACATCTCCGCGCTTGATTGATTTCTTATCCACACCTCTGAGGTTGAACCCAATATTATCACCAGATTCTGCAGATTCCATCTGGGTATGATGAGTTTCTATTGACTTAATTTCTCCAGTCACGCCTGATGGCATTACAATAACCTTTTGATTGGCCTTTAGAACTCCTGTTTCAACTCTGCCAACAGGTACCGTACCAACCCCCGTGATGGAATAAACATCTTGAATCGGTATCCTGAGTGGTTTTCCTAATGGTTTTTCGGGAGGTTCGAATAGGTCGAGTGTTTCAGCTAACGTAGGTCCCTTGTACCAGGACATATTTTCTGATTTCTTTAATAGGTTATCACCTTTCCAGCCTGATACAGGGATAAAGCTTATTTTTGAAACATTATAGCCTACCAATTTTAACATTTTTTCCACTATTTCCTTAACTTCATTATAACGTGCTTCTGAATATCCTGAATCGTCCATTTTGTTCAATGCAACTACGATTTGTCCTACTCCAAGTGTCCTTGACAAGAATGCATGTTCTCTAGCTTGTCCCCCTGGATCAGTAGCCGCCTCAGTCTCACCTGGCTTTACCGATACCACTAGAATTGCAACATCAGCTTCTGATGCTCCAGTTATCATATTTTTGATAAAATCTCTGTGACCAGGAGCGTCGATCAAGGTGTAAAAGTATTTAGAAGTTTCAAATTTTTGAAATGCCAGATCTATTGTAATTCCTCTTTCTCGCTCATCCTTTATGCTATCTAACACCCAAGCGTACTTGAAAGTGTCACCTTTTCCGGTTTCTTCAGATTCCTTGGCAAAAGAATCAATAGTTCTTTGATCGATGACTCCCATATCCACTAATAAATGACCCACAATAGTCGATTTACCATTATCAACGTGTCCCACAACCACAAGATTCATGTGGGGTTTTTTACTTGCGCTCATTAGATTAAAAGCGATAATAGGGCTTTATTTGTATTTCGTTAAATACGAAGCAACAAATCTTAGACCATTAGTTACTAGTCGAGATACTAAATATTGCTTGCATTTACGTTTTCCAATATCTATACCCTATCATAGTCGTCTTCAATTCTTACAATATCGTTTTCATCGAAGTTGCCATAAGAAATTTCTAAAACAATACAACCAGAACTGCTCGCCTGAATTCTATGCTTTGCACCAGATGGAATTATGATATTATCCCCTTCATTGATGGATGATTTCTTGTTCTGAACTTCAACCGTACCAGAACCCGCAACTATTTTCCAAAACTCCTTTCGATTATTATGATATTGAAGACTCAATCGCGACCCAGGTTTTATGTAAAGTAATTTTACTGTGCATTGTTCATTCTCGTTGAATTTTTCAAAAGATCCCCATGGCCGTTTTTCCGAGTAAACTTCCACAAAAAAACAATGGAAAAGTATAATTTAATTATTGTCATATTATCTATAGTAAAAAATATACAATTGTTGCTTTGAATTACAATTATTACCTGAATCTTCAATGTGTATTTGCAATAATCATGGCGATTGCAAAGGATTGATAATGGAGGAGGAAGTATTGAAAAATTTCTGTTGCTGTAATTGTCACGATGGCAGTTATCAATTAATCAGAAATTCAATTGCAGCTAACAAAATTGACAGTCTTGGCATTTCCGGTACAAATCAAAATATGGATTACTAATATAGAGTTCTAATACCAGCCATAAATCTAAATAACCACAAGAATATTTTCAAGACAGAAATACAAATCTATACAAGTTGATCCAATAATTAATGAAGTATCGGTAGTTAATACGTTGCCAACATTCCTAATATTGGGAACAATATTTCCTACTTTACAGAAATAAGGATTTTTCTGCCATCTATTTCAATTTCCTTGTATTCAATGTCCACTAATTTGTTAGGGGTTATGATTACCTGCTTTACTCTTACGTAGTATGCCAATTCATTTTTATAGTTTTCAAGTGACAATAAATCATCTGAATCTAGATTCGAGATATGTGCAGATGATAGTATTTCTGTAGGAACAAAACCCCTTTCCTTTCTCAGTTGTTGTATATTTCTTGCAATATCCTTCATAAGACCCATTGAAATCAACTTGCTACTTCTAGTGGTATCAATAAACACTGCGACATTTTCTTGCTCAGATTCCATCATTATATATGGGGATTTTCCAGTATATGAGAACTCTACATCGTCTTTTGACAACTCTATTTCACCAGACATGTACTTTAGATTGAAACTGCTTTTTGAATTTAATTGGTCAAACAGATCACCATAGTTAGCATGATTAAATGATTGTACGGCATTTTTTAAATCGTTCTTTAATCTAGGAGCAATCTTATTTACTTTGAGCTTGGCACTCAGGCTAACAAGATTCTCCCTATTCAGAAAATTAATTTTTTCTAACAAATTACCAAAATGCACTACTTTAATATCTATAGACATGGTATTGAGTTGTTTCTTCAATATTTCTGATAATCCGCTTGATTCAAGCAGATTTTTATCTTGAGTACAAATTACAACTCTATTTATGGGCCATCTTCTTTTAAATTTTGCCTTCATTCTGGCTGCATTAACCAAAGAAATAACTAGTTTCGATTTGTCTATAGTACTTTCAATTTCATTATTTATCAAGTTGGTGTTAATTTTTGGCCATGATTCGAGCAGAACTAAATCTTTATGTTTGAAACATAACAAATACAAATAATTTGTTATGTATGGACAATACGAATGAAGGAGTATGTCAATTATCGATAGTGTATATCCAAGTACTGCATATATCACATTCCTTCTCATTATTGTTTCCATACTGTCATCCCATATATCATCCCTAGTCATAGGAACATAAGTTTGGCTGAGACTATTAATTATGAAATCTTCCAACTCCTTTGCTCCTTCGTTTAACCTACAGGAATCTAATGATAAAGTTACTGTTTTAACCAACGATTGTAATTTGGATAAAATCCACGCCTCAGTCATAGTATATCTGTTACTTTTTACGATGGAGTCCAGGTCAATATTTCTAGTATCAAATTTGTCATATGTACTATTCTGAATCAAGTATACATGAAGATAGTAAAGAGTACTCAGCACCTGATATGGTCTAGCCCCCATTTCACTTAGGCTGAAGCTTAGAGATTCAATAGGTGAAGACTTCCACATGAAATAGAATCTTATTGCATCAACCGAATTATCGACCAGAAGTTTATTAGCGTCTAATACATTGCCCAGACTCTTACTCATTTTATTTCCCTTTTCATCTAATATATGTCCCTGAAATAGAAACGATTCAAATGGTGATTGGTCCTTGTTTTGCATTATTACATTTTCCATGAGTAAAGTATATGCCCATCCCCTTGTCTGATCTATTCCTTCAGTCAGAAATTCAGCCGGTATTAGATCCTCGTACTCGTCATCCGAAAATGCAGCATATGGCGATGCACCACTGTTATGCCAGGTATCAAGAACAAAGGATTCACGAATCATAGGGGTGTTACATTTTGAGCAATTAATTTCGATATTATCTATCCACGGTCGATGCAATTCAAATTGCTCTCCCTCAGGCAACTTTGATGCTCTCCTGATAATTTCATTTCTGGAAAACAAAGGCTCTTTCAAACCACATTTGGTGCAGTTCCATATTGGAAGAGGAGTTCCCCATACCCTTTCTCTCGATATGCACCAAGGTACCTGTTCCTTTATGATTTCCACAAATCTGTTTTTTGGAGATTCAAAAAAGAAATCAACATTTGAAACAGCATTCATTGGTTTATTACCAAGTTTATCAATCATGTAAAAATATTCACGCCTTGCGAGCCAGACAACTTTGTGATTTGAACGCCAACAGGTCGGATACTGATGTTTGATACTACCCAACTTTAAGTAAGCTCCTGCTTCCTTCATTTTTTCGACTACCAAAAGATCCGATTCGCGTACAAATTTTCCGCTAAATATGCCTGCCTTTTCAGTAAATTCCACTTTATCATTAATGGGCACAAATATTGGAACGTCGCGTTTCACAGCTATATCAAAATCCTCTTGACCGTTTGCAGGTGACAAATGAACTATTCCGCTACCAGTAGTTGCATCAACGAAATTTTCTGCAACTACAAAGTGTACTTTCTTGTCGTCACTTAGTTCCTTGAGTCCAGGTATCATTGCTAATAGTGGATGAAGGTACCTTTTGCCATCCAATTCTATGCCCTTAATGACCTTTTCAACGGTAAAATTTTGAATTTTAAGTTCATTCATCAAACCATTCAATCTGTCATATCCAACAATCCACATTTCGTTTTCAATTGAAACATAAGCATAATCGGCCTCAGGATTAACGCCTATCAACTCATCAGTTACTAAAGTGAACGGCATAGTGGTCCACACAACTAGAAAAGTGTTTTCTTCCTTTAGCTTCATTTTGTAATAAAAGGATGGATCCTCTAGAATTTTGTAGCCCTGATTAACTTCTGCGTTGCTTAATGAAGTTTGGCATGAAGGGCAGTACGCGACTACTCTAAACCATTCTTTAAGAATTCCAAGCTCCCAAGCTTTTTTAAGTACTTGCCATTCCCTTTCGATGTATGCATCTTTAAACGTCCAATACGCCTTTTCATAATCAAAAGACATGCCAAGAAGAGCGTCAACTTTGATCCATTTTTCGGCATTAGTTTTGATTAGATCCTTGCATGCCTCTACAATTCTTGGGATACCGACTTTTTTGATATTTTCAGCTTTACTACCAGTTAATCCCAAATTTTTTTCTGCCTGTAATTCGACTGGTAAACCTTGGGTGTCCCAGCCTGCTCGGAATACAACTTTATATTTTTGCAGAGTTTTGTATCTAAACCACAGATCTTTTATGATACGTCCTCTGAGATGACCCACATGTGGTTCACCATTTAGGGTAGGTGGTCCCTCAACAAACCCGAGTGTTCCTTTGTGAGATGATAACTCTTTGTCAATTAATGATTTTACTTCAATCTTGTTAAGGTAAGAATTAATTTGAGTTTCAATTTCCTTTGGATCGTATTTAGCTTCTAGTTTCATTAATGCGAACGTCAGTTCTATTTTCTCTTTTATAACTTTACGACTCAGCTTAATTTACACATAGGCCCAAGAGTTAGAATTTCCTAATTTACTCAGTTGATTTAGTCTCTGCGGAGCATAGGTCAGACTATAAGCACCCGCACTTGTGAATACTCCTGCTTTAATGAATCATGAACATACCTGTAAGTATTCAGGTATCATTTGGTAATCTGTCGAAATCTGGTATATCGGTCCTAGGTTTGAGAAGCCCACTTCATTTTAAGATCTTCTTATTCCGATCCTACTCATAGTTGCCAAGTTTCGTTCTGCATCATTATTTACTAGTGTTCTTTATTTATTATCAACATATACCTTGACGCATTTAGAGCAATATCTTTCAATCAGCTTGGCTCCATCACCTGCATCAAATAATGCTGTCCATTGAGCGGTTCCACCACAGAAGATACAAAAATACTCCTTTTCAGCGTTTTCAATTTTGATCAGAGTCCCCTTTCTTTTTTTTACTATTGAAGAGTTACTAGCCATAATGTAATTCTATCATTCATTGCGTATAACTATGCTTGCCTATTTTTCCTCATGCTAACGGTCTGAAGTCTTAAATGCTGTAGGTTTGTTAGAAAGATCAATGCATGGAAAGGACAAATGCAGCGTTTGTGGAATTTATTTTTGTGATGAAATGTGCTAGAGAACTAAAATTAGATCTGCTATAAAGCAGACCGAATGTTAAACAAGATATTGTAAAGGCAATATATGATAGTATGATAATATCAAAATAGAAAATTGAGGGATGTAACTGTATTGGGATATTCTGCTAATCAGGAGCGATGAAATGAATTTATTTATTCTAACTGCTTCACTGGCGTTATTCGGCTTATCTATTTCTTTTAGTTTTTTATTTGTCTTTGCGCTAAACCAGTCATTAACATATGTAGATCCATCACTTGGATTTAAATTCCAATATCCGGCCCTATGGAAGCAAATATTAGAAAAGGATATGGAGGGAACGGGAGTTGCATTCTCTCCGTTGCCCACTTCTCCTACGGAACATTTTGCTGATTTATTGATTTATACAACTGACCATCAAGAGAATATAACCCTAAAACAATACCTCCATGAATTTATTCTTGAACAATTGTGTTGCGTTGATAATCAATCCCTGAAGTATAACGAGGCCAAATTAAGTGGTATCCCTTCAATCAATGCGTCTTGGAATCTCATTAAGGAGAATAACCAAGTATATGGAAAGGCAATGTTGAATTTTGCCATAAAAGACGGAATCGCCTATGTAATTCATTACGATGCTAATGTAGAAACATTTGCCCGATGGCTCCCAGAAGTAGAAAAAATAACCAGTTCCTTTAGAATTATCGATTAATAATTTTATCAAATATCTGTCTTAATTTTTTCTTTTTTGAAAATCATTAGATATACTAAATGGTAAATTCAACTAATCTATCCAGAACCTTTTCGAATATAAATAGCGCCTATTAAGAAGATAGCATGACAACAAATCAAGGAATTGGCTCTATTAAACAGTCGGCCGGTCAGTGCACAGTAATGATTGAAATCCCAAAGGGCAGTAATATAAAATATGAATATGATACAGAAAGTGGTTTTATCTTGGTTGACAGGAAACTGTTTACTGCAATGTATTATCCATGTAATTATGGATTCATACCAAACACACTTGAGAAAGATGGAGATCCTGTAGATGTTTTAGTACTAGGAGAAACTCCGTTAGCTCCATTATCTCTAATAAAAGTAATACCCGTAGGAGTACTACAGACTGAGGATGAAGCAGGTCAAGATTCAAAAATAGTAGCCATACCGACATCTAAAATTGATCCTAGTTTCTCAACTGTTCAAGATATCGAAGATGTGCCACGACATCTGAAGGACCAGATAAAACACTTTTTTGAACACTACAAAGAACTGGAAAAAGGAAAATTTGTGAAAATATCAGGATGGGAAGGAAAAGAGTATGCTGTAAGAAAAATAACTGATGCAATTAGTAGCTATCAAAAAGTAAGTGAGAGTTAAAGAGCCTTAAACTGCTCACTCCATCTAATATATGCTCGAATCATGTCCATGCTTACACTGGGTTTTCTCATTTTCAGAATTTCCTTAAAATCCAGTTCCGTGATGGATCGAGTATTTGCATTGCTATCTAATCCCTTTCCACTTTGGAATAGTTCATCCACGACACGCAATTGAGCAGACTGACATATGTCCTTGACATCACTCCCGCTGTAACCATCAGATATCTTTGCCAAATCTTCTATTTTTAAGGAAGGTTCCATTTGTAACCTTCTTGTATACTGGTCAAAGAGGTGAATTCTGGATTCCCTGTTTGGTAAAGAAACATAAATCCTTTTTTGAAACCTTCTAAGAAAACCTGCTTCCAAACTCCATGGTTTGTTGGTTGCACCAATGACATACAATTTTGATTCCCTTGATTTTCCATTTATGCCATCCATTTCGGTAAGGAATTGATTTTTTACTCTAACTTCACCCCCAACCTCACTGTTTCTATTACCTAAAAGTGAATCTATTTCATCAACAAAAATTAGAACAGGAACGCCTTCGCTATCGTGTAACTTGCGTGCCATTGTAAATAATTTTGAAACATTTTTTTCCGCCTCACCTAACCATTTACTCATCATTGAAGCTGCATCAACATTTATGAAATAACCTTCAATTTCAGCTGCGGCTGCCGCTGCGAGTAATGTCTTTCCACAACCAGGAGGTCCAAATAGTAGAATGCCTCGTGCCCATCCTAACGGAAGTAGATCAGGCCTTATAGTGGGATAAACTATAGACTCTCTCATTGCTCTCTTCGCATCCTCCAAACCAATCACTTGATTCCATGATACCTTCGGTTTATCAGTCATCAAAAGTTCTTCGAAGTACAAGCTGCATCCTCCGTTCATGTCGCTCCTTTTCTTTGCTGACTGCATGTTGTTAAGTATTGAATTTGGTGAATTTGCAGCTTTCTGGTCGATATGTCCAACTTTATTAATATCAGAATCATATAATGGATTAGACATTTGCAGTGCTTTGATTCTATTTTGATAAGAGTTTGCTCGTTCCATGTAAATTTTATTCAACTTGTAATCAGGATAGATTTGTACTAACTTAACTAATGCCTCAACAGCCCTCTGATAAGCGCTAATTGCTTCCCCGTTGGAACCTTCCGAATCCAATCTAATTGCTTCAGCAGCATATTTACTAGCACTATTCTCTAGTTCCTGTGGAGCTAAACTCATATATTCATACAAATTCGCAGTATTCCTTTGAATTACTGCATTGTGAATCTATATTGGTCAAGGGACAAAATAAATTGAACAAAGACCAAAAAAAATTGGGCATAGTTTTGTCCAAAACCATAAAAAAACAGATAGTATTTACCTCAAAGTAGTATTTTGTATTTGGAGTGAATATCTTTTAATCAATAAATTCATCTTGCAGTTATGAAATGTTGTAGAATTGTGAGAAAATTCTAGAATAAATAATCTATCTCGCAGTATTATGATATTTCAGCTTTACATTTTTTTTTGTTTTGTCCAATCAAATTGACATCTTGCTTTACGTCCAAAATGTAAAAATAGTGCGCATGATTAAACGCCCTAATGATATACCTAATTATCTAGAACTTGTAGCAAATCTAGAAGAGTTTGGATTATCAAAATATGAGTCAATGGCATACATTACTTTGGTTTCAAGAGGAACTCTGGGCGCAAGTGAGATAGCCTACTATTCTAATCTTCCTAGAACAAAAATTTACACGATCCTAAAAAAATTAGAAAGAAAAAAACTGTCAATCATTTCGAATCAGAAACCAATGATAGCGACAGCGACCCCGCCAAACGAAGCATTCGGAGAGTTAATTACTTTGCAAGAAAGAAGATTGTCATCAATGTATAATATTTTGGATAGCTTGAAGAAACTGAGAGAAGAGGGTAAAAAGTCCTATGAAGAAAAAAAGTACTTAACTTTGGAACCAAAAGTAGTGGTACAAAAAATTAAAGAATTGATTTCATCCAGCAAATCAAACATAGATTTGATTCTCGATTCTTGGGGACAAAATGTCGTTTTTCAATGTAGGCCTTCCATGACAGTAGTCACTAACAGGGGAGTGAAAATCAAAATGTTACTTGGTAACGAATCTATCATCAGCGAGGGAATTGGTACGTTCCCAGACGGAGTAGAAATTAGGTCTGATACTGTTTCAGGAAACATATTGATTTTTGATTACAAAAAAATTATTTTTATCGACAGTACAAATGGAAAAGCTTCATTAATACTAACAGCAGATCCATATGGTTCATCATATGTCAAATTATTTGATGAAAAATGGAAAAAAGCATTGAGGCTCAATACCGCTATGCTTGGCAATAAAGTTCCAAAAGAAGCATTAATTCTATCAAAAATAGTAGAAAACGATCTTTCACAAATATTATTGGACATGTCAATTATGCAGGATAAGAATTATACCTCGCTAATCAATGAGATTGAAAAATTTAGTAGTGAAAAAAACTGCCAAAGTATTGAGGAAATAGTAAGTATTGTAGATTATGCACTGAGAATAAGCTACTCTGGATATCTAAAATATGAAAACCATGAGAACATGTTAAAGCTGCATTTTGACTCAAAAGAAAGATCAATGGTACCTTGGGCAATAATTATTGTGGCATATGTCAAGAAATTTGGAAATGATGCACAAATCATATATGACAATAGCCAATTGAAAGCAAATACAATATACATAAAGCTCCTACATCCAGCAGTTATTCACCCAAACTAAATAGTGCTAGATGTGATGTGTTATTATTTATTCTTGATTTTGAGCAATTTTTGAATCTATCAATTTTTTATATCGTACGCGCAATTTGTTGCCACACAGCGAACAAATTGTTTGAGTTGGTGGATATCCCCTCCCACAGGTTTTACAAAACTTCACCCATTTTCTTCTATCTCTTATCCCTTTAGTTCCTAAATTTAGTAAATCAATTGACAAAGTTTTTGCCAAATTACATACTGCAAAGTCATCGGTTACAAGTGTTGCATTGTACTCCTTGGCCAAAGCAACAATTGAAATATCAGCGTCAGAAAGTTGGGTTTCGCCTATTTGTTTTACGACAAGCCTAACGGTTCTTAATTTGCTATCGCTGGGTTGAAATATCATTATTCTCCTGTTTGATATCAAACTATCCAAAATTGAAAGATTACTTTGAATGTGGGAAATCTCTGCAAAAACCAGCCCTGTTGTAATGCATATAACATTAGAACGCAAATGAAATCCTTGATAAAACGCAGTTGCGTCTAGCGCAAATCTTGATTCCGTTCTAGAAACCAAGTTTTTCAAGTTGTCTTATTCCCCTTTTACCAATACGGAGGAATACTCCATCATATGGATATTTAGAAATAGTGATGTTATTTTTTTCCTTGGCATCAAATACTTGTTGACCGTCATTAATTATTTTGGAATTATCAGTAGAATTAATAGTAATATCCTTCAATTCTACAATTAATGCAGGTGTTTTGTTAACAGGAGCAATAGGTAATATCATAACACAATTCATGTTTTCATGAACTATGGGTCCACCTAATGAAAGAGCATGTCCGGTGGATCCTGTCGGTGTTGAAATTATTACCCCATCCATTTTTTGGGATATGGGGTAGTCAAATACGTTGATAGTAATTGTAGGAGTCTTGGTCAAATTTGTTCTTGTAATAACTATATCATTGAGGGCCGGACCTATCATTTTACCTTCAATATGAGCCTGTAACCTCAGCCTGTTATCATAAAAATAATTACCACTAAAAATATCAAGTAGCTGCTGTTCAATGGGCTTTGTATTTGCCTCTGCAAGGATACCTCTGGTACCTCCTATGTTCAAACTGAAAACAGGTGTACTCTTCTTTAGCATTCTAAACGCACGAAGGGTTGTTCCATCTCCCCCAATGGCAAATACAAGATCAAGATCAATACTCAGAAGTTCTCCAGGATCAACGAAATGAACATTATCGACATCTAGAGGTTCGATTGAGAATATTTTGATCTTTTTTTCGTCTAAAAACTTCGCAATAAACCGTGCCGCATCCTTTGCTAACTCATTCCTAATTTTTGTTATTATAGCAGCCTTGTTTATCTCGAGAACCAATTAACAAGTTAGTTTCTTGCATGACATAAATGCATTTTTGTTGAATATTTTGATATCCACACGAATAAATATCCTCTAATTAATTCGATTTATGGGCCGATAGCTCAGCTTGGCGGAGCGTTCGACTGATAATCGAAAGGCCGAGGGTTCAAATCCCTTTCGGCCCATTTTGATAACGACGCTCAAATTCGGCCCAGATGTATCTATTATGAGTAATTTGTATCAAATCCAGACACAGGAACAGGAACAAGAAAATGAAAATCCAATGGAAGTGTTTTTGTACGCCTTGAAGGCTCCCGAAATCAAAAGACAGTACCCAAAAGGCTTAAGACCTTGTTTGCCTTTCTTGGGTTTTACGAGCCTTCAGAAAAGCAGGCTCGTGAATTTTTGAAAAAGGCTAGAGAGAACCCTCATAGAACATACAAATCCTTTGTGCAATTCATAATCCTTCAAAAGGAACGAGATAGTACCGGTAAAATTTGTGAAATCAAAATTTCCAATTATTACAAAGCAACAAAGTTATTCTGTGAAATGAATGAAGTTGTCTTAAATTGGAAGAAAATTGCAAGAGGAATTCCTCTTCAGCTAGTTTGATTATCTCCAGGAGGCATTCCTCCTCCAGCTGTTTGATCATAACTGCTAGGGAACCCAAGTGCACTGATTTCCTGTATGCTAGCCCAGCCATCCTTTGAGCTAGTGCTAGTAATTGTCAATTTAGTATACCGACCGTTGATCTGTTCTTCAAACTGATATATTTCTTGCCCTGATGAGCCTTTCTTATTATTTCCTTCAAATACTTTTTGATAATTGTTACCATCTTCGGAAACTTCTATTTCAAATGAATAATTCCTTTCATCTCCTTTATTCCATTCCACTGACAATCCGCAAATAGATTGCGGCTCACTCAGGTGTATCTCTACCCATGGATCTTTGCCATTGAAAGACCACCATGTGGAGGAGGTGCCGTCAATTGCATCAGAAGGTGGATGGAAGTCAGAGGGATCGCTTTCAAAACCATTTGCAGTTATATTCTCAATGTTCAAATCAGTACATTCCGGATTTACCTCGCCTACAGCTGGTTGTTCATCT
Organism: Nitrososphaeraceae archaeon; assembly: GCA_035620895.1. Taxonomy (GTDB): domain Archaea; phylum Thermoproteota; class Nitrososphaeria; order Nitrososphaerales; family Nitrososphaeraceae; genus TA-21. The sequence goes on from DASPFY010000024.1 coordinate 16,073, forward strand.
CCAGGTGAGATTACTCGTACAGCTGGTTGTTCGTCTCCAGGCGGAATGCCTCCTCCACCTGATTGTTCATCTCCAGGTGAGATTACTCGTCCAGCTGGTTGTTCGTCTCCAGGCGGAATGCCTCCTCCACCTGATTGTTCATCTCCAGGCAGGATTACTCCTTCGTCTGTTTGTTCGTCTCTAGGCGGAATGCCTCCTCCACCTGATTGTTCATCTCCAGGCAGGATTACTCCGTCTGTTTGTTCGTCTCTAGGCGGAATGCCTCCAGGCGGGATTCCTCCCGGGGAAGTCCCTTGATAAGTCGACAACTCTTCTGAAGGTGCAAAAGCTGAAGTATCGTTCGTTAAACCGAAACTTTCCTCTGCAACTGTACTTTCACTGCACGGGGGCAAGAGCTCCATGTTAGGTCCAGGCAAGTCTGAACACGGTACGAATGAGTCAACAATTCCCAATAGTGGCTGCCCACCAAAGTGATGAGTGGTCTTATTATCATCTACAGAAATAGATACTATCTTGCGATCGTTAATTGTGATCGCAGTAGGAACTTCAAACCAAGATACTCTGTTATTTGTTCCTACGTCTGTAAATCCTTCTATGCTTATTTGCTTGGAAGAGCCACTCATTGGTAATAGTTGTGTATCGCCAGCAGCAGACGTAAAGTTTGTCAACTCGTGAGTGTGTGCATTAGTTCCGCTACTATTGTACCATGTCATTTTGGCTTCAAAAGATGTAACATTGCCGTTGTTCAAGGTAATACTCCAGTTCCCAGTAGCTAGCCATTTGCCATTTGGAACGGTAATGAGAGTATTAATTTTCCCGTTTGCTACAAAACCTGATGGTGGTTGTTCTCCTCCAAGGGTGTCATTCGAGGTAGGTGAACTAGGTGTTGTTAGATTACTACTATTCAGGACCAAACCTGTTTCATTACCAGTCTGAGAAAAAGCAAAATTATTATAAAATTGCAGAATAATCAGTGAGGTTGCTAATCCTACCAAACTTAGTGCGATTTTTACCATCGTAATGTTTTCACCTCCAAAAAACTTTCTAAATACACTATTCATCAACTGTCAATTAACGCATGGGTCACCGCTGTTCTTAAATGTTAGTTTTTAAGTTTTATAATTAGGATGATTTTTAGCGCTCTATAGGCCATGAACTCTCCTATATTCCCATTCGCATTAGAGCAGAAATTGATAACTGCTATACGGCACGATACATTGGATCAAATTCTAGCAGACTGGACTAAAACAAAGTTTCAGATCCTCCCAACGTAAAAACTCGATCGTCTCATTAAACTTGTCCAAAAAGATGAAGATAATGATGGTGTAGGGATGCATGTGAAAATATTATTTTGTGGCCACCTTTATTACCAATGGATGGTAAGGAAATGTATCTCCCAGTTCTCAGATCATATTCTGGCGCAAAGGCATAACAAGTATCGAGATAATTGCGGTATCTCTTATTTAGGTCCCATTTTATAATAGTGCACCAATTTGTATTTGGAATATGAGACTATGGGCAAGAATCCTTTGACTGTATTTGAATATGCCCTGTGATCTACCGAAAGCAAAAGGCAGTATCCAAATCGGTTGAAAGTCTTTCTTGATTTTTTGGAAAATCGATGGTGATTTGGAGGCACAGGCAAAGGCTTTTGTTTCCAAAGCTAAGAATGATTCCAAATCGCACAAGCAACAATAATACACGATTAAGGTAAAAAGCTCTACTTTTTTATTTTGCGAATATAATCTATAACTGGTGGCAAAGTTCAGAATTTTTATGGAGAGGAAAAAATCATGCAGATAGCCACCAGTTTAATGAATCGTAAATTTAGTAACTAAATTCATCTATAAAAAGATTCTATTGAGAAACTTTCTTTGGGATGTTTCTAAATTTTAATTGATAATAATGAAATATTAATGGATAAAGATCCGCAATAATAGATTGATGACCTCTGGTAAATTTATAACAAGAACGAAAAAGAGATTTATTAACTTGACTATGATGTATGTTATGATTGTTGGATGAATAATACTAATCGCGAAATTTAGTATAACGTTACCATAAGGGAATCAAAATATTGTTTTAGTAAAATAAGATATTTAAGCAACTGATGGGAAGTGTTGTGTTGATTGAAGTGGCTGAAAAAGAAAGAAACAAGAGCCGACTCGTTGTTTACTCATGTGTTTAATTGTGACGGTTTGGAATTAGAAGGTAGTTTGATAGAAGAAAAACTACAATCCGACCAGTTTTAGTAATAACAAAAGCAACAATTCTATTTAAAATATACGATAAAGGTGCAATCCTTTCACTTAAACGAGTGCAAAAAATGAATAATTTTAATAACCGAAGAGAAAAAAGCTTTAAAAAAATAAATAGTAGTACATTTTTATATAATTATTGATTCAACAAAATTTTTTAAAAACATTTATGAATTTGACCTCAAAATCAAAAATAAATGAAGGAATCGTGGTCACATTATCAATTATTTTGGCAGGGACCATTTTGAGTATTTCTTTGCTAGCTGAAAATGCACTGGCGACAACAA
>DASPFY010000025.1:0-20505 GCA_035620895.1 Nitrososphaeraceae archaeon
CGGGCCCGGAGGGATTTGAACCCTCGACCTGACGCTTAGGGGGCGTCCGCGCTATCCATTTTGCGCTCATCTCAAAATTTGAAATGACCTGCGCTACGAGCCCTTGAAATTTGAATAGCGATGTTAATATAAAGATTCAACTTGAAATTCGTGACCACTCTGCATTTTTAATATTTAAAATAAAATTTCAATTAATTCATTTCGAATGAGTATAACATCTTCTTGTAAATGGTTCTAAAACCTAACTTTTTGTAAAATTCTTCATATCCTTCTTTAGTCAAAGTCTGCACAATCAGCAGATTATGGCCATTATTCTTTGCGATTCGTACAGCACTTGCAATTAATTCTCTTGCCACGCCTTTTCTTCTAAAATGTTGAATTGTTCCCAAGGAGTACAGTCCAATACTCTCTTTTTTTTCATACAATAAACAACATCCCACAAAATACTTTACCTGATCTAAATTATAATGTGCAAGCAATAACGTGAGTTTTTGAAAGTGCTTAGAAATAATGTATGTTACTTCATCTTTGATATGTATAGAGTCAAATGATCTACAAAAAACGTCGATCCAGTTGTATAAATGATTTTTATCAACAACATCAATCTCAATATGATCACTATCCAAAGCATGCTTGTTAAGATCAAGCCCCAAAATTTTCATAGTTCCGAATTTTGGAATGCTAAACTTGACACAATTCTTATTGTTGCTAATTAAGTGTACATAAAGAGTATCATGGTAATCGATCTGACTGCTTCTTATAGAATTTAGGACATCAGAAATATTACGACATGAATTCTTAATATTCAATCTATTAAAAAAATAATCATCACCTAGTTTAGGGTTTAAAAATAATTCTACACAATCTATTTTTTGATGAGTTCTACTCCAAAGAGAACAAAAGGAAGATTCATTCTCATCTATATTATCAATATCTAAGTCCAAGAATATCCATCATCTTTTTTGCGTCATTCATTTTATCCACATCCTTGACTGTATCTAGGAACACTTTTAATGCATAGGGTGTATCTAGATCTTCAATATAATTTCTGAATTTCCTTATGATTTCTGATTCTTTGATATCTTTTACAGTATCGTAGTTTATACCATTGATTCCTTTACCGTAATCTGAAGCAAAAACTAAACTTCTAATCATATTATTCATTTCTTCAAATCTCTCTAATTCAGAGATCTTGAAATTCAATAATCTTCTGTAGTCATGCGAGTAAAAATATAGTTTCAGAGCATTTACATCGTACTTTTTCAATAATTTTTTGATATAAATTGCATTTCCAGAGGATTTTGACATCTTTGCATTTTCGATATCCAAAATACCAACATGCATCCAACATCCTACAGGTTTTTCTTTTTGTGAAAGTGCAATTAAATTTGAAAGTATTACCTCGTGATGCGGATAGCACAAATCAATACCTCCCACATGGATATCATAATTACCGTTAAAGTGAAACATTGCTACAGCTGTATCCTGCATATGCCACCAAGGTGTACCATCTCCCAAGACCTTATCATCATATTCTCTTCCATAAGTATCGCTGGTGTTCCATAAAAAAATATCTGTAATGTTTCGTTTATTAATATCAATATCATATCTGTAATTTGATAATTTCTTTTTGGACAAATGTGAAAGAGCACCATAAGTATTGAATTTTGAGGTATCTAAGTATACGTTTCCATTTACAGAATAAGCCAGGTTCTTTTTGATTAGTTTGCCTATCAAATCCTTTGCTTGCTTTACACAATCGCTAGTTTTAGCATATATCAAATCATTGATTTGAAGCTTGTTCAGATCATTAATAAAGTCGTTAAATAAAAGATCGGGCGTGATATTATTTTTGTTATTGTTTAACTTTGGGTCGATATCAGTGACATTTACAATGACGTGAGGCATACAATTCTTTGATAGTAGTATTCTGACTACTAGATCGACTAGTAGAAATAATCTTGCATGCCCTACATGGAAGCTCTCATAGAGAGTAGGACCGCATACAAAAATTTTAATAATTTTCTTATTCCCTAGCTTTAATGAAACATTACTTTTTGTGAGCGTATCAAAAATTTTCAATCAATTAATCGTTGATACAACAAAATATTAATTATTATGTAGAATGATGCAATGCAATGGACTACCTCTGAATTTTTGAAAATATTTTTCAATATCTTTTATAAAATTCATCCTTTGCATTTTTCTCTGTTTCATTGATGCCCCATAGAAACTCAACATAATGTTGTGCGAATATAGTTACAAGAAATCTAAACAGGTCTTCTGTGGATTTATATCCATATTTTTCCTTAAGCTTGTTAATGTTTTCTTCATCTTTTGAAGATAATTTTATTCGAAGCTCTTTCATTTGCTATCTATTCTATATAGATAAAGGTATTTTTAATAATTCTTGCTGATTTCACTTCATTTGCATATTAATTGACTGGCCCTAAGAAACATCCTTATAACTTCTTGCTCTTAAACTTGACAAGGTTCATTCAAATGACTATAAACTAATTGAAGCTATGAAGTAACCAATATTCTAACAACTGATATAAGAAATGTTATGGGTTTAAGCTTATGAATCAAAACATGAGATGGGAAGATGTTCTAAAGAAAGAGGCAATTGGAATAGACAAATGTGATTTAGGCAAAGTTCAGCAAATTAAAGATGATACTATATTAACAGAAAAAGGCATTATTAACAAGAAGAGATATTTTCTACCAAAAAAGCTAATTGATAAATTCAATGGAAATATTCTTTATTTTAAAATAATGAAGGCAGAGGATAAGCAATTTCGGCAGAATTAGATTAATTTGTAAAGGAAATATCGTAAATATAATAGAGTAACAATAATAATAATTCTGTCAATATCACCACGTCTTAACTAAAATGATTATTAGTATCATATGCATTTGATAAAACGTAAGGATTGTGTACAATACAAACTAATGTTTCTTGCAAGTTTTTCCAGATTATTTCTTCAAAAAAAATCAAATCAATAGCAAATGTAAAATAAACTTGTTTATAACTGAGTTTCCTAAATAACACGCTCAAAATATGTAGAATGATAAAACTCCATCTATCCAAAGGATTAAAGTGAGTCCTTAACTGATAATGAAAGTGGCCGAAAATACTCCATTATCTGATAATGGAAATAAAGATTGTATTGTAGTCACCAATCTCAAAAAGCAATACGGTAAAGAGAAAGCTTATGTCCTAAATGGGATTTCCTTTACAGTGAAATACGGAACAGTATTTGGTTTTTTGGGCCCTAACGGTGCTGGAAAGACTACAACTCTTAAGATTCTTACTAGTCTGCTTAGTCCGTCTTCTGGAAGTGTTAATATATTTGGTAAAGATCTTTTCAAAAAACAGTCAGCAATTAAGAGAAAGATTGGAGTTGTATCTCAAAATCCTAGTTTCGAAGCAAATTTGACAGTAGAGCGGTCTCTTGATCTTTATGGCTTGCTGTGGGGCTTGAGTGATAGAAGAGCAAGAAAAGATAAAGTGAAGGAAATATTGAAGACTTTTGATCTTGAATCCATCAAAAATTCAAAGAATGATGAACTCTCTATCGGTCAAAGAAGGAGGGTGCAGCTTGCTAGGGAATTTATGCATGATATGGACTTACTTTTTCTTGACGAACCTACTGTAGGGCTGGATCCCTCTGCAAGACGCATGCTCCTGAATTATATAAAGAAACATGTGATGTCAGGACTTACAGTCTTTTTTACTACTCATATTATGGAGGAGGCAGAATACCTGTGTGATGAAATTGCTATAATAGACAGCGGAAAAATTATTGCCTTTGACACGCCAACGGGTCTGAAGCAAAAGTACGGGGGAATGAATAAAACTATAGAAATTACCTTCAAAGATACCCTAAACGAACCCTTTCTCAAGATACTAAAAAGTATAATAAAGGGTACCAAAAAAGATGACAAAGAATTGAATGGGGACCCTAGCAACAGAATTCCAGAAATCGATTTGAAGGGGGGAAATGCAATCAGGATTAAAGTCAATAACACCGAGAAAGTTATTTCTGAAATATTTCAAATCGTTCCTAAAAATGGTATGGAGATAGAAAATATTTCGGTGGATTCCCCATCACTGGAGGAAATTTTCTTATCTGTAGTCAGCAATTCCAAGGACAATTCCAATAGTGGAGGATGAAAATGAAATCTATATCTAAGTATGTCTTTTTATCAAGGGTTCTGCTTCTATTATATAGAAATCTTTTTGCAGCGATAGATAAGATGTTCCTGATATGGCAGATCCTTTTGCCTGTGTTTCAAATATATATAATGGGCTATGCATATTCTGCGTTAATTGGAGATCAAGGAATTACCGTTGGAGCTATATCCATCTCATACGTTTCATTCTTGACAGCCGGTATGATGGCATTTAATGTGATGCAAGGAAGTCAAATAGCTGGTACAATTTTTTGGAACGATAAGAGAAATGGAATGTTCCAGCAAATTTTGGCAATGCCATTTAACAAGATTCAATATGTAATCGCAAATCTTGTAACACTAATAATTATTGGACTGACAAGCGCTACAGCTATTATTTTAATCGGTTTACCAACCATATTTCAGGACATAAATATTTCTTTATGGAGTTTGTCATACACTATTTTTGCACTTGTAGCAGGATCTGTATTTTTTGGTTCGTTTACAATAATCCTTTCAACAAAGATGAAAAGTAGCGAGACGTACAATGTATTTAGTAACGGGCTTTTCATATTTTTTATTTTTGTTAGCTCAGTATTCTACCCCGCAGAAGGTTTGCCCCAACCATTATCAGTAGCATTCTATTTTAATCCACTAACGTATATAGCAGATATTACCAGGGCAGGAATATTTTCTCAAATAGATACATTTACAAATCTAGAGGTACTGGTCTTAACATTGTTTGCTGCAGGTGCGTTTGTTATTGCTACCAGAGCAATGGTAAAATTGCAGATTTAAAAATAAGACGACTTTTTCTGAAATCTTTCAGTCATTCTTACTAAATTGAAAAGAAGGTTCTAATAAAACATAAACCTAGTCTCTTATCTAAGAACATCTTTTTCCTAATTCAGTGATCATGTAAATGTGTCACATGAGAGTATATCCAGCAGGAAATCCAAAATAAAATTCCTATAATGAGGAAATTACAATGGAGTCATTGTGTCGATTAGCCTTGAATTTGTTATCTGTCCATCTTTTTCATTAATTAAAAAGTCTACCGTATATTGTAGACCTCCAAGTAAGAAAGTTGCTTGAGCGTCCCAGGCTTCTCTATTTTGTTCGTTTGGAAATGGAAGAAGAGTTCTAATTCTAAAACCTTCAATATCGCTTCCATACAGTGCCTCTGCTGCTTTTTTAGCCACTGATTCGACTTCTTTTTCCGTGTGGACGGGATTCATAAATCAAAGTGTATTTGCAAAATATATAAGTATTATTATTTTCATCGATAATTTGAAAACCTAAAATAGATTGTAAAGTCGTGATAGTGATAGCTTTTGTGCAGCTTCCGTAGTCGCTACGTTTCCATCAACTTTAACAACATAAGTTTCGGGATCGATTTCTATTTTAGGTATCAGATTATTATACACCATATTTTTCTTGGATATATTGCGACAGTTTTTCACTGGCAAGAGTTTTTTCTTGAGGCCCAATTTCTTTTGAAGACCATTTCTTATTGCATTCTTTGAACTGAATGTTACTGATGTAGAATATTTAGCTTTACCTATTGCTCCAAACATTGGCCTATAATATACAGGCTCCGGGGTTGGAATGGAAGCGTTTGGATCACCCATGAGAGAGTATGCGATAAAACCTCCTTTAATAATGAGTTTCGGTTTTACTCCAAAAAATTGTGGTGTCCAAATTACAATATCAGCTAGTTTACCTACTTGAAGCGAGCCTACATAATCTGAAATTCCATGTGTAATTGCCGGATTAATGGTAAGCTTTGCTAAATATCTCTTGACGCGCAGATTATCGTTGTTCCCATTTTCGTGTTTTAATCTCCCTGACATTTTTTTCATCTTATCTGCAGTTTGCCAAGCTCTTGTTGTTACTTCACCGACTCGACCCATAGCTTGACTATCAGATGAATACATGCTAATAGCTCCGATATCATGTAGCACATCTTCTGCAGCTATCGTTTCAGCTCTTATCCTTGATTCAGCAAATGCAACATCCTCTGATATTGAAGGATTTAGGTGATGACACACCATCATCATATCCAGGTGTTCTTCAAGAGTGTTTACAGTAAATGGCCTTGTTGGATTTGTTGATGAAGGTAGTATATTGAGTTCTCCGGCAATTTTTAGGATATCTGGTGCATGGCCTCCGCCGGCTCCTTCCGTATGATACGTATGAATTGTTCTGCCAGAGATCGCCTTTATTGTATCATCCACGTATCCACACTCATTAAGAGTATCTGTATGGATTGCTACCTGTGTGTCTGTTTTATCTGCCACCTTTAACGCTGCATCTATGGTAGCAGGAGTGGATCCCCAATCTTCATGAAGCTTCAGACCACAAGCCCCTTCATTAACTTGTTCTAAGAGGGAGGGTTCTAATGAGTCATTTCCTTTTCCCAACAATCCAAAATTTAGTGGAAATTCATCAAGTGATTCGAGCATTCTATGAATATTCCAAGGTCCTGGACTACAAGTAGTAGCTTTAGTACCTTCAGAAGGACCAGTTCCTCCACCTATCATCGTGGTAGTACCGCTACATATTGCTTCTACTATTTGCTGAGGTGAAATAAAATGGATATGAGTATCTATAGTACCTGCAGTACAGATGGTGTGCTCTCCTGAAATAACTTCAGTGTTTGAGGAGACAATCATGTTTTCAGATACTCCGTCCATTACATTGGGATTTCCGGCTTTGCCTATGCCCGATATCAATCCATTTTTAATACCGATATCTGTCTTTACAATACCCAACAAAGGATCCATCAATATCGCATTTGTAATCACAAGATCTAGGGAATATTTGCTTTTTATTCCACTAGCCTGTCCCATTCCATCTCGAATACTCTTACCTCCTCCAAAAACAAGTTCGTCTCCATATGTTATGAGATCCTTTTCGATCTCTATTATAAGATCTGTATCTCCTAGTCTGATTCTGTCTCCCTTTGTCGGTCCGTATAGCTCCACGTATTGCTTTCTAGGAATTTTTAGAACCATGATTATTCTTCCTCCATAAAACCCTTTTTCTTTAATTTCAAGAGAGATATTTCTTTTCGTGTATTTGTCAGTTTACCATTAACAAGACTATTAAAACCAAAGACAATTTTTTTTCCACCATATTCTGTTAACTCTATAATTCTAGAATCCCCTGGTTCAAACCTCAGCGATGTTCCTGATGGAATATTTAAGTGAAATCCGAATGTCTTATTCCTGGCAAATGACAAGTACTTGTTTGTTTCGAAAAAATGTGTGTGAGAGCCTACCTGAATGGGTCTATCTCCGGTATTTTTTACATTAATTTTAATTGTTTTTTTTCCCACGTTGGCAAGAATTGGACTCTTAGACAAGAAGTATTCACCGGGGATCATGATTTAATCTCCATTATTCAAACAATGGGGTCGTGGACAGTCACTAGTTTGGTACCATCATCGAAGGTTGCTTCCACTTGGACACTTTGTACTAGTTCTGGTACTCCAGGCAAGACATCATCCCTTTGTAAGACATGTCTTCCCGAGTTCATAAGTTCAGAAACCGACCTGCCATCTCGTGCTCCTTCAAGGATATGATCTGCTATTAGCGCGACTGATTCAGTATAGTTGAGTTTTAAACCCCTTGTTCTTCTTTTTCGTGCAACCTCTGCACTAATAAAAATATATAATTTATCAATATCTCGTGGAGATAGAAACATTCTAAGTTCAAAATTTATTATAAAGTCATATATTTATAATTGATCTCAAATTATCAATTCAAGATAAATTTTCCATGGAGCATAAAAATATGCAGTTATTTGGTAATGGTGTAAAGAGAACATACGGTACCGAAGCTAGGAGATACAATCTGTTAGCTGCAAGATTGATTGCTGATCTTGTTAAAGGCTTTCTGGGTCCACGAGGACTTGAAAAAATGTTCATTGATATTCTTGGTGAAATGACCGTTACTAAAGACGGAGCAACTTTTCTAAGAAAAATTGATGTTGAACACCCCGCTGCTAAGGTAATTATCGAAGCTTCCAATGCAGTGGATAATGCTGTTGGGGATGGTACTACTTCAGTAGTTGTACTTGCCGGAGCATTGGTTGAAAAAGCAGAAGAATTATTGGAAATGGGAATTTCACCACAGAGAATCTCAGATGGGTATTACAATGGATTACAGATGGCAATTGAAATTATTAGGGAAGTGGCTATAGAATCATCAAATCATGACAAAGAGATAATGAAATACCTTGCCGATACTTGTTTAAGGTCAAAAGCTGTATCCCATTTTACTCAAGAGATGATGATTCCTAATCTTGTTGTTGATGGGATCTGTAGTATTGCCGATTTTTCAAAAAGCCATATTGAAGTAGATGATATTAAAATCGAAGAAAAAATAGGAAGTAGTTCTGAAACTGAGCTTATTCATGGAATTGTAGTAGATAAAACAATAGATGAATCGTTGATGCCGAAATTTGTTGAAAATGCAAGGATTTTGTTGCTTGACAATGACATTCAGGATGAACGCACGAAAATTGATGCCGAAATTAGAATTTCAGATCCTTGTCAGATGGCACAATTCGTTGATAGCAAGACTCGTAATTTACTTCAAAAGACGCAATATGTAATCGAATCTGGTGCTAATGTTATTTTTTCTCGCGGAGGAATTGATCCTCTCGCATTAAATCATTTTTCAAAGAACATGATGCTGACAGTCAGAAGAGTCAAAGAAAATGATTTGCTATGGTTAGCCAAAGCCACAGGAGCCAGAGTCGTACGAGATTTTGATACTATAAGCAGAAATGATATGGGCTATGCTGCAAAGGTGTACGAAAGAATCGTGGGTGATGACAGGATGGTTTTTGTTGATGGATGCGCTAATCCAAAGTCAATTACTTTTCTATTGCGCGCCACCTCAAAAAAGATTCTTGATGAATTTCATCGTACAGTCCTTGATTCTATTTATGTTTTGAGAAATTTCATTATGGATCCAAAAATTGTACCTGGAGGAGGTGCGCTGGAAGCATTCGTTGCTATGGCGGTCAGAGAAAGATCGTATCTATATTCTGGTAAGGAGCAGATTGTAATCCAAAAATTTGCAGAAGCCCTTGAAGAGATTCCTCTAACAATTGCCAGGAATGCAGGGATGAATACTATAGACATAGGAACACATTTGAGAGAAAAAATCTATACTCAATCTTCGTTAAAGGAGAAGAAAAAAAGAAACAGAGATTATAGCAAAAACAATCGTAATTGGTACGGAATCAATGCGATTGAAAGAAAAATAGACAACATGTTGAACTTGCATGTTATGGAACCTCTTATGGTAAAAGAACAGATTCTTGTTACTGCAACAGAATCTATTATTTTGCTTATGAGAGTCGATGACGTAGTTATGAAAAAGCCAGTTGATACCCATGGACATACTCATACTCATTTGGACGGTACTACACATTATCACAAGGGAGGAGATAAACCTCATGATCATTTCGATAGATTAGGAAGACAACAGAGACCTATGCATCATTATTACTGATCAAAATACAAGTACCTAGAAATGTATCATTCCATTTATAGCTATATTTTTTATGGTAACGTTTGTAGAAAGAGATCGGCTATCAAAGTTGGTATTAACAATGATTGATAGCGTTATCAATTAATCATTTCGTATTCTCTAGATCAGCAGCAAGAATATAACTGATTATTAAAATAGGTTCTGTTACTGTGATGTCGAGTTTTTGTTTGCTCTCAGTATTTATGTTGAAATTAACCTTTCTCAGACTTTCTGGGACGCCAATCATGACTTGATTCGGTGTTAAGAGCTTTGAAACATTTGTAATTATTTCATTCTTTTTCTTATGCAAATGTAATTGATTGATTACGTAATTAAGATAGATGTATAAAGCTTCATTGATGTTTATCCTCATTTTTCTGGACAGTTTATTTTTTATAGTCTTGATCGAATTCTTCAAGATAATGTAGTCTGTGTTATTGTGAAATTGATAGACTCTTATAATAGGAGATGTATCAGGTTCTCCTTGTACGGTAATTGTAATTTCTATCAGAATAGTCTAACCTATCCATTAGTTATTTTTTGGCGTCTTTTCCATAGTTTAGTGGAGGTCTCTTTGGAGCTTTAGCCTTAGGTCCGTTACCAAAGTCATAGGTATTGCCTAGACCTCTATAGAAATTAGGCCTCACTGGTTTTCCTTCAGTCAATCCTTTCTTGGTCAGTGACAAGCCTGCCAATAACTCTACGATAAGTCTGTTTGCTAAACCAGATGTGATACCACCATTATATGAATTACCATCACTTACGTCATAATTAGGAGCTACTTCAACCAAATCAAATGCAAATCTGTCTGGATCAAATGAGGTAGAAAGAAGCCGCATCAAACGCATGCCTTCCCTTGATGTTAAACCATTTGGTTCAGGTTCTCCCGTACCCGGAGCATACGCAGGATCGAAGGTATCTATGTCCCAGCTTATATAGACAGCATCAACGTTGTCATTTGCTCTGTCCGCAGCCTCCTTTGCTATCTTGTCAATACCCAACTCTTCAACATCTAACATTGTGAACCACTGGAAATCCTGGTCAGCCATCCATTTATACAAGTCAGGTCCAGGCCAGTATCCACGCGGTCCTATTAGAGTATAGTTTTTTCCTTTGAGACATCCAAGCTCCATTATTCTCCTAATGTGTGCACCATGATCGTACTTGAATCCAGTCAAACCTTGTGGAGCACAATCAGCATGTGTATCAATATGAATCATTCCAATATTCTTATACTTCTTGGCAAAGGCACGTACGTTTGCAAAAGTTATTGAATGATCGCCGCCCAACATGACAGGAATGCCGTCTAAATCTAGTACTTCTTTGACTTTATTTGTCATCCTCTTGTGGGATTCAACTACATCACCCGGAGAAATATTTACATCGCCATAGTCAACGGTTCTAAAAACTCCAAATGGATCGACTCCTGTTTCTATGTTAAAATGCTCATATGGTGGAGAGGGAACAGTAGAGGCAGCCCTGATTGCTCGGGGACCATATCTTGCTCCTGGACGAATAGTAGTACCAAAGTCAAAAGGTTCTCCAATGATGGCTACATCCGGTCTGACGCTTTTTAGCTCTTCGTGACTTCTTATCCAAGGCAGCTTCAGAAACGTTGGAATACCCACAAAAATTGGCTCATCGTTACCTTTGTAAGAATTACCATAAAATTCCATACCCATACTTAGTCCATTCTTGTAAGGTGGTATATTTTTTAAATATTTCTGAACTCAGTTGAATTTCACCAAGATAAAACTAGACATTTATTCGTGTTATCAGGGATAGAAATAATTATACCAAATTTTTTAATAGTTGTAAATTTCTCAGCTAATTCTTTACTTTCTGTTAAATCCTTATATATATAGTAAAATAACAAGTGTGGATGGTATCACTTGACTGGTATGGAGTCGGTGTTATTGCATTTTTAGCTGCGTCTTTGGTCGTTGGAACATTAACCTCAAGGCTAGTAAAGAAAAGTAGTAGAAGATATATGGTTGCTGGCAAGAGTCTCCCGCTTTTTTTTGTGGGTACAATGCTAGCTGCCCAGGCAGTAGATGGTAACTCTTCTCTTGGTAATGTTTCTCTGGTGTATCAATTTGGCATTTGGGCTGGAGCTGCTATCCCTATTGGACTTGGCATATGCCTAATACTTACAGGAGCATTTTATGGTAAAAAATTGAACAAGATGTCAATGCTTACTCTTCCCGACTTTTATTACAGAAGGTTTGGAGCAGGAGCAGAAGGTATTTCAGGAGTACTTATGATGATTAGTTTTATAGTTCTTGTAGCTGGTAACTTTGCTGCCAGCGGATATATTCTTACTGCCGTATTACATATTGATTTCTTTTGGGCAATGCTTATAGCGGCACTAGTTGTGCTAGTCTACACTTTTGCTGGTGGTCTCTTTTCTTCGGCGTACACAGACATATTCCAGATTTATCTAGCAATAGGTGCATTTTGGGCGGCTTTCCTATTTTTTGCTTTAGGATTTGCAGGAGTCGATTTTGGTACTATCCTGGGTAATGCACCACCTGAGTATATTGATCTCTCGGGGCTAACTGATATTGGAAATGGGGCGCTCATTAATTGGGCAGGAATTATGGCTTTGGCGTTGGGTGACATAGTAGCGCTTGATTTTATGGAAAGAGTTTTTGCAGCAAAAGATGGAAAGACAGCACGAAGAGGTGCATTCATGGGAGGAGGATTGACATTATTTACAGTCATTCCCACAACTATGATCGGTATAGTAGCACTATATTTCCTTCCGAATTTGGCTGATCCATTTACAGCATATCCTGATTTGGCTATACATCACGTGCCATTTGCAATAGGTATTGCTCTATTGATGGGAGTTTTGGGGGCATCTATGTCAACAGCAAATGGAGGATTACTTGCAATATCTAGTGTTATGTCAAGGAACATTATACAACGAGACATATTGAAAAAATGGTTCAAGAGACCAGGCATGGACGATAGAAAACTATTGAGAACGACAAGGATATTTACCATTCCTATGATGGCTGCCGCATTTATTCTAGGCTATTTATTGCCTCAACCTGGTGTTTATCTCATTTTGGCCTTTGATATAGTGTTTGCTGGCGCGTGGGCTCCGCTTACTTTGGGTTTGTTTTGGAGAAAAGCAAATTTCCCAGCTGCAATCACATCTTTAGTTTTGGGATCTGGCCTTAGATTATTATTATTCTTTGTTATCCCCTTAGAACTTGCTGGCCTTGATACAATGATACCACCAGTCGTATCGTTTGTAGCATTTATCATAGTAGCTCTAGCAACACAGAAGAAGCATCCTGGAACGGAAAGACATGGTGTTATAGAGTATGTTCCACCGGAACAAGATGTAATAGCGGGTGAGGACCTTAAAGGCTATACAAGCCCAAGTGGATTGAAATTTGCTTGATTGGGAGCAGGAGACCGGAATAACGAACAGGCAATTTTGAAGAGGTCGTATTATTTTTTGTTGTTCCCTAAAAAGCCACAGATAAGAAATATTGAAGATGTCAAAGAGCAAATTACCAAAATAATTTCAAGTCAACAAAAACAAATTGAGTCAAATTTAAGAACAACCGTTTCAGAGGTGCAAAATTTTCTTTCTGAAATTTCAGAATTCAATGATAGGTGGACCAGACTCCCCACTATCTATAGAATTGCTTGGATAAGTACCTCTGAAGATGATACTGTTGAAAATGTCACGTTTAAAGAAAATATTGAATTACCTAATGTGGATCATGATTTGGAACTCATCATGAAAATGTTAAATCATATTAGAGAGGAAAAAAATCTAAAGATGACCAACATGCCTTTATTTATTCATCCTGATGAAATTTCAATTGCGCAAAAGGAAGATAGATTTCCTTACAGAAACATTAGCATTATCTCCCAAATTGCTGTAGTATTTCAGAAAGGGAGAGTAAAATATGTCGGGTTAGTTATTGATAGAAACTACCTCTTGCTCCAAGATAGATTAATAAACATATTCTAATAATTCGTTCATAATACAATGTATTGATAATTGGATGATTATTTCCTGGATTTAAGAAATGTTTTGAAAACAATATGTGAGTGATCCGGGCCATTTATAAAGACAAGGTTAAAATTCAAAGATATTTAGTATAGAATCAGTTTGTCAACTATGTTATCGCTATCAAAGAAATTATCACATGAATTGTCAAATCTCGATATTGATGAGGGTGTGCGGATAGAGTCAACCAAGATTAAGAGTAGGAAGGTGTACATAAATAAGAGACCATCAGGATGTTTTGTTGCAGAGTTAGTATATTCAAATCGTATGAACATGACAGAAATTAGATTTTATGTAGACACTAGACACATAAGTAAACTAATTGATAGTATTTTTGGAAAAGAATATTCTGTTACCATTTATTGAATTAGAGGATTATTTAATTAAATGATGGTGGAATTTTTCTAATATATGTAGTCATAATCAGTACCCTAATCAGTACCCAAATCCAAGTAAGTTGTAGTTTTAAAAGAGATCCTTGATTCCTCTGTGGCATTATTGTTCGCGGTTTATTTCTTAGCTAAACTAACTAAAATAATCTAAAATCTAAATTTTTATCCAGATATTTGAACTTCTATGGTTGAAACATTTCGTTCCTTGCCATCTTCAGATTGAATCATTTGTGAACCTATTTTGACATGGCCAATTTTGTATCCCATATTATCCATGCGTTTCACAATAATTTGTGCTACGTCTACTGCGCGTGTAATACTTTTTCCTCTGGCCTTTATAAGAACAGTTGGTTCATTTGCTAATTGAACCAGGGTTGCTGTCACATAGGTCATCAAAGGCTTCTTCCCTATGAAAATTTCATTACTAGCTCTCCTTGTTTCAGCCCTTGAAGACATGCTATAAGTGCAGATCACAAAATCCTAATTAAAGTGTATATAAACCCTATTAAAAAAAATATTTTTGATATACTTCGATAAGTAAACTCAGGTAAGCCAACTTCTTATACTTAATTGCTGAATTGTAGCTCAGGTTTCAACTCCGATACCATCAGCCGGTGAGGCACTCTGCACAGCGAGTCGTAGTCTCATCGGTGTTTAAACTATTTTATAATTTAGTGTGTCATTGAATTGTAGCCTAAAGTCGCAACCATTTTACTGGTGGGAAACTGGCTTGCTATCTACGATTCATCCCACCAGTATTATAGTATGTAGATCATAATTTTAGTACGCCTAACACGTTCTCTGGTGGGATACTCCGCCATGAAAAACTCGACCCATCAGTGTTTTATCTTTTAGAATCGCAATATCAATCATAAATATTCATAATATTCAAATTCATTTTCAGAGTTTTAACATTTGACCTAGCAAAATGAAACCAAATCGATTTTATACATACGAAATGTTTTAAATATGATTGATAAACATTCATTGATTTCATATTGACTCTGGAGGATAAAGACATTATTCAAGTAGATGCAACTGTGATTATAGGAGTTATGATACTTCTTACACTTTCAATAGGATTCGATTCATCTATTAATGCTCAAACAAATGCGAGTATAACTAGGTTGATGATTACATTGGCGATAATAGCGCCATTCACTGCATCCGCAGTCTTAGCAATCTTGACAAATCTCACGAATAAGTACACAGGACAACTTAAGAAAACATCAATAATAATAATGGCAGTTGGATTCGGTTACTTAATTTTCGTAATTGCTGCTTTTATGGCATCAATATATTCCCTTATTTGAGTAACTACCACTTTGGGATGTATAACTACATAAAATTAGACACATCGTTCTGCTCACAACTAATAATTAAATGAATTATATAATTCGTGTAAGCGCCATATCAGTTATTGATATTTCACTCTTTAGAATGTTTTAGAAGTATATCCTCCAAATTATTTGGATTGTCGATAATTTCTTGAACAACTTGCGGATCATCTACTTCATAACAATGTGTGAGATTTTCTTCATCCTTATAAAAAATATAGACTTTGTCATCATAAATACAATAATACATTTTATCAACGATCATATTCTCGGGTTTGATCTTAATACCGTCTTTTTCAACAATAATTGGGTATTCCAACGTTTCTACTATCTATTTGAGAAAATAAATTCTATACGGAATTCAGGAAAGGATTGTTCAATAAGTATTGGTTAACTAGATTTTCACATATTCAACGGACTTTTCATAGTTGAGCATTTCCCAAAACTATAAGATCTGATATCCATGCAATGGATTCAGTCATATCCAATTCAGTTATTTTAATAAATCGCGCTTTGATTGGACCTTCTTTTAGGTCATAAATTTCTGAAGGTGAGTTAGTCCCAGTTGATGAGTAATATTCAGCTGGGGTATATTTTTTACCGTCATTTGAGAATTCAAGTGTGAAGAATTTAATCTCATTATCTACGTTTACAAAACTTATTTTAAGACCACATATATATTGTTCTTGGCCTAGATCCAATGCGGTCCATCTTGGTTTATGTGATTCGGTAGAATTCCCTTTGGTGTTGTTAACATTGTTGGTATCAGTTTGTACATCCATTATGGGGATTTCATTATATTCACAAGTCTGTGTCGACTGTTGTTCACTATTAGGGAAATTTAATTCTTCATGATGTTGTCCATTTGTGGTATCCACTAAATTATCATACTGATTTACTACATGTTCTTTTGTTGGAGATACTTGTCCAAAACCAGATGAATCAGGATCGTTTGATTCAAAACTTTGATATGAATTATCATCATTATTGTTACTATTTAGCATATCTGCACTCATAATATTATTATTATCAGTACTCATAATATTATTATTATCATCAGTACTCATGGTACTAATATTACTCGAGTCCAAGGCTACTTCTTGTACTTCAGGCTTATCAACTTCTATCAAGCATGTATAGGTAACATATTTTCCGTCAGGATAGATTACTCTGAGTTCTAAAGTTTTTAAGCCATACACATCTGCAGAACTAAATTGAGTTTTTCCGATTCTGTGAAGTGGAGTCATCTCTGTTGTATCTGCGTCGTAATCAACAAAGAATGCATTAATTTCACGAGGTTTAGTTAGAAAGCTAAATGAAATGGGATCTTCTGGGGATATCGTGACTTCAGGTTCAAAATCATCTGGTAAGTGAGGGAAATTGATTCTTTCCAAGTTTTCATTATCCATAACTACGAATGGGGACATTTCATAGGACTTGTTTTGATAGACCATCTTGGCAACTGGAACATTAATCTCCTTTTTGTTACTACTATCAGCATCGGATTTTTCGGTATCTGCTGATTTTTCGGTCTTTTCATCGGATTTTTCGGTATCTGCTGATTTTTCGGTCTTTTCATCGGATTGTGCGTTAGCAGTTAACAGTATAGAGCTTTCAAGAGAAGTGATGAGCATCATAATTAAAATTGATGAGAGTAGAACGTATTTCTTATTCTGGTTTAAAGATTGTATCAAAACTGAATTCAAAACTTATTGGTAATCTTTTATATATACGGAATGTCGAAAAAATTACTGAGATCAACAACAAGAAAATAACTTCATTGACTATAAGAAAATACCATAATATGTATGAAACTTATTGCTGCCATTGAAATATCTACTTATTTTTATTTTCATAGAATCACTAGCGGAGATGGAAAAATTTTTTTATTCTTCCAAGAATCAATTTATCAAGTACTATTGACCCAATTATACTACTATATCAATAGGAGATCCAAGAAATTTTATAAAGATATTACGTTAATCGCTTTTAAATTTTACCTATATTTACGTTAAAGGTTATTAGCGATCGTTAATTACTAAGTTTCATTGGTTGGAACCATGATATCGTTAGCAGTGCTTGGTACTTTTGTTATAGTTGGAGCGATACAAGGCTTAAACAATATGGTTTACGGTCAAGACCTTTCAGGTCTTGAAAGTCTTCGAACTAATGGTTTAGGTACTAATACCAGTGTTTTACTGAAAATAGAAAATCTGACATTGTGCGTATCAGTAAATGAAGGCGACTGCTTAAAAATGGAAAATATAAGTCAAGGTAAATAGAGTCAAAGTATCCATGATCCTTCTGTAATTCCTAATCCGCCGCCCTTTTTTTAATTTAATTGTTTACTGAAGTCTTTCATACTATCCTGCCCTTTTCAGTATTCTTGATCTTAAATTGTAATTTAGTTTATTGACGTCATGGGCCGAACAGTTCCTTCTTACAGACTTGCAACAGAGATTGAAAAAGCAAGATGGAAACCATTCAGGGAAATGCTAAACAGAAAAGACAAAAAACTATTTGATCAAATGCTATGTTATCCTCAATTGTATAATTCTGCGGGGAGCAATGTAATTAGACCTGTACTATTGGAACCAATCATTATGTCTATTGCTTTTGAACATTATAAGCAATTAGACAAGTTACAAAGTTCCATTCCAGAAAAGTAATTTTTCATTATCTAAAGTACAAAATAGACTATTACCGTCTCACCGGTATTGTTGGGAGACAATACTTATTGAGGGATTAGTAAATCTTAAATGAATCAAACATTAATCAAACGCGTGGTGACTGATCCGGCGTTATGTCCTATTCCGCCAGGTTTCAAAGTACTTGGTAATTTTAATGATGGCTTTGAACACTTTAAAGATGCAACACACTATAATTCGTGGAAGGATAGACAAGGCAATACTTTTGGTCTTAACTTTGGAATTTCCAAAAGATGGAGGAATCCTCACTTAAGATCAAATGCTATAGTCTGTGGATTTCAGTTCAAGATTGGTCCTGAAAGGGGATCAAGATTTTCAATAAGCGTTTTAGATCATGTAGCTCCTGTTTATAAAGCTAAAATTATCGGTAAAGTTACCGGAGGAGACGTAAATATACATTTTCCAAGGAGAAATTTCGAAGCATCTCGCGGTAGTTACGTCCTGTCAATTAGTTGGGATATAACTAGTGAGGATGGTCAACCAGAAGTTGTATTGGGCAGTGCATCACTTAACAAAGAAATACCGCACGGCAATTACGGTGATACGAATAACTTTACAATACCCTTTCGGGGTCACACCAACCCTGATATTAAATCAATAAACATTAAAGATGGTCAATGGCACAGCCTTGTAGCGGTCATTTACAATGATTGGTATCGCCCTCCGTCCGGAATAAAGGCCAGAATGTTACCCATTATCGGATTATGGTATAGTAGTAAACCGTCTACTAATTTCAAAGATTTCATGTTTGTCGGCATGGGTGCAGACTTCTTTAATATACCACCCGGTGATCCATTGATGCATGAAATCGGAGACGATCATCACCCGTTAATTAATATTGACGATATACTGGACTTTCCGGGCCAACTGATTGATGGGGACTTTGTCCCGGCTCTTGGTGCGCTTGACGACCTATTTTTACCCGGAGTAGGAACTTTAGGCAATTTGATCTGGGGGAACAAATTTGGAGATGATATATTCGAATCTGAACATCCACTTCAGATTAGAGTAGACGATGTTCCATTTAATCAACTTGAAGTCAGAAGCATGTATGCTGCCAATGTGAAGTATGTAGGAGTTACTCCATCCACAGACACCATCATTTGTCGTAATGAGGCAAAGGCTATACACGATGCACTAGGTAGATTAGCAAAATTAGAGGAAGAACGGGAAAAATTGGCTATGGAAGATCCTGGTGTATTTGATGAGAGAATTAAAGGACTTGATAATATACTAATTCCTAATGCAAAAAGCGATGTTCGCGCCGCGGAATTTCTCTACTTTCAATGCGCACAGAAATTTCCTTCAACCCCAGATGTACATAGATGCGAAACCTTTGAGGAGGCGGTAAAAGTCGCACAAGCGAAAGTAGACAAATTAAAGCAGGAAATAAACGGTCTGGAAAGCGATTTGAGTGAGCCAGAACTTCCGCCAGCCGCAAAAGCTGGCTTGGAGCGGAAGCTTAAAAAGGCAAGAGAAAATCTTACCCAGGCAGAGGCTGCATTAACTGATGCACAAAAGGCGTTGGAAAAATGTAAAAAGGGCCTTCCATCCGGCTAGCATCTATAAAATTCGACCTTCTTTGTTTATACTTCTAACTATACGTCTTGTTTCCTCATCATAAAATGAATCTTGGCCTTGTTTCTCTTCATGGTAATAGAGAACGTTAGCGCCTTGTCGAATGTCTTGTATTAGATCAGGATCATTAATTTCATTTCCTTGTTTATCGTAGTATTTCTTTTTAGATTTTGCACTGATAATCCTAGTCATTTGCTTTCCTTTGAATTTGCCCTTTAATCCCTCTTCCGATGGTGCTTCTTTTTCAGTATAAGGTGTTCCGTCTCGTGGACACATTAATCCAGGCATAGGATCACCAGTTTTAAGATCAACTCTTGGAACTAGTATAGCGTGACAGGTAGCACAGGATTTAGTAGGCCTCCACTTTGAACTAACATTAAAACCAATTATGTTAAATCGTTGTCTATTTCTGTATCTCATAAGTTCGAAATAAGATTCATCTCGTACATTTTTAGTGCTAACCTGGTACTGTCGAATAAATCAAAAGTGCTAGTTCCTGTTTCTTCCTTATCCAAATTACCATTATCTTTAAACTTGGCCATTCTCATTTGAGTTACTAATTCTTTATGTTCTATGTTAGAGACTGCAAACCATTTCTTAGATACTATGTGTTGGAAACGGCCTAACATTTCTATACCATATTCATTAAAGTTGACAGGGATAACAAACATTCGATATTCAGGATCTACCTTTTCTCGATTGGCATCTGCTATTATTGATTCATAATCTGTA
>DASPFY010000026.1:0-11332 GCA_035620895.1 Nitrososphaeraceae archaeon
CTCGCTTAGTATTTCGTATCCTAAAGTACTTGAATGATTATCAACTGTCGTTACTATTTCTTTAAGAAAATCTGCCATTTGTACCCAACCATCTTTTCCTTCCTTATCTTTGACGGATCTGTCCCACCAGTCCGCCCAAAATTCTTGCGCTGCTTCATCGGGAGTATTGCCTCCACCGCCTCGGGAATATTTTGAATTATCTCCAAATAGAGACCAAGGAAAACCAGTCGCTCTTTCCTCAAACCATGAAGAAGTGTGCCATTGATGATTGTCATAAACGATTTTCAATCCATACCTATCTGCTGCATTGGCTACTGATTTTATTTCGTTTATGAAAGCCTCGGGATCCCTCTCATATGCCTCCCAATAGTACACGAATCTGACATGATTCAATCCCGCCTCAGAAATCATTTTTAAGCTATCCTCAATGTAATTTTCAGGAGCTGAAGGCAAACCGTAGTCATCCTGTTTCATACTGACAAAAGCTCCTTTCATGACAACGCCATTGATGGGGGGTTTGCTAGTAAATTCACTTGTCGATGCATAAGAGTCCAAGCAAGAAGCGCTAATGAACACGACCGCAAGAAGAAAAATCAAAATCATTTGGGTACTTGTAAAAATCAAAACGACATGAATAATATTCCTTGAATGATTTAATATGTATTACTGATTCGTTAATTCACCACTGTATGTTGGAGGTGGCGTTTCATTTAATGTTATCCAAGCTATATTTCTTAATCTAGAACCGTGTTCATTTATCACAAACTCATTTTGGACCTGTGATTCCAAAATTAGAACGCAGCACTATCAGTCGCACCAAATCTGAATAATGTATAATCTTAATTATATTTGTTGTAAAATTGTAAAGTAATATTACTCAAAGTTTGTTACTACTTAAACATACTATATATTCCCAACGAGGTCGTACATCATTGATTGGCCAAACTATTTTGATCGAACAGAGTTTACCAAAATCAATGTTTTAATTCAATAAGCCTTCCTGATATCAATCCTAAAATTATTCCATAAACTACATGGAAAAAAAGGGATCCTATTACTATAATCGCATATAGATCTTGGAAATGCTGTGCTATTGCGTAGACATACTGATTTGGGGCAGAAAAGTTGAACATATCTAATTTCGGTTGTATAATATAGGTAGTCAATGGTAAAAATAAGACTAACCAAAGTGATATTCCAGTTATAATCCCTAAAATTATGCCTCGTTTAATACCAGTTGGAATTAATCTATTCCAAAATATTGCTCCTTGTCCAAGTAAATTACCAGCTACAGTACCGGTCGCAAAATGTAATAAGAGACCAATATATGGTGACGTATCGGAATCATAAAATCCTAGAGATGATCCTATTACTGCAAAAAAAGTACCTAAAGGAGTTTTTGAGATTAAATCCAAGCTAAATAGTAATCCAGATATTACAATTGATGCCAATAACCCAGACAGCGTACAGTATGCTAAAAGATATCTTGATTTTCTTTCTACTTTCATTACTTTTAATTCATGTTCATAAATTTAAGATTTATCTATCATTTTCACTCTAAAATAAATTGGATAAATAACGAGCTATGCATAAATGGACTCTTAATACCACTCGGAATATAAGAAGATCAATATTATGAACAACAATGAGGCTTAAAATGAGTATACCTTCTTGAAAAGAGATATTTATCTCATTGATTCTAAAACAAATAAATGTCAATTGTCTTTGAGATTCTCAAACCAGTTGTAGACTTTGTTGTATCGATCATATCAAACTTAGGATACGCTGGGGTCATATTCTTAATGGTCTTGGATAGTGCGATGATTCCTATTCCAAGTGAGATAATTTTGGTTTTTTCAGGTTATTTGGTCACAACTGGCACATTTGAACCAATTAGCCTCATTCTTGCGGGATCGTTTGGGAATGTCGTTGGATCGATTCTGACATACTATCTTGGTTTGAAGTTCGGCAGATTATTTATATTAAGATTTGGTAAATATTTTTTTATCAAGGAACATCATCTCGAATATACAGAAAAGTTGTTTCAAAAATATGGTGATAAAATTTCATTCCTTGGTAGGTTGTTACCTGCTATAAGAACCTATATTTCTTTACCTTGTGGAATAGCAAAGATGAATCTCCTTAAATATTCAATTTACACTTTTTTTGGATCGGTAATTTGGAATACAATGTTCACCTATATTGGAATGCAACTTGGAAGTAACTGGCAGGATATTGATAATTATTCAATATATCTTGAAATTGTATCAGGTTGTGTCATCGTAGCATTCGTAATCTGGTTTATAACAAAAATGCTAAAGAAAAGGAATTTGAATAAAAAATCGTATTGTATTTTCAGTTGTTAGAATACATGATTTAGTTATATGATAATATACAAAATGCTCACGGTGCAAGTGATGGTCATAAGACGTGTAAGTACCACTCACGCAATTGCCAGAGGTATCATGGGAGTAGGTGCTACAAAAAGGCTATCGGCTGTCAGGTGGGATGTGGGTAAGCGAACAGTCTACGCTTGGATTATTACTATACCGGCTGGCGCGGCAGTAGTAGCATTAGTATCGATAATAATCAGACTCTTCGTATAATTTCCAAGTAAACTAATTAATCCTAATCTAGGAATGACAAATTAAATCCAGATATAGGCTTCAGAATATATATTCCTCTTATCGATTCTTAACGAGATGGACTATGAGGTAAAAATATCACATATTACCACAGGTTCTATTACTTTGCTTATTCTATTGATGTTTATTCCAAATCAATTGTTATTTAGCCAGAGTTCGGAAGAGCTGTCATCCTCTGCTGTGCTAAAAGAGACAATAAAGATAGTTAACCCGATCACAAGCCAAAACGTGAGTACAGGAAAAGAATTGATAATATCAGGTCAATCATCAGATAACACTCTGAAAAATTGTTCCGTCTCTCTGATAGTCAATGATGTTCGGCCATACCAATATGCTGTTGCAAGTGGCGCAGGGGGTATAACTGATTTTTCTCAGTGGAAATTTGTATTACACACTAATTATACACATATTATTGAAGGTGAGAATAAGATAACTGCAAAATTACTATGTGCATCTGCACCTACACGCTGGTATAGCGTATTTGTCAATGGTGTTCCTAACTACAGTAATGAAGAAATGTTATCTCCTGTACAGTCAGAAGTACGGCAAGATATACCCACTGCGAATTTATCTGATATTAAAGATACAACCAGTAACAACAATAATGTAATGCTTGTTTCAATTTCTTCCCAGAAAAATCCCGTCGCAAGAGGTGATACCCAGAATACCACAATAACTGTTACAGATTCTGTTTCAAGAGCAATTGCAAATGCCGATGTAGACGGAAAATTGATTTATCCTGGAGATAACTACGAAAGAGATTTTAAGGGAAAAACGGATTCACTGGGCAAATTTGTTTATTCATGGACCATCGGAAAGAATGGAGATGTGGGACCACTATCCATACAAGCGGACGTATCAAGTCAAGCGTACACCTCCTCTTCAGTGACAAGTTCTTTTGACATTGTGGACTCCGCTGCAGCATCAGGAATCAACAATGTATTAGATGATACCTTGGATAACAAATCTGAAATTGACTTTGTCATCGCTGGTGACTATGGCTGCGATTCAAAGACCAGACAAACCATAAAGAGTATCGAAAAACTGAATCCTAATTTGGTTTTTGCCATAGGGGATTTATCAGAAGTAAAGAATACAAGCTGCTTTTTTGATATCATTTCAGAATTACATGATGATGATAAAGTTAAGATAGCACTGGGTGAAGATGATACTGATAGCAATAAGCGATATAGTGATTTTGTTGAACATTTTGATCTAGAAAGTCCATTTTACTCATTTGACTATCAAAACGTTCACTTTCTGGCTATGTCAACGGGCAAGAATTCGTTTATTCCATATGGGAATGGATCCGCTCAGTACAAGTTTATCAATGATGATTTGAGTAAGGCAGCTAATAATCCAAACATAGACTGGATAATAGTGTACGGTTATAGGCCTTTTTACACGTCACCCACCATTCATCCATCAAGTGAAATTTTAAGACATACATATCCTCCATTATTTGATAAATATGGTGTTGATTTGGTAATATCTTCACATAATCATAATTATCAAAGATCCTATCCTTTGGTGTATAATATAGAAGAAACTCGCCAACCAATAATTAAGGATGTAAATGCTAGTCGTTACTACATGCCTGGTGTTCCTATCTATGTTGTAGTAGGCACGGCAGGAAATAATCTTTATGATTTCAGGGGACAAGCTCCATTTATGGTAACTCAGCTTCAAGAAACTGGATTTCTACATATCAATATCTCTAATACAAATGAACATATGCTTACTGGATCATTTTATAATATTGGAACGGGAATTTATGATGACAATTTCATGATTATCAAATCAGAGTTTGAATGATTTTTGTGTAAAATGAGAACATAAATAAACTTATTAATTATACTAATTATACAAATCAATGAGGAGTTGGCCAAAAAACTATAACTAACTGTTAATATACAATTTTATGCCTTTCAATTTTAATTATTACTGCCCAAACTCTCGTTATCTAATTGCAACCAATATAAAATTAAGTCCATAGTAAAAAAGAGGAGCTGTTAACAGTACGGTTATCAATTTGTGATACTTTATTCGTATAACCTTAATACCTCTGGAAGCAAAATATGAAGTTAATCCAAGCCAGGCATAGTCCATCCACATATGCACGAAAAAAAGAAAAACTATTCCAAATGGGTATCCTAGCAGTGCTATTGAGTCTGATATTAGTTTAATACCAATAGAAATCCACCAGAGGAAGAAAAATGGATTAAGGCCTGTGAAGAAAATTCCAACTAGAACAGGATTTTCAATTCTAGATGACCTGACTGCATAGGGATGATTGTCAATTTTACTTGTGTTCCTTACCACATAGAGGATTCCAAAAGCAATCAGACTTATTCCCCCGATAAAACTAATGACATTGAACATGCTAAAACTAATATTCAAAGTGGAGAATACAATCAATGGTATGGAATAGAGGATTATTACGGGCAGCTCTACTATTGCATGTCCAATTGCTATCTTTATTCCTGACCAGAATCCACCGTATTTGCTTAAAGCTAGATTTGCAAAGAATAGCGGACCTGGAGTGAGAACCCCAGATATTGATACAAGTATGATTTGTAATCCCATGTCAAGTAATATCATAGTAAACCAAATCCTTCACCACTGAATGGGTTTCTTGTATCTGAAGAATCTACCAGTAGGACCATTTGCATCAATTAATGCAAAGTGAACTATGTCTCTGGCTGCAGTCTCAGGACTTAAAGGAGCCAATTTACCACCCATCTCCGTGCTGACCCATCCGGGACATACTGCATTAACCTTGATGATTCCATCTCTTAACTCATCGGCCATAATCAGTGTAAGTGCATTAAGTGCCGCCTTTGAGATTCGGTAAGCAGCTCCGTAGCCGGCCATCTCATTCATTGCTCCATATCCTGAAGAAATGTTTACTATTCTACCATATCCATTTTGTCTCATAATAGGAACAAAGGATTTACACATCTTAAATGCACCATAAAAATTAACCGCCAATGTTTCTTGTATAATTTTCTCATCTACGTCAAACACACTTACTCCTACATCCAAATAAACTCCCGCATTATTGATCAAAATATCAACTCTTCCATAAGTCTTTAAAATCCAATTCCGAAGACTTGCAATGTCTTCACTATCTGTCACGTCGAGTCTGTGATGTGCGATATTATCATGAGCATATAGTTTAGCTATTGCCTGTCGCCCGTCTTCTTCATTCCTACTCGTGAGAACGACATTGCAACCAGCCCCAGCAAGTTCCTTACATATCTCATATCCAATCCCGCGGTTTCCACCAGTTACAATTGCTACGTGACCAGATTGTTCCAATGTTGGGTTATTTGCATAATGCTTACATCATTATTATCAATTTTGTCATGTAATATTGATTCATATGCTGTTGATTCCAATGTATTTTTAAGTGATATTAAGTCTCAGTTGTTACTTCATTCGAATTTATTTTCCATATGGAACCTACATTTAAAATACGACCATTGTCCTTACTATTTTTATGAAAAGAAAAGTTACGGCTAGATATGTTGACGGATTCGTATTAGCTGTTCCTAAGAGTAAGATTAATGCATATCTACGATTAGCCAGAATGTGCAGCAAGATATGGCTTGAGCACGGCGCTCTGGAATTTCGGGAGTGCGCAGGTGACGATCTTCAGATAAAGATGGGAGTGCCATTTCCAAAAATGATCAAGACCAAACCCAAAGAAACTGTCTTTTTTTCATGGATTACATACAAATCTCGAGCTCATAGAGATAGCGTTAATTCCAAAGTGATGAAGGATTCGCGGATGGAAAATATGGATCCAAAATCCATGCCCTTCGATTCTAGGCGCATGGTATATGGTGGTTTCAAGATCCTAGTAAATGCCTCATAACTTTTGCATTTACACTAGCATTATCAGTTCACAGTCGCCAAATATCAATAATATCTCTATTATCTGACATGTTTTTGCGATATTCAAAGACGATGTATTATTATTACATTGATTACTAATTTACTAGAATGATTATCAAAAAGGAAATATCAGCCTAATAGGTGAATTATAAATAGTAAATAATTGTTCCAATCCATCAAATCATTTGCTAACGAATCGAAAAAAAGTAAAATTTAGAATCTTAATTACATTACCTAGCCACTATCGAACTAATCCTAGTAATTGTAATTTTTTTATGTCTTTGATTCCAGTGTTTTGAAAAATCTGAGATCAACGGTACGAAATTATCATATGATTTCTTATCCTTAGCAATTTTGCTAAATTTCTGTCCATATCTGATACAAGTCCAGCAACCAATAATGGGAATCAAAGGGGCAATGTAATAGCCTGTTTGCTTTCCTGTAAATCCCCAAGCTTCACCTACCACACAATACTTAGAATCCTTTACTAAAATCATTCGATCTATATCATCTATTCCATTTCTCAATTTTTTGGACCAATTAGGACAAATTTCTTCAAATGACAAATCAGATTCTATAGCCTGCAATTCAGAATGAGTTCCTTTGAGAGACTCTAACTTTACCATGATAATATATGCACGAACTAATCTATAACCTTAACCTTAACCATAAAATTCTTGTTTATATCATCTTGGTAAAGGATTTAGATTTTTGCCAAATCTTGGAGATTTGGGCATAGAGTTAGGACAGGTTAAAAAGTTGTCATTTATCTTAGATTAGAAAAGTGAAGATCAATTTTTGCATATGGAAGTCATCTTGTAAATCATTCAACTAGATCTTACTCAAATCACCTTCATCACTGTATGCTCTTTCAGCATGTTCTTCAATATCCAATCCAGACTCTTCTACCTTTGAGGAGACTCGCACACCTATCAACACATCTATCACCTTCATTATTATATATGTGCCACCGAATCCAAGGGCTGCGGCAACACCAACCCCTATTGCTTGTATCAGCAACTGACTTGGATTACCATACAAAAGACCATTAACACCAGCAGGATTTATTGCAGTAGAAGCAAATATTCCTATAGATAACGCACCAATTATTCCTGCGATGCCGTGGATGGAACTAACATCCAGCGCATCATCTATTTTGAGTCTGTCTTTGAGCAAAAGTACTCCAAGATAAGATGCTATACCTATCGCTATCCCAATAGCAAATGCATGTTCAACGCTGACATAACCAGATGCTGGAGTTATTCCTGCAAGACCAGCTATTGCCCCATTGATTGCAGCTATTACACTAGGTTTTCCCGTTTTCATCCATGAAAGTCCTACCCATATTAGCGCAGATACCGCCGATGCCATGTGAGTATTAATCACAGTGTTGCCAGCAACCCCTCCTGATGCGAGAGCACTCCCAGCATTGAATCCAAACCATCCCAGCCAAAGTAGAGATGATCCTAGAACTGCAAGGGGTATACTATGAGGAACCATAATTGAAGGTCCAAAATCCTTTCTTCTACCCAAAACCAGAGCAGCAGCAAGAGCACCCATTCCTGCGCTGGTGTGGATAACTATACCTCCAGCAAAATCTTTTACTCCCAAATTGTTAAGCCATCCCCCAACGCCCCAAATCCAGTGCACCAAGGGATAGTAAATAAGCAGGCTCCAAGCCACCATAAACAAGACAAAAGCACTAAATTTCATTCTCTCTGCAACAGCTCCTGTTAGGAGCAATGGAGTAATTACAGCAAACATCATTTCAAATTTTACAAACAAGACGCCTGGGATACTCGGAGCATATTGTGTTAAGGCGGCATCCCATGGGATGCCTTTAAGAAAAGTCCACTCCAAATTTCCAGCAAGTCCCGATGTGTCAGGACCAAATGATAGACTAAAACCAAAAATAAACCACATAACACTAAGAAGGGCCATCCCAAAGAATATCTGCATGAAAATTGAAACAGTATTTTTCTTCCTAAGTAATCCAGCTTCAAATAATCCCAATGAAGGTATCATCAACAGAACAAGACTCGATGCGATTAACATCCAAGCTGTATCTCCGGTGTCTATAGCCAAATCGTATTCATTCAATCAAATATGTATAAAAAAGTTACTTCTATTCCAGAGATAATTATTTTAATAGCGGTTCTTTAAGAAGCTTGTTTGATAAGAATAGAAGTGATTATGGCTGAAAATGACATTTCAAAAGTAAGCGAGGCACTAAAGAAGACAGGAGTTGGTGGCTTAACTGTCTTTAAGGTAAAAGGACGAGGTAAAACCATACCCGCAGAGATTCATGCCTCAAAAGGAACTCAAATTTTCACACCTGAATTTGGTGATAAATATGTAGTAGTAGCTGTTTTGCCTGACAGCGGAATGGATGAAGCTATCAAAATAATAAGAGAAAATTCCAAAATAGGCAAGATCTTTATTACTCCCGTATCTCATGCAATAGATCTTGCAACAGGAGTTGAAGATGAACAAGCAATCTAACGGGATTGATAAAGATATATTCTACAGCACTAACCTCAACTTTCCGTAATCCATAGATAGTAATAATCCAGCAAATCCACAAGATATCAGGCAAGAGACACTTTCCCGTCTTACAGTACTTCTAGAATAATTTTGATCTTTTAATTTTGTTTATTTTAAAATAGAACCGATCAATTACGTTTCATTGCGACACTCTGCTGAGTTAACACCGTCTGAGTCACGAATAATTTCCATCACTCGACCTTTCTGGATCTTGTCCAATAGTAAAGAAACATCTTTGTCTTCATCATTAGTTATATACTTATTCGGCTGGATACTTATACTACCAACGACAGATTTTGATGACGGAAGGACTTCAAATATGCTCAGATTTCCAATAATTCTTTGTAGATCGGCTTTAGTAATATTTGCAGTAACAACGCTTCCATTGATATTCGGAAAATATATTACTTTTTGATACGAGGTTACAGCAAGATCATATCTGTTTATGAAATTTTTAGTTTCAGAATCTTTTCCATTGAAGGTTATTGGTATGATTGCATTTTGCGGTTCGACTTTACCTAGCTGCAGTAACATTTTTCTTATTTTCATTTCTCCAGTTAAATTCGTAATTTTTTGATGAGCCATACCTACTAACTCATGGCATTTGCCATCAATGCTTACATTTTCATGCTTTTCTGGATAAAATGAATATACAACGAAAAAACTGATTACTCCACCACTAACGAGTATTGCTATGAGCGGTATCGCAAGTAAGCCGTAATTTATCATATTATATTATTCCCATCTTATTCAATAGTATATTGGCAAGATATTCGAAGTAATGTAATTGTCAAAACTAGTTGTAATTAACGTAGTATTGAAAACGCCTCTCTACTTCTTTGTTATTTCCCCTTCTAATGAGTAAGATTTGTGTATGTAAAAGTTTCTTTACGTAGTCCAGACAGGAAGTACTTTGTTCGCCAGTTGGTAATTGAACTGATAAGATTGCTTCAAATTGTTTCATGAATTCTACTACCTTTTCTCTATATTCTTCTGTCGACGGTTTCTTGTTGTTTGTGACTTTAAACCACGTTGTGGTACATGGGGCTGCATAGTTTTTTGCCAGTTCCTCCACTACGCGCTCTATTTCAAAAAAGTCTATTTTCATATCCTTGTTTAGGTAAAATAATGTTATATTTACTACGGAAAAAAATTATTTTCAATATTTCCGATTAGGCAATAAGACAACAAATATACCATAGGGAAAGAGGATTTATCTTTTATAAAATTTCCTAATTGGCAATACATAAAAATGATGTTAAACGTCATTAACCTATGGTAGATGAAATCGACAGATTTTTGTTGTCACAGCTTGGGAAAAATTCACGTACATCTTCATACGAAATGTCAAGTTACTTACAAGAAATGGGCTACAAAATCACCGATAGAACTGTGCGACATAGACTAAAGAGATTGGAGAAGTCTAACATCATATTAGCATATTCTCTTCTCCTAAATCCAGCTTTACTATCAGAAAAGATAAATCGTACAATTCTTCTAAAATTCAAATTTCGCGCAGATACGTCTGTTATGATCTCTCGTCTTGAGAAATACTGTGGAGAATCATATTTTTGTGTTTATTCTGCAAAGATGACGGGGGACTTTGACTGGATATGTCATTTTGTTTTTGATTCAGTGGAACAATTTGAGTTTGAGAGTTCCAACTTCTTGAACAGGTTTATAGATCTTATCGATGATTTCCGATCTTATGAGTCCAGCATGGTTAAGGTTACCCCTTATACTTTTTTTGATGATCATGAAATAAGAGACCAAAAATGGCGCGCTTACAAGATCCTGAACTCCTTGAAAAAGTACCACAATTTAAACGAAAAGCTACAGTTTATCGTTGAAAGTTTAGTAAAATACTTTGGAGCGAAGTTCGCGCGAATATGGTTACTTGACAGAGAACGTAAAAATCTTGTTCTAAAATTTAGCGCTGGAAAGTACAAAAATATAGATGGAGAGTTTTCAAAGGTTCGAGCTGACTCAAATAAGATAGGGAATATAGTAATAACTCGTAAACCATCAATTACAAATGATGTTGTTAATGACAAGAGAATCAGATATCCTGAATGGGCTAAAAAGGAAAAACTTCAATCATTTGCTGGTTATCCTCTTACTCACGGTAATAAAGTGATTGGAGTTTTAGCAATGTTTAGCACTAAAAGAATGCAGGCAGCTGACTTTGAAGTACTAGGAGTATTTTCAGATCAGATATCCAAGGAACTTGAAGGATTATTTGA
>DASPFY010000027.1:0-15287 GCA_035620895.1 Nitrososphaeraceae archaeon
TATCTTCAGGAACTTCAGGAACTTCAGCAGTCATGTTAGCTTCAGGAACTTCAGGAACTTCAGGAACTTCAGGAACTTCAGCAGTCATGTTAGCTTCAGGAACTTCAGGAACTTCAGGAACTTCAGCAGTCATGTTAGCTTCAGGAACTTCAGGAACTTCAGGAACTTCAGCAGTCATGTTAGCTTCAGGAACTTCAGCAGTCATGTTAGCTTCATTGGTTCCATTGTTCATCGCTTTCGTTACTAATTCTCCGGCCTCCTCTTCTGTGAACTTTCCTGTTTTGACAAGTTCATTAATCAGATTAACTTTCGTTACTAATTCTCCGGCCTCCTCTTCTGTGAACTTTCCTGTTTTGACAAGTTCATTAATCAATTTGTTTTCTTCATTTTCAGCAGTTGATATACCATTGGAAGTTGATGTACCATTGGTTCCAGTAGATGCAGTTGTGCCGGTAGTGGTAGTATTAGTTATAGTAATAGGAACGCTACTATTTGTAGAATACTTGTTTTTATAATAGTTCACATCGTCAACGCAGTGTACTACTTCTTTATCAGTAAGACTATCTCCTACCTCTGCTGCTAGGCCTATACATTCTTGCAAGCTTTCATCTGCATCCTCATAAATGTCGCTAGCTTCCATCGATTCCAGAGGTATATCTTCTATTTGTTCATCACCATCTTTTACGGCATCCGCAAATTCTTGCAGATCATCATAATTATTCAAAAGTTGTTCTTCTTCATGCAAAGCTAGTATTGGAATGACATTGATGACAGAAAAAAACATTCCAAGAGTAATAACTATTATTAGGAGAAGAGATGTTTGTATCGATTGTTGCTTGTTCACTATTTTAAGATTCAAAATTACCACAAATAAATTGTTATGATTTTTATGGAATATGCTGCTAAAATATTTGATAAAGATCTATAATTTTTCAATATAAATAGACTCATATGATGTAAATAACTCTGCTTTTAAAATAAATAAACATCATAACGGTATGTCTATTGACATTCTTAAGTTTATCTATTAACTTCATAAGTTAAAATTATGGCTGCATTTAACGATAGAAATCAACTTCAACTCAACCATCTGAATTGTTATCAATTTTTAATATGCAAAGAATGAGAACATAACCAAATCCTACATATAATACGACAGAAAATAGGCACAGCTCTGGGAATTATCCAATTATTGCTATTTGCAACTATTATCATATTACCAGTTTTCATGTTAGTTGGATTGTACGCTAGATTAAATAAATACATTATGTCAAGAAAAAATCTATTTTCTTCTTAATTCCTTATATCTAAAACAGCTTATGGTGTGATCATTAACCATTCCTATTGCTTGCATCATTGAATAACATATCTTCGATCCCACAAATCTGAATCCTCTATTTTTAAGATCTTTACAAATCAGATCAGATTCTTGCGACGTAGAAGGAACATCTTTGTAGTTTTTCCATGAATTTTGTATAGGTTTGTATCTTACAAAGTTCCAAATATAGGTATCAAAACTGCCAAATTCTTTTTGTATCTTAACAAATTCATTAGCATTACTAATTGTCGCCTCTATCTTTTTTTTATTTCTAATAATGAATGGGTTGGAACATAGTTCATTAATTTTCACAATATCGTAATTAGCAATTTGTTCTACTTGGAAATTATCAAATGCCTTTCGAAACTCTTGACGCTTATTGAGAATAATGCGCCAGCTTAGACCTGCCTGCATTCCCTCCAGTACCAGAAATTCAAATAATTTCCTATCATTGTGTAACGGAACTCCCCACTCATTGTCATGATAGTCTATCTCAATCTGCTCTTTTGCCCAAACACACCTAGGGTTCATTTCTATTATACTATGCACTTTCTATCACCATTATCGTTATAATTCTAATCATGCCGACCATACGATTTTCATGCAAATAATTCCATAT
Organism: Nitrososphaeraceae archaeon; assembly: GCA_035620895.1. Classification (GTDB taxonomy): domain Archaea; phylum Thermoproteota; class Nitrososphaeria; order Nitrososphaerales; family Nitrososphaeraceae; genus TA-21. The sequence goes on from DASPFY010000027.1 coordinate 1,938, forward strand.
ATCATAAATCTAAAGACTAAAGGTACACAATTCTTTGGTTAAAAATTAGTTAGGAATGATTCATGATAAAAGATCATCTCTTGAGAACTTGCCAGCAAGAATTCTCCCGGGTTTTGATCTATAATCTGGAACGCCTATACCAACGGCAATCATGACATCCTTATCCTTTGCATGAGGGGAGAAAAACTTAGATACAGCATCATCATAAAAAGTGGACCCTGAAGCTCCAATTTTTTGATTATAAGCAGACAGATAAATCCTCCCAGCTGTGATACCTGATTCAAATTGGCATGATCTATATCCTCTGTTTCCTAACATATCCACTATTAAGCGAAGGTTTGTCATAATATAAAATACTACACTAGCATCACTGAATAAAGATTGTTCTAGACACAAATATCCTGATACATCTCTCTGAACGTTAGCTTTCAAGAGATCAATTGAGTTATCCTTTCGATTAAAAAAATACGCTCCTTTTTGCATGTTAGTCACATCATTGGCAATGAAATAGATGTCTATCATTGATTTCTTATCACTAAAGTCGGAATGAGTAGCTCTCGTCAAACTATAAAGTATGTTTGAGAGCTGTCCAAATGTAATTGGCTGTCTCGAAAATTTTCTGGTGGAACCCCTTAAAAGTATGACATCAGATAGCGATTGGGAAATGATCGGTCTAGGATCTATCGGTATTGACCGTATCTTTACATTAAGGTCTTCTGTTTCTCTAATTTCTTGCATCCTAGCTATAGAACGGGTCCACCCGCGCACTTCGTCACTTGAATTTAATATTGATGAATTATGTAACTTCCAAATCTGATCATATTCAACTTCTTTCCCCTGTGATATAGGAACAATATCTGGAATAAATCTAGAAGGATATTCAATTTGCTTAGGTTCATCTTGGGACAACCCAATCCCAATTGGTGCCAAAACTATTGAAGCTTCCTTTTTATCTTCAAGAGATAACATTTCATTTACAACTTTATCTACAAACCCCATGATCAATTTAATATCCAAACCAAATGACATAGCAGTGGCAATCATGTTCGCTGTAATTACACCAGAATCCCAGAACCAATGTCTGTAAGAACGCGCTTGATATTTCCAAGCATTTCGCCATGCGATGGAGGTAAGTACTATTGTAAATGGTGAATTCTTTATTGCAGGGTCAGATCCCGCTGCTTCAGATAAAAGCTGTCTATAATCCCCTTCTCTCAATTTCGTTAGAGTGAATTGACCAGGGCAGAAATGATAGACACCTGCTTGCAAACCATTAACGTTTTCACATACTATATACAATTCTATTGGATATAATGCACCAGTAGCAGGTGCTGCACGCATAAAATATCTCCCATGCGGAAACTTGATTTGCCTTGTAATTCCTGAAGAAAAAAAAAGTATTGATGACAATAATTCCGTATTTATCTTGTTATTTTCTGAAGAGGAGATTTGATCCGTCTCTTTCATGGCAATAACATTCAGACTCGGTAAGGGAAAATCTGTTGGAAGAGGAATTGATGGAATATTGATATAAAATTTAAATGGTTTTGGTCTGTTATCCCAATCTAGGTAATGATTGGACAATCTAATACTGGTCGGAGAATGCTTTGTATCCTGATGATACACTAACGCATATTTGATTTCCTTATCCAATTATTATCTAGTAAATTAGAACAACTGTATTATAATAATTGATCTGGCTCCATTGGGACTATGGAATCAATTTGTTGTCATAAATATGTTTGATTGAAGTCTAGGAACCTTTTAAAGTAACTATCATTTTTTAACCTATAAATTCTATTTTTGTTGGGCCCCTTTGTATCTCCAATATCAACGGATAGTAAATGAGAAAATTTAAATAGTTTATGTGGACACTAATTTCAATGACTCTCTCAATAAATTGTAAAGACGCCGGGGATCCAGTTTGTGCTCACACAATGTACGGAGAGACGGAAGAAGAATTACTTCAGAACGCAAAAGACCACGGAATCAAGGTTCATGGATACACGGAAGAACAATGGAACGAAGAGATTTCAAAGAATCTAGAACATTTTAGAAAAGTCATAAAGAAAACTTAAATCTGCATCCGATAAAAACGGGTGTACCGAGATACAATTATAGAATTTTTTGTCCATAAATACCTAGTAACACCTATGACTTTTCAAGTCAAGCAATAAGAAATGTATATCTAACATGTCCTTGATTGTATCCTTAATTAGTAAAATTATTGATGTTAAGAAGTATTTATCGTGAAATCAGTTCCTAGTAATCTTCCTTGACAAATGACTATAAAGTTATTGGCAATCGAAAGAGTTAATATTGGTCTTGTACTCACATGAAAACTAAAATGTCTGAAGAAGGGATCGCAACTCATTTACTCCAGGAAAGTATTGGGAAAATTGTGCTAGTTAAACTAAAGGGAAGAAGGTCAGTGAGAGGGAAAATCAAGGGTTTTGACAAACAAATGAACATCGTAATAACCGATGCTATAGAGGTAATAGAACAGCCAAACAATAATAACAATTCAGAAAAGGGCAAAGAGCAGGAACAAGAATCTAAAATAGGTGATGCATTAATACGCGGTGATAATGTAATAACGATAGCAGTTCTATAGAACATGTAGATATTTTGAAAATTAGTTTGATTTCATTTCTGTACTCTTATGAAAAAAATTGTTCCAAAAGATTGTTGAGTTATTTTGATCACTTATGGTTTATTAATTGGTAACATAATAATTTTTTCCATAGGGTCATTTGTTAATCGAAAATCTTAATCGCGTCACTGAATTCTGCAGTAGTTAGTGGTGCCACTTTTGCAAGTTCAATATTTTCTTTAACATGATTAGGTTTTTTTTGTCCAATTAACGGAGCGATTACGTTTGGAGTTGATCTGGTTATTTGTACTATCTTTGGTAATTGATCCTTATATCCCAAATAATCTGGTATTTTGGCGCCAAATAATTTTGCTTGTAATAATGGTACGCTAGTAAAAACTCCAATGTTTAATTTATTGCAGGCTTCCAAGATCGTAAGGCCATTATCGACACCTACGGATTGGTTCTTGAGCAAATAAGCTTCTCTGTACACTAGATTGTATGGAAGTTGGATAAAACGGAAACCATGATTTTTTCCTCCCACTTTTTCTGCTATCTTTACCATTTCTTCCAATGAGAGATATTCTCTTTCGTTCTGAGAAAGCCTAAAACATGTCCAAGTTGCCATTCCATAATATTTAATTTTGTTACTTGACCTATACTCTTCATAAACCTGAAAAACCTTTTGTAACATTTCATCAAACTCCTCTCTGCTTATATCATCAACCCAGCTCTCATACGCATTATGAACATATACTAGATCAATCGTATCAAGTTGCATATTTGTCAGGGATTTATCAATACATTTACGGATATAATTAGGATTTAATACGTTATAACCAGAGCTAATATCCTTTGAGTCTATTATTCCCTGTGAAATAAACATGTTGTGGATATATTCAAGGACATCGACCGTAGGATAATCCCCATCATTGGTAATGTACCCGTTTTTTGTTGATATGAAAACTTGATCCCGTGAAATAATCCCCTCTTCTATCAACCTTTTTATCGCATTTCCAATATTTTTTTCTGATTTCATAGAACGATAATTTATGGCAGTATCAATTACGTTGATTGCACCCGACTTGACTGATTCATAAATTGCGTTCTCTAAATCCTCATCTTCTTCTGGTGTAATTTGGCCCAGATATGTCCCCATTCCCAAACTTGACAAATTAAGGTTATCAAAAGAACGAAAGTGTGAGTTTGATATACCATTTTTAATAGCATTTTCCATATATTTTTTTGTACCTTCGGTAGTTGCAAATCCACCAATGGCACGATATTCGCTAACCAATGATGTAAAAGTACTAATATCCATTTTATATTCTAATTGAAAAAGTGAAAAAGTCAATTGAGTAAATAACATTATATTTTAGATTGGTCTTAATTTCATATTAATGTCCAATACAAGTAAAGATTATTTTGAGAATCTATCAAGGGAAATATTGAAAATCAATTCATCACTAAGATGGATTGCAATAGCTGATTCTCAGGGCAAGATACTGAATATAGCAAAAAGAGAAGGCCTCGACCCATTGATGAATCGTCAGGAAAATCAAGAATATACATTGAATGCAATAGCTCGACATAAATCAAGGTTAAAATTCGAAGATAAGTTGGGTAAACTCGTTTACTCGTTAGGAAAATATGAAAAACTGGTAAGGATTGTTACTCCTATTAATCATAAATATTATGTTTTACTTACAATTGACGTACAAGAACCTCATATTGATTCCATAATGAGAGAACAGATAATTCCAAAAATTAGAGATAATATTAGGAATTTTGAATAGCAATTTGGACTGCTTGTGAATATGAATCTGAATAGAGATCAGGATCATCGGCATATTGAAAAAATATCATCTTAATCGTTAGTTTTTAGACTATTATTCAAAAACTAATTTTGAGAAATTATAAAGTTTTAAGGAATATCCATCATATTCGTAACATGCCTCTCAAAGATCAAGTTGACAGTGCTAGGAGGATAATTGATACAGAAACCACAAAAATCCTTTCAGATTCTTCGTTGATAGGGTACGGTGGATGTGCGTCATGTCATGTATTGTTTAAGCTGATTGAAACTCTGTCGTTAAATGAATCTGATGCTGCAGATCTATTGACCCAAGTACTATACGAGGATCCACATTTAAATGAAAGATTTATCGAAATGGTAGAGAAAATACATATGAAGGAGCGAATGATGGGAGTTCAATTTTCAATTAAGAGCAGGGAAGCAAAGGACAGATATATCGATGCAAATATAAAAAATGTTATTTCTGAATTAGCAGTTGATATCAAAAACTACGGAATAGAACTAGTCTTGAGGAAATTATTATTATCACTAATCTCAGTTCAATTAGCACAAAATATAGGAGTAGATCATCATGCAGCAACTGAAGAGCTCTACTACTATATGAAAAAAAAGAGACGCTGACACTTCAATATATGAATTTATCAACAAGATATCTAAAGTAGACAATAATAGTGGTTATTCATGAATTAGATATACATAGTATCTAAAAATCAATATAGCCTTGACACTTGCTTTTAAAAAAACAGATAATTGCATCCGATTAAAAATCATCTTTTGTTAAAAAATATAATAAATAGTTTTTATTTTGTCAATCTATGGATTATTCAAAGCTATGTGAATCTATATTCAATCTGAACAGCGATATACGTTATGTAGCAGTCATTGATGATACGGGATTACCTGTTGTTGGTGGAATGAGAGGAGGCCTGGATTCTATTATGGATGAAAACAATGAGGAATTATATCTGACACACACGGCGTTGCGTAAATCTATGAGAGAAAGGTTTGACGATAACATGGGCAGATCAAGATTTGCTTATGTTGAAAGAGAGAAGATATCTATTCTTACGTTTTATATGGACAAGTATATCTTACTTGTAACAATGGAACCAAATATCAATTCCCATACCTCAATTGACATTGCAGAAGACATCCTGGATATGATAAATGGAAAAAAACAATGATAAATCTTGGAGGTAGCGGCAATATAATATGATTATCTTTTTGACTCTTAATAATTTAACATAAATTTTTAATTGTTCAATTTAGATATCGGTTTTTCAATCATAATCCTTGTACTGGATCTATTTGGTACTGCGGTTTTTGCAGTAACGGGTGCACTCAGAGCAATAGAGCACAAATATGATATTGTCGGCATAATAATTCTTGCAACCGTAACAGGGATTCTTGGAGGAGTAATGAGGGATACAATTTTGGGAATCTTTCCACCAAGTAATATTTCGGATACCGTTCACATAGTACTGACAACAATAACTGCAACTATCATTTTTTTTCTTTATCATAGAACGAAAAAACATGAAAATTTATTCAATATTTTTGACGCTATAGGCCTCGGAGTTTTCACTTTTACAGGAGCCTCAATCGCATACTCTCTGTTTAGTACAAATAATGTACTAATTGTGATTTCAAGTTTATTGACAGCTTTTGGTGGTGGAATTTTGAGAGATGTACTTGTAAGGGAACCACCTATCGTTTTTACCAAGGAAGTTTATGCAGTGGCAAGTTTCATAGGTGTCATTATATTCCTTATATTGGTAAATCTAAACATACAATTTGAATATATTGCAATAACTGTTATTTTCGTTACCACCGGCATCAGGCTAGTGTCTATCAAACTACACTGGAATTTACCTAAAGTAAAGACCTAAGCCTGAATTTGAAAGTTCACGAGGGAGGGAAATAACTTTAATTTTTCAAGATAACAACTGTTCCCTACCCTATTACCTATCAAGGATTGATTTATCATATCTTAAGCAAAATCTTACCCAATTGCTCTCCTCTTTCTAATTTATTATGGGCATGTTGTACGTCAGATAATGAAAATACAGAATCAATTTTTGATGAAACCTTTTTTTCACTTACAAAGTGAATCAATTCTAGCAACTTTAACTTTGATCCAATCAAAATACCATAGAGCTGTATTTGCTTTGAATAAAAAGATCTTATCTGAAAATTTGCATCACTTCCCGATGTCGTACCACATATTGCAATTTTCCCGCCCCTCCTAACGGAACTAATACTTGTCATTAGTGTCTTCTGACCTGCATTATCCACAACTGCATCAACTCCTGCACCTTGAGTTATTTTTTCTATTTCTAGTGCTATTTCTTTCTTATTCCTATTTATTACATAATCAGATCCAATAGTGTACGCAAAATTAAGTTTAGAATCGTCCGAAACAGTACTTATGATTTTTATTCCAAGTGCCTTTGAAATTTGAATCATGGCCATACCCAGACCACCAGAGGCTCCGTATACCAACACAGTATCATCTTCCTTTAATTGTAGTCTTTTAATGATATTCCAAGCGGTAAGATATGAAATTGAAAGTGTAGCAGCTTGCTCGTCGCTTATTTCATCAGGTATAGGTATGATATTTGTTTTAGGAACAATTACATATTCAGCATAACCGCCATTGTAATTGCTTAAACCACCAATTATTGAAAAATCTCTACATAGGGTTTCACTTCCATGCTTACAATTGTGACAATCATTACAGCTAATTCCAGGATATGACAGAACCCTTGACCCTCTAGGAATTGCTAAACATTCCTCCTCTAATGAACCTACAATATCGCTCCCACAAATGTGGGGGAACCCAATAGAGATACCTGGAATTCCCATTCTTGTCCATATATCAAGGTGATTTAGACCACAATATTTTACCCTAATTAGGATTTCTGATAGATTTGGTACTGGAGTTGGAAAATCCTGTTCATATTTCAATACATTTACTTCACCATGACCGTATATGGGAACAGCTTTCATAAGACTACCAGGTTTCTAAAATTAACCTTGAATATTGTGCATTTCATTTAAATCATCCTTGAATTGAAACAATTCATCTGGAATATCAACTTTTATAGGATCTCTTAGTGAATATCGCTTACCATTTTCATTTGTTGACTCCCTTTTTGATGTCCATATTAACGAATTAAAATCAACTAAAGCTTTAGTAAATTTACACATCTCTCCATAGTCATTACTCTCCATAGGAAACTTTTGTAGATGAATACTGTCTTTAGAATAAATTGTAGTCCATAATTTGTCCGTGATAAAGGGGCATATCGGAGCTAAAAGTAACAATATTACTGAAAAACATTTATGAAGTGCATATAATGCCGAATATCTGTTATTTGGCACTTGATCGTTGTATGCACGCGATTTTACTAATTCAAGGTAGTGAGAAGCGAAAATATTCCAAGTAAATTCTCTTATTTGTGAAGCAGGAATAAAAAAATTATATTCCTTATACCCTTTTATGCATTCAGCTACTAAATTTGATAACTCCCCTAAAATCCATTTATCCGAAGATAATAAATCAAATTCATACGATGAAATGAATTCAAAGGAGGATACAAATCTTCCAATATTCCATAATTTTGTCAAAAATTTTTGTGCCTCTCCTATCTTTTGTTCAGAACATCTAAAGTCCTGACCATGATTTGCTTCAATTGCTGACCAGAATCTAAAAGTGTCTGCTCCATGCTTACTAATTATAGGAAAAGGATCAATTACATTTCCCTTACTCTTACTCATCTTTTCTCCATACTCATCAACTCCATATCCCATAATCCAGACATCATTCCAGGCAAGTTTCTCGGTCAATTGATAACATCGTAACATTGTGTAATACAACCACGTTCTCACAATGTCTTTTGCTTGAGGCCTAATTTGTGTCGGATATGTTTTTATAAAAAAGTCATTATCCTTACTATATTTGGTTACAAACAGAGGTGATATACTCGAATCCATCCATGTATCAAACGTTCTCTCATCGCCAGTAAATTTATTGTGTCCACATTTAGTACATCTATCAAAAGGTGCTTTGTCTTTCCATGGTCTATAATATTTTCCCGGTTCAGGCAATATTGGTTCTTTACATTTGTTACAATACCATATAGGAATTTCTGTACCGTAAAATCTCCTTCTGGATACAGGCCAATCTATTGCAACAGAATCCAACCAATTCAATAATATCTGTCTATGAGAGTCGGGATAAAAATTCAGAGAAGATGCAAATTCTCTAAGTTTGGGAAGAAAATCAAGTTGTTTTATATAATAATCTTGCATCGGGATTATCTCTACTGGAGATTTACTCCTTTCGCACATTGGTATTCTGTGTAAGATCAATTCTTCTTTTACAATATAGTCGCTATTTTTCAAATCATCAATAATATTTTTTCTCGCATTGTCTATGGTTAAGGTAGAATAACTACCTCCATTTTCACTTATTCTGCCATATTGATCTATGGCGACAATTTCTTTTAATCCCAATTCTCTAAATACCTGTACATCATTAAGATCTCCATAGCTACAAACCATTACAACTCCCGAACCAAATTCTGATTTTGCAGAATGATGTGGCAAGATTTTTACTTCTCTGTTAAATAATGGCAAGGTAACCTGCTTGTTATGCATCTTCTCATATCTGGTATCGTTCGGGTTTACTATAACACATTGGCATGCGAAAATTAATTCGGGCCTAGTTGTAGCAACAATCAAATCTTCATTTTCATTTTTTATTCTAAACTTCAAATATACTAGGCTTGTCTTTCTTTCTTCATAAGTTATTTCTGCGTCAGCAATTGTAGTCCCACAGCTTGGACAATAATTATTCGGTCTATTTGCAGAATAAACCAGTCCTCTTCTCCATAAATTAATAAATGTACTCTGAGTTAACGCACGATACTCATTTGAATCAGTCCTATAGTATTCGTCAAAGTTAGCACTTAGACCGATACTCTTCATGATTTGGATCATTTCTTTTTCTAGATCATCTAATGAAATCCTACAAAGGTTAAGAAATTGCTCCCTGTCAGTCTGTCGCATCCTGATCTTGTGTTTTTTTTCAGTGTAAATCTCAACTGGGAGTCCATTTCTGTCTATACCAATTGGAAAGTATACATTATTACCAAACATTCTTGCTGTTCGAGCTATCATGTCAATTTGTGCATAATGTGCTGCAGCTCCTATATGCCAGGGCCGTCCTGATGGATAAGGAGGAGGTGTATCAATTACATAGTTGTTTTTACTAGAAACTTTGAAATCATAGATTCTTTCATCAATCCAATTTTTCAAAATAGCATTTTCAATAGTCGAATTCCATATTTTTTCATCAATTTTTTGTTGCATCTTTAGGTTAGAACTAATCCACTAGGAGGCTTCTATTTAAGTTCATGCTTCAGAACTAAATTGAAATGATGTGGAACACAAGCTATTTGCAACCATCATGATAAGGATCAGTGTCAACTATATTATCACTAAAATTATCACTATTCACTTAATCTTTGCCAGAATATGTGCGCCTTTATTCACACCTTCATAAATATAAACTCCCAAAGCTTCAACATTTGGAGGCATTTTTGACGAAAGCAATTTTATTATTATGGAAGAAAGATTCTCGACTGTTGCTTCTCCAGGCATAAGAAAGGTTGTATCTTTTGGAAGCTGCAGGTTGAAAAAGCCGCGTGGACCGTTAAATGAAACGTAATAATGAATACTATCCTCTTTGTAAACATATTTCTTGTTAATAAAGAACTTGTGATCCAATGTTGAAAGTGTATCTTTAATGATCCTTTTTGCGTCACTAAAATCAATAACTAGGTTATTCACCATTTTTCCAATGATCTCTACCATGACGGTAGATGTGTGACCATGTAGTATTGAGCATTTTTCAACCAGAGGTAAAATATGTGCATAGTCAAACGCTAGTGATGAATCTTCTAAAAATATAGATCCTATCTGATCCCCTTCAGAATCAACAAAAGAAATTGTTTCAAAATCACCTGATTTGACACCAAATTTTGATTTGCCAATAGCTACGATATCAAGATCAGGATTATTCTTTTTTATCTCATTGAATTTCTCTAGGTCCTGTTCTGAATCTAGAATTTCAATGTATTTGTTATCAACCCTAAAATCAACAAGGACCTCATTACCATTCATTAGCTTAATCTTAAAATCATATTGATAATCTTTTTCTAGGAATGAAAGTAATCTTGAGAAAGATAATTCTGTCTTACTCCTAAGCAAATTTCCATTTCTATCGATATATTTGAGATCTTCATCCAGAATTATTTTCTTCATTTATTTTATTTCAAAGAAACCAGATATATACAAGTTACTTTTTTGTGAATTCATATCCATAGGATTCCAAATCAGAATTTACTATTAGGTAAAAGGATAAAACATAAATGAAATTATTTTTGGTTAAAGTGTATTGTACAATTCCGACCTAATTGATGCTTTGTTTGCAACAGTATCTGAATATTTGAAAGGAATCAATAAAATTGGCATCGCTTTCTCGGGTGGGATAGATAGTACAGTACTCGCAATAATTTGTAAAAATATGAATATCGATACTACGCTATTGACTGTTGGCTTCCCTGATTCCAATGATATACGATTTTCAAAATCAATATCACAAAAAATTAAAATGAATCAGAAAATTTTAGAAATAGATAAAGATGATTTCTCAGCAATTTCTAAAAAAATAACAAATGAAATGACCTGTAGAAATTTATCTCATATAGAGAACTGTATTGCTTTTAGTTATTTAGCTGAATTGGCAAGTAATAACGGTCTGAGTGTTGTACTCACGGCTAACGGTTTTGATGAGCTCTTTTGTGGGTACAATAATTTCAGATTCATATTTAATCAAGGTAATGATACTATTAATAAGACTATTGAGTCAAAGCTCTTGAATGAATTAGAATTAATAAATGAAATAAAGCAGGTAGTAGAAAAATATAATATTAGTATTTTACAACCATTCCTCTCAAAAGGATTCATTTCTATCGCAATGAAGTTTCCAATTTATAATAAAATAGTAAGTCATGATGATATTTTGAGGAAACATATCATCAGAAAGATTGCGTTATCTTTTGAGATACCACCAGAGGTCATTATTAGGAGAAAAAAAGCGTTGCAGTACGGTTCTCTAATCCACAAATATTATAAAAAAATAGATTAACGCCCTTTGTAATTTTTACGTACTTGCTGGGCTTTTCTTATAACATCATTTATTATTCTTGTTGATGCAGCCAGATGAGTGTTAGGATCAAATATTGTTCTCAATTCATTCTTGCTCAAATGCGCTCCAATAGAAGAGTCCTGCATTATTGCTTCTTTAAAGTCTTTATCATCAGGAAGAGTTTCAAATGAAGCATGTTGTATGTTATCATATGCCTTCATTCGAGGAATACCTTTCTTAACCAAGGCCTCAAGAATAAATTCTGCAAAAATTCTTCCCTTTGTTTTATTAATATTATCTAGAATTTTTTGCCTATTTACACTTAGTCCTTCAATTACGTTTATCATGCTGTTTATCATTTCATCTAAAAGAATGACGCCCATCGGAATAGTAAATCTTTCATTTGCAGAATTTGAGAGATCTCTTTCATGCCATAGTGAAATATTCTCTTGGGCAATATTTGAAAAAGAACGAAGTATTCTTGCGAGTGAGGATGTTCTTTCGCTCTTTATGGGATTCCTTTTTACTGGAACCGCACTACTTCCCAACTGCCCCCTTTTAAAAGGTTCTTCTACTTCACCAATTTCAGTTCTTTGTAAATTTCTTATTTCAGTTGCAATTTTATCCAAAGTACATCCTATTAATGAAATGACGAATTGAACTTCTGCTAGTCTCTCCCTAGGTATTACTTGTGTAGCTGCCTCTATAGAATAAAGCCCAAGCGACTTGGCCACGCTCTTTTGAACATCTAAAGCCTTTGATCCCATCAATGAGCCTGTTCCAACTACACCTAACGTTTTACACAAAAGGTATCTCTTCTTACCCTCTTCAATTCTTTCTACATGATATGAAAGTTCGTTTGCCCATACTGCAAATTTTAATCCAAAAGAAATTATACTTGCGTGTTGTCCATGAGTTCTTCCTACGGAAGGTAGAGAGTTGTATCTTCTTACCTTACTTATCAATAAGGAAATTAGCTTCAAAATTTTTGGCTCAATTATTTCAAATGCGTCTTTTAGTTGCATTGACGTAGATGTGTCTACAACATCGTTACTGGTTAGTCCGTAATGTATCCACGGTTTTGTTGAAGGTGAACAATATTCACTTATAGCCTGTACCAACGAAGCTGTATCATGCTCAGTAATTGATTCAAGATCCTTGATCTTTTTCATTGTGATCTTATTTGATCTTGTTACTCTAGCTATTTCCCTTGAGGCGTCCAAAGGAATCAGATTGAGTTTGCCTTGGGATAGTGCAACTTGTGCTTCAAAATCAAGCTGATACCGAAGTCGGTTTTCTTCTTCAAAGATCTTTCTTATTTCATTGCTACCGTATCTTCCAGAATCAATAGGTAAAATTGGCATCTAATTTAGGAATTAATAGACGTAAAATAAATTTTATTATTTTTTAATCCAAAAATTCAAATAAATAAATAACTATCATATAATTTCAATAAAATTCTAATCTAAATTAAAATATTTTATTTTTATCTCAGAATAATATTTATAGTGGATACCTATACAATGCGCTAATGAATCGTACTTTAATACTGGCAAGCTCACTAGTAGCTAGCTTCTTGCTTGCAAGCAGTATTGCTTTGGTTCCGTATTTTTCAGGGAACAATGCGGTACATGCGCAGGAAACAGAAGATCAAGGACAAGGAGAGGTCAAACACGTAACCTTAATCGCATCAGAAAAAGAAGTTCAGGTAGCTCCTGATAACGC
>DASPFY010000028.1:0-6128 GCA_035620895.1 Nitrososphaeraceae archaeon
ATGGCTAATTTGAGCTCTCTTGTCTAATTTAATGACTTCAGAAACTTCATTGTAGTTACCCAAAAACGAACCATAGAATTGAAATTCGATTGCAACTGCGGCAACAGCTGGTATACTAATTCTGTTTCCAAAGAGTCATACGATTACAAGTGCTCCGCATTTGGCAACTATTCGTAGATCTGTTTGGACTGTCTGTTCCAATCCTACAATATCAAGAATTACATCAATACCTTTTCCTCTTGTAGGATCATCTATTTCCTTCCGAACCTGGACTTTGATTTACTTTTTATATTTACAACTGAACAAATCCGTTCTAAAGTACCATGCATTTTATATCCTTTTATAAAAGACATTATTATTTTCAACAATGTCTGATATTTCTTTATTACCATCCGACACAGCTGGAAAAAGAATCACTACCAAATTCATTTCCGTGCGGAATAAGGAAACTATTGGAGTGATTAGAAGCATGTTGATTAGTAAAGCAAAGGAATTTGAGGTCATAGATTACCTTTATGTCGTTGATTATGAGGGAGTTCTTCAAGGTGTTATTTCAATAAAAGACGTCCTACAAACGGCGGATAATGAAACTAGGGTAGACACGATAATGAAAAGAAATCCTATAACTGTGGATTCACACGCTGATCAAGAAAGAATAATCTATCTTATACTACAACATGATCTAAAGTCAGTACCAGTAGTGGATAAGAATAAACATCTTGTGGGGGTAATTCCATACCATACTATATTAAAGATATTCCACCACGAATTTCGAGAAGATATTCTTAGATTAGGAGGCATTCATCACCATTCAAAAGAAATTGAAGACGTCAAAACATCCACTTTAAAGCTCGTTAGAGCCAGACTGCCTTCACTAATATTGGGTCTTATGGGTGGTTTGTTTGCAGCTTATATCGTAACTGGTTTTGATGAAGTTATAAGTTCATATCTTGTTTTGGCTTCCTTCATACCCGTCATCATCTATTTGAGCGATGCTGTAGGTACTCAATCTGAAACGCTCATTGTAAGAATGATCGCATTGAGGCCGGATTTTTCAATTACAAAATACATGCTACGAGAATTGAGGATTGGTGGGGTGCTTGGAGTTGTTTTTGGAATACTGCTATTTATTGCGGCCACGGTAGGCTGGGGAGAAACGAATTTGGCAGTGAGCATAGCATTGTCTATGTTCATTTCTATCATTCTTCAAGCTTTTATCGCTACTTACATATCCGCATTACTGTATAGGTTTGGTGTTGATCCAGGTGTAGCATCTGGACCATTAACCACTATTATAAGTGATATCACTAGTTTAACATTATACTTCGTAATCGCAGTCGTTCTCTTGCAGTTGCTTTAAATCACTCATACTCTTGTTCAAGCTTGAATAGTCAACCCTGATTTGTGTTGAGTTATTCAGACATTAAGAAAAATGAAAATATAGATATCGAAGACGTAATTCCAAAATTATAATTTGCTCCAATTTGTGAATCTCCCATTACTTTCAACTGCAGCTCATTCGTTACCTATTTGGGTAAAAGGCTCAATTCGTGTTTCAAAATGTGTAAATCTTAGTAGCCAATTCATGTGAATAAAATTCACGAGGAGAGCACCAAATAATTTTATTCAGGCAATTAGATTTATCCCTCTTTGTCTTCGCATGTTTGCAATTGAGGAATAAGGAAGAGCTCAGTTATTGAAAGAAGATCCTTCTTGCATTTTTCGACTTGTTGTATTGATTTCAAAACTTTGTAATGGCTTCTGGATAATTACTACAGATAAAACTACTTTCAACCTAGATACTTCTAGAATCATCTTTTCATAACTAGGCTTATCCCATTTTTTAGCATATCCCATACTTTGCATAAATTACTTTAACAATGTTATCTTCTAACCGTAAAACAGTGACAGCGAACTTGAACCAAATCCAGGATCTATTCCCATTGATATAGGACATGCAAAGTTTACTGGGTTCGAAATATTTGAATAATGAATATCAATTTCTATTTTCTCATGTTGAGTGTTCTGTGAGCCACTTTCCAACTTCTGGCCATAGTTTTTTGTGTGCAGTACCGCTAATACACAATCCCACATGTCCAGTTGGAAACTCTAATGTTTTTTGTCTGTACTCGAAATTGCATCAGTGATTGTTCTGCTAGACTCTGCCGAAACCAGATCATCTTTTGTTCCGACTATGTTCAGAACAGGCATGTTAATTTTTTTCAGATCAACAACATCTTTTCCGACTATCATTTTATTTTGGATTAGCAAATTATTTTTGTAAATATCGTTGATGATTTGCTCAAATGCTTTGGCAATTATTGGAACACTGTCATATAGCCATGATTCTACTGCCATAAACTGTATGATTTCTTTTGGGCTTCGAGGTTGGCTAAAATAAATTTGATACTTTAATAGAGCCTCCAATGGATTCCGCATAAAGAACGCAATATTAAGAAACGAAGAGGGTACATTTCCAAAAACATGTACAAATCTTTCTATATCCAGACTTTTTATCCATGATTCTAACACCGTGGGTAATTTACCAAAATCAACTGGAGTTGCATGCAAGATCAAATTTTTTACTTTTTCAGGATGTAATGCAGAATAAATTAGCGATTTGTGGTCCTCATGATTGTAGAGCTGGAGATTCAAGGCCGGATTTATGATACAATACCAGCTGAGGTTATCATAAAAGCTGGACTTTCAGCTGCATCACAATTAGCTAGTCCACGAACAGGTGAATCATGTTGTGCCGGTGCTTAAAAGAGAAGAATTGACGGCAAGGCAGTGTAATAGAAACCGGATTTTGTAGTTGGTCAACTATTCAAATTCTTTGTGAACAGTACTCATAACAGTAAACAAGTGAAAGCATGAAAAAAACTTGAGGGAAAAGTTGCAAAAGTTAACTAGTGCAAACAATGGCAGACTGATGGTATGATTTAAACATAATGGGTTCATATCTGCTTGGTCCCACATATTACCTGGGTTGAGTAATGCATAACCAGACATCATAAATCTGATTCGATAATAAAATCCATCACATAACGGGCCCGGAGGGATGAGGAACAGATTTGTCTCTAAAAGAGTATTCAAAACTATTTTAATGAAACTCAAAGCATTGAGTCTAGGTCCAGCGGGAATCGTATTATTAACAATTAGGGTCCATGCATTAATTAACTCGATTTTTCTAAGGGGCTCAATTGGACTTGAATCCTTCAAATAGCAGGGCCCAACTGACTCTTATCGTGCGTTTATTTTTGAAACCCTTTATGCATAATTCGAAGAATCAGAAGAATTACTAAATAGTAGGCAGATTGTAAAACAAATCAGCCTTTGAAAAAGATTAAATCAATGCAAGACAAAAGAGAATAGAATAATTGCAACAAGATGAGCAGAAAGACGTCTGTGTTAGGAAACCAATGTCTTTACAAATTTACATATCTACAATTAGAAAGGTCATTTTATTTAGCAAAAGGTATCCCATTCCTGCAATTGCAATTATTGGATTGATAGTAGGAACTGTAGTTCATTATATTTTTAATTATGAAGAGACAGGGCACTGGATTTGGTTCATTACATTGGTCATAGGCGGAGCACCAATAGTATTTCAAACAATAAAAGAAACGCTTCATGGCCGTTTTGCGTCTGATATTGTAGCGATGCTTGCTATAGGCACTGCCATTATAACTAACGAAGCATTTCCAGGAGTAATAATTGTTATTATGCAATCTGGAGGAAAAGCGTTAGAGGATTATGCGTTCAGAAAAGCCACTACTTCCCTTGATAAATTAATGACAAGATCTCCTAAGATAGCACACAGGAAAATCAATGACAAGGAAATAGAAGATGTTGACGTAGAGAGAATACGAATAGGAGATCCGTTGGTTATACGCCCAGGTGATCTTGTTCCCGTTGATGGTACAATAGTTTCAGGTCATGCTCAAATTGATGAATCCTCTCTTACTGGTGAACCTCTATCTAAAATCAAACACATAGGAGAAGAGGTATTTAGTGGCACAATAAACACAGGTAACATCTTTGAAATAAAGGCAAAAAGAATCAGCGAAGAAAGTCAATATTCAAAGATAGTAAAACTTGTGAAAAAAGCAAGAGAAGAAAAGGCACCAATACAAAGACTCGCAGATAAATATGCAGTATGGTTTACGCCAATAACACTAGCTATGTGTGGATTTGGTTGGCTTTTAACTCAAAACGTCCAAACTATACTATCTGTACTAGTTGTAGCAACTCCTTGTCCTCTTATATTTGCAACACCTGTAGCTATAATAGGTGGCATAGACAAAGCAGCAAAACAAAGCATTATAGTAAAGAGCGGAGCTGCAATTGAACAAATAAGCAGGGCTGACGCAATAGTATTTGATAAGACTGGTACTATAACATATGGGGTACCCCTAGTAGAAGATATAATACTTTTGGATAATTTCAAAAAAAATCAGAATGGTAGAAATATAAAATATACCAAAGATGATATTTTGTTTAAAGCTGCAAGCTTGGAACAAATGTCTTCTCATCCATCTGCTCGGTCTATAACAATAGCAGGAAAAGAAAAGTTCAATAGTTTTCCTTTACCCACAAGATTCCACGAGAGGTCTGGTTCAGGAGTTGAAGGGTATGTTACTGGAGAACACATAATGGTTGGGTCATACAATTATATAGAATCTCAATTTAGTACACATACGAATTATGATACTATAAATAGTAATAGAGATCTTTTAAAAACGATCACGGATTTCCAAAAACGAGGAAAGATGGTTGCACTTGTAAATATCAACGGAACAAATGCAGGCATAATAACATTTACTGATAAGATTAGAGATGGTGTTGCTGCCATGATTCAAGATTTAAAGAAAAAAGGAATGAAAGAAACAATCATGCTTACCGGAGATAGCTTGGACAATGCAAAATCTATAGCAAATCAAATCAGCGTGGATAATTATAAGTACGATCTGTTACCAGAAGATAAAGTTAATGAGGTGAAAAAGTTAAGGGAAATATTTAAAGATATTATAATGATCGGAGATGGAATTAATGATGCTCCTGCTTTAGCATCAGCTACTGTGGGTATTGCAATGGGAGCTAAAGGCACTGCAATTTCTGCAGAAGCAGCAGATGTTGTTTTGTTAGTAGACGATGTAACAAAAGTCTCTGATGTGATACATATCGGCAAAGGAACAATAAAAGTAGCAAAACAAAGTATTTTTTTCGGAATGGGATTAAGTTTTCTTTTGATGATTTTTGCCAGTTTCGGTTTGATTCTTCCTTCGGTAGGTGCTTTGTTTCAGGAAGCATTGGATATAGGAGTAATATTGAATGCTCTAAGAGCAAAGTGATTATCCCTTTGGCTTTACCGTTTCTATCAACAACAAGTAGTGAACTTACTTTTTTATCGTTCATTTCCTTCGCAAAGTTTTGAAGAGGCTGACTTAACCATTTCAGCTTTACTCATCAGCTATATTTTAGAACCGAAGAATATAATAGTAAAGTGTACGTGCAATTCACTAAATTACCACATTCTTATAAAAATAAAGCACCATGAAAAATTTAAGTCCACTAATTATTGACAGATATGTTCTTAGGTCATTGTCGATATAGGTATAGCGATGATATCCACAAAATTAGTCCCCCATGACGGTACGGAGATGTCTGACAAGGCATTTGGGAAGGCAGTTGAATTAGCAAAAGCGCTTGGATCTAGCTTGATATTACTTAATGTTTTAGAAGAAATCTCTTCCATTTCCGATGCTAATACTAGGAAATGACAAAGTTCTAATGAACAGGGCAAGACGAGATATTCGAAGACAACTGGAAAAAGATGGGACAAATTTATGGAAATCAATCCCGATATTTCAGGATTACGTATGCATAATCCAAAAATTATACATTCACTTGCAACTGAATCGCAATTCCTACTCTGACCCAGTGAGCAGTTGGGTATCATATTAAATTGTATTCGCGAGGGAGAACTAATCATGCTATTCCTATCACAATTACATGTGTGTTTCAATGAACATGACTACTACTGTGGTAATATGATTCCTCTTCCTGCTATCAATCCCTGTTCAAGTGAGATGACACCCTCATTTATTTTGCTCAACTTCAACTTT
>DASPFY010000029.1:0-8344 GCA_035620895.1 Nitrososphaeraceae archaeon
TTACAACATAGTCACAATCAAATCCCGCTTCTCTACATGATAATGTTTTCATAACAAGTAGTCCAAATCCAATGCATAAATGTGTTCCTACTAGGGGAAATTTTCAAGTGGGACCGTGGATAATTAGACCAGTGAGAAATTTCACAAGATTCCCAGGTAATTTTTACTATTACTAGCGTTTTAGAATGGGCTCCCGCAAATGAGGGTGGCTATATAGTGTCAAATTTGTCCCTCATCCCACCGAACCCGATCCAAACTTTATCATAACTAGTAACATAATAATGCATTCTTCCTTCAAAATGATTAACCATTCGCAACGAGAAAAACTAAAATAAGAATCCTTTGTTATTAAGAAACTTGGGTTTCTTTCTAATCTCATCTTATAGTTAAGATTTTGTTTCAGAACATAGACGGCAATCATTTTATATTATTTACGCGTTATATCGCTACGAAAGCATTTGGAAAGCGATGATGAATCGGAAAATTTAGTGACAAATTGGAAGTTAGAATCTAATTTTTTTAGTGAAGAATTTGAAGACTATCATCAAGCTCTTTCCATGTTTAATAACATATCAAAGGATGGAACGCAGGTTATTTTATATGAAATAAAAAAAAGGCCTGTGGATGGATCAATTGTAAAGAAAACTCCGTTACTAAATTCTAAAAAAGCTAAAACTAAATCACGATCATTTAAGAGAATCACTTATAGAAAATCCGCAGATAAGTCTGATGACCATCCGAAAAAGAAAAATAAATTCAAGGACTTTAAGGTAAGGATTTTTCTTCTTATCATTGTTTTCCTTACCTTTATTGTCATAATGTTTTTTATGAATAGTATTGCAGGAGAATCGTCAAACGTTACCACGGTATACCAATCTATATTATTTAGAATCGATAATCCGAGTTACTTTTTACATCTTTATTATGGATAATCTTGGGTAATAATTAAAAATTATTGTAAATTGCCATTTTTTGTCCTTTAAATCTTAAAATAACCCGAACAACCACCGCACTCGGACTTACATTTTAATAATACGAATTTTTAGGCAGTCTTCTGAAAAACAGGATCATTATATTCAATCCTCCAATTACTCAACTTTCATATCTTCAACCGTGACAGAAAGTATCTTATACGATTCTTTGACAATATTCAACATGAGTTGGGATAACGACGTTTGGGCAAGAATGGTTAGAGATAGTATTGAAATGGCAAGGGCTTTTAGTATGTCGAGTGGAACTCTGGGAAAAGAAACGAACACTGCGATTCAAAGGGCAGCTAGTGAAATGATGGTTTCGGCAGAAAAAGCTAGAATCGAAATCCTGGCTTCGGCAGAAAAAGCTGGGAACGAAATGTTAAAAGAAATGATGGAGTCTATTGAAAAGATAAAGATGAATTTTTCACCATCGAACACTAGAAGAAAATAAGCTGAACTCACCAACATTCCAATCCATAAGGAATGAAATGCTAGTTGCTTAAGAAATTAAATACCATGTAACAGGACCCACCTACATGCACTCTCCGAATCCCACTTTGTAGGACTGTTTCTTGAAGCAGAATAGAATTTTAAGTAACTGATTCAAACAGAGCAAACTGCTCAACTTAACTGTTGCATATATCCATAGTAGATTTTGTGTAAAGTTTAAATGATTTTTCTTGTTGGTTCTGCTACATATGTCAACAAGCAATCTGTATACATTGGAAAATACAAGAATGAGCGTTATTATTTTGGCAGCTGCTGCCTTCTTCATCATATTTGTCGGGGGCTTTGGAGTATTTCTAGTAGAAAATGGACATCCAGGCGCAAATATTACCCAATATAGTGACGCTGTTTGGTGGGCTGTGGTTACACTTGCTACAGTAGGATACGGGGATTACTATCCAGTCACGGCACTCGGACGGATAATAGCGATATTCATGATGATATCGGGAGTCGGAATCTTTGCACTCATGGTAGCCACTTTTGCAAGGAGAAGATTGCAGAAAGCAGAGTCAAAATTAAGGTCGGTCACTAAACCTGACCTTAATTTATTAGGTCAGGAGACAAAGACTGCTATAAGAACCAAAGTCGATGGAATCGAAACTTTAACTGAAGAAGATTTTGATACACTGATTGTAGAGATAAAAAATCTCCGTCTTACATTACTTGAGGGGTCGAAAATCTTAAAATGCTCCAGATGTGGGATAGTTTATCACAACAAACCCAAATTTTGCAGCAACTGTGGATTAGCTCTCAATCACGCGACCAGATAATCCATAAATCAAGCAGATAATGACTCGACCTGATGCCACAAAATTGACTAATGTTCTTGAGTTGACCAATGCCATAAATTGAAGTCGCATGAAATTTGACTCCACACCGCGAAGACACGGTTCAAATCCCAATTAGACGCCCCTATTTAATCACTGAACTATCGACTTTGAGAAAAGTTCGAATAAGGCTAAAATATTATAATACAGAACTCTACTACGTGGACTGTCCGAACCCCACCGAACCCGTGTAAATAAATACACATTATATGCAAGTGCATTAAGAATTTTGGATTGATATTTTACCAGTCTGCAATAACAAAGATGAAAAAGCCACTTACCTACCTAAGCGAATTGTATTTGAGTCTGTAATACCTGAAGAGTCAACTTGATGATATCCGTTAGCTTGATAATAAAGCACTGTTTCTGCGAATTGCTTGGGACTGCAATCATTGTTCTGTTGCAGGACTATATTATAACCATTGTCAGTGGACAATATGCAGGTTTTATAGGGGGCGGATGACTGTGCAAAAGAAACTGTGAAACCGAAACAAAATGCCGATATAACTAAAAAGCTTGTAATAATTGCCACCATAAGGGAATAGCTTTCATATTCAAACTGATTATTAAAGATATAGTAAATGGAAATAAATAATGTTATTCGCATAATATTCTCATATTTAGTAACATAATGGAGACTTCTTATAAGAACAACTATTATCGCATTATTTCTTGTCACATTTGGTTTAGCATCAGCTCAGTCGCCTGTTAATATGATTAACAATACTAGAAGTATAGGCTACCTTAGTGAGTAAACAATTGTGCATAAATATGAATAAATGACCGTCCGGTATGTAGATTCTGACGAATATACTTGAAAGCAGCTGTATACAGAGAACATAGTGAAGACCCTAGACAGGTAGTAAAAATTGAGGATATTGATGCACCGAAGCCCAAATCCAGCGAAGTCCTCATTAAAGTAGAAGCTGCGTCGTACAATTACAATGACCTCTGGGGAATCTGGGGAAAACCAATCAAAATTCCTATGCCCCACATATCAGGAAGCGACGCAGCTGGGACAGTCGTGGAAATTGGGGAAAATGTTTCTCCAAACATCAAGATTGGAGACAGAGTGGTTGTGCATCCAAACCTGACTTGCAGGGTATGTTATGAATGCACTTCCGGAAGGGAATATGACTGCTCCAGCAGGAAGGTATGGGGCTTCCAGACGGGTCCACTCTGGGGTGGCTTTGCACAGTATACTCAACTGCCAGCTGTAAATGTAGTTAAGCTTCAAGACAATGTATCGTTTAATGACGCAGCGGCAATTTCAATGGTGGGTATGACTGCATGGCATATGCTTGTTACCAGAGCCCAGATACACCCAGGACATACAGTCTTAATAATGGGCGGGGGAAGCGGTATGGGAATAGCTGGAATTCAGATTGCCAAATTATTCAACTGCAGTGTTATCGCTACCGCTGGAAATAAGGACAAAATGGACAAGTGCCTACAACTTGGAGCAGACTATGTAGTAAACCATCGCGAATCTGATTGGTATCGGAAGGTGCGTGAAATAACGAACAAACAAGGTGTTGATATTGTTTATGAGCACATTGGTAAAACTACTTTTTCACAAGAGGTAAGCCTATTGAAGATGGGTGGCACGCTTGTAACTACAGGGGCTACAACTGGATACGATTCAACAATTGACCTTAGGTATTTGTTTTTCAAAGGAACTAATTTATTGGGTGCGACCCAGGGAACCAAAGCAGGATTAGAAGAAGTAATGCGATGGGTGGGTAAGGGAAAAATAAAGCCCGTAATCGATACGATTCTTCCATTCAGCAAGATGGCTGAAGGTCACTTGAAGATGGCGGATTCGCAGTTGTTTGGAAAGATATTAACTACTCCACAGAAACTCTAATAGTCTACTCAATGATGAATTTCAAATTTGGAACGGCAATAAATTGCATAGACGGAAGGATTCAGGAACCAGTAATCGACTTCATGAAGGAGAAATATCATATCGATGGAGTTGATATGGTGACATTTCCAGGTGTAGACGGGATTTTTTCCAATAGCGAAAATAGAGGCGACATAGGGCGTATACGTAGAGCAGTTTCCATATCTATTGGGAAACATCATTCAAGTATCATAGCAGTTATAGGACATTTCGATTGCGCCGGCAATCCTGGAGACAAGGAACATCATTATGCACATATACGAATGGCAGTGCATGAAGTATCCTTATGGAATTTCGATGCACAAGTTGCCGGATATTATGTCAATGACAAATTCCAAATAGAGGAAGTAAATTAACTACTAAATTTTCACTCAATTTGCCAAAATTACGGTCAGTACATGTCGATATTTATATTGGTAAACAATTCTTGGAAAACTTTTAGATTTCAGTATTCATTTAGTTCATTACATAGAGGGTTCATAATATAGAGCGCTAGCGTTATCAGTTCCACCGAACCTGAACTAAACTTTACCATAACTAGTAACATAAGAATATGTTACTGAGTGGCGCGCTTTAGATGCTTTGCCCTTAAGAATTAAGATTTATTGATATGTATGTAAAAATCAAAAAAAAAATTATGGTTTAGAGTCAAACATTTTCTCAACACACACTTTAGCGTCAGCGTTGTTGATACCCCTATAGCACTGTCATCCCTGTGTCGAATTTTTGGAATCGAATACCTTCTCTACGCAAACAGATGCGTCAGCGTTGTTGATGCCCAATAGTGCTGTCATTACTTTGTCGACTTTTGTTGCAGTGAGATTGCCAATTTCAACCTGATCCGTTACTATAGCGCTTCCATCGTTATTTAGATCTGTTACACAATTCTTCTCGTTCAAGGTTACTCCA
Source organism: Nitrososphaeraceae archaeon (assembly GCA_035620895.1). GTDB lineage: Archaea > Thermoproteota > Nitrososphaeria > Nitrososphaerales > Nitrososphaeraceae > TA-21. The sequence continues at coordinate 5,124 of DASPFY010000029.1, forward strand.
TGTGTATGCCATTCACTATCGTTCTCCACTTGTGGACTATCCTCAACTCCTCCATGAGATACTACAGCAAAAATACCCTTATCAGTTACAAAGGCATACCCGTATATTTGACTTGCATTTTGTGGTTTAGATGCTCCAGCTTTTCCTTCGACAGTTAACCAAGGTTTTCCATCCTTGACGCCAAAATCTTTTATCTTAAAGTCCGCTTCGTTCAATTGGTTTTGAGCTAGTACATTGTTTGTTCCTGCTAATAGAATAGCGCTGATAGCTATGAATGCTGCTGTTAAAGGCAACGTTTTCTTTGAGTTTACAGAATTCTTCATGTGTAAAGCTTCGATATTACCATACTATATGAAATTTACTTATTCTTTGATCAGTTATTGGTCGATAAGCAATGCATATATCGACTCTTAGAAGTTTAGGGACAATGAATAGACGCGTATTAAATAGAGGAATGACGATTCTTGCAAACACTATACTGGTGACATCACTGATAATGACGACTCCGAGTCTCTATGCAAGCACAGCTTCTGAAGGTTTCAAAATACAGACTTTTGGAATTGATGATGACGGGAACCCCCTTCTAACTGTTAACCAGCTCTAATTGATTCTTGCGTTCATTCTAATTTCCTGATGATTCAAATTTAGTTGACCATTATTATTCGATCTCTGAATTTGGTAAAATGTTTGCATCTTTTCCTTGTATTTCTTTTTTAATTGTAAAGTAATCCCTTGTCTCACTACCAGTATTGTCCAAGAAAGATCCTGTCAATAACGTATGAGGGCTTCCATTATCTATTTCTATGTTCAGAAATCCAAATCGGTCAAGTTGTGTCGCCGTATAAGGAGCTGTTCCATCCAATGGATAGAAACTTTCTCCTCCTGTTCCAACTATCGCAAATATGGTTCCTGCTGTATGATCGTTATAGTTTGTGGTGAAGTTATGTTTTACTATTGGCTCTGAACCGTCATTCGGATTAAATGATATCGGATATGTTCTTTGATAGTTGTGGTTATGTGCATGTAGCACCAAATCAACACCATATTTTTCAAAGAGAGGGTGATAGACACTCCTTAATTCTTTTTCACCAGTATGTTTTGACGGTGATGAGTAAAATGGTTTGTATGATGTTACGATTATCCAGTTAACGTCTTTTTTGTTAGTCGTCTCCTCCAGATCTTGTTTTACGAAATTGTATTGAGCAGAGCCATTTGCATATGGAGATTCTGATGCCATGACAAGAAAATGTACTTTACCATAATCAAAGGAATAGTACGGTTCATCTAACTCAAAGCTTTTAACAAATTGATCTAGTTTTGCTTGTCCATCATTGACATCGTGGTATCCCAATGTTATGAATATTTTATTCTTGAGCGGTGACATTATATCGAACCAACAATTAGCACTTTTTTGATATGAAAGGTCTCCTAAGGGTAACACTAATTCAGGATCATTCTTTTTCATATTTTCGACAGTTTTTCTTGTATTTGAAGTGCATCCAAAATCACCCACTGCAGCAAAGTTAAAGCCTTTACTAACGTTCTTGCCGTTAGTATCAAAAGCAAAACCCTTGTAAATGTCCGTTTCAACCTGTATCTTATTTGGCTCATCTTTTGGCTGGTTGTCTCGAACATTGTCATTTTTAGTTTTTCCCTGCCCTTTACCAGGCTTGTCCTTTCCCTGCCCTTTACCAGGCTTGTCCTTTCCCGGCTTAGCTTGGACAGTTTGTTCATAATTTACTAAAATGTTAGATGAAACGACAAGAAATATTGCTGAAAATCCTATAATACACGCTATTTTTTGATATAGGGTCAGCATCAAATCAATGATCTAATTGTTTTGAGATTATATATAAATTCTCAGTCCAATGATTTCGAACGCTAGTGAATTGCATCTTACCCAAAGCGACTTGACATGTTATTTTATTAGTGTATCCAAAAAATGGTATATGAAGATACTAGTTAACGGTATCATCGGCATTGTTATTGTTGTCTGCGTTAGATATTTGATTTTTGTAAGAGTTTGGATCCTCAAAACAGTTCACTATTTCGTGATCACCAAGATTGTTTCCTATTTTTCCTGCTAGGTCTATACAATCTTGGGTCTCTTCATCTGTTCCTTGATAAGCGCCTGAATTTTGGAAAGCATTCAAGGATATTTCTTCAATATCTACAATGTGATTTTTTATATCATTAATTAAGTCGTTGAAATTGTCATACTCTACAGGGTTGTTTGTACTAGCATTTGAGGACTGGTCTTTATTATTGGATTGATTATTAGATGACTGAGTATTATCAGAAGTTGAAGTATTATCGGCTCTATTCTGCATCGATTCTGATGCGAATTGTTTGGCTTCAGATTCTGTGAATTTCCCTGTTTTCACAAGTTCAATAATCAAATTGGTCTCTTTATTATCATAGGAAGTTGATGTATCACCAGGAGTTGAAGCAGCACCAGAAGTTGATGTATCACCAGGAGTTGAAGCAGCGCTAGCTGTTGAAGCAGCGGAAGTTGATACACCGTCAAAAGAACCATAAACCTCTTCGACCGAATCTTCTAAGATACCAAAGTATTCGGTGGGTACTAATTTGCCATTCTCATCAGAAACCAAGTTAAAACTGGCCGTATCTGCATCCCTATAATCCCACTTCCAAAAAGCCGTACCCCAAACTCCTTCTTTCTTAAGAGCTTCGAGTATTTTTTCCGCATTAGATTTTGTAAAATCGCTCGCACCTGGGTTGATTTTGAATACTCCACCCTCTTTTGTCCTTACAACGTTATTCCACTCACCAATGTATAGCGGCACTCCAGTTAGATTCCTCGTATCCAAAAACAGATCAAATCTCTCTTTCTGGTAGTCATCTCTATCTGGAACTCCATAGACACTTATTTTGAAAGCGATATTTTCCTTGTTTGAAGGAGCCATTTTTGCCAAGTTATCTGGTGAGATGTTAATTTGGCTATTCAAGTCAACTGGAACATTCATGCTGTAGACAATCGTTTTACTCGTGATATTTCTCAACTCTTCAGTAATGAAGCTATTAAATTTGCCTATTTGGGACCATTGATTTGTATCATCAACGTGAGGCTCGCTTAGTATTTCGTATCCTAAAGTACTTGAATGATTATCAACTGTCGTTACTATTTCTTTAAGAAAATCTGCCATTTGTACCCAACCATCTTTTCCTTCCTTATCTTTGACGGATCTGTCCCACCAGTC